>NZ_JBFTQX010000041.1:0-352 GCF_056399225.1 Dyella sp. 01N448 | reverse complement strand
CCTTGTAGGAGTTCTGGTCGAACTTACCGCCGGCGTGCAGCTGGGTCATGATGACCTCGGCCGCCGAGACGCCTTCGCCCTCGTGGATGCCGGTCGGAATGCCGCGACCGTTGTCGGTCACGGTGACCGAGCCGTCCTCGTTCAGGATGACCTGGACCAGGTCGGCGTGACCAGCCAGGGCCTCGTCGATGGCGTTGTCGACCACCTCATAGACCATGTGGTGCAGGCCGGAGCCGTCGTCGGTGTCGCCGATATACCGGCGTGACCAGCCAGGGCCTCGTCGATGGCGTTGTCGACCACCTCATAGACCATGTGGTGCAGGCCGGAGCCGTCGTCGGTGTCGCCGATATAC
>NZ_JBFTQX010000040.1:0-353 GCF_056399225.1 Dyella sp. 01N448 | reverse complement strand
GCGGCAGCATTGATCCGCCATCCACAGGCCAGCGCGATCCCTTGTAGGAGCGCACTTGTGCGCGACCGCGGCGCCGCGATGCATCGCTCCGGTTGGTCGCGCACAAGTGCGCTCCTACAAAAGAAGAGACGCCCCGCAACACCGTCCGTTACGCGGCCCTTGATGTGGCTCTTGATCCCCGGGGTCCCCGTATGACGCGGCGGGCGGGTGGAGGAAAGCCCGAAGGGTGGCCGCAGGGATGCGGCCAGTTTTTCGACAGGACACGGATGTCCTGTCGAAAAACCCCGCAACCCGCACGCGCACCTGGAGGGCCAAAGGCCCGGAAGGCCTGGAGGGCCAAAGGCCCGGAAGGC
>NZ_JBFTQX010000039.1:0-370 GCF_056399225.1 Dyella sp. 01N448 | reverse complement strand
GCAACCCACCAGGTGCCTCATTTCAAAGTCGTCGCGACCACCCCCGCATGCCCGGCTCTTGCGGCTGTCGCGCACAGGGTGCGCTCCCACAAAGAGCCGGTGTTCAGATGCGGTACGCCACCGCCTTCATCAYCATCGACGTCAAACGCATCACGCCGGGCAAGGGGTGCGGCCCGTCAACCCGCCGCCACCCCTTGTGGGAGCGCACCCTGTGCGCGACMGCAACCCACYAGGTKCCTCATTTCAAAGTCGTCGCGACCACCCCCGCATGCCCGGCTCTTGCGGCTGTCGCGCACAGGGTGCGCTCCCACAAAGAGCCGGTGTTCAGATGCGGTACGCCACCGCCTTCATCACCATCGACGTCAAAAAA
>NZ_JBFTQX010000038.1:0-378 GCF_056399225.1 Dyella sp. 01N448 | reverse complement strand
AACCGGAGCGATGCATCGCGGCGCCGCGGTCGCGCACAAGTGCGCTCCTACAAGGGATCGCGCTGGCCTGTGGATGGCGGATCAATGCTGCCGCTCAGTTCTTTGTGGGAGCGCACCCTGTGCGCGACAAACCWACSGAGCGGTACACCGCGGCGYGGCTGTCGCGCACAGGGTGCGCTCCCACAGACAAGCGCCAGGCGTGGCACCAGGTGCGCCATGTGTGACCCAAAGCCGATGCGCAGCGAGGCCCCGCTTTAAGTCCTCAGCGATTCGGGCGCGTTGCGCAGCGCTTGGCAGTACCCGCTGTGTACCCTCGGAGGTTGTCCCATCAGACGCACCTCAAGCGTTCGGGCTTATCCCAGCACGATGCTGCGGGCG
>NZ_JBFTQX010000037.1:0-383 GCF_056399225.1 Dyella sp. 01N448 | reverse complement strand
ATCGTGCTGGGATAAGCCCGAACGCTTGAGGTGGCTTGAGGTGCGTCTGATGGGACAACCTCCGAGGGTACCTGCCAAGCGCTGCGCAACGCGCCCGAATCGCTGAGGACTTAAAGGGACTTATCGCTGCGCATCGGCTGTGGGTCACAGATGGCGCACTTGGTGCCGCGCCTGGCGCTTGGCTTGTCTGTGGGAGCGCACCCTGTGCGCGACGGCCACGCGGGGGTGTACCGCTCCGTAGGTTTGTCGCGCACAGGGTGCGCTCCCACAAAGAACTGAGCGGCAGCATTGATCCGCCATCCACAGGCCAGCGCGATCCCTTGTAGGAGCGCACTTGTGCGCGACCGCGGCGCCGCGATGCATCGCGATGCATCGCTCCGGTT
>NZ_JBFTQX010000036.1:0-387 GCF_056399225.1 Dyella sp. 01N448 | reverse complement strand
GCCTTCCGGGCCTTTGGCCCTCCAGGTGCGCGTGCGGGTTGCGGGGTTTTTCGACAGGACATCCGTGTCCTGTCGAAAAACTGGCCGCATCCCTGCGGCCACCCTTCGGGCTTTCCTCCACCCGCCCGCCGCGTCATACGGGGACCCCGAAGGGCGAGAGCCTGATCAAGAGCCTGATCAAGAGCCTGATCAAGAGCCTGATCAAGAGCCCAACGCTCGGCGTTGCGGGGCCGGTCGGTCTTTTGTAGGAGCGCACTTGTGCGCGACCAACCGGAGCGATGCATCGCGGCGCCGCGGTCGCGCACAAGTGCGCTCCTACAAGGGATCGCGCTGGCCTGTGGATGGCGGATCAATGCTGCCGCTCAGTTCTTTGTGGGAGCGCACCCT
>NZ_JBFTQX010000035.1:0-452 GCF_056399225.1 Dyella sp. 01N448 | reverse complement strand
GAGACGATATGCCCGCGCTTGCGGGGATCGAGGTAGCCCGGATCTTCCTGGCGAACGTAGTGCGGCAATCCCGTATTGAACAGCCAGGTGGAGTCCGGCGCGGCGACGGCGGCCAGGCCCTCGGCAAGTTTGCCCAGCATGCGGGGCGTGAGGTGTTCAACGACCTCAAYGCAGACGCCCGCGTCGAACTTCCCGGAGAGGGAGCCGACGTCGCCGACCACATAGTTCTYGTGTGTGCTGTGTTCCTCGGGCGGAAACAGCTCGACCGCGTGGAAAAGATCGGAATGCGCCGGAAAAGTGGCTGCCAGCTGGTCCAACAGATAGCCGGGGCCGGCACCCAGATCGAGGAAGCGGCGAACCTCCCTGCGTGCGTAAAGCACGGCTTCGCCTGCGCGAACCAGTCCGTCGCCCGAGGCGCGCTCACGCGCTGCCTTCAGTTCTTCGTTCCAGTA
>NZ_JBFTQX010000034.1:0-494 GCF_056399225.1 Dyella sp. 01N448 | reverse complement strand
TGGGACAACCTCCGAGGGTACACAGSGGGTACYTCAAWGCGCTGCGCAACGCGCCCGAATCGCTGAGGACTTAAAGCGGGGTCTCGCTGCGCATCGGCTTTGATCGTCCCGCCTTTTCCTTGCCGCGCCTTCTTGTCTGTGGGAGCGCACCCTGTGCGCGACAGCCACGCCTGGGTATACCGCTCCGTAGGTTTGTCGCGCACAGGGTGCGCTCCCACAGAAGAGCCGACCGGCAAGATTGATCCGCCATCCACGGACCTGCGTCCCCCTTGTAGGAGCGCACTTGTGCGCGACCGCACCACCTGGATGCACCGCTCCGTCGGCTGGTCGCGCACAAGTGCGCTCCTACAAAAGAGCGGCCCAACAGCGTCAGAAGTCGCGTGGCTCTTGATGCGGCTCTTGATCTCGGGGTCCCCGTATGACGCGGCGGGCGGGTGGAGGAAAGCCCGAAGGGTGGCCGCATGGATGCGGCCAGTTTTTCGACAGGACAGGGA
>NZ_JBFTQX010000033.1:0-710 GCF_056399225.1 Dyella sp. 01N448 | reverse complement strand
GGCGGGCGTTTCGATCGGCTGCCGCCGCTCGAGTCACTTTTCTTTTGCTGGCCCAAAAGATCCCACGGGACTAGCTTCGCGTCGAAAGTAACCCAAAGAAAATGGCCTGATAACGCCCGCAGCATCGTGTTGGGATAAGCCCGAACGCTCGAGGTGCGCTGTTGTGGGACAACCTCCGAGGGTACACAGGGGGTACTTCCAAGCGCTGCGCAACGCGCCCGAATCGCTGAGGACTTAAAGCGGGGCCTCGCTGCGCATCGGCTTTGCCCTTGGTAGGCCGGTTTTCGCGGTGCACGCCACTTCTCCCTCTCCCCTTCGGGGAGAGGGTCGGGGTGAGGGGCGGGTGCTCGCGGAGGTGTAGGTATCCGAGCTTTTAAACCCAAAACCCCTGCGCCCTCATCACCATCGCCGTCAAATGCATTTCGCCGGGTATGGCGGCGGCCCGTCAACCCGCCGCCACCCCTTGTGGGAGCGCACCCTGTGCGCGACAGCAACCCACYAGGTGCCTCATTTCAAAGTCGTCGCGACCACCCCCGCATGCCCGGCTCTTGGGGCAGTCGCGCACAAGGTGCGCTCCCACAAAGAGCCGGTGTTCAGACGCGGTACGCCACCGCCTTCATCATCATCGACGTCAAACGCATCACGCCGGGCAAGGGGTGCGGCCCGTCAACCCGCCGCCACCCCTTGTGGGAGCGCACCCTGTGCGCGAC
>NZ_JBFTQX010000032.1:0-975 GCF_056399225.1 Dyella sp. 01N448 | reverse complement strand
ACGCCCCGCATGCTGGGCAAACTTGCCGAGGGCCTGGCCGCCGTCGCCGCGCCGGACTCCACCTGGCTGTTCAATACGGGATTGCCGCACTACGTTCGCCAGGAAGATCCGGGCTACCTCGATCCCCGCAAGCGCGGGCATATCGTCTCTTACGGCATCACGGGCTTGCGCCACATCTTCGAGCCCTTCGGATTCTGCATTACGCCCCTGCCCGGGAAGTCGTTTGCGTTCCTGGCGGAATTCCAGCCAACTCAAGGCCAGCAGCAGTTCACCAGCGACCGCTTCTACGCGCCCGTGGAAGCCAATGTGCGACTTCTGCGCGAATCTGCGCTGCTCTATATCGCGGCATTTGAGTCCGCACGCTCCTATTATTTTCAAGATGAATCGCTTAGCCGCGTCGCGATGAGAAGGTCTTGGCGACGAGTGCCGCTGAGCTGGCGAAAGCTCTATCGAAGACTGCTTTGGACATGAATCGCGCGAGCCGCCATGCGTGACGGGGCTGACCATCGGCCCAATGCGAAACTTTGTGTTAAGGCCGGGCCTTTCGGCTTTCACTAAGGGTTCCAGCGATGCTTCATGATCTAATGACCCCCTTAGATGCGAGCGAATTGACCTGCATCACGCGCCTGTCGTAACAGCAGTCAGCTAAAGTGCCCACATGACACACGATTGCCCTGTTTGCCTAAAATCCAAGACGACCGAGCCATTTCGCGACGTCGACGGTTTCCCTTATTTCTCCTGCAAAGCCTGCGACTCGATCTTCATCGAACCGCAAGTCCTCGCAGACATGGACCGCGGCGTCTCCCCCCGGGACTACGACCTCGACTACTGGAACGAAGAACTGAAGGCAGCGCGTGAGCGCGCCTCGGGCGACGGACTGGTTCGCGCAGGCGAAGCCGTGCTTTACGCACGCAGGGAGGTTCGCCGCTTCCTCGATCTGGGTGCCGGCCCCGGCTATCTGTTGGACCAGCTGGC
>NZ_JBFTQX010000031.1:0-5488 GCF_056399225.1 Dyella sp. 01N448 | reverse complement strand
CGCACAAAGACAAACGCCTTCCCGGATGGGAAGGCGTTTGAGGGATAAAGCCCCTGGCGGTGACCTACTCTTGCATGAGAATTCACACTACCATCGGCGCAGCTGCGTTTCACTTCCGAGTTCGGGATGGGATCGGGTGGGGCCACAGCGCTATAGCCGCCAGGGAAGGGGTGCGGACAGCGCACGAATGCGCCAGTCCGGCAAAGGGGTAAACGAGTGACAAGCGTCGAGGTGAAATTTTGTTTCGAGATGCATTCGTCGAAGCGTGCTTTTCCTGAGGAGTGCGGCCATGGATGGCCGCTTTTACTCGCGCAGGAAGCGCGTTAAACAAAGCGTCTTGGGGTTATATGGTCAAGCCTCACGGCTCATTAGTACGCGTAAGCTCAATGCATTGCTGCACTTCCACACCGCGCCTATCAACCACCTAGTCTTGATGGTGCCTTAAGGAGACTCGAAGTCTCGGGAGATCTCATCTTGAGGCGCGCTTCCCGCTTAGATGCTTTCAGCGGTTATCGCTTCCGTTCGTAGCTACCGGGCAATGCCATGGGCATGACAACCCGAACACCAGCGGAACGTCCACTCCGGTCCTCTCGTACTAGGAGCAGCCCCTCTCAAATCTCCAACGCCCACGACAGATAGGGACCGAACTGTCTCACGACGTTCTGAACCCAGCTCGCGTACCACTTTAAATGGCGAACAGCCATACCCTTGGGACCGGCTACAGCCCCAGGATGTGATGAGCCGACATCGAGGTGCCAAACACCGCCGTCGATATGAACTCTTGGGCGGTATCAGCCTGTTATCCCCGGAGTACCTTTTATCCGTTGAGCGATGGCCCTTCCATACAGAACCACCGGATCACTAAGACCTACTTTCGTACCTGCTTGATCCGTCGATCTCGCAGTCAAGCACGCTTATGCCTTTGCACACAGTGCGCGATGTCCGACCGCGCTGAGCGTACCTTCGTGCTCCTCCGTTACTCTTTGGGAGGAGACCGCCCCAGTCAAACTACCCACCATACACGGTCCCTGATCCGGATTACGGACCTAGGTTAGAACGTCAAGCACTTCAGGGTGGTATTTCAAGGATGGCTCCACCGAAACTAGCGTCTCGGTTTCATAGCCTCCCACCTATCCTACACAGAAGAACTCAACGTTCAGTGTAAAGCTATAGTAAAGGTTCACGGGGTCTTTCCGTCTTGCCGCGGGAACGCTGCATCTTCACAGCGATTTCAATTTCACTGAGTCTCGGGTGGAGACAGCGCCGCTGTCGTTACGCCATTCGTGCAGGTCGGAACTTACCCGACAAGGAATTTCGCTACCTTAGGACCGTTATAGTTACGGCCGCCGTTTACTGGGGCTTCGATCAAGAGCTTCGCCTTGCGGCTGACCCCATCAATTAACCTTCCAGCACCGGGCAGGCGTCACACCCTATACGTCCACTTTCGTGTTTGCAGAGTGCTGTGTTTTTGATAAACAGTCGCAGCGGCCAGGTTACTGCGACCCTCTAACGCTCAGTCACGCATGTGACCACGTCGGAGGGCGCACCTTCTCCCGAAGTTACGGTGCCATTTTGCCTAGTTCCTTCACCCGAGTTCTCTCAAGCGCCTTGGGATTCTCACCCTGCCTACCAGTGTCGGTTTACGGTACGGTTTCTCTGTAGCTGAAGCTTAGTGGCTTTTCCTGGAAGCGTAGTATCAGTCACTTCGTCCAATAGGACTCGTCTCGGTGCTCGGCATAAAGAAGCGCGGATTTGCCTACGCTTCATGCCTACCGCCTTTCCCCGGGACAACCAACGCCCGGTAGACCTAACTTTCTCCGTCCCCACATCGCACTACAGACAAGTGCAGGAATATTAACCTGCTTCCCATCGACTACGCATTTCTGCCTCGCCTTAGGGGCCGACTCACCCTGCGCCGATGAACGTTGCGCGAGGAAACCTTGGGCTTTCGGCGTGGGGGCTTTTCACCCCCATTATCGTTACTCATGTCAGCATTCGCACTTCCGATACCTCCAGCAGACTTCTCAATCCACCTTCACAGGCTTACGGAACGCTCCTCTACCGCGCATTACAAAGTAATGCACCCCGAGCTTCGGTGTATCGCTTAGCCCCGTTAAATCTTCCGCGCAGACCGACTCGACCAGTGAGCTATTACGCTTTCTTTAAAGGGTGGCTGCTTCTAAGCCAACCTCCTGGCTGTCTATGCCTTTCCACATCGTTTTCCACTTAGCGATAACTTGGGGACCTTAGCTGCGGGTCTGGGTTGTTTCCCTTTTCACGACGGACGTTAGCACCCGCCGTGTGTCTCCCGTACATTCTGTCCTGGTATTCGGAGTTTGCCATGGTTTACTAAGCCGCGATGGCCCGCTAGCCATAACAGTGCTCTACCCCCAGGAAGATTCATACGAGGCGCTACCTAAATAGCTTTCGAGGAGAACCAGCTATCTCCGAGTTTGTTTAGCCTTTCACTCCTATCCTCAGCTCATCCCCATCTATTGCAACAGATGTGGGTTCGGTCCTCCAGTGCGTGTTACCGCACCTTCAACCTGGCCAAGGATAGATCACTCGGTTTCGGGTCTACTGCCAGAGACTATGCGCCCTATTCAGACTCGGTTTCCCTTCGCCTCCCCTATACGGTTAAGCTTGCCACTGACAGTAAGTCGCTGACCCATTATACAAAAGGTACGCAGTCACCCTTGCGGGCTTCCACTGCTTGTACGTATACGGTTTCAGGGTCTATTTCACTCCCCTCTCCGGGGTTCTTTTCGCCTTTCCCTCACGGTACTAGTTCGCTATCGGTCAGTCAGGAGTATTTAGCCTTGGAGGATGGTCCCCCCATATTCAGACAGGGTTTCTCGTGCCCCGCCTTACTCAATTTCATCTCTAATGCCCTTTCGCCTACGGGGCTATCACCCGCTATGGCCGGCCTTTCCAAACCGTTCGGCTAAAACACTAGAAACTTTTGGGCTAGTCCGCGTTCGCTCGTCGCTACTGACGGAATCTCGGTTGATTTCTTTTCCTCCGGGTACTTAGATATTTCAGTTCCCCGGGTTCGCTCTGCATGACTATGTATTCATCATGCAGTACTCCTTGCGGAGTGGGTTTCCCCATTCGGACATTGCCGGATCAAAGCTTGTTGCCAGCTCCCCGACACTTTTCGCAGGCTGCCACGTCCTTCATCGCCTCTGACTGCCAAGGCATCCACCGTATACGCTTAGTCGCTTGACCATATAACCCCAAGTCGCCTCAGGGCCGATCATCATCACTTACGAGGTGATAATCATCGTACTGTCCAAACAACGCGTTCGCTTAATTGCCTCAACGACACATCTCGATTCGGTTTCGAACCAAGACGCTTGTCACTCGTTTACGTTTTCAATGAACACAAGAACGGCCTCAATGCCGCCTCGTTTTCTAAAATCTTATGTGTGCGCTGCCATTTTTACGTCGACAATGGTGGAGCCAGTCAGGATCGAACTGACGACCCCCTGCTTGCAAAGCAGGTGCTCTCCCAGCTGAGCTATGGCCCCAGACTTTGTGAGAAGTCCGACCAGGGATGGTCGGGCTCTTGCCGATGACTCGGCAAAATCCGGTGATGGTGGGTCTGGGAGGACTCGAACCACCGGCCTCACCCTTATCAGGGGTGCGCTCTAACCACCTGAGCTACAGACCCGGGAAATCATTTCCGTCGTTCACGAAAAGCGAAACACGATCCGTAGCAGCAAAGCTACGAAGCGCGCGATGATCGCTTTCCGCGACACGGATGTCGCGTAAAAATGCAGGTGTCTTGTGTGGACGTCTTGCGGGGAAGAARGATGTCGTTCTCGAAAGGAGGTGATCCAGCCGCACCTTCCGATACGGCTACCTTGTTACGACTTCACCCCAGTCATGAACCACTCCGTGGTCGTCGTCCCCCTTGCGGTTAGACTAACGGCTTCTGGAGCAACTCACTCCCATGGTGTGACGGGCGGTGTGTACAAGGCCCGGGAACGTATTCACCGCAGCATAGCTGATCTGCGATTACTAGCGATTCCGACTTCATGGAGTCGAGTTGCAGACTCCAATCCGGACTGGGATCGGCTTTCTGGGATTGGCTCCACCTCGCGGTATTGCAACCCTCTGTACCGACCATTGTAGTACGTGTGTAGCCCTGGCCGTAAGGGCCATGATGACTTGACGTCATCCCCACCTTCCTCCGGTTTGTCACCGGCAGTCTCCTTAGAGTTCCCACCATTACGTGCTGGCAACTAAGGACAAGGGTTGCGCTCGTTGCGGGACTTAACCCAACATCTCACGACACGAGCTGACGACAGCCATGCAGCACCTGTGTTCTGATTCCCGAAGGCACTCCCGCATCTCTGCAGGATTCCAGACATGTCAAGGCCAGGTAAGGTTCTTCGCGTTGCATCGAATTAAACCACATACTCCACCGCTTGTGCGGGCCCCCGTCAATTCCTTTGAGTTTCAGTCTTGCGACCGTACTCCCCAGGCGGCGAACTTAACGCGTTAGCTTCGACACTGATCTCCGAGTTGAGACCAACATCCAGTTCGCATCGTTTAGGGCGTGGACTACCAGGGTATCTAATCCTGTTTGCTCCCCACGCTTTCGTGCCTCAGCGTCAGTGTTGATCCAGATGGCCGCCTTCGCCACTGATGTTCCTCCCGATCTCTACGCATTTCACCGCTACACCGGGAATTCCACCATCCTCTATCACACTCTAGCTATCCAGTATCCATTGCCATTCCCAGGTTGAGCCCGGGGATTTCACAACAGACTTAAATAACCGCCTACGCACGCTTTACGCCCAGTAATTCCGATTAACGCTTGCACCCTTCGTATTACCGCGGCTGCTGGCACGAAGTTAGCCGGTGCTTATTCCTCAGGTACCGTCAGCCCCACCGGTTATTAGCCAGTAGTATTTCGCTCCTGATAAAAGTGCTTTACAACCCGAAGGCCTTCTTCACACACGCGGCATTGCTGGATCAGGCTTGCGCCCATTGTCCAATATTCCCCACTGCTGCCTCCCGTAGGAGTCTGGACCGTGTCTCAGTTCCAGTGTGGCTGATCATCCTCTCAGACCAGCTAGCGATCGTCGCCTTGGTAGGCCATTACCCTACCAACTAGCTAATCGCACATCGGTTCGTCCAACCGCGCGAGGCCTTTCGGTCCCCCGCTTTCTCCCGTAGGACGTATGCGGTATTAGCGTAAGTTTCCCTACGTTATCCCCCACGTTTGGGTAGATCCCGATGCATTACTCACCCGTCCGCCACTCGCCACCCACAGTATTGCTACTGCTGTGCTGCCGTTCGACTTGCATGTGTTAGGCATGCCGCCAGCGTTCAATCTGAGCCAGGATCAAACTCTTCACTTAAGTTTTCGACCTCATGTCCACCCGAAGGCAGTCACTCGATCTATCTTTCTGAAGCGTTGTTCCTAACCATAAACGTCAAGCTTTTGAATTGACTCTTAGGTTAGACGCTTGCATAT
>NZ_JBFTQX010000030.1:0-12854 GCF_056399225.1 Dyella sp. 01N448 | reverse complement strand
ACGCGGCGGGCGTTTCGAACGGCTGCCGCCGCTCGAGTCACTTTTCTTTTGCTGGCCCACGCACGCGCAGGAGCGCGTGCGAACGGCGAAGCCGGCCCGAAGGGCGGAGGGCAGGATGCCCGGAGTAAAAGAAAAGTAACCCAAAGAAAATGGCCTGATAACGCCCGCAGCATCGTGCTGGGATAAGCCCGAACGCTCGAGGCGCGTCTGGCGGGACAACCTCCGAGGGTACACAGCGGGTACTTCCAAGCGCTGCGCAACGCGCCCGAATCGCTGAGGACTTAGAGCGGGGCCTCGCTGCGCATTGGCTTCGGGCATCGCCCCCTCCTTTGCCGCGCCTGCCGCTTGTCTGTGGGAGCGCACCCTGTGCGCGACAAACCTACGGAGCGGTACACCGCAGCGTGGCTGTCGCGCACAGGGTGCGCTCCCACATGAGGTATCGAACAAAAAAAGCCCCGGTTTGCGCCGGGGCTTTTTTTATCGAAGCGGCGCGTCGATCAGCCGCCCAGCTTCTCCGCCAACAGCTTCTCCAGCTTGCGCTGATCCACAGCAAACTTGCGGATACCGTCGGCAAGCTTGTCGGTGGCCATGGGGTCTTCGTTGTGGCCCCAGCGGAATTGCGCTTCGGTGATTGGCTTGGGAGCCGCCTGAGTCGCACCGTTGTCATTGAGTGCGCGCTGCAGCGGTGCGCTGTCCTGGTCGAGTTTTTCGAGCAGGTCGGGGCTGATGGTGAGGCGGTCGCAGCCGGCGAGGGCCTGGATCTGGCCGATGTTGCGGAAGCTGGCGCCCATCACCACGGTCTTGAAGCCGTGCTGCTTGTACCAGCTGTAGATGCGGCGCACCGACAGCACGCCCGGGTCTTCTTCCGGCGCGTAGGTCTTGGTGGCGGTGTTGGCGACGTACCAGTCCATGATGCGGCCGACGAAGGGCGAGATCAGGAACACGCCGGCTTCGGCGCAGGCCACCGCCTGCTCGAAGGAGAACAGCAGGGTGAGGTTGCAGTTGATGCCGCGCTTTTCCAGCTGCTCCGCAGCGCGGATGCCTTCCCATGTGGAGGCTAGCTTGATGAGGATGCGGTCGCGCGACACGCCGTGCTCCGCATACAAGCCGACCAGGCGCTCAGCCTTGGCGATGGAGGCATCCACGTCGAACGACAGGCGCGCGTCCACTTCGGTGGAGACGCGGCCGGGCACGATGTCGACGATCTTGCGACCCACGGCGACGGCGAGGTGATCGCTGGCGTCCACCAATTGCTGTCCGCGCGAGTTGCTCTGGCCCTTGGCCCACGCCACCGACTCTTCGATCAGCGGCGCGAACTTCGGATTCTCGATGGCCTTGAGCAGCAGCGACGGGTTGGTGGTGGCATCCACCGGGCGCCAGCGGGCGATGGCTTCGATATCACCGGTGTCGGCGACCACGGTGGTGTACTGGCGCAGTTGTTCGAGTTGGGAAGACACGACGATATCCGGCTTGGAAAACGCTGATTGTCCACCCTAAGCGTCGCGCGGCAAAGTCGATTCTGAGGTGGTCCGCTCATCGATCCCGGTGACGATGCGGGCATGGCGCTGGTAGGTCCAGTACGCCCAGGCCCAGTCCAGCATCACCACCAGCCGGTTGCGGAAGCCGATCAGGAAGGCGATGTGGGCGATCAGCCAGACCCACCAGGCCAGCAGGCCCGAGAGCTTCACGCGTCCAAACTGGGCGACGGCGGCCATGCGCCCGATGGTGGCGAGCGAGCCGTCGTCGCGATAACGGAAGGGTTTTGTGGCGGTCTCGCCGCGCAAGCGCGTCTTGAGCGTGGCCGCGGCATGGTGCCCCATCTGCTTGGCGGCTGGCGCCACGCCGGGCACGGGTTTCCCGTCGGCCTGGGTCACGCTCGCCAGGTCGCCGATCACGAAGACTTCGAGATGGCCGGGCAGGCTGAGGTCCGGTTCGACCAGTACGCGTCCGGCGCGATCGACCGGCGCGCCAAGGCGGGCGCCCAGCGGCGAGGCCGCGACGCCGGCCGCCCACAGCACGGTGCGTGCCGGATACGGCGTTTCGCCCAGCATCACGCCGTGCTCGTCGATGGCGGTGACGGAGGTGTTCAAACGCACTTCTACACCCAGCTTTTCCAGCTGGCGCCTAGCCTTTTCGGTGAGGTCGGGGGCGAACGCCGGCAGCAGTTTCGGGCCGGCCTCGACCAGCAGCACGTTTGCCATGCGCGGATCGGCGCGACGAAATTCGCGTGGCAAGGTGTGGCGTGCGATCTCGGCGAGCGTGCCGGCAAGTTCTACACCAGTGGCGCCGCCGCCGACCACCACGAAATTGAGCCAGGCCTGCCGCTTCGCCGGATCCTCTTCACGCTCGGCGCGTTCGAACGCGATCAGCACGCGACGGCGGATGGTGAAGGCGTCTTCCAGCGTCTTCAGCCCCGGCGCATAGCGTTCCCACTCGTCATGTCCGAAGTAGGCATGCGTGGCGCCGGTGGCGACGATCAGGGCGTCATAGGGCAGTTCGCCTTGCGCGAGATGCACGATGCGACGATCGAGGTCGACGTCGAGCGCTTCGTCCATCAGCACTGTGACGTGTTTGTCCTTCTGCAGGATCTGCCGCAAGGGCGCCGCGATCGACGGCGCGGAAAGGCCCGCCGTGGCGACTTGGTAAAGCAGCGGCTGGAACAGATGATGGTTGCGACGGTCGATCAGCGTAACGCGGACATTGGCGTCGGCGAGTTCACGCGCAGCGGCCAGGCCGCCGAAACCGCCGCCGAGGATGACGACATGGGGACGTGGGTCGGACGATGCGTTGCCTTCCATCGGATGCTCCTACCTGAGGTGAGTATCGTGGAGGTCGCGCCGTCGTCGCCCGGTCAATAGAGATCGATCGGGTCCACGTCGAGCGACCAGCGCACGCGACGCGCCGAAGGCAGCGTCGACAATGCGGGATACCAGGGACGCAGAGCGCCATGCAGCGCGCCGCGCGTCTCCGCTTCAATCAGCAACTGCCCGCGATGGCGACCGGCGCGCAGCGGCATGGGTGCAGGCATCGGCCCGGCGAGCTGCAGCGGCAGGCCAGCCAGCGCCTGCGCCGCCTCGGCGAGGAAGGCATCGACGTGCTCGCGCTGGTGCGCATCGGCACGCAGCAGCACCTGATGTCCGTACGGCGGCAGCTGCACGGTGCGCCGTTCCTCGAGCAGGCTCTGCGCCGACGCGGCATAGCCTTGCGAGAGCAGCTGGCGCAGCAGCGGGTGATCCGGATGATGGGTCTGCAGCAGCACGCGGCCCGGTTTCTTGGCGCGGCCCGCGCGACCAGCCACCTGTACAACAAGTTGCGCGAGTCGCTCGCTGGCGCGGAAGTCCACGCTGAGCAAGCCCTCATCCACGCCGACGATGGCGACCAGGGTGAGGTTGGGCAGGTCGTGGCCCTTGGCCAGCATTTGCGTGCCGACCAGGATGGCGGGCTTGTCGTCGTGCAAGCCTTCCAGCAGTTGTTCGAACGAATCGCGGCGACGCGTGGTCTCGCGATCGATGCGCAACACCGGCACGTCGGGGAACTGCGCCGTCAATGCTTCTTCCAATCGTTCGGTGCCCTGGCCCTGCGGCTTGAGATCCGGCGCCGTGCATGAAGGGCATTGCGCCGGCGGGCGCGCGGTGTAATCGCAGTGATGGCAAATCAGCGCGCGACGCCCGGCATGGAAGGTCATCGGGTGCTCGCAACGCGGACACTCCGCGTGCCAGCCGCAGCTGTAGCACAGCAGCACCGGCGCATAGCCGCGACGATTGCGGAACACCAGCACCTGTTCGCCGCGCGCCACGGTGTCGCCCACCGCGGCGAGCAGGGCAGGCGAGAGACCGTGGTCGAGGCGTTGCGCACGCATGTCCACGATCTGCACCTGCGGTGCGCGCACGGCGCCCGGTCGCGCACGCAGATGCAGCGCGCGATAGCGGCTCGCCTGCACGTTGGCCAGCGATTCGAGCGAGGGCGTCGCGGAGCCGAGCACCACCGGGATATTCAGCGCACGGCCACGCAGTATGGCCAGGTCGCGTGCGTGATAGCGAAAGCCTTCCTGCTGCTTATAGGCGCTGTCGTGTTCTTCATCCACCACGATCAGGCCGGCATGCGGCAGCGGCGTGAAGATGGCCGAGCGTGTGCCAAGAATCACCTTGGCCTCGCCCGTCCGCGCGCGCAACCAGGCGCGTGCGCGATCGCCTTCGGCCAGGTTGGAATGCAGCACCTGCACGGCGACGCCCAGGCGATCGCGCAGCCGGCGCACGGTTTGCGGCGCGAGGCCGATTTCCGGCACCAGCAGCAGTGCCTGCTTGCCTTGCGCGATCACGTTTTCGATCAGGGCGAGATAGACCTCGGTCTTGCCGCTGCCGGTGACCCCGTCGAGCAGAAACGGCTGAAAGCGGCCGAGCGATTCGCCGATCGTCTGCACGGCCTGCTGCTGCTCGTCGCTCAGCGAGGGTGCTTCGGTGAGGCGGGGTGGTTCGGCGGCATTGGACTGGGTGCGTTCGATCAGGCCGGCCTGCTCAAGGCGTCGCGCCGCATCGCGCCAGCCGGGCAGCATCTCGTGCAGCAGCTCGGCGGTTTGCGGTCCGCGGGAAAGAGCATCGAGCAGGGCGCGACTGCCACCGCGTCGGCTGCCGGCATCCAGCGCGCTGCGTCCGCTCTCGGTGAGCGCCCAGGCTTCGTCATGCAGGTCCGGGAGCGGGCGATCCTCGCGCAAGGCCAGGGGCAGGGCATTGGCATAAGCCTCGCCGGGGGCGCCCAGCCAGTAATCGGCGGCACGGGCGAGGGTGGCCATCAATTCGGCGTCGAGCAAGGGGGCATCGTCGAGCACCCGCAGCACGCGCTTGAGCCGGCCATGACTCACGGCCGACTCCACGTTGGCTTCAACCACCACGCCCACCGACTTGCCCTTGCCGAACGGCACCAGCACACGGCTGCCCGCTACCGCCTCACCGCTGGCCGGCGGCAGATAGTCAAACAAGGTGGGCAGGGGTACCGGCAGGGCGACGCGAAGGACGGCGGGCATGAATACCTCTCGGCACAACAGTGTAACCGGGCCGTTCCACCCCGTCAGATATCAGCCGGATGAAACCCTCTCAAAATCTGTTTGAGGGCTTGGCCGCGGCTTGCAGGGTCTTGCTGCCTCGTCATCTAGGAAAGAGAGCTAAGTGACTATTGGCAGGGGTCTTTTGAGCTTATCCACAAGGTCTGTGGATAACTCTGTGGATGGTGCGTTGAGGGAGGCCTCTAGGGCGCATGAAAACGCCCTTCCGTACGCGCTGTTCAAGTTTTAGCCAGCAACTAAAGCCAAGTAAAAACAGCAACTTAAAATTTTCGCTATGGCGGGGTTCATCTAACTGCCACAGGCATGGGACTTGCCTTGACAGCCGTGTGACGCTGTGCAAAACCCCGCTTGAAAGCGCTTTTGAGGTGCCGCGAAACCGCGCCGCTGCGCGATTTGTGTGTGATTTGTGTCACAAAAGTTCGCGCGGCCGCGGACTAGTTGGCGATGCCCAGAACCGCGGCAAAGGTGAGCGCAAAAGTGGCCATGAAGGTGTAGCACCATCCGACGAACAGGTATTTCAGGATGGTCACGAACCAGCCCTGCCGGTAAACCCGCTTTTGCATGAGCAGCAGATAGGCCAGCGCCCACGCTCCGAGCCCCCAGGCGGCCAGGACAAGGGGCGTGCCCAGCCAGTGGGCGTGGGGCACCAGCCAGCCGTAGAGCAGATACACGCCCATGCCCAGCATCAGGGTCAGGAATAGAAAGGCGTGGCTGTGCAGGGCCACGATCAGGTGTTCCATGTAGAGCCGTCGCTTGAAGATATAGGTGAACTTCAACAACAGGGCGAACAGCGGCATCAGCACGAACATGGTCTGTGGCAGGACGTGGAACACCGCGGCGGTGATGCGCTCCTGCGCCTCCGCCGCGCGCTCGCCGCCGGCCTGGATGTCGGTGACATTGGCCCCGGCCCGCGCCACCGAACGGTTGAGACTGTGGTTGAGCGCTTCGGGCAGCCAGGAGATATGGATGGGCGTCGACTGCAGCGGAATCGATTCGAATTTGGTTTCGGCGACGCCCGTGTCGGTCAACGGCGATGCACCCAGCTGGGTCAGGCGATGGTTGGCGTGGTCGCGCTCGATGCTGAGCGGGCGATTGAAGTTCTTGCTGCCTTTCTCGTCGGACTGGCCGGCGGCCGCCTCGAGGTCCTTGCGCACTTGCGCGTAGTGCGTGCGAACCGCGCTGGGCGTGAGGTCGTGCGCAAATTGCCCGGTACCTTCGCTTGCCTCGCTGTGGACTTTCAGGATGTCCAGATTGCCCACCACCAGATGGCACATGAAGAACGCCAGCAGCGACAGCACGAACATCAAGCGGAACGGCGCCACATAGCGCTGCCGGCGGCCTGAGAAATACTCCAGCGTGAGGAACCCCGGACGCAGGAACAACGGGGGCAGGGTGTGGATCACGCGACCGTCCACATGAAGGACCAGGTCCAGCGTGTCTTCCACCATGTGATGCATGGGGCGCAGCACGGTGTGGATGGACTGCCCGCATTCGTGGCAGAACTCCCCCTGCATCGGCGCGCTGCAATTGGCGCAATGCACGCCTTCGAACGACACGATTTCCTTCTTCATGCGCCTCCCCCGGCAGAATCAGCGGGCGATCTTGGCACAAGCAGCCAGCGCAGACAGCTGCCGTGGGCTCGTTTCCCCAGCCGTTGTCGGAAGGCACGCAGCGGGCCTGCGCTAGAATGTGCGGCCAAGGAGTCTCTTTATGCTGTCTTTCCGCCCCGATCGCGCCAGGGTGGCGCGCGAGGTCGGCGCCACGGTGCGTCTTGCCCTTCCCCTGATCGCCGCGCAGCTCGGAGCGGTGGGTCCCAACGTCGTCGACGCCATGCTCGCGGGGCATCTGAGCGCGCACGTGCAGGCCGCCGTTACCACCTCGATGAGCATCTGGGCGCTGGCCCTGGTCAGTGGCCTGGGCATGATGATGGCGGTACCGCCATCGGTGGCGCAGCTGGACGGCGCCGGTCGTCGCCATGAGGCGGGGGCAGTGTTCGTGCAGGCGATGTGGCTGGCCTTGGGCATGGGCATCGTGCTGTGGTTTCTGGTGCGTCATGCGACGCCATTGATCGACTGGATCGGCGTGGTCCCTTCGCTGCGCGCGGACGTGACCCGTTTCCTGCACGCCATCAGCTGGGCTGCGCCCGCGTTGACGAGTTATTTCGCGATACGCGGCCTGTCCGAAGGCCTGTCGATGACGCGTCCCTCGATGTATTTCAGCTTTGGCGGCCTGGCGGTGCTGGCACCGCTGGGCTACGTGCTGATGTACGGCAAGCTGGGCCTGCCAGCGTTGGGTTCGCTGGGCAGCGGCATCGCCACCGCCACGGTGCTCTGGCTGGAAATGCTGGCATTCCTGTGGTTCGTGCTCAAACATCCGGCCTACAACGACGTCAATCTGCGTGGCGGGCTGGCTTGGCCCAAGCCAAAAATGATCCTCGAGCTGTTGAAGATCGGCGGCCCGATGTCGATCACCCTGCTCGCCGAGGGCGGCCTGTTCGTGGCAGTGGCGCTGGTCCTTGCGACGCTGGGCGAGACGGTGGAGGCCAGCCATCAGGTGGCGCTGAATGTGGCGACGGTGGCTTTCATGGTGCCGCTTGGCCTTTCGATGGCGATCACTGTGCGGGTAGGCAATGCCGTCGGCCGCGGTGATGCGCAGGGCGTGCGTTACGCCGGCCTTTGTGGCGTCGGATTGGCGGTCTGCGTGCAGATCGTCTCCTCGACCGTGATGCTGACCGTCCCTCACTTGCTGGCGCGCCTGTACACGCATGACGCGGCAGTGATCACGCTGGCGGTGCAGCTGATGGTGCTCGCGGGGCTGTTCCAGTTCCCGGACGGCATCCAGGTGACCTCCAACGGCGCGCTGCGCGGATTGAAAGACACCCGCGTGCCCATGGTGATCACCCTGTTCGCCTACTGGGGCGTGGGGATGCCGATCGGGTGGTGGCTTGCGTTCCACCATGGCATGGGCGCCCGTGGCATGTGGATCGGCCTGATCGCCGGTCTCACCGTGGCCGCCGTGCTGCTGCTCACGCGCTTCTGTCGCCGCGCGTTTCACCACCAGTGGCCGCTCCCCACCTGACCCAGGACTGAGGCTTTCGGCGCAGCCGGCGACCGCCAATGGCGGCAACCGCCATGTGCCGTTTGCCCCACATGACCTGCGCCCCGCGAACAGCTACGCTGTGATGGTCATCCTGAGGAACCAAGCAATGACGGAGCGCCGCCCCAACGGTTTTTGGGCCTTTCTCTGCGTCCTCGGGCGCGGCATCAACATCGTCAGGCTGACCATACTCAACCTGGTGTTCTTTGCGCTGCTGCTGATCGTGCTGCTGATCATCCTGGTCGGCTTTGCCGGCGCACGCACCGAGCACTTCATCCAGAGCGACAGCGTGCTGGTCATCCAGCCCAAGGGCGAACTGGTCGAGCAGTACAGCATCGAGCCGATGCAGCGTGCGCTGGCCAGCCTGTCGGGCAATCCGCCCAAGCAGATCCAGCTGCGCGACCTGATCGGCTCGATCGACGCGGCCGCCAAGGACTCGCGCATCACCCGCATCCTGCTCGAGCCCAGCGAGCTGCAGGGCGGCGGCTTTGCCGCGCTGCGCGAGGTAGGCGCCGCGCTCGATCGCTTCCGTGCCGCGGGCAAGCCCGTGATCGTGTGGTCGCCCAGCCTGGACCAGGGCCAGTACTACCTCGCCGCCCATGCCGACCGCGTGCTGGTCGATCCGCAAGGCGGCGTGATGATCACCGGCCTAGCCAACTACCGGCTGTTCTACAAGGACCTGCTCGACAAGCTGGGCGTAGACGTGCACCTGTTCCGCGTCGGCCAGTTCAAGAGCGCGGCAGAGCCTTACATCCTCGACCATGCCTCGCCCGAATCGAAGGAAGCGGACAGCTTCTGGATGGGCGGCCTGTGGGATACCTACATCAACGAAGTGGCCAAGCTGCGCAAGCTCGATCCGGCCACGCTGCGTCTGGACATCGACTCGCTGCCCGAGAAGATCGCCAGCGCCAAGGGTGACCTGGGCCAGCTCTCGCTCGACCAGCATCTGGTCGACGGCGTGGCCACGCCGGCCGAAGTCATTGCGATGATGCGCAAGGAAGGCGTACCCGCCGGCAAGAAGGGCGAGGGTTTCCGTCAGGTCTCGCTGCAGCGTTATGCCGATACCATTTCCGAAGACAGCTCGACGACGCCGGGCGTGTCGGTGGTGGTGGCCGAAGGCGAGATTTCCGGCGGCAAGCAGCCGCAGGGCACCGTGGGTGGCGATTCCACCGCGGCCTTGATCCGCGCTGCACGCGAAGACAAGCGCACCAAGGCGCTGGTCTTGCGCGTGAACTCGCCGGGTGGCGAAGTCTATGCGGCCGAGCAGATTCGCCGCGAAGTGGCGTTGACGCGCGAGGCCGGCATTCCGGTGGTGGTATCGATGGGCAACGTGGCCGCCAGCGGTGGCTACTGGATCTCGATGAATGCCGATCGCATCTACGCCGAGCCCAATACCATCACCGGTTCCATCGGCATCTTCGGCATGGTGCTCACCGTGCCCGGTACCCTGGACAAGCTGGGCGTGAAGAGCGATGGCGTGGGTACCAGCCCGCTGGCCGGCGCATTCGACATCACCCGTCCGCTGGATCCGAAGGTGGGTACGGTGATCCAGGCCACCATCGAAAAGGGTTACCGCGATTTCGTCGGCCAGGTGGCCAAGGCACGCGGCAAGCCGTACGACGCCATCGACACGATTGCGCAGGGCCGCGTGTGGACGGGCCAGCAGGCGCTGGATCGCGGCCTGATCGATCAGCTCGGTGGTCTCGGCGATGCCGTTGCCGACGCGCAGCAGCGCGCCAAGCTCGGCAAGAGCGCGCCGGTGCGTTATGTCGAGGAGCCGCTGGGCGGCTTCGAGCAGTTCGTGATCAGCCTCAATGAGAACGCGATGGTGCAGATGGTGCAGTCCTACGGCGTGCAGCTGCCGTCGTGGGTCGCGCATGTCGACGCGTTCGCACCGGAGCTCAAGCTGCTGCGCACGGCGCAGTCCGGTCGGCCGAACGTGTACGCCTATTGCTTCTGCACGCCGCGCTGAGTCGAACGATCCGCTAGTGGAGCCGTCGCCGGATTCCGGCGGCGGCTTTTTTTGCGATGGGCGTGCAGTGCGACTTGACGATGCCCGCCTCGCAGATGGACGGCTAAACGCCTACTCGATGGCGGCGCTGAAATAATCGCCGTGGCGTTCGACGCACACGGGCATGCCGAACGTATCCGAGAGCAGCGCGTTGGTGAGCACCTCGGCCTTGGCGCCTTGCTTGAGCAGCTGTCCATCGCGCAGCAGCACCACGTGCTGGATCTCGGGCAGGATTTCCTCCACGTGATGCGTCACCAGCAACAGCGTGGTGCCCTGGCGTGCGAGGCCGCGCAGGTTTTCCAGGAAGCGCCGGCGGCTTGCCATGTCCAGGCCCGCGCAGGGTTCGTCGAGCAGCAGCGCCTTGGGCCGGTGCACCAGGGCGCGCGCGATCAGCACGCGCCTCGCTTCGCCGGTCGAAAGGCTGGCCATCGAGCGGCCGAGCAGATGAGTGGCGCCCGCTTGTTCCAGCGCTTCTGCGGCGCGCTCGCGCATGGGCGGCGTGACGCGGTGGTCCAGGCCCAGCCGCTGCGCCGCGAAGAAGCTCGACAGCACCGCTTCGGAAACCTCCAGCGTGGCATCGCTGGTGCAGTCGTGCTGCAAGGACGGGGAAACGATGCCACGCAGTCCGCGCAGATCGGAAACATGCCAGCGCTCACGTCCAAACACGTGCATGGCAGCCTGGCCGTCGCCGCGTGCGAGCGGATAGAGCTCGCGTGTGATCAGGCGCACCAAGGTGGACTTGCCTGCGCCGTTCGCACCGAGGATGGCGGTGTGTTCGCCCGCACCAATGCGCAGGCTGAAACGGTCGAGGATCAGCCGCTCGCCGCGCATGACGCTGGCATCGTCGATATCAAGCAGTGGAGCGGAGGCAAACTCGTCGTGATGGGCGTTCATGCCGACACCATGCACGTCCAGACGTCCACTGCCAAGTATCGAGTCCGGGATGGGTGGCTTACTGCTGGGCGGCGTCCAGTTGTTGCTGTTGTTTCTTCGCCTGCTCGTCCACCGTTTTCTGCACGTCGGCGGCGCGCTGCTTGGCCTTCTCCATGTCGTCCCAGGGCGTGGCAACGCGCGCGGTGCTGGCAGCGGCTGGCGCCGATACCGGTGCCGGCGGCTTGCCGGAGCAGGCGACCAGGGAGAGCAGGCACAGCAGGGCAGCGAGTCGTTTCATGCAGGAGCCTTGAGTCGGGTTGGAGTCGGTGTCGCGCCCATGGTAGCGGGCAGTGCTTGGCGGGAAACGTGGTCGCGTTCTAAGCTCGGCCCATGAACGCACGCATCGACGCCTGGCAGCTGCAGGGACACACCGCCTTGATCACCGGTGCCAGCAAGGGCATCGGCTACGCCACCGCCCGCGAATTGGCCGCGCTGGGCGCCAATCTGCTGCTGGTGGCGCGCGACGCCGACTACCTGGAGCAGGTGCGCGTGGAGCTGGTGGACGATTTCCCCGGCATCGACGTGCTGGCCTTTGGCGCCGATCTTGGCGAACAGGAAGAGCGCCTGGCGGTGTTCGACTGGATCGCCGATCTTGGCGCACCACTGTCCCTGCTGGTCAACAACGCCGGCGGCAACCAGCCCGCGCCGACCTTGGCCTATCGCGAGGACGACTACCGCGCGATCTTCGAACAGAACCTGTTCTCCGCCTTCGAGATGTGCCGTCTCGCCCACCCGCAACTGGTGCAGCACGCGAACGCGGCGATCGTGAACGTGGGCTCTGTTTCCGGCATCACTCATGTGCGCACCGGCTCGGCCTACGGCATGTCGAAGGCGGCGCTGCACCAGCTGACGCGCAATCTGGCGGCGGAATGGGCAGCTGATGGCATTCGCGTCAACGCGGTGGCGCCCTGGTATATCCGGACGCAGCGTTCCGAACCCGCGCTGGCGAATGACGAGTACCTGGATGAGGTGCTCGATCGCACGCCGTTGCGGCGGATCGGGGAGCCGGAGGAGGTGGCGGCGGCGATCGCGTTCCTTTGCCTTCCGGCTGCCAGTTATGTCACGGGGCAGGTGTTGGCGGTGGATGGGGGGTTTTTGAATTATGGGTTTTAGGGGGTGGTGTGTTGAGGATGAGGCGCTAGCGTTTGACGCTTTGACGCTTTGACGCTTTGACGCTTTGACGCTTTGACGCTTTGACGCTTTGACGCTTTGACGCTTTGATGCTCTCAGCCCGTCGTCACTCGCCGGGCGGTTTCTTTCTCTTCATTGCTGCGAAAGCAGGAATCCAGTGACTTTGCGCCCGGTCGTCGCGTCATCGCGATCTGGCTCGCCTGCCGCGGGCTTTCGTGCCGCTGCCGCGGCCCGAGTTACTTTTCTTTGCTTGCCCAAAGAAAAGTAACCAAAAGAAAGGGCCCCCCGGATGACGCGCCTTCCGGGCCTATGGCCCTCCAGGTGCGCGGGCGGGTTACGGGGTTTTTCGACAGGACATCCCTGTCCTGTCGAAAAACTGGCCGCATCCCTGCGGCCACCCTTCGGGCTTTCCTCCACCCGCCCGCCGCGTCATACGGGGACCCCGAAGGGCGAGAGCCTGATCAAGAGCCTGATCAAGAGCCTGATCAAGAGCCCAACGCTCGGCGTTGCGGGGCCGGCCGGTCTTTTGTAGGAGCGCACTTGTGCGCGACCAACCGGAGCGATGCACCGCGACGCTGCGGTCGCGCACAAGTGCGCTCCTACAAGGGTGACGCAGGTATGGGG
>NZ_JBFTQX010000029.1:0-14443 GCF_056399225.1 Dyella sp. 01N448 | reverse complement strand
ACCGCAACCCACCAGGTKCCTCATTTCAAAGTCGTCGCGACCACCCCCGCATGCCCGGCTCTTGCGGCTGTCGCGCACAGGGTGCGCTCCCACAAAGAGCCGGTGTTCAGATGCGGTACGCCACCGCCTTCATCACCATCGACGTCAAATGCATCACGCCCGGTATCGGAAACGGCAAGTCGATGCCGCCGCGCTCGCGCGCGTTGTGTGCATGACGGATCTCATCGGCCTGCATCTGCGACAGCACGGCGCGCGAACGCTCGTCCTGGGCAGGCAGCTTGTCGAGATGCTCTTCGAGATGCGCCTCCACCTGCCGCTCCGTCTCCACCACGAAACCCAGGCTCACCGGATCACCGGCCAGTGCCGCGATCGCGCCAATGGCGTAGCTGCCGGCGTACCACAGCGGATTGAACAGGCTGGGGCGGCTGTCGAGTTCTTTCAGGCGGTCGGCGCACCAGGCCAGGTGATCGGTTTCTTCGGCGGCCGCGTGCTGGAGGTGTTCGCGGATGTCGTCGTTGCGGGCCAGGGCGGCCTGTCCGTCATACAGCGCCTGGGCGCAGACTTCGCCGGTATGGTTGATGCGCATCAGGCCCGCGGCGTGGCGGCGTTCGGCATCGTCCATATCCGCTTCATCGAAAGCATCGGCGGGCGAGGGGCGGGCCGCTTCCGGTGCGCCGGACACGGTTTCCAGCGCGCGTTCGATGCCGGACAGCAGGCGGTCGAGCGGGGAGAGCGTGCGTGCGTTCATGGCGAATTCTCCAGTTGCTGCGCGAGCAGGGTCAGCGGATGCATGGTCGGCCAGTGCTCGCCTTGCTTATCCATGCCCGCAGCCAGGTGCAGGCGACAACCGATATTGGACGACAACAGCTGCTGGGGTGCCAAGCTGGCAATTTGTCCAAGCACGCCCTCGCGCAACCGTGCCGCGCGTTCGGGAAACTCCAGCATGTGCGAGCCGGCCGCGCCGCAGCAATGGGGTGGACGCGGCACCATCGCGAGATCGAGCGAGGGCACCTGCCGCAGCAGATCCTGCAGGGCCGATTCGCTGCGGGCGACATTGATCTGAGTGCAGGGGAAATGCACGGCGACGCGGCGCTGCAGCGGACGGAAGACGAGGCGATCCCGACGCTCCGCCAACAGCGTGACCGGGTCGCTCACCGCGACATCGGGCAGGGCGCGGCGCAGGGTGCCCAGGCAGCCGGGCGTCACGCTGACCAGTTGGGTCGCGCCGGAGCGTTGCCAGCTGTCGCGCACGCGTTCGGCCAGGCGATCGGCGGTGTCCATGTCGCCGCCATGCAGGTCCATGGCGCCACAACAGAAGGCGGGCAATCGTTCCACGCGGTAGCCCGCCGCCTGGAGCAGGGTGATGGTGGCGCGTTCGGCCGCTTCGTCTTCAACGCTCGCCACGCAGCCGGGAAAGAGGGCGACGGCAGGTTGATCGACGTCCTGGTTCTTGGGTGCTGGCGGGGCGGGCGCATGCTCCGCGTCCGACCAGGTTTCCAGCGCGGCGCGCCATGCCGACGCGGCTGGCAGGCGGTCGGCGAGTCGCTGCTTCCAGTGCGCCAGGCCGGTCGAGCCGCCCACGCGGGCCGCCAGTCTCAACAGGCTGGGTTGTTTGAGCATCGCCAGCAGCTGCTTGGGGCGTCGCGGCGACGGGCCAATCAGCGCCCGGGTCTCCACCAGCAGTTCGTCGTACTTGACGTTGGCCGGGCAGACGCGCTGGCAATTGAGACACCCCAGGCAGTGATCCAGATGGATGCGCAGGGCGTCCGTGGGCCCCGCGTCGCCCCGCGCCAGCGCGGCGGCAATGGCGATACGGCCGCGCGGAGACTCCGCTTCATTACCATCCAGACCGTAGGTCGGGCAGGTGGGAAGGCACAGGCCGCACTGCACGCACTGGTCGGCAAGAGAGGCGATCTTCTGTTTTCGAGTGTGTGGGGGCTTTTCAAGCGCCATGGTCGTCATGCTATCATTGCCAGCTCGCATCCCACCGGTCGGTGGGCTTGCGCGATTGATGAAAACTCCGTTATCATCTCGCGCCTTTGTTCCACCGATTATGTGAACCGCCCTAGAGGCGGCAGACTAGGTATTCTGAAATGAAAACGTTCAGCGCCAAGCCGGAAAGCGTCAAGCGCGATTGGTTCGTGATTGACGCCACGGACAAGACGCTCGGTCGTCTGTCGACCGAGATCGCCCGCCGTCTGCGTGGCAAGCACAAGCCGGAATTCACCCCGCACGTCGACACCGGCGATTACATCGTCGTGGTCAACGCTGAGAAGGTGGCCGTCACGGGTGCCAAGCTGGACGACAAGATGTACCACCGTTTCACCGGCTACGTCGGCAACCTCAAGACCATGAGTCTGAAGGACCTGCTCGCCACGCATCCGGAGCGTGTCATCGAAATCGCCGTCAAGGGCATGCTGCCGAAGAATCCGCTCGGCCGCGCGATGTACCGCAAGCTCAAGGTGTACGGCGGTGCCGAACATCCGCATACCGCTCAGCAGCCGCAGGCGCTGGAACTCTAAGGAATCATTATGGCGATCCAGCAGAACTACGGCACCGGCCGCCGCAAGACCTCCGCCGCTCGCGTGTTCCTGCGCAAGGGCAGTGGCGCGATCACGGTTAACGGCAAGACTCTCGACCAGTTCTTCGGTCGTGAAACCTCGCGCATGATCGTGCGTCAGCCGCTTGAGCTGATCGAAGCGACCGACAAGTTTGACGTCAACGTGACCGTCGCCGGCGGCGGCATCACCGGCCAGGCCGGTGCGATCCGCCTCGGCATCGCTCGCGCCCTGATCGAGTACGACGAAAGCCTGAAGTCCCAGCTCCGCAAGGCTGGCTTCGTGACCCGCGACGCCCGCGAGGTCGAGCGCAAGAAGGTCGGTCTGCATAAGGCCCGCCGCGCTACCCAGTTCTCGAAGCGCTAATTCTCCTCGGAGAGTTGCTTCGACGGTCCGGTGCACCAAGTCAGAGCGCACCGCTCCGCAGGGTTTTGGGAGATCGTCTAACGGTAGGACAACGGACTCTGACTCCGTTTATCTAGGTTCGAATCCTAGTCTCCCAGCCAAAATAAAAGGCCCGCCTAAATGGCGGGCCTTTTATTTTGACTGGGAGGTAGAGGACTCGGACCCCGTTCGACAAATTTGTCAGGAACAAATTTGGACAGCGCGCAGCGCTGGCCCCGTAGCGCGAAGCGCGTAGGGGTGAGCCCCATGGATGGGGCGAACAATCCCCAGGCCCCACGCAATAGAGAGCCCGCCTAACTGGCGGGCTTTTCATTTTTTTGGGAGGGTCAGGAGACGAGCGGCGAGCCCGCAAACCCGCACGCCACTATCGCGGCACCAGCATCGGAGTCGCACCGCTTACCGCGTGCCTCTGGTTAAGGCGGGTCATCACCAGAACGAGCTGTGGATTGTCGAAACTGACGTCGATGCCATCCACTGTCCTGAATGTTGGCAACGGAACCTTGGTCGCCTTCAATGGAGTCGATCCTGTAAAGACCATCCGTACCGACGGCCCAGAGTGAGCCGCCGCTGGCGGTGAGGCCAAAAAACGCTACGGTCTGCGGCAGTTGTCCACGTTTTCCACCTTTGATGGCGAACGAGGTGCTGAAGCGCTTCTCGAAGAGCGAGCGCACCTCGTCACCACACACCTCGACGATGCCCCCGCGCTCCATAACCAAATGGACGAGCCCAACGGCCACAGCATTGCATCTCGTGTTCCATGGTTCGGTGGCGATGCCGTGGACCGAATCGCATGCAGCGTTCAAAGGGCCGCTGCATAGGTCGCTGCCGTCCTTGCGCTCGATGGCGGTGACGACCCCGCTGGCTTTGTCGATACGTTGCAGTCCGCCGCCCCATTCGCCGGCATTGATGGCGACCAGCAGGGTCGTGCCAGTGTCGAGCATGGCGGTGACGCTGCCAAAAGGCAGCTCCGCGGAAAGTTTCGTGATCCGCGCCGAGCCGCTCTTTGCGAGCTGGATGACGCGTGCCGACGTCAGCAGAGTCGTGTCATCAGCGCCGCAATTCATGGCGGCCAAGCCGTCATCCTGGCGTGCCACGGTTGAGGTGGCATTCCATCTTGTTCCATCCCACTGGCGAATCGTCCAGTCACCGGTGTTGGTGCCAGTAATGACCTGAACCCCGGTACCGGTGGCGCAAACGTCAAGAACGGGCTCGGGAAAATCGAGTGTGACGCGCTTATCGGCGTCCTGAGCGATGGTCGACAGCTCCCCCGCATCGGAGAGCAGCCAAAGGCGGCCATTGGAAAAAAGCGCACGCATCAGAAAGGACTGTTGATCTTCTCGTGCCGGCTCCGTGGCTTGCGCGTGCATCGGAGTGCAGGCGATCAGCGTTGCCAACATCATCGACGCTACGGTGACCGTGGCGCCGGTGAACATGGCGAATCGGCGTGGGAAAACCATCGAGTCCATGTCGTTCCTCCCCGTTGTTTCGCCGAGGATAAGCGATTGCTAGCAGCAGGGCCGGCCGCCGTTTTGAGGCGGTGCTCGAGGGGCACTCCTTCCGCCAACGAAAAACGCCGACCCTCGGGCCGGCGTTCTTCATGACGCAGATAGTCCCGGGCAGGCAATCACATCACCCGATCACCCACCAACACCACATCCGCCGCCCGCCGCGCGAACAGGCCTACGGTGACGATGCCCGGAATCTGGTTGAGGTCATTCTCCAACCCCACCGGATCGACGATCTGCCATCCGTGCACATCGATCACCCAGTTGCCATTGTCGGTCACCACGCCATCGCGCCACACCGGCGTGCCGCCGCGCTTGACGATCTCGCGGCCCACCAGGCTGCGCGCCATCGGTATCACTTCGATCGGCAGCGGAAACTTGCCGAGCAACTGCACCTGCTTGCTCGAGTCGATGATGCACACGAACTTGGCGCTCGCTTCGGCGATGATTTTTTCGCGCGTGAGCGCAGCGCCGCCGCCCTTGATGAGGCGCTTGTGCGTATCGCACTCGTCGGCGCCATCCACGTAGAGATTCAGTGGACCGGTAGCGTTGAGGTCGAGCACCGGGATGCCCAGGCGCTTGAGGTGTGCAGTGGACTGCTCGGAGCTGGACACCGCGCCTTCGATGCGGTCCTTGAGGTCCGCGAGGGCATCGATGAAGAAGGCGACGGTGGAGCCGGTGCCGACGCCCACGATGGCTCCGTTCTCGACGTAGCGGATGGCGGCTTCGCCGGCCTGGCGTTTTTCGTTGGCGCTCATGATGTGGATCCGATAAGAGGTAAGCGTTATTCCATCGTCAGGATATGGCGCCATTCCTCGGCGCCTACCGGCATGACGGAGAGTCGGTTGCCTTTGCGCACCAGCGCCATGTCGGCGAGCGCGGGGTCGGCCTGCAGCTGCTTGAGCGTGATGGTGTGCTTGAACTTCTTGACGAACTTCACGTCCACCAGCATCCAGCGCGGATTGTCGCGCGAACTGCCGGGGTCGAAATATTTGCTCTTGGGATCGAACTGGCTCGGGTCGGGATAGGCATCCGTGGCGACTTCGGCAATGCCCACGATGCCGGGCTCGGCGCAGTTGGAGTGATAGAAGAAAACCTTGTCGCCCACGCGCATGCCGTCGCGCATGAAGTTGCGCGCCTGGTAGTTGCGCACGCCGTCCCAGTGTTCCTGGCCTTTGCGCTTGAGATCGTCGATGGAGAAAGCGTCTGGCTCCGATTTCATCAGCCAGTACTGCGTGGTTTTACTCATGCGTGCGCCTCTCCATCTTCGCGCGTGGCGTGGCAGTCGATCAGTTCGCGATCGGTGGCGATGAAATCGAGCGGCACATCCCAGGGCTCTTCATCGATCTCGGGCAGTTCCTGGAACGCATAAGCGATGCCAACCAGCAGCGGTTCGGTGGGGCGCACCTGTTCGTTGAGGAAGGCAAACGCGCGGTCGTAGTAGCCGCCACCCGTACCCAGCCGGTTGCCGCGACGATCGAAGGCGGTCAGCGGTACCAGTACAAGGTCGAGCTGGAAGGGTTCCAGCAGTTCCTTCGGCTCGGCGGGTTCGGGAATGCCGAAACGATTGGGCTGGACGGCTTCGCCCGACTGCCACGGTGCAAACCGCAACTGATGATTCGGACCGATCACCGGCAGCAGGAATTGCTGTCCCCGCGTCGCCAGCGGCGGAATGATCAGATTGAGCGGCAGTTCGCCGCCGTGGGCCCAATAACCGGCGACGCGGGCGTCGGTGAGGTATTCGGGAAGCTGATCGAGGCTGCGGCGCAGCCCCTGGGCGGCGGCGATGCGCTGGACCGGCGCCAGGGCCCGGCGCTGTTCGGCCAGTTGCCGGCGTAGTTCGCGTCGCTGGGCGTTGGCGTCCACGTTCGCGTCTCCTGCGGTGCGAGCGAGTGGCCTTTCGAACTTACGGCGCCCAAGGGCGCCGTAAGTTAAGGAATAGGTGGCGTTAACCGCGATGCCGCTGCCCACCGAACGACCTTGATCCACGATGGATCAGGTGGGAGGGCGACATGGTCTCGAGGCTTTCCGCACGCGGCGGACATGCACAACAACCGATGAAAAGCCGACCCGGGGCCGTATTTAGGAACAAGGCAAATGTAAGAGTGTGCTGGCGCACACCGCAGATAACGCCGTGACTATTTTATGGTGCCGTCGAGTGCCGCTTCAAGCTTGCGACGCAGTGCAGTAATACCGTCAGTCACGCTCTGATCAGAGCCAGTGTGCTGCTTGCGCAGCGCAAGGAACTCATGGGTGACGCTGATGGCGGCAAGTACGGCGAGACGATCGAAGCCTGGCGCCTTGGCGTTGGCACGCAATTCGCGCATCTTGCGATCGAGGTAGGCGGCCGATTCCAGCAGCCCTTCGCGCTCTTCCGGCGCGCAGGCGATCAGGAATTCGCGATCCACCAGTCGCAGGGCGACCGGTTCGTTGGCGGTGGTACCCACGCTGCTCTCAGCCATTGCTCTCAAGCGCCTTCAGTCGCTGGATCATTGCTTCGACGCGGCTGCGCGCCTGTTCGTTGCGCGCCATCAGGCCGGCCCGTTCGCTGGCCAGTTGTTCCTGGCTGTGACGCAGGCTACGGTTTTCTTCCGTAAGACGGCGTACCGCGTCGATCAGGCGATCGACCTGCTCGCCGAGTACGGCAAGCTCGTGCTTGACAGGATCTGGCTTGACGGAATCGGGCGCGCTCATGGGCCGGAACTATAGCAGGAGGTCTGGCCAAAGCAGCAGGCTCAAGGACGTTTCGGGAACCAGTGCATTAAACTGCCCGCTTGTCTTGAAGAGGAACCAGGCCATGAGTGCGAACGAGCTGATCGGCTACGACGAACTGGACGCTGCCGCCGCCCGTCTGCAGCTGGCGGAAGACGCCAGCGGCCTGCATGGATCGCTATGCGGTTTCCTGGCGGGAGGCGGTCGGATCGGGCGCCAGTCGCTGGTCGAAGCACTGCACCTGGATGCCGAAGCGGCCACCCCGTCGGCCGGTGATCAGGGCGTGCTCGATCGCCTGGTCAAGCAGACCCAGGCCGAGCTGGCCGATCCGGAACTGGGCTTCGAGCCGATGTTGCCGGCCGACGATCGTCCCTTGACCGAACGGGCCGATGCCCTGGTCGACTGGTGTCGGGGGTTTCTCGGCGGCTTCGGCCTGGCTGGTGCGGAAACGCATAGCAAGTTGTCCGAAGAGGCACAGGAAATCCTCAAGGACCTGGGCACCATCGCGGCCTCGTCGTTCGAGTTCGGCGATGAAGCCGAGGACGAGGATTCGCTGATCGAAGTGCATGAATTCGTGCGCCTTGGCGCGATGCTGTTGTTTGCCGAATGTTCCAATCGCGGCCCGAACAGCGACACCGTGCATTGACCATGTCGTCCGAGGAATACGCCCGTCGCCGCCGCCAGTTGATGCGCATGGCGGGCGATGACGCGGTGGTGCTGGTTGCCGCCGCACCTGAGCGGGTGCGCAATGCGGACGCCAACTGGCCCTACCGCCAGGACTCGGACCTGCACTATCTCTCGGGTTTCCCCGAGCCCGAAGCGGTGCTCGCCCTGATGCCGGGGCGAAAGCACGGGGAGGCCGTGCTGTTCTGTCGCGAGCGCGATGAAGAACATGAGCGCTGGCACGGCGAGTCCATCGGCACCGACCGCGCCGTCAGCGAGCACGGCATGGACGACGCGTTTCCCATCGACGATATCGACGACATCCTGCCCGGCATGATCGAGGGCAGGGCGCGCGTGTACTGCCATTTCGGCCGCGAGCCGGAGTTCGATGCCCACCTGCTGGGCTGGATGCGTCGCCTGCGCCAGTTGCGCGGCGGCGGTGTGGTGCCGAAGGAATTTGTCGCGCTGGGGCACCTGCTGCACGATCTTCGCCTGTACAAATCGCGTGGCGAGCTGAAGCTGATGCGTTCGTCCGCCAACATCGCGGCCGAAGCACATCGGGCGGCGATGCACGCGGCCATCGCCGGGCGCCATGAATACGAAGTCGAGGCGGAAATTCTCCGCGTGATGCGCCGTCACGGCGCGGTTCCCGCCTTTCCGCCCATCGTGGCCAGCGGCGCCAATGCCTGCGTGATGCACTACACCGCCAACCGCGCCGTGCTGCACGATGGCGATCTGTTGCTGGTGGATGCGGGCGCCGAAGTGGACTGCTATGCCTCCGACATCACGCGCACTTTTCCCATCAGTGGTCGTTACAGCCGCGAACAGCGGGCGCTGTACGAAGTGGTGCTGGCGGCGCAGCTGGCGGCGATCGACGAAGTGCTGCCGGGGCGCGCGTTCAATGCAGCGCACGAAGCCGCCGTGCGGGTGATCTGCGAAGGCTTGTGCGCGCTGGGTCTGCTCAAAGGTTCGGCCGACGACGCCATCGCCGAAGGGAGCTACAAGCGCTTCTTTCCGGCTAAAACAGGCCACTGGCTGGGCCTGGACGTGCATGACGTGGGCGACTACCGCGTCGATGGCGAGCCCCGCGTGCTCGAACCCGGCATGGTGGTGACGGTGGAGCCGGGCATTTACGTGCCGCCGGGCGATTTCACCGTGGCCGAGCGCTGGCGCGGCATCGGCATCCGCATCGAAGACGATGTGGCGGTGGTCAAGGAAGGCAATGACGTGCTGACGCGTGACGTGCCCAAGGATGCGGATGAGATCGAGGCCTTGCTGGCCTCGCGTTGACCGACCTACCTCTGTGGGAGCGCACCCTGTGCGCGACTGCCGCGGCATGCAAGCTCGACGCAGTCGCGCACAGGGTGCGCTCCCACCATAGAATCACTTCCTCACTTGCCGGCCGGACGCGGCTCCTTGCGCTGATGCGCCTCATCGTCCGCGTGCACCTCGTACCACATCGCGTTGAGGATGCCGAACGCGCAGGCAAGGCCAAGGCCGAGCATCCAGGAGAAATACCACATGGCGTCGTTCCTCTCTCAGTAAGTGCTGCCGGAATGGCGCACGTGCTCCAGCGTCACGCGACCGCGCATCACGTGGTACACCCAGCTGGTGTAGATGATGATCAGCGGCATGAAGATCAGCGTCATCGCCAGCATCAGGCCCAGCGTGCCCTTGCTCGACGAGGCATCCCACACGGTAAGGCTGGAACGCGGATCCAGCCGAGAAGGCAGCAGGAACGGAAACAGCGCGAACCCGGCGGAAAGTATCGTGCCCGCCACCATCAGGCTGCTGCACAGGAAGCCGCCCAAGCCCTTCTTGCCGACCGTGAGCTGCACGCCGATCGCGCCGGCGAAAGCAACCACCGGGGCGAGCCAGAACGAGGGATGCTGCAGGTAGCTGGCAAACCAGCTGCTGCCGTGCGCAACCTGCTTGAACAGGGGGTTGGACACGCCGTCGGTCACCACCGGCCCCACGATCGCGTAACCCGCCACGCCGTAAGCGAGCCAGATGCCGGCCGCGACGTAGACCACTACATAGGCCAGCGTGGCCCAGCGCGCGACGCGCACCGCACGATCAGCGACCACATGGTCGGCCTTGTAGGCCGCCCAGCAGGCGCCGTGCGCCAGCAGCATGCTCAGCGAGACGAGACCGGCCATCAGCGCGAAGGGATGCAGCAGCTCGAAGAAGCTGCCGTGCCAGGTCATGCGCAAGTCGTTGTCGAACTGGAACGGTGCGCCCAGGAACAAGTTGCCGAAGGCCACGCCGGAAATCAGCATCACCACGATGCCCGACGTCGTCAGCACGCCATCCCACAGCGTACGCCAGCGCGGATCGTGCACCTTCCCGCGGAAGTTGAAGCCCACCGGCCGCAAGATCAGCGCGAGCAGCACCAGGAAGATCGCCAGGTACATGCCCGAGAACGACACCGCATACAGCTGCGGCCACGCGGCAAAAGCCGCACCGCCGCCGAGCACGAACCACACCTGATTGCCTTCCCAGGTGGGCTCGATGGTTTCCAGCATCACCAGTCGTTCGTCTTCGGTTTTGCCCAGCACGCGCAGCAGCGCGGCGATGCCGAAGTCAAAGCCATCCATGATGGCGAAGCCGATCAGCAAGACGCCGAGCAAGGCCCACCAGATCACGCGTAGCGTTTCATAGTCGAACATGACGTTCTCCTCAGGCGCCTGCGTGGGCGGCAACGTTGGTGATGGGCGGCACGGGTTCGGACGGTGGCCACAAGCCAAGGCCATCCGGCCCCTTCTTCGCGTACTTCACCATCAGCACGGCGTCGATGATGGCCAGCACGCTGTAGAACAGCACGAAGCCGCCCAGCGAGGTCCACACCTGTCCCGTGGTGACGCTGGACACGCCCAGCGCAGTCGGCAGTACGCCTTCGATCGCCCAAGGCTGACGCCCGTATTCGGCCACGATCCAGCCCAGCTCGGTGGAAATCCACGGCAGCGGCAGGCTCCACAGCGCCAGCTTCAGATACCAGCGACGCTTGTCGAGCTGGCGCTTGCTCGCCTGCCAGAACGAGAACGCGAACAGTACAATGAAATAGAAGCCCAGGCCGACCATGATGCGGAACGACCAGAACAACACCGGCACATTCGGAATGGTGCTTTCCGCCGCCTTCTGGATATCCGCCGGCGTCGCCTTGCGCGGGTCGTCCATGAAGCGCTTGAGCAGCAGGGCGTAGCCCATGTCTTTGTCGTGGGCTGTGAGGATGGCCTGGGCCTGCGCGTTGTTCTTGTCGTCGCGCAGGACCAGCATCGCGTCATAGGCCTGGATGCCGGTGTTGATGCGGCCCTTGGTGTCTTCCACCAGGTTGACGATGCCGGGGATCGGTTTGTCGATCGAACGCGTGCCGATCAAGCCCATCACCCACGGAATGCGCAGGGCGTAGTGGGTGGTGTGGTTCTCCACATCCGGCAGGCCAAACAAGGTGAACGATGCGGGTGCTGGTTCGGTTTCCCACATGGCCTCGATGGCGGCCATCTTCATCTTCTGGTTTTCCGATACGGCGTAACCGGACTCATCGCCCAGCACCACCACGGAGAGCGCCGCGGCCAGTCCAAAACTCGCCGCCACCGTCATCGAGCGCTTGGCAAAATCCACGTTGCGACCGCGCAGCAGATACCAGGCGCTGATGGAGAGCACGAACATCGAACCGATGACGTAGCCGGCACTCACCGTGTGCACGAACTTGGCCTGCGCCACCGGGTTGAACATCACCTCGCTAAACGAAGTCACCTCCATGCGCATGGTCTGCACGTTGAACGCCGAACCCACGGGATTCTGCATCCAGCCATTGGCGATCAGGATCCATAGCGCGGAGAGGTTGGTGGCAAACGCGAGGAACCAGGTGGTGAGCAGGTGCGCCATGCGCGACATGCGGTCCCAGCCCACGAAGAACAGGCCGACCAGGGTCGCTTCCAGGAAGAACGCCATCAGGCCTTCGATGGCCAGCGGCGTGCCGAAGACATCGCCCACGTAGTGCGCGTAGTACGCCCAGTTCATGCCGAACTGGAATTCCATGGTGACGCCGGTGGCGACGCCCATGGCGAAGTTGATGCCGAACAGCACGCCCCAGAACTGCACCATGCGCTTCCAGACTTCGCGCCCGGTCATCACGTAGACGGCTTCCATGATGGCCAGCATCCACACAAGGCCGAGCGTGAGCGGTACGAACAGGAAGTGATAGAGCGCAGTCAGCGCGAACTGCAGGCGTGAGAGCGTGACGACCTCGGGATCGATGATCATGGGCTGCCTGCTTGCGATGAGGAAGAAGAGGACGCCGGCGCGAGCAGATGCTCGATGGCGGCGGGACGGGTATCAGGGCGTGTGTAATGCGCGGCGACCGCCCACCAGACCAGCGAAATGAACACGATCTTGGCGAGCACCAACACGATCAGCTTGCGCGCCAGGCGACGCAGCGGCGGCTTCGGCAGGTCAACGGGAGCCGACACCGGCACGACCGGTTCGGCGGACGGCATGGACATGCAGCAAGCCCCTAGCTGTACCTTGAGGCGAGCATACGCAACCCATGTGAAGTTGTCGTGCGGAGGGTTGCCGCAGCGGCGGATCGCCGCCGGGACGCCGTGCCGCATTGCGCGGGCGGCGCCTTGATGTAGGCAGCTTCAGCAGGGCCCGCCATCGCGTGGCGGGCCCTGGCAACCGGCGAAAGCGTCAGCCGATCAGCGCGAAGGCATCGCGGGTGAGGTTCTCGGGGTCGGCGTCGGTGCAGACCACGTCGTCTTCGATCCGGATGCCGCCGTAGGGGCGGAAGCGATCCACGCGGGCCCAATCGATGTCGCTGGCCACCGGCTTGGCGCGCAACTCTTCCAGCAGCATGTCGATGAAGTACAGGCCTGGCTCGATCGTGACCACCATGCCCGCTTCGAGCACACGCGTCATGCGCAGATAAGGATGGCCTTGCGGGCGGGCGATCGTGCCGCCGGTTTCGGACGCCTGGAAACCGGCGACATCGTGCACCTGCAGGCCAATAGGGTGGCCCAGGCCATGCGGGAAGAACGCTGAGGTGACGCCCGACGCCACCGCGCTTTCCGCACTCATGCGCACGATGCCGTGCTCGCGCAGTACCTCGGCCAGCACGTGATGCGCGTGGATATGTAGTTCCGGATAGCTCTGGCCCGCGCGCACCTTCGCGGCAAAACCCCGCTGCGCTACATCGACGCTGTCGATCAGCGCCTGAAATTCGGCATGGCCTTTCGCGGCGTACGTGCGCGTGATGTCGCTGGCGTAACCCGCAGCGCTGGCGCCGGCGTCGATCAGAAAAGAGCGGCTTTGTGCCGGCGGCTGGCGGTCGAAGTGCGTGTAATGCAGCACGGCGCCGTGCTCATTGAGGCCCACGATGCTGGAGTAAGGCAGCTCGGCGTCGTTCTGGCGCGCGGCGGCGAGATAGGCGAGGTGGATGCCAAACTCGCTCTCGCCGGCGCGAAACGCCTGCTCTGCCGCGTGATGAGCACGCGCGCCGATGCGGCTTGCTTCGCGCATCAGTTCCAGTTCGTAAGGGGTCTTGTAGGAGCGGTGCCAGTGCAGGTAGTCGAGCACCGCCTGCGGGTTGTTCGCCTCGGCGCCGGGCACGCTCGGACACTCCGGTCCCAGGATGGCGCGACGGGTCTTGGCATCCGGCAGCAGCGACACGGCGTCGGTTGCTTCGCGCACGATCTCGATGTCGAAATGTTCCACCCAGTAGCCACTCGGCGCGGCCGGCACGACGTGCCAGTAATCCCTGGGCTGCAGGAAGATCAGCTTCGGCCTCTGTCCGGGCGTGTAGACGATCCAGCTCCCCGGCGTGTCCGTGAGCGGCAGCCAGTGGCGGAAATGCGGATTGGCGACGAAAGGGTAGTCCTGGTCGTCCAGAAACTTGCGCAACGGCGTCCCCGCTGCGATCACCAGGTGATCGAATCCGCCACCCAGGGCAAGCGCTTTGTCGGCACGGTCGCGCAGCGCGGCGAGGTGCTGGGGATAGAGCGAGGCGAGACGGTCGTGCATGGTGACTCCGGGAGGCGGCGCCTGGCGGTGTTTGGGCCGGGCGGGTGGGGTAGAGAGACATGATGGCGCGGAGGGGAGGGGATCGCTAGTTGGGGGGGGCTGACGCTTTCGTCCCGTCCACACGCACACCCCCGGTTCTTGCTCGTTGTCCTGCGCAGGCTGGGTTCTTTTGATCGTCATCCCGGCGTAGGCCGGAGGCGCTCTTCAACAGCCGAATGGCTGGTCATCCAGAGCCTCGGTGTTTGGTTTTAGCGATACGGCGATCTGGCTCGCCTGCCGCGGGCTTCCGTCCTCCTGCCGGAGGCCGGGTTACTTTTCTTTGCTTGCCCAAAGAAAAGTAACCAAAAGAAAGGGCCCCCCGGATGACGCGCCTTCCGGGCCGTTGGCCCTCCAGGTGCGCGCTCGGGTTACGGGGTTTTTCGACAGGACGTCCCTGTCCTGTCGAAAAACTGGCCGCATCCATGCGGCCACCCTTCGGGCTTTCCTCCACCCGCCCGCCGCGTCATACGGGGACCCCGAGATCAAGAGCCGCATCAAGAGCCACGCGACTTCTGACGCTGTTGGGCCGCTCTTTTGTAG
>NZ_JBFTQX010000028.1:0-16765 GCF_056399225.1 Dyella sp. 01N448 | reverse complement strand
GCTCGAGCTGGTCGAAATGGAAGTGCGTGAACTGCTCTCCAAGTACGACTTCCCGGGCGACGACACCCCGATCATCAAGGGTTCGGCACTGAAGGCGCTGGAAGGCGACCAGTCGGAAATTGGCGTGCCGGCGATCATCGCCCTCGTCGACGCGCTGGACTCCTACATCCCGGAGCCGGTGCGTGCGATCGACAAGCCGTTCCTGATGCCGGTGGAAGACGTGTTCTCGATCTCCGGCCGCGGCACCGTAGTGACCGGTCGTATCGAGCGCGGCATCATCAAGGTCGGTGACGAAGTCGAAGTGGTCGGTATCCGTCCGACCCAGAAGACCACCGTCACGGGCGTGGAAATGTTCCGCAAGCTGCTGGACCAGGGCCAGGCAGGCGATAACGCCGGTCTGCTGCTGCGTGGTCTCAAGCGCGACGACGTCGAGCGTGGCCAGGTGCTGGCCAAGCCGGGCACGATCACCCCGCACACCGATTTCGAAGCCGAAGTCTATGTGCTGTCGAAGGACGAAGGTGGCCGTCATACCCCGTTCTTCAAGGGTTACCGTCCGCAGTTCTACTTCCGCACGACCGACGTGACTGGCGCTTGCCAGCTGCCGGAAGGCGTGGAAATGGTGATGCCGGGTGACAACGTGAAGATGGTGGTCAGCCTGATCCACCCGATCGCGATGGACGAAGGCCTGCGTTTCGCCATTCGCGAAGGCGGCCGCACCGTCGGCGCCGGCGTGGTGGCCAAGGTCATCAAGTAAGCTGTACACTGGGAAGTCGCCCGCATTGCGGGCCGCAAGGATCCGGGTTGGGGCGGTTTGATCGCTCCACCCCTGGAAAGGCGCCCAAAAGGCGCCACCTTGTGGCAGCAAGGCGAGCGACTTCACCCATTTTCTAGATACGCCAGTAGCTCAATTGGCAGAGCAGCGGTCTCCAAAACCGCAGGTTGGGGGTTCGAGTCCCTCCTGGCGTGCCATCTTCCCGAGGATCCACGACGGGTGGTGGATGGCATGCAGACCGTAATCCGGTCGATGTCTCTATCATCCGATCACGTCGCATGAATACGAAGGCAGAATCGACCAAGGGCGCCTCTGGCGCTGATATCGCCAAGCTGGTGCTAGCCGTTATCGTGCTGGCAGCCGGCATTTTTGCGTATTCGTGGTTCGGCAGTGACGGTTCCATCCCGCAGTCGGTGCGACTGCTGGGCGTGGTCGTTGCGCTGGTCCTGTCGCTGGCCATCGGTGCGTTCACCGCCCCTGGCCGACGCGTGCGCGCGTTCCTTGGCGAATCGCAATTTGAAATGCGCAAGGTGGTCTGGCCCACCCGCGACGAGACGCTCAAGACCACCGGTATCATCATGGTGGTTGTGGTCGTTCTCTCGCTGCTGTTGGGCCTGATTGACCTGATCCTGAAGTCGGTCGTGCTCGACTGGCTGCTCAAGCTTGGTACGTGAGGTGATGGCATGAGCAAGCGATGGTATGTGGTGCACGCCTATTCGGGCTTCGAGAACCAGGTGAAGCGTTCGCTCGATGAGCGGATCCGTCGCGCTGGCATGGAAGAAAGGTTCGGCGAAGTGCTGGTGCCGACCGAAGAGGTCATCGAGATGCGCAGCGGCCAGAAGCGTCGCAGCGAGCGCAAGTTCTTCCCGGGTTACGTTCTCGTGCAGATTGAGACGGACACCGAGGGCAAGGCGCCGCGCATCGACGACGAATGCTGGCACTTGGTCAAGGAAACGCCCAAGGTGATGGGTTTCATCGGCGGTACCGCCGATCGCCCGCTGCCGATTCGCGACTCCGAGGCCGATGCGATTCTCAGCCGCGTCCGCGAAGGCGTCGAGAAGCCCAAGCCCAAGGTGCTGTTCGAGCCGGGTGAGATGGTTCGCGTCACCGAGGGTCCGTTCAACGACTTCAATGGCGTGGTCGAGGAAGTCAATTACGAAAAGAGCCGCCTGCGCGTTGCGGTGCTCATTTTCGGTCGCTCGACCCCGGTCGAGCTGGAATTTGGCCAGGTCGAAAAGGCCTAGGCCTTTTCGACAAGAGGCACGGGCTCTGCTCTACGCCTCGCAGGCTTGCGAGGGGATTGGATGCCCGGCTTGCCAGCTAAACCCGCCGATGCCCTCAGCGGCACGGGGCTTGCTTAAAAACTGATCAATCTATATATTATGCGGTTCACGCTGGGATTTTAGCCCCGGCGTGTCCGTGTTTCTGGGGTTCGCGGGACGGCGAGCCTTCCTCTTTCAGGGAACGACAGCACTGCGAGGAGCCGCAAGGCGCTTGAACTCGCGAGGAAAATCCAATGGCAAAGAAAGTAACTGGCTATATCAAGCTGCAGGTCAAGGCCGGTCAGGCCAACCCGTCGCCGCCGGTGGGCCCCGCCCTCGGTCAGCGCGGCCTGAACATCATGGAATTCTGCAAGGCGTTCAATGCCGCCACGCAGAAGATGGAGCCGGGTATGCCCATCCCGGTGATCATCACGGCATATTCCGACCGTAGCTTCACCTTCATCACCAAGACCCCGCCGGCCACGATCCTGATCAAGAAGGTCACGGGCGTCGCCAAGGGTTCGCCCAAGCCCAATACCGACAAGGTCGGCAAGATCACCCGCAAGCAGCTCGAAGACGTTGCGAAGCAGAAGGAGCCGGATCTCACGGCTGCTGATCTGGACGCCGCAGTGCGCACCATCGCTGGTAGCGCTCGCAGCATGGGCCTGGTAGTGGAGGGTTAAGACATGGCAAAGCTCACGAAGCGTTTGAAGGCCGCTCAGGCCGCAGTGCAGCCGGGCAAGGTTTACGGCCTGGATGAAGCCCTCAAGATCGTCAAGGACAACGCCAAGGCGAAGTTCGCTGAGTCCGTGGACGTCGCCGTCCGCCTCGGCATCGACGCCAAGAAGTCCGATCAGGGCGTGCGCGGCTCCTCGCTGCTGCCGCACGGCACCGGCAAGACCATCAAGGTCGCCGTGTTCGTGCCGGCCGGTGAAAAGGCCGAGGCCGCCAAGGCCGCTGGTGCCGACGCCGTCGGTATGGACGACCTGGCCGAGCGCATGCAGGCTGGCGATCTCGACTTCGGTCGCGTCATCGCTACGCCGGACGCCATGCGCGTGGTCGGTAAGCTCGGTCAGCTGCTCGGCCCCCGTGGCCTGATGCCGAACCCGAAGGACGGCTCGGTCACCGCCGACGTCGCCACGGCCGTGAAGAACGCCAAGGCCGGCCAGGTGAAGTTCCGTAACGACAAGGCGGGCATCATCCACGCCACCATCGGCAAGGCCAGCTTCGACGCTGCCCAGCTGGCGGACAACCTGAACGCCTTGGTCAACGACCTGCTGAAGGCCAAGCCGTCGACCGCCAAGGGTCAGTACCTGCAGAAGATCGCGCTGTCGTCCACCATGGGCGTTGGCGTGCCGGTCGAAGTGTCGACCCTGACGGTGTCGACCAAGTAAGAGTTCAAGTCCCATGCCGGTCTCAACGCCGGCGTGGGCAAGTTTTTGAAGGTAGCCATGGCTCACGCCGTGGCCGCCGTCAAAGACCGCAGGCGCGATCAGCGCGCGACGACGACGAGCAGGGAGCTCGTGTTGGCAAGGAACCGCCGTCGTTGCAAGCGGGTTCGCTTAATCGGATTCCCAGCGGATCTGGCCTGCGTAGATGGTGATGCCCCTTCTGGAATGTTTTCTGGAAAGGCCACCACCCGGGATCTCGCGATCCCCGACGTCACGGATGGCGTCGCTCAGGACCGCAAGCGGCAGGAGCCGTAAGCGGAATTCATAAGAGGAGTGAAAAATGGCTCTGAATCTCTCTCAGAAGCAAGAAGTAGTCGCCGAACTGGCAGAAGTTGCCGCGAAGGCCCACTCCTTGGTCGCTGCCGAGTATGCAGGCACCACGGTCGAACAGATGACCGCGATGCGCAAGAAGGCTCGTGAATCCGGCGTTTTCTTGAAAGTTGTCAAGAACACGCTTGCTTCGCGCGCCGTCGTCGGTACCGAGTTCGAGGTCGTCAAAGACGCCCTGACCGGTCCGCTGCTGTACGCATTCTCGACTGAGGAGCCCGGCGCAGCCGGTCGCCTGATCAAGGAATTCGCCAAGGGCAACGACAAGCTGAAGGCACGCCTCGTGTCGGTGGAAGGCAAGCTGCATCCCGCCTCCCACGTCGAAGTGCTGGCCTCGCTGCCGACCCGCGAGCAGGCCCTGGCCATGTTGGCACGTGTGTTGGCCGAGCCGGCCACCATGTTTGCCCGCGTCGTCAAGGCTGTGGCCGATCAGCAGGGTGGTGGCGACGTCGCCGCCGAAGCCCCGGCCGAAGCCGAGCCCGCCTAAGTTCGTTGACTGTTCCATTCGAATCAATTTCCAGAGGTAAATGAAAATGTCCCTGACCAACGAACAGATCGTTGAAGCCGTCGCCGCCAAGTCGCTGATGGAAGTGATGGACCTGGTGAAGGCCATCGAAGAGAAGTTTGGCGTCACCGCCGCCGCCCCGGTCATGATGGCCGCCGGCCCGGCCGCCGCTGGCCCGGCTGTTGAAGAACAGACCGAGTTCGACGTGATCCTCAAGAGCGCCGGCGACAAGAAGGTCGACGTGATCAAGGCCGTCCGCGCCATCACGGGCCTGGGCCTGAAGGAAGCGAAGGACCTGACCGAAGCCGGTGGCGTCGTGAAGGAAGCCGCTTCGAAGGAAGACGCTGCGAAGTTCAAGAAGGACCTCGAAGCTGCCGGCGCCACGGTCGAACTGAAGTAATTGGCGCTCTTGCGCGCCGTCAGTTTGATCTAGCGTCAAGCAAGCCTGGGGGCGTAAGCCCCCGGGCTTTGCCCGTTGTAAGCAGGGAATGGGGAATAGGGAATTAGGGAGCAGCCCTTGAAGGTGGGTAGCTTTCGATTCTCTATTCCCGATTCTCTATTCCCGACTCCCGATTCATCGAATACACAACCGAGGCGGTACCCACCATGACCTACTCGTTTACCGAGAAGAAGCGCATCCGCAAGGATTTCGGCAAGCGTCCCCCTGTATTGGGCGTGCCGAACCTGCTGACCATCCAGACCGATTCCTATCGCGAATTCCTGCAGGAGCACGTCGCTCCCAAGCAGCGCGACGAAAAGGGTCTCCACGCCGCGCTGAAGTCAGTATTCCCGATTGTTAGCTATTCGGGTAACGCCGCGCTTGAGTATGTCGACTATCGCCTGGGCGAACCCGCCTTTGACGAACGCGAGTGCCGCAACCGCGGCATGACCTTCGGCGCGCCGCTGCGCGTCACCGTGCGCCTGGTCATCTATGACAAGGACAGCCCGGCATCGAAGAAGGCCGTCAAGTACGTAAAGGAACAGGAAGTCTACATGGGCGAAATTCCGCTCATGACCGACACCGGCACCTTCATCATCAACGGCACCGAGCGCGTCATCGTTTCGCAGCTGCATCGTTCGCCGGGCGTGTTCTTCGATCACGACCGCGGCAAGACGCACAGCTCGGGCAAGCTGCTGTTCTCGGCTCGCGTGATTCCTTACCGTGGTTCGTGGCTCGACTTCGAGTTCGACCCGAAGGATGCGCTGTTCACCCGTATCGACCGTCGCCGCAAGCTGCCGGTGACGGTGCTGCTGCGCGCGCTGGGTTACACCAACGAAGAGATGCTCGGCATCTTCTTCGAGCACAACGTGTTCCATCTGGGCAAGAAGGGCGGTACCACGCTGGAGCTCGTCGCCGAGCGTCTGCGCGGTGAAACGCTGACCTTCGACCTGGCCATTGGCGACAAGGTGCTGGTCGAGGCCGGCAAGCGCATCACGGCGCGTCACGTGCGCCAGCTGGCTGCGGAAAACATCACCGCGCTGGAAGTGCCGGACGACTACCCGGTCGGTCGCATCCTGGCGATCGACATGGTCGACCCCAAGACCGGCGAACTGCTGGCCCAGGCCAACGACGAAATCACCGCCGAGCAGGTGGAGAGTTTCCGCAAGGCCGGTATCGAAGTCGTGCCGACGCTCTACGTCAACGACCTCGATCGCGGTGCCTACATCTCGCACACGTTGCGCATCGACAACACCAAGACGCCGCTTGAGGCGCTGGTGGAAATCTATCGCATGATGCGTCCGGGCGAGCCGCCGACCAAGGATGCCGCGCAGAACCTGTTCTACAACCTGTTCTTCACCTTCGACCGCTACGACCTGTCGGGCGTGGGTCGCATGAAGTTCAACCGTCGTGTTGGCCGCCAGGAAATCGTCGGTCCGGGCGTGTTGTACGACAAGCGTTACTTCACCGACCGCAAGGAAGAGGAAGCCCAGAAGCTCGTTGCGGCACAGGGCGATCGCTCCGACATCCTCGATGTGCTCAAGGTGCTGATCGACATCAAGAACGGTCATGGCACCGTCGACGATATCGATCACCTGGGCAACCGTCGCGTGCGTTCGGTCGGCGAAATGGCCGAGAACACTTTCCGCATCGGTCTGGTGCGCGTTGAGCGCGCCGTGCGCGAGCGTCTGTCGCTGGCCGAGTCCGAGGGTCTGACCCCGCAGGAACTGATCAACGCCAAGCCGGTTGCGGCAGCGGTGAAGGAGTTCTTCGGTTCGTCGCAGCTCAGCCAGTTCATGGACCAGAACAACCCGCTGTCGGAAGTGACGCACAAGCGTCGCGTCTCGGCGCTGGGTCCAGGCGGCCTGACGCGCGAGCGCGCCGGCTTCGAAGTGCGCGACGTGCATCCGACCCATTACGGCCGCGTCTGCACCATCGAAACGCCGGAAGGTCCGAACATCGGCCTGATCAACTCGCTCGCCGTGTACGCGCGCACCAACCAGTACGGCTTCCTCGAGACGCCGTACCGCAAGGTCGTGGGCGGCAAGGTCACCGACCAGGTGGATTACCTGTCGGCGATCGAAGAGGGCGACCACGTGATCGCGCAGGCCAACTCGCCGTTGAAGGATGGCGCGTTCGTCGAAGATTTCGTGTCCTGCCGTTTCCGTGGCGAGTCCGAGCTGCGTCCTTCTGCCGAAGTCGACTACATGGACGTTTCGCCCATGCAGACCGTGTCGGTCGCTGCCGCACTCGTGCCGTTCCTCGAGCACGACGATGCTAACCGCGCACTGATGGGCGCGAACATGCAGCGTCAGGCCGTGCCGACCCTGCGTTCGCAGACCCCGCTGGTGGGTACCGGCATCGAGCGCGCCGTGGCGCGTGACTCGGGCGTCATCGTCACCGCCAAGCGCGGCGGCGTGATCGACCAGGTCGATGCGGCCCGTATCGTGGTGCGCGTGAACGAGAAGGAAGTCGGCGACAACGACGCCGGCGTCGATATCTACACGCTGACCAAGTACACCCGCTCCAACCAGAACACCAACCTCAACCAGCGTCCGCTGGTGAACGTGGGTGACATCGTGGCAGTGGGCGACACGCTGGCCGACGGTTCGTCGACTGACCTGGGCGAGCTCGCGCTCGGCCAGAACATGCTGATCGCCTTCATGCCGTGGAACGGCTACAACTTCGAAGACTCGATCCTGCTCTCCGAGCGCGTCGTGCAGGAAGACCGCTACACCTCGATCCACATCGAGGAGCTGTCCTGCATCGCACGTGACACCAAGCTGGGCGCCGAGGAAATCACCGCCGACATCCCGAACGTGGGTGAGCAGGCGCTGGCTCGCCTCGACGAATCGGGCATCGTGTACATCGGTGCGGAAGTGAAGGCCGGCGACATCATGGTCGGCAAGGTCACGCCCAAGGGCGAAAGCCAGCTGACCCCGGAAGAGAAGCTGCTGCGCGCGATCTTCGGCGAGAAGGCGTCCGACGTGAAGGACAGCTCGCTGCGCGTGCCGCCGGGTATGGACGGCACCGTCATCGACGTGCAGGTCTTCACCCGCGACGGCATCGAGAAGGACAAGCGCGCCAAGCAGATCGAGGAAATGGAAATCAAGCGTATCCGCAAGGACCTTGATGACCAGTTCCGCATCCTCGAAGGCGCGATCTACAACCGTATGCGCACCCAGCTTGTCGGCAAGACCGCGATGAGCGGTCCGGCCGGTCTCAAGCGCGGCGCTGAAATCACCGACGCGTTCCTGGACGGCCTGAAGAAGGACGACTGGTTCAAGATCAACGTGAAGGAAGAGGACGTCACCGAGTTCCTCGAGCGCGCGGCCGATCAGATCAAGCGTCACAAGGAAGAGTTCGACAAGCGCTTCAAGGAAAAGCAGAGCAAGATCACCCAGGGCGACGACCTCGCACCGGGCGTGCTCAAGATGGTCAAGGTGTTCCTGGCCGTGAAGCGTCGCATCCAGCCGGGCGACAAGATGGCCGGTCGCCACGGTAACAAGGGTGTGGTGTCCAACGTGGTGCCGGTGGAGGACATGCCGTTCTCCGAAGACGGTACCTCGGTCGACATCGTGCTGAACCCGCTGGGCGTGCCCTCGCGTATGAACATCGGCCAGATTCTGGAAGTGCATCTGGGCTGGGCCGCAAAGGGCCTGGGCAAGAAGATCCAGAAGATGCTCGAAGCGCAGGCCAAGGTGGCGCAGATCCGCGAGTTCCTCGACCAGGTGTACAACCACCACGTCGCTGGCGCCGTGCAGCATGTCGACCTGAAGTCGTTGACCGACGAAGAAATCTTCGCGCTGGCCAACAACCTGCAGGAAGGCGTGCCGATGGCCACGCCGGTGTTCGACGGTGCCGAGGAAACCGAGATCAAGGCGATGCTCCGCCTCGCCGATCTGCCGGAATCGGGTCAGACCACCTTGTACGACGGCCGTACCGGCGAAGCGTTCGATCGCCCGGTCACCGTGGGCTACATGCACTACCTGAAGCTGAACCACCTGGTCGACGACAAGATGCACGCGCGTTCGACTGGTCCGTACTCGCTCGTCACGCAGCAGCCGCTGGGTGGTAAGGCGCAGTTCGGCGGCCAGCGCTTCGGCGAAATGGAAGTCTGGGCACTGGAAGCCTACGGCGCGGCCTACACCCTGCAGGAAATGCTGACGGTGAAGTCCGATGACGTGCAGGGCCGTAACCAGATGTACAAGAACATTGTCGACGGCAACCACGAGATGGCAGCGGGCATGCCGGAATCCTTCAACGTGTTGGTGAAGGAAATCCGCTCGCTCGGTATCGATATTGATCTGGAAGAAGTGAAGTGAGTTGAGGCGGGGACGAGGAACGAACTTTCGTTCCTCGTTCTCCCGATTCCTGATTCTCCATTACCTATTCCCGATCTTCGGAGACATCCATGAAAGACTTGCTCAATCTGTTCAACCAGCAGCGCACCGCGCCTGACTTCGATGCGATCAAGATCGCTCTGGCTTCGCCGGAGCTGATCCGCTCGTGGTCGTACGGCGAGGTGAAGAAGCCGGAAACGATCAACTACCGCACCTTCAAGCCCGAGCGTGACGGCCTGTTCTGCGCCGCCATCTTCGGTCCCGTGAAGGACTACGAGTGCCTGTGCGGCAAGTACAAGCGCATGAAGCACCGCGGCGTCGTGTGCGAAAAGTGCGGCACGGAAGTGACGCTGGCCAAGGTGCGTCGCGAGCGCATGGGCCATATCGAACTGGCCTCGCCGACCGCGCACATCTGGTTCCTCAAGTCGCTGCCTTCGCGCATCGGCCTGATGCTGGACATGACCCTGCGTGACATCGAGCGCATCCTGTACTTCGAAGCCTTCGTGGTGATCGATCCAGGTCTGACCGCGCTTGAGCGCGGCCAGCTGCTCAGCGAAGACCAGTACCTGGAAGCCGTCGAAGAGCACGGCGACGAGTTCGACGCCCGCATGGGTGCCGAGGCCGTCTATGAGTTGCTCAAGTCGCTCGACCTGCCGGGCGAAGTGATTCGCCTCAAGGAAGAGATCGGCTCGACCAATTCCGAGACCAAGCTGAAGCGCCTCACCAAGCGCGTCAAGCTGATCGAAGCCTTCCTCGAATCCGGCAACAAGCCGGAGTGGATGGTGCTGACCGTGCTGCCGGTGCTGCCGCCGGATCTGCGTCCGCTGGTGCCGCTCGATGGCGGCCGCTTTGCCACGTCCGATCTGAACGATCTGTACCGTCGCGTCATCAACCGCAACAACCGCCTGCGTCGCCTGCTCGAACTCAATGCGCCCGACATCATCGTGCGCAACGAAAAGCGCATGCTGCAGGAATCGGTCGATGCGCTGCTCGACAACGGCCGTCGCGGTCGTGCCATCACCGGCACCAACAAGCGCGCGCTGAAGTCGCTGGCCGACATGATCAAGGGCAAGCAGGGCCGCTTCCGCCAGAACCTGCTCGGCAAGCGCGTGGACTACTCCGGTCGTTCGGTGATCGTGGTCGGTCCGACCCTGCGCCTGCACCAGTGCGGTCTGCCCAAGAAGATGGCGCTTGAGCTGTTCAAGCCCTTCATCTTCGCCAAGCTGCAGGCTCGCGGTGAAGCGACCACCATCAAGGCCGCCAAGAAGCTCGTCGAGCGCGAAGAAGGCCAGGTGTGGGACATCCTCGAAGAGGTGATCCGCGAGCATCCCGTGATGCTCAACCGCGCACCGACGCTGCATCGTCTGGGCATCCAGGCATTCGAGCCGAAGCTGATCGAAGGCAAGGCCATCCAGCTGCATCCGCTCGTCTGCACGGCGTTCAACGCCGACTTCGACGGTGACCAGATGGCTGTGCACGTGCCGCTGTCGATCGAGGCGCAGCTCGAAGCGCGCGCCCTGATGATGGCGACCAACAACATCCTGTCGCCCGCCAACGGCGAGCCGATCATCGTGCCGACCCAGGACGTGGTCCTTGGTCTGTACTACATGACCCGCGAGCTGGTGAACGCGAAGGGCAATGGCATGGTGTTCTCGGGCATCGGCGAAGTTCGCCGTGCCTACGACAACCGTGCGGTTGAACTGCACGCCAAGGTCAAGGTGCGCATCAAGCAGGTGCACATCGATGAAGAAGGCGGCCGCACTGAGCAGACCTCGATCGTCGACACGACCGTGGGTCGCGCGCTGCTGCTCGAAATCATGCCGGAAGGCCTGCCGTTCGCGCTGGCCAACACCGAGCTGACCAAGAAGAACATCTCGCGCCTGATCAACCAGTGCTATCGCCGCCTGGGTCTGAAGGACACGGTGATCTTCGGCGACCAGCTGATGTACACCGGCTTCCGCTTCGCCACCCGCGCGGGCATCTCGATCGGCATCGATGACATGATCATCCCCGACGAGAAGAAGCCGATCCTGGAAGAGGCCGAGAAGGAAGTGGTCGAGATCCAGGAGCAGTACCAGTCCGGTCTCGTCACCGCCGGCGAGCGCTACAACAAGGTCGTCGACATCTGGTCGCGCACCAACGAACTGGTCGCCAAGGCCATGATCGACGGTATCGGTACCGAGAAGGTCACCGATGCCGAAGGCAAGACGGTCAACCAGAAGTCGATGAACTCGCTGTACATCATGGCTGACTCCGGCGCCCGTGGTTCGGTCGCGCAGATTCGTCAGCTGGCCGGTATGCGCGGCCTGATGGCTCGCCCGGACGGCTCGATCATCGAGACGCCCATCAAGGCGAACTTCCGCGAAGGCCTGAACGTGCTGCAGTACTTCAACTCCACCCACGGTGCCCGTAAGGGCCTGGCGGATACGGCGTTGAAGACGGCTAACTCCGGTTACCTGACCCGTCGTCTCGTCGACGTGGCACAGGACGTGGTCATCACCTTCGACGACTGCGGTACCGACAATGGCGTGACCATGCAGCCGATCGTGGAAGGCGGCGACGTGGTCGAGCCGTTGCGCGACCGCGTGCTTGGTCGTGTGGCGCTGGAAGACGTCTACGGCCCGGGCGAAGACAACGAACCGCTGGTCACCCGCGACACCCTGCTGGACGAAGCCCTGGTCGAGAAGCTCGACAAGGCCGGCGTGCAGTCGGTCAAGGTGCGCTCGCCCATCACCTGCGCCGCCGATCATGGCGTGTGCGCCCTGTGCTACGGCCGCGACCTGGCCCGTGGTCACCTGGTGAACATGGGTGAGGCCGTGGGTGTGGTGGCTGCGCAGTCGATCGGTGAGCCGGGTACCCAGCTGACCATGCGTACCTTCCATATCGGTGGTGCGGCTTCCCGTGCTGCTGCCGTGGACAACGTGACGGTGAAGACCACCGGCACGCTGAAGTTCAACAACCTCAAGACCGTGCACCACAACCAGGGTCACCTGGTGGCAGTGTCGCGTTCGGGCGAAGTGAGCGTCATCGACGCCAACGGCCGCGAGCGTGAGCGCTACAAGGTGCCTTACGGCGCCACCATCGCAGTCAAGGACGGCGACCCGGTCAAGGCTGGCCAGGCCGTGGCCAACTGGGATCCGCATACCCATCCGATCGTGTCGGAAGTGGCCGGTACGGTGCGCTTCATCGACTTCATCGATGGCATCACCGTGCAGAGCCAGACCGACGAACTGACCGGCCTGGAGTCGGCGGTGGTGACCGATCCGAAGCGCCGTGGTACGGCCGCCAAGGATCTGCGCCCGATCGTGCGTCTGGAAGACGCCAAGGGTCGCGAGCTGAAGCTGCCGGGCACCGACGTGCCGGCGCAGTACATGCTCCCGGCCGGCGCCATCGTGTCGATCCAGAACGGTGCGCAGGTGGGCGTGGGTGACGTGGTGGCACGTATCCCGCAGGAAACCTCCAAGACCCGCGATATCACGGGTGGTCTGCCGCGCGTGGCCGACTTGTTCGAAGCACGCAAGCCCAAGGAGCCGGCGATCCTCGCCGAGCGCTCGGGCGTGATCAGCTTCGGCAAGGACACCAAGGGCAAGCAGCGCCTGATCATCAAGGACGTGGACGGCAACGAGCACGAGGAGCTGATTCCCAAGTGGCGCCAGGTCATCGTGTTCGAAGGCGAGCACGTGGAGAAGGGCGAAACCATCGTGGACGGCGAGCCCAGCCCGCATGACATCCTGCGCCTGCTGGGTGTCGAGCCGCTGGCCGCTTACTTGGTCAAGGAAATCCAGGACGTCTACCGTCTGCAGGGCGTGAAGATCAACGACAAGCACATCGAAGCGATCATTCGCCAGATGCTGCGCAAGGTTGAGATCACCGATCCGGGCGAGAGCCACTACCTGCGCGGTGAGCAGGTCGAGCGTGTTCGCATCAATGGCGAAAACGACCGTGCTGTCCACCGTGGCGAGCGTCCGGCTGAATTCCAGTCGGTGCTGCTGGGTATCACCAAGGCGTCGTTGGCCACGGAATCCTTCATCTCGGCGGCTTCCTTCCAGGAAACCACCCGAGTGTTGACGGAAGCTGCGGTCCGCGGCACGCGCGATACCTTGCGTGGCCTGAAGGAAAATGTTATTGTCGGCCGTCTTATTCCGGCTGGTACGGGTCTGGCGTATCACGCAGCGCGTCATCGCCAGGGCGGTCTTACCGCCTCGGAGCTCGAAACTCTTTCCGGCTCCGCTTCATCGGCTTCCTTCGCAGAAGCCACCACCGGTAGCGACATTGGTGTGGAGTAAGCCCTTACCGGGCTTTACTCGCTGACATACGAAAAGAGGCGCAAGGAGTGCGCCTCGTGTTCGGGCCATGGCCGGCAGGGCGTCAGCTTGTCTGTGACAGGCTGCCCATGTTAAATTCCCGCTTCTTGGCAGACCGAGCCGGTTCGGTCTGCCTTTATGTTTCTCAGGAACAGCTTCAATGACGACAGTCAACCAGTTGGTTCGCAAATCCCGCAGCCCGAAGACCTACAAGAGTGCTTCGCCGGCTTTGCAGAACAGCCCGCAGCGCCGCGGCGTCTGCACGCGTGTTTATACCACCACCCCTAAGAAGCCGAACTCGGCGCTGCGTAAGGTTGCCAAGGTGCGCCTGACCAACGGCTACGAAGTCATCAGCTACATCGGTGGCGAAGGCCACAACCTGCAGGAGCACTCCGTGGTCCTGATCCGCGGCGGTCGCGTCAAGGATCTGCCGGGTGTGCGTTACCACACGGTGCGCGGCAGTCTCGACTGCGCCGGTGTCACCAAGCGCCGCCAGTCGCGCTCCAAGTACGGCGCCAAGCGCCCGAAGAAGTAAAGGACTTCCAACATGTCGCGTAAAGGTTCACATCCCGCCCGTCTGATCCTGCCGGATCCCAAGCACGGCAGCCAGCTGATCGCCCGCTTCATCAACATGGTGATGAAGAGCGGCAAGAAGTCGGTCGCAGAAAGCATCGTCTACGGCGCGCTTGCCCACCTCGGCGAAAAGAACGCCGAGCCGGTGCAGCTGGTCGAAAAGGCGCTCAACAACATCGCTCCCGCGGTTGAGGTGAAGTCCCGTCGTGTCGGCGGCGCCACCTACCAGGTGCCGGTCGAAGTGCGTCCGGGTCGCCGTATGGCGCTCGCCATGCGCTGGGCCATCGACTCCGCCCGCAAGCGCGGCGAGACCTCGATGCCGCGCAAGCTGGCCGCCGAGTTGCTCGAAGCTTCGGAAAATCGCGGTGGCGCGATCAAGAAGCGCGAAGAGACGCATCGTATGGCAGAGGCCAACAAGGCCTTCTCGCATTACCGCTGGTAAGCAGTACAGCTAGAACTTTCAGAGGTTAAGACCGTGGCACGCACCACTCCTATCGAGCGCTACCGCAACTTCGGCATCATGGCTCACATCGATGCCGGCAAGACCACCACCACGGAGCGCATCCTGTTCTACACCGGCGTCAGTCACAAGATTGGCGAGGTGCACGACGGTGCAGCAACGATGGACTGGATGGAGCAGGAGCAGGAGCGCGGCATCACCATTACGTCGGCGGCAACGACGGCGTTCTGGAAGGGCATGGATCGTTCCTTGCCCGAGCACCGCTTCAACATCATCGACACCCCCGGACACGTCGACTTCACCATCGAAGTGGAGCGTTCGCTGCGCGTGCTCGACGGCGCGGTGTTCGTGCTGTGCGCGGTGGGTGGTGTGCAGCCGCAGTCTGAAACCGTCTGGCGTCAGGCCAACAAGTACAAGGTGCCGCGCCTCGCGTTCGTCAACAAGATGGACCGCACTGGCGCGAACTTCTACAAGGTGGTCGACCAGCTGAAGGCTCGCCTGGGTGCCAACCCGGTCCCGATGCAGGTGCCGATCGGCGCCGAGGACAACTTCGAGGGCGTGGTCGACCTGCTCAAGATGAAGTCCATCATCTGGGACATGGAATCCCAGGGCATGAAGTTCGAGTACGCCGACATCCCGGCCAACCTCGCGGACAAGGCTGCCGAAGCCCGTTCGTACATGGTCGAGTCGGCTGCCGAAGCGTCCGAAGAGCTGATGAACAAGTACCTGGAAGGCGGCGACCTGACCGAGGAAGAGATCATCGGCGGTCTGCGTGCGCGCACGCTGTCCAGCGAGATCATCCCGGTGTTCTGCGGTACCGCGTTCAAGAACAAGGGCGTGCAGGCGATGCTCGACGCGGTGGTCAACCTGCTGCCGTCGCCGATCGATCGTCCGCCGGTCGCTGGTCTGGACGAAGACGAGAACGAAGCTACGCGCAAGGCCGACGACGCCGCGCCGTTCTCCGCGCTCGCGTTCAAGATCATGACCGACCCGTTCGTGGGTTCGCTCACGTTCTTCCGCGTCTACTCGGGCACGCTCAACGCGGGCGACCAGGTGTACAACCCGGTCAAGTCCAAGAAGGAGCGCATCGGCCGCATCCTGCAGATGCACGCCAACGAGCGTCAGGAACTGAAGGAAGTCCGCGCTGGCGATATCGCCGCAGCGGTCGGCCTGAAGGACGTGACGACCGGTGACACGCTGTGCTCGCAGGATCACATCATCACTCTGGAGCGCATGACGTTCCCGGAGCCGGTGATTTCGATGGCGGTGGAGCCCAAGACCAAGTCGGACCAGGAAAAGATGGGTATCGCCCTCGGCCGTCTGGCTGCGGAAGATCCGTCGTTCCGCGTTCGTACGGACGAGGAGTCGGGTCAGACCATCATCTCGGGCATGGGCGAGCTTCACCTGGACATCCTGGTGGACCGCATGCGCCGCGAGTTCAACGTCGAGGCGAACGTCGGCAAGCCGCAGGTGGCCTACCGCGAGACGATTCGTTCGTCGGACGTCAAGTCGGATTACAAGCACGCCAAGCAGTCCGGTGGTAAGGGTCAGTACGGTCACGTGGTGATCGAGCTGTCGCCGATGACCGAAGAAGACCGCAAGAGCACGGACGTCAAGAACGACTTCCTGTTCATCAACGACATCACGGGCGGCGTGATCCCGAAGGAATTCATCCCGTCGGTCGAAAAGGGTCTGCGCGAAACCATCACCAGCGGTCCGCTGGCTGGCTTCCCGGTGGTGAACGTGAAGGTCAAACTGGTCTTCGGTTCGTACCACGACGTCGACTCGTCGGAAATGGCGTTCAAGCTCGCCGCGTCGATGGCGTTCAAGCAGGGCTTCGCCAAGGCGTCGCCGGTGCTGCTCGAGCCGATCATGAAGGTCGAAGTCGTGACGCCGGAAGATTACGTCGGCGACGTGATGGGCGATCTGAGCCGCCGTCGTGGCCTGCTTCAGGGTCAGGACGATACGCCGTCGGGCAAGACCATCAATGCGATGGTCCCGCTGGGCGAGATGTTTGGTTATGCGACGACCATTCGTTCGCTGACCCAGGGTCGCGCCACCTTTACGATGGAGTTCGACCACTACGCTGAAGCGCCGAACAACATCGCTGAGCAGGTCATGAAGAAGGCCTGATAAGGCTTTCTTCCTCCAACTACCGTTCTTTTTTAGAGGTTTTAGTCATGGCAAAGGGTAAATTCGAACGCACCAAGCCGCACGTCAACGTCGGCACGATTGGTCACGTGGACCACGGCAAGACGACGCTGACGGCCGCACTGACCAAGGTCGGCGCAGAGCGCTTCGGTGGCGAATTCAAGGCGTATGACGCGAT
>NZ_JBFTQX010000027.1:0-20450 GCF_056399225.1 Dyella sp. 01N448 | reverse complement strand
GCTAGCAACTGGCGTGCCCAATGATGCGCACCGCCGCACGCCTCCATGCCGATCTCGCAACCCGGCTCGGCCACCTCCTGCACGGCCTTCAGCCAACGATCTCGTGACAGGCGGCGACGCCATATCGGTTGCTCGTGTCGATCAACCCCTTGGACCTGGAAGACCTGCTTGGCCACGTCTACTCCGATGCGCGTAAGCTTCATGGGTGGACTCCTCTTCGCCAGCGACTGGTTCTAATCGCTTCCAGTCTGGCACTCGATGCCGAAGACGGGGAGGAGTCCATCTCATTGCTTCGAGTCGAAAGCGCACATTACTCGGCGATGACAGGACCTGATTTGGTGTGCCCTGCCCGTCGGCCAATAAGACCCGCTAGCCACCAATAAAAAGCCGCCCATACAACGATGCTCCAAAGGTTTCCGGCCAGGTTGGGTATAGGTATCGCGGGCGCCACCATAACGGGCAGACCCAGCCAGGCGAGTGGCAGCCAGGGCAGCCAGCTAACGAACACGACGCAGCCCGCTAGCCAGCCAGGAAGAGAAGTGGCTACACCAAGCAAGAGCGCGTGCATGCCAGCTAGAATGGCAAATCGGATGCACCTTCCGATGGGAAAATTCCTGTCAGGCATCAGTCTTCCTTAGTAGCTTTCAATACGCCAATACAAGAATGTTCGCTCAGGGTCGAAAGCGGACATGCCCGATTCGTCTCAACGTTTTCACCCTGCCTGCCTCACCCGATCAGCGTTGAAATGCCTCGGGGTGTCCGAGCAGCCATTTCGTCACCTGCCGCATGTTCTGGGCTTTTGCCTCCTGGGCAAGCGTCTTCCCGTCATAGTCATATCGCCCGACGGGGCTCGCGCCGGCTTCCAGCAGTCGCAATACGATGGCGTCGCTCCAGCTTCCGAACACCATGCTTTTCCCATTGTTCGATTTAGCGGAGGCATCGGCACCGTGGAGCAGCAAAACGTTCAGGAGCTCGAGGTCCTCCACGCCATAAATAGGCGTTCTTCCCAGGCTGTCCCGGTGGTTGGGATTCGCCCCTCGCGCAAGGAGGCGCGCGGCGGTCAGGGAGCGCGCATTTTCGATCTGGCGGCAGGTGTAGGCATTCCCTAGCGCTGCTAGCGCCGTCTTCTCCCTGGAACCGTCGAGGCTCTCGTCTGGCAGGGAGAAATCGATATCGACGCCAGCATCCGCTGCCGCATCAACCATGGCCGGAGAGCATCCCGCCGCAGTGCTTGCAAAGACCACAGCGGCCTTGTCCTTGCCAAGCCTGTCAAGCCAACCCTCATTTGCCAGGCGCTTGAACAGGTTCGCATGCCCCCGTCTGATCGAGCTTTCCATCAACGTGATGCCCGCGACCTCGGGTTCGCCTGGCATATTTCCCTGCGGTAGTACCGACTGCTGCAAGGGGGCGCCGCGATCGATGAACGCGACGACCGTGGCCTCATCCGCGTCATCCATCTCACCTTCCACAGCCAGCGCCGCGGCATAGTTGGAGTGAAAATCGAACCCGGCCTGCTCGAGCCAGGGGATAAGGCCGGGACTGCCCGTGACCCAGCGGTCCGTGCCAGCGATGCGATCGATCGAAGCTTCCAGGTCTTCCACCGCCTGAGGCATCCCGGCTTTCGTGCCCATATAGTCGACGACGGTCTTTTTCCGATCGCCCACTACCAAGGTCACGATGTGAGTCGGCCCGTCCGTCACGGGGTATCGATAGGCGTTCTTGAGGTGCCAGAAATTGGCCGCTTCAAATTGCTTTAACAACGCCTCCACCACTTCGGGGCGGACCTTGTCTTCATGCGTTCCCGGAAGCAATACGCTGCTGGAACGGGCGAACTGCCGATGCAGTGCATCCACCCCGTCGATAGGGGACGCGCCGGTGGTGAACTGCACGAGTCCATCACCATGGATCGTCACGTTGTACGCCGGGCACGAGCCGTAACAGGCCGATCGCGCCAAAGTGATTGCGACCCCGTCCGCGCCATTCGCAGCAGCCACCGACGGGATGGCAATGGCCATCGCGACGAAGCAAGCGGCTTTCATCATGCCGGCGACGCTGTATCTACCTGCAGTCATGGATTCCCCCGAACCCTTCTTTGAACAAGTCACGCGTTCATCGTTTTCTGGTGCTTCAGCAGTCTATACGGCAAGTCGTCACCGAGTTGGCGGCGCATCCTGGCATGCGCGCTGCCCTCTGAATCTTGCCGATCTTGCGGCGCCGGCCATGTTCGCCTCGATTCGAATACAGACACTGTCAGGTCGGCTTGTGCGGAGCCTACTGCGCCGTCAGGCTGCTGTGCCTCAGGGATGCGCCGGCCGGGGACGCGGGCGGCAACACAGAGAGCGTGAGGCGTGCGAAAGCGCCGTGGGCCGAGAGGGCGGTGATCTGGTGCGTGCCCGGTTGGGCGAGCGCCAGCCGCATGGGCGCCGGGCCCGAACTGTCGCCTTGCAGGCGGCCGTCGAGCAGCCATTGCACGCGCTCCAACGTACCCAACGCCCGCAACGTCACCGAAAGTGGTGCATCGCTGTTGGGCGCCGCGCGAAGGATGGCGCCGTCGCTGATGCCGGCGATGCGGATGGGGTTGGCCACCTCCAGCGAATCCGGATCGCAGCCTGGCGCGAGCGGTGGCAGCGCCGACGCGGCAGCATCCGCCGGCGCCAGCCAGGGCGTGGCGAGCGCTGGCCAACGCGCCAGTGTCACGGTGTGTTCGCCGGCGCCATGGCAGGTGGCGCTGAGACGGCGTTGATGCGCGTCCACGCGCACGGCCAGCAAGCCGCCCATCCAGGCGGAAACGTCGCGCTCGGGAAAGGTGGGCGGTAGTGCGCCGTCGATCGTCCACCCCGTGCGACGATCGCGGCACAGCGCCGCGGGCGTGTTGTTCGCGGAGCCACCCAGCGGCCAGCAGATGTCTACGGCACCCACGGATGCTGGACGCGCCGTGCGTGGGTTGGCGTGACTGGGCGCAAGCATGGTCGCCACGCTGAACATCAGCGGCAACGCGGTCACGGCACCGTATTGGCCGGGCGATGGCGTGCCATCGGGACGGCCGATCCACACGCCGAAGGTCCAGTCATCCGTGACGCCGATTGCCCACGCATCGCGGTAGCCATAACTGGTGCCGGTTTTCCAGGCGATGGCGTCCTGCGAGCGCAACGTGCCGTCGAGCGGTGCGCCAGCGACATCGGCAGCATTGGTCGAGAGAATATCGCGGATGATCCATGCGGCTCCCGGACTGAGCAGCCGTCGCGGCTGCGCGGATTGCGACGTCGTGTAACGCGGTGTTCCCGCCACGCCACCGTTCGCAAAGGCGGTATAGGCACCTACAAGATCCTCCAGTCGGGTGGAAGCACCACCCAGGATGACGGCAAGATTGGGCGAACCGCCTGCAGGAAAGCGCAGGTCGATGCCGCCGTTGGCCAGCCGTGCCACGAAACGATTGGCGCCGACGCGGTCGAGTACATCGACAGCCGGCACGTTGAGCGACAGCTGCAGCGCCTGTGCCACGCTGACCGGTCCACGGAACGCCTCGTCGAAGTTGGCCGGTCGATAGCCGCCAAAATCCTGAGGCGCATCGACCAGCAGACTCTGTGAGGTGATCAGTCCGTCATCCAGCGCCAGCCCGTAGAGGAATGGCTTGAGCGTGGAACCCGGCGAACGTGATGCATGCACCATGTCTACGTGGCCAAGCCGACGCGGATCGCCAAATTCGGCTGTGCCCACATAGACCCGCGTTTCCAGCGTGGCGTTGTCCACCACCAGCACGGCGGCCGATGTGCGCGACGGCAGGCGCGACAGATATTCGCTGACGCGATCTTCGACGGCCCGCTGCAGGTTCGCATCGATGGTGGTGACGATACGGCGCTCGGCCGGCTGCTGGCGATGAAGCCGTTCGGCCAACAACGCCGCATCCAGAGGCGAGCGCAGGGAGCGCGCAGTGACGGGTTCGAGCCTGGCATCGGCAACCTCGGCGGCATGCCACAGGCCCTGCTCCTGCATGCGCTTGAGCACCTTGTCCCGCGCGCGTCGCGCTACGTCCGGATGACGGTCGGGGCGATAGCTGCTGGGCGATTGCGGCAATACGGCGAGCAACGCGGCTTCGGCGTGCGACATCTGTCGTGCCGGCTTGCCCAGGTAGGCCCAGGAGGCCGCCTCGACGCCTTCGATCGGTCCACCGAAGGGGGCGTGATTGAGATAGACGTCCAGAATCTGCGCTTTGCTCAGGTGAGCCTCCAGCTGAAACGCGCGCACGATCTGCACCAGCTTGCCGCTGACCGTGTGCGGCATCGGCATGACGATGCGCGCCACCTGCATGGTGAGCGTGGAGCCGCCGGACACGGCATGTCCATGGCGCAGCACGCCCCAGGCGGCACGCGCCAGCGCGAGTGGATTCACGCCGGGGTGACGATAGAAGGCCTGGTCTTCGTAAGTGAGCAGCGCCTTGAGATACAGCGGCGACACCTGCGCGGCGGTGGTGGGATAGCGCCATACGCCATCGCCATCGGCGAAGGCACGCAGGGGCGTGCCGTCTTTCGCCAGCACAACGGTGCTGCCCGTATCGGGTCCCGGTAATCGCAGCGGAAACAGGCGATCCAGCAGCAAGGCCGCCAGCAGGATGCCGACACATGCCACCACCAACGCCCGCAGCAGGCGACGCCATGGTCCGCGTACCGGGTGGTGACGGGTGGGAACGGGAGCGTGCATCGGTCAGTCCGCTGGCCGGGCCGCGCGATGCGCGCGGCCCGGATGCGCTCAGGGTTCTTCGACGGTGAGTTGCCCGACGGCAGATACGCCGTAGCCGCGAATCGCAGGGCGATACATGTCTTCCACCAGCGGAGGCGGCACGGTGTACGTGCCCGGAGTCACGGCGCGCACCACATAGAACACGCGTGCCGTGGCGCCGCGCCGCAGCGACAGCGCCGCGGCATAGCGGTCGTCGCGGTATTCCTCGTGCACCACATTGGCTGCGCCTTCGTGTTCGGTCAGGCGGATGCCGTCGACCACGATGTCCTCCCACTGTTTCGCGCCGCCAAGGTTGAGGTTTTCCACTTCCAGGCCGCCGGGCTGCAGATCGGTGAGCAGTGCGTCAGGCATGTCGACGCGCGCTTCCATGCTGACTTCGGCGATGAGCGTGTCGCCCTCGCGCAGCTTGCCGCCTGCCCAGGGTTTGCCGTCGGTGGTGAAGTAACGTCGACGCACGTCGACCTGGCTGTCATCGGCGGCGGGCGCCTTCAGCGGAATGCCGGCCACGTCGAGCGTCGCGAACACGGTGCCCTTGTCGGCTGGTTGCACGGTGACACCGCTTTCCATGTCAGCGGGGGTCAGATCGCGCACCCAGATCGTCTGTCCATCAGGAACGGTTTCCGTCTTGGCGCCTATGCGCACCGAGGCGGCGAGCGCTCCCCTGCCACCCGCATCGAATGCGTGTGCCACGCGCGCAATCGCTACCTGTTCCTGCGTGCTGAGGTAGGACCACGACCAGTGGTAGTACGGCACTTTCTCGTTGCCGGCCTTTACCTTGGTGGTCGCGTTGCGCGCCCAATCGATCAAGGCGGCGTCGTACTCGGGCTTGTTCAGGCCATAGGCATGGGTCAAGGCCACCATCACGCCCAGGTCGCGCAGGTCCGAACCGTAGTCACCGACATACCACGGGCGCTCCTTGTTCCACGCAAATGCCTCCTGGATGGCTTTCTGCGCACGCTCGTTGTCGCCCATGAGCTTGAAGGCCACACCAAAGTGGACGAGCGGCAGCGGACCGACGAGTTTCTGCCGCTCGTTGTCGAAGATGGCGCGCAGCGTTCCCAGCGGCGCCCGGTTGACGCGGGCGAGCACGTAGCCTGAGTACGCCTCGTCGGCGATGCGCAGGTGATCGTGATGCTCGTAGGAGTAATAGGGATGACCGCCGGCAAGCAGATCGTCGTTCAATCGCTGCAGCGATTTCTGCAATACCTCCTGCGGCACGGCGAAACCCGCCTCGCGCGAATCGAGCATGAAGTCGACCACGTAGGGTGTCATGAATGTTTCGATGGGACTGGTGCCACCCCAGAAACTGAAATGCCCGTTGCTGGCCTGGAACGAGGCGATGCGCGCCAATGCGCTCTCCACGGCCGCCTTGCGCCCTGCCTCGCCAAGCCCCGATGTGCCCAGCGTGCGCGCCGTCTTTTCGTCCAGATAAAGCGCCGCGTAGCCTTTGCTGGTGGTCTGCTCGATGCAACCATAGGGGTAACGCAACAGCTCGGACAACGCGGCGCTATAGGGCAAGGGCGGCAACAGGCTCAGGGTGAGGCGGTTGCGCACGGTGGACGACACGAGCCCGTTTATGGCGCTGCCATCCAGGCGCACCGGCTTGCCCTCTTCGATGGCCATCGGCACCGTGCTCACCACGTCAGGCCACGCGTTGCGTACGGCGAACTCGAAGTGGCGATCCACCTGGTAGTCGTTGAGTTCCGCGTGAATATCGATCTTCGCCACGGCCACACCCTGGTCCGCGGTGACAGGCATGACCAGCGTGGTACCGGCGCCGTCCTTCAGTGGCACGCTGCGCGCGGCGTCGGCCACCTTGATAAGGCCATCCCCCTTCACGCTCACCTTGGCGACGCCGTCCTTGCCCGAAAGGTTCTTCAGGTCGATGCTGATCTGCGCCTTGTCGCCACCCGCCATCACGCGCGGCGTGCTCGGCTCGACCACCAACGGGGCCCGCACGGTGACGGCGCCATCGGCATTGCCAAAACCATCGTCGGCATAGGCCAGCGCGGAAAGCCGCAGGCTGCCGTTGAAGTCCGGCACCAGCAACTGCACGGTCGCCTTGCCCTGCGCATCGAACTGCACCGGCGCCGCGAACAGGTCAACGATCTGCACCTTTGGATTGAGGCGCGCACCGTGCGGCAGACCCTTGCCGCTCATGTCGCCGCCGTAGCGCAAGCGTGCCTCCGCACCTTCCATCGCCTCGATGACGCGACTGTAGAGGTCATACGCATCCACGCTCAGCGCGCGTTTCGCGAACATCCAGGCCCACGCGTCAGGCACCGGGTAGCTGGTGATGTTGAGCACACCCTGGTCGACGGCCGACACAGTGACATAGGCCTTCTTGCCGGACAGCCCCTCAGCCCGCACGGTCACATCGAGCGGGTGCCCGGGGCGCATCAGCGCTGGCGCGCTGAGCTTCAGGGGAATGCGCCGGTCATTGCGCTCCATGGCCACGTGCTCCACACCCATGGCGCGGGCGGGCGTGGTCTTTTCCGACGCGTCGCCACCACGAAACACCAGCGCGACCACATAGACATCGTGGCGTTCCCACTCCTTGGTCACGGGAATGTCGAACGTCGCACCGGCGGTGGCCTTGATGTTGCGGATGTAGAGCAAGTGATCCGACTCCACCAGCAGCACGCCTTGTCCATCATGCGGCGGCGTCACGGTGACTTTCATGGTGTCGCCGGCGCGGTATCGCGCCTTGTCCAGCGCCACCTTTACCTTGTCCGGGCGCGCTTCCTTGCCGGTGTTCTGGTCGTCCCAACTGTAGCCGGCGAAGAACGGGAACACGGACGTGAGCTGCGTTTCGGGGTCGTACACTTCCAGGCGGTAGCCGCCCCAGAGCACGGGGAAATTCACCTTCACCCGCTGGCCGGGCGCGACGTCGACATCCTTCTCTTCGACCAGCGATAGCTGCACGTTGGCGTTGGACTTCCATTCGTCGCCGTGTTCGTACAACCAGTAGAAGTCCCGAATCTCCTGCTGCAGGCGCACTTTCAGATGCTTGCCCGCCACCAGCTTTCCGTCCATGTCGGCACGCATCACTTCGAACGAGGCTTGCCCTTCGCTGGGCGCACCCTGCTTGGGATCGAACAGCGGTCGCACGCCCGTCAGCGCGGGCGCCGGCCAATACACGCGATCGAGCAGGCGCGTGACCGCACGGCCGCCGCTTTCGTACACGCTGCCCGAAAGCGTCGCGGTCAGTGGCGCCACCGGTTTCACCTCGCCGGGCAGAGCGATGTCCTGCTCCAGATGGCCTTGCGCGTCGAGCTTGGCGTCCAGCACGTCCGCGGCAGCGGCAGGCAGATCCACCAGAGGATTGCCGAAGAAGACGTCCGGCAGGGACGGCAGCGGATGCACTTCGGGTTTCATCAGGAGCTTGGCCGTGACGCGATTGCCGTCGGCCGGTGCGCCATAGAGGTAGCTGGAGGACACCACCAGCTTCAGCGGCTCCGACGGCGCCAGCCGTGCCTGCGGGCTGGAAAGATCCACTTTCAGCCGCTCGGGAAGGAACTCCTCGACGTGGAAAGGAAAGGCCTGCACGGCCTCCTTGCTGGCCGGATCCAGACGGAACTCGAGCTGCCACAAGCCGGTAGGCGCATCCGCGGGAATGGCCTGGCTCAGCTCAAAGTAGTTGAGGTCTTTGGGCTCCAGCCGGGTGTCGACCAGGCTGCGTCCATCGGGCTGCTTGAGGCGGACGAATAGCGTCTGCGGCTTCATGGGCCGGCCGTCGTAGTCGCGCAACAACGCGGAAGCGCGCAAGGTCTCGCCGGGTCGGTACAGGTCGCGCCCGGACCATGCGAAGACTTCGAACGGCGCCTGCTTCCTGCCGGTGACATCGAAATTGGAAATGTCCAGCGCGGGGCGGTTGAACGGCAGCACCGAGACGTCTTTGCCCTTGCGGGCGATCAGCACGTCGGTGGATTGGACCTTGTAGGCGATCAGGGCGTTGCCATCGTCGTCCGTCGTGGCCTTGAGCCTGGCGTTGCCATCGGCGTCATCCACTTCCACCGCGACGCCACTCACCGGCGAACCGTCGTGCAACGACGCCACGTGCAGCAACACGTTGTCGCGGTAAACGCGAAGGTGCAGGCCCAGATCGCTGACGAAGAACACGGCCGTGTCGTAGGTGCCCGTGTAGGTACCGCCCTGCTTGAGCATCGCCATATAGACGCCCGGCTGCGACAGCTCAGCGACCTTTTGCACGGGGATATAGGTGATCGTACGGGCATTGGGGTCGCCACCCAAGGTGTAGTGGTTGGCGTAAACCGAATCACCCATGTCCGTGATGGGGCGACGCTTGCGCTTGCCGTTATTGCAGCTGTCCCAGGGACTGATCTGATGCTGCAGTTCGTACTCGCCACGATGCTTGTTGGCGGGGAAGGCACAGAACACATCGGAGATGGCATCGTCGTGAACACGGAAGAACTCGATATCCGCATCGTGCACATTCACCGACACCAGCGGCAGTCCGCGCGAGCCTCGCGCCGGCAACACGCTGCCCACTGAGGCGAAGCCCACCGCGGCCGGTACGCTGCCGGAATACACGTCGCGCTTCAGGTCGGCGCCCAGTGACCGGCCATCTGCCGCCATCAGGCCCGCTCGCACCTGCACGGCATAGTGCTGGTTGGCCTGGACAAACGGAAAGACCAGGGTTTTGCCATCGCTCCCCAGGCTCCAGCTGCCACTGATCGTTTCGCCGTTGGGTCCGCTGAGGGAAAGCAGGCTATCGAACGACTGAGCGGATGCCAGCGGCGTGCTGAACGTCAGTACGAGTTCGGTGCGCGAGTCCTGCGCGCGCGAGCCTTCGCTGAGCAGGGTAAAGACACTGCCTTTGGCCGTCTGTGCGACCGAAGCGGCCGGGACTGGATGGCCCTGCAACGCAGGCTTGTCGCCTTCGTGGCGGCCACAGCCGGCCAGTGAGGTTAGTGCCAGGCACAACATCCATCTGGCCACGCCCAAGGCACGGCCAGAGTTTGATATCCGATCCATAGATTTCCCCCTAGATACGGCGGCAGTCTCGCACGCATTTATGGCCGAATCGAGGCCAAGCGCTGGCGGCTTGCTTGAATCCAAGCGGACCTTTGCGCCAGTGCGTCGACCGCCGGCCACATGGGTTCTCAGGTCGGGCATGTGGCCCGGGACGCTGGCGGCGGAGTATGTGCGAAGCCGACCTCGACACTTCCGGCAGGCCTCTTTCAGTCACAGAGTCCTGCTGTCCGCTCAGGATCCATCGGACGCATGCCATCGTGATAAGAGCCGCGCACAGCAGACTTCTCTTGACAGTATTCATGGGCTCAGTCCTTGTTCTGGACGACACTTCCAGTTTAATCAGATCGAAGCTGCACCCGATAGATTGCCAACTCTCTACTCGCGACCCGGCCAGGAGCCACTTGCGCGCCACTGATTCGAATATGCGTTCGCCCGTTGCTCGGTGATCTCGTCATTCACTGGATCAAAGTCGCCTCTCATCCAGGCATCCAAGGGTGACTCGACATTAGCGTCGCCACCTGACCAGGAGCCGTTCTGCTTTTCCCAATCCTAATGGGGTTGCTGACCGCGCAATGCCTGTACTCACTCATGCCCGCTTTACGGCACCGTGATTGATGAGGTGTCCAGCCCAGGTGGATCGAGATGGGGCGCTCCCAGCGCTGGCCTACTCCGCTGCTCCAAGCAAAATTGCCCGGACGACTTTGTATTCCTCCAGCCTCACATAATCCCGCTCTGTCGGCGCCGCTATCCGCGAAAGATCCATGTTCTCGGCGTTATCGGCCAGCTTGACGGCGAGCGCAATACGATCTTTCTTTGCTCTGCGCGCTGCATCCGACCGGGATTCGCCTTTACGCTTCGTCAGCGCATCGACAGCGGAGAGGACTTCTTGTGAAAACCCCTCGGCCCCGAGAAGCTCCAGTGTCACGTCGGAGTCCTCGACAACATCGTGAAGCACTGCGACGATCCTTTCAGGCGCCGACTGCATTCGAAGCATCACGCGAATCGGGTGGAGAATGTAAGGCTCTCCGCCTTTATCGACCTGGCCTGCGTGTGCCGCAGCCGCTATTGCTATGGCGCGTTCGAGAGTCGCCATGTCGCCTTCCCCTTTAATTCAAGCATTGGCCAGAACTCCTGTTTCCCTTAAGAGGAACGTCCGTTTCGGGTCGCAAATAAACCTATCACATCAGGACGTCTTAGCCCGTCCACCGATAGTCGGTCGGGTGCGTACCTTCGGGCAGTCTGCCCATCACCGCCTTGGCATTGAACGGAGCCGGTCCGTTGATGCTCAGCGTCTTCGTGAATTGGTTGAACTGCGAGATCGTCTTGTAGGTGCGGCGGAGCGGCGCATAGACCCCTGTTGCCCGCCCCTGTTGCTCCTCCTGTCCGTAGACGGTCAGCAGTGCCAACTCATCGGACTTGGCGGCGGCCATGGGAAACAGGAAGGCCTCTTCCACGACGCCGAGTGCACCGGGTGGGCAAAGCCACCCGCTTCGACGATAGAGTCAGGGGGACTCGAAGTCAGAAATGCGCCTCAAAGCCATCGGCATGCAGACGTCCCAGCAAGACTTGCGCCTCGATGGGTGAAAGGTCACGGGCCAGTTGTATATAGCCCGTGCCCAACTCGTCTTCTTTTGCCATAGCGATCCCTGCTCCCCCGAGCCGATGGTCATCCCGAAGAACGGCGTCCCGGCAGACTTCAGGGAGGAGTCTGCCGGGACTGGGGAGCAAACGGGACGATCGAGTGAGTCACTCACTCCCTGACCGTGACCTCCACACGCCGGTTCGGCGCCAAGCAAGCGATCAGTTGGGTCTGCGGGCCATTGGGGCATTCCTTCACAGGGTCCGCTTCACCTAGTCCCTCCGAGGTCATGCGGTTGGCGGGGATACCCCTGGCTGCCAGGTAGTCTCGGACGGCATCTGCGCGATGCTGCGACAGGGATCGGTTATGGGTGGCAGTGCCCAGCCTGTCGGTATAGCCGGCTATATGTATTCTCGCGTCGCTGCCACGCAGACGGTCGGCTAGATAGTCCAGCTCGCTGCGGCCCGAAGAAAGAATATCGGCGACACTCCCCTTATCGAAGGCGAACATGGCGTCCGCCGACAGCACACGCTTCTCCACCGACGGCGCAGGAGATGTGGTGATAGCTGGGGATGGCTGCTCAAGCAAGGCCTCGCACGATTCGGGTTTCCAGTAGAAGCTTTGCGCCATGTGGTCATCATCGAAGAGCACCTTGTACTGGCATACCGTCACTTCGTCGCTATCGGTCTTGCGGAAGTTGAACACGTAGTTCCACTCGCGTACGCCCCACACACCTTCGCTGAAGTGCGGATAGCCGATCAGGTCGGAGACCTGTTGTTTGTTGAGACCGGCGCGCATCTGCCGCAGATTGGCGAGATTCGGGAAGGTACCGCCCTTGTGCATGGGTGTGACCTTGTCGGGTGTCGGCCACACCAGTTCGCCGGCCGAATGACCGTCCTTGGCTACGTCGTGGCTGACGTTGCCGCAGGCGGCCAGTGCAAGTGCGGCGGTGATCGCCAGGCTGATCTGTTTCCATGATTTACGCATATCGATGACTCCTCGATGCTTTCGGGAGGCGCCCCGGCGCATGGCACCGGGCGGCACCTGTTACCAGACCACGCCCGCGCCCACGCCCGCGCCGGCGTCGCCGCGCGAGTTGGTGGTGGCGTTGAGCTTGAAGACGTAGCGGCCACTCTCGGTGATGGTGGACATGCCAACCGCAATACCGGTTTCACCATGGAACGCGCCTAGCGAGACAGCCGCCGAGTTCTGATTCGGCTGATAGGCCTGTGGCAGGCTCGCCAGTGCCATCGCCGAGGCGATGCCCGCGTTGGCGCGGTTACCGATTTGATTGAGCTGGCGGTCGACGGTTTGGAAGCGCTGATCCACGTAGTCTTTCGACCAGTTCTCGGCCTGGTTGATGGCCTCGCCGAGCTGGCCCACGTTCACCGCATCGGTGGCGTTCACGCCGTTGGCGACATTGGTGACGGTGCGTTCATTGCCCGCCGAACCCACGGACACGGAGTTGCTGGTGGACGCCACCGAACCCGCACCGATGGCGACGCTATTGTCACCCGCGGCACTGGAACCGCTGCCGACGGCCGTGCTGTTGTTGCCCGACGCAGTGGCGCCGGCACCGGCCGCAGTTGAGTTGTTGCCCGTCGCCGACGCCACCGTCGTGTTGTTAGTGCTCGTCTGGTAGGTGTTGTTCACCGTGTTGGTACCGCCGCCGTTACCGCCACCACCCGCCGGCGGCAGATTGTTGACGACGTTGGCGAGGTTGTTGAACTGCGTGTACAGCGAGTTCAACGACTGGTTGGTGGCATATAGCTGCGAGCCGTTGATCGCATCCGTGCTGGCACCACTGATACGACCTGCAGCCACGTTGGTGAGCGTGCGCTCCGCACCCGCGCTGCCTACGCTCACAGTCGACCCCGGCGTGGTTCCGGCGAAGTTGTAGGTGACACCGCCGAGGGTGCTGCTGGCGGTGCCCACGGCCGCATCGGTCTGCGATCCAGAACCCAAAGCCACGCTGCCGGCAAAGGCCGCCTGCGAGCCCGCGCCCAAGGCCAGCGCCTGGATGCCACTGGATGTGGCGTTGGTTCCAAGCGCGACGCCATCAGCAAGATTCACGGTGGCGTTCTGGCCGATGGCCGTGCCACCCGGCGCAGTCTGCTGCACGATCGCGCCATTGCCCATGCCGATGCCGTTGTCACCGTTCACCGTCGTCTGCGGACCGATGGCGACCGACTCCGCACCTACGGCCAATGAATCGGACGCGCTGGAGTTGGCGTGGAAGTACTTGATCGGCGTGACCGAGAACGAACTCATCGCGCCCTTGAGCTGGCGCAAGGTCACCGCATCCTGATCGAGCGTGCCATCCGCTACATTGGTGATCTGACGGAAATCGGTGGCGTTGCCAACCGAGACCGCGCCGAGCAAGTTGCGGTCGGTTGTGTTGTAGGGAATGGTGTTGGTGCCCACAGTGATGGAGCCGGAGGTCGGTGCGATCGGGCGATCAGACACTGCGCCGGAGCCCAGCGCCACGCCACCGAGCACCGAAACAGCCGTGTTCTGACCCAGCGACGTGCTGTTGTCCGCCGCCGCCGTAGCGCCCACACCCGCAGCCAGTGCGTTGATACCGGTGGCGCCGTTGTTGGCGAAGTTGCCGCCCTGCACGCCGTTGTCGTTGACGCTGTAGTAGTGCGTGCTGCTGGCAGCGACCACATTGCTCAGGTTGTCCACGGCCTGGTTGGTGGCGAACAACTGCGAACCGTTGATCGCATCCGTGCTCGACCCATTCACCTGTCCCGCCGCCACGTTGGTGATCGTGCGCTCATTGCCCACCGTGCCCACGCTGACCGTGCTCAGCGGCGTCGCGCCGGCATAGGTGTAGGTGGTGCCGGCGATTGTGCCGCTGCCCGTCTGCACCACCGCGCCCGTGGCTGCGCCGGAACCCAGCGCCACGTCACCCGGGTTGGTCCCGGCCGTGGCGCCATTGCCGATCGACACCGCGTTGGCGGTACTGGCGGTAGACACCGGCCCGATCGCGACGCTGTTCGCGCCAATGGCTTGCGAATCGACCAGGATGGAGTTGGCGTGGAAATACTTGATACCGCCACCACCATCCACCGCGCCACCGATCTGGTCGAATACCTGCTGCAGCGAGGTGTACGTTGTGCCGCCGTAGCTGACGTTGGTCGTCACGGCGCCGGTAGTGGGATTGTAGGTCGTGCCCCCACCGATGCTCGTGGCAATGGTGTTGCCCAGATTCGTCACCGTGCTGCCCACTGCCGTTACGGCCTGGTTGGTGGCGAACAACTGCGAGCCATTGATGGCGTCCGTGCTGGAACCGCTGATGCGGCCCGCGGCGACGTTGGTGATGGTGCGCTCGGTGTTCAAGGCACCCACGCTCACCGTGCTGGTCGGCGTGGTGCCGGCAAAGTTGTACGTGGTGCCGTTGATGGTGGTGTTCGCGGTTTGCACGGCAGCAGCCGTGACGGAGCCCGAGCCCAGCGCAACATCATTGGCGTTGTTGGCGGTAGCTGCATTGCCGAAGGCCACCGCGCCGGCGGCCAGGGCGCTACTGCCGTTGCCCACCGCCACCGAGCCCACGCCCTGCGCATTATTGGTGTTGCCGATCGCCACCGCGCCGTCGCCGTTGGCAATGTCATTGGCACCGGTTGCGACCGCGCCGTTGCCGTTGGCGGAGTTCGGATCGCCGATGGCGACCGCGCCATTGCCGTTGACGACCTGCCCCTCGCCGATCGCCACGGCGCCCGTGCCGCCATTGACCTGCGAGCTGTGGCCCATCGCCACCGAGCCGGTGCCTGCGCCCGCGGCCACGGTGTTGCTGTTACCCACGGCAACGGTGGAACTGGCCAGCGCCTGCGACAGCGCACCGACGGCGGTGGCGCCGCTCGCGCCTGCATTGGCCTGCGTGCCGACCGCCACGGCATTGAGGGCATTGGCTGTGACGCTGCTACCCAGCACGACCGAGTTGACGCCTGACGCCGTGGAGTTACTGCCCAAAGCGATCGCACCGGTGCCCGCGGCACTCGTATTCACACCGAACGCAGACGAGTTGCCCATCGTGGCATGCGTGTCGAAGCCCACGGCGGCAGCATTGCTGTTGATGGCGCTCGACTCTGCGCCGATCGAAATCGCATTGGTGCCAGACGCCGTGGCGCCTGCGGTGGTGTCGCCTCCGATTGCGATGGAAGCGACGCCGGAGGATTTAGTCGTCATGCCGAGGGCGATTGCACCGGTCTGGCTCGCATTGGCCTGCAGGCCCATGCCGATGGAATAGGTGCCCGAGGAGTTCACGTCCGTGCCGATGGCGATGGCCGACTCTGCCGATGCACCGGTCCCGGTGGTGCGGGCACCTAGATAGATCGCGTTAAGGGCTGTTGCGTAGGCTTGCCAGCCCACTGCCGTCGCATGGGCAAAAAGGCTTTGCGTCGACAGACCCACCGCCGTCGCTCCCTCGCCGGTGGCATTGGTAAAGCCGCCCAGGGCGGTGGCTTGCCCGTTGTTCACTTGAGCAGACGTGCCTAGCGCAACGGCGTTCAACGCACCGACCGCTTTGGACACGCTACCGATGACGACGCTATTGGCGGAGTTCACATCGGCCGAGGCATGCGTGCCGATGGCCACGCTACTGGTCGAGGCAGACGATGCGCCATCGCCTTGGGCAATCGCCGAGGCACCCGTGGCGTTGGCGATGATACCGATGGCCATCGCGTTGCTGGCCGTGGATACCGCCTGGGTTCCAAAGGCAATGGAAGAGTTGCCGGAAGCCGTGACGTCGGTGCCAACGGCGATGGCGCTATTGGCCAGCGCCCCTGTCCCGGCCGCGGTACGCGCTCCGATATAAATGGAATTGATGAAGGCAGCATTGGCCTGAAAACCGAGAGCCACGCCATTCTGCCCCGTGCTTTGCGCGGCGTATCCGACCGCGACCGCACCCAGTACCGAAGCATTGGAGATTGAACCGAGCGCAGTCGCGCCGAGCCCACTGGCCGTGGCGCCCAAGCCCATGCAGGAGGCGGTGCCGTTATAGGCGTTGAAGGGCGAAGGGTTGCAGTCCACCGACTGCGCATGGGCCGGCAAGACCCAGCCCATGGCGCCTGCTGCCGCCAGCAAGACCAGCACGCCCGAACGCCGGGGCATCTTGCCTTGCCCGCCACCGCGCTGGCACGAGGCCAACTCCGAAACCACCACGAGCTGGTTCAGCGCGCGGCTCCACACCTTGCGATAGATCTTGTTCATGCCTGGCTCCCTTGTGGCTCATTGGCATCAGGGACGCGGTCAGGACAAAGTGCTGGGCGCAGAAACCTATCGCGCATGCATCAAGCCTGTGCGAAGGAAACAAACCCTCCTTCGCTCACGCCATGGCATGAACGTTTTCTTGAAACGTCAGGAATCGAGTCGATGCGCTCGGCTACTAAGAACCCTGCACAGCCCCTGTTTGATGACGAAGACTCAAACGAAACGGCATGACTGGGGAATCGGCCTGATTCGCTTCGTTCCGTTGATGCGACACCCGTGTACTCGCGCAGCACTTCACGCGCAGCCCCCCTGAAAATAACCGGACTGTTTCAAACTGATTCGCGGCTGCCGCATCCGAAGAATGGCACCACAGGAGCAAACTTGTGAGTGGCGATCGACAAAAAAAACACGAACCTCGTCACAATTTGTATCGATCTATCTTACGATTGCGCGCCTCGTGAAAAGTGCATGAAGACTTTCCGCAAGCGGCAACGGCATGACACGTTCCGTGCAACGGAGAGATCTACTTCCAGGCTTTTTGGACGACAGAAAATTCTTGCGGCCTGTTGCATGTCTGCGGCGGTGAGCCCTATGACGGCGAGCATCGCGGCGGGCCTTTCTTCCGCTCGAAACACCTCCGCCATCGGGGAGAGCAGCTTCAGCCGTTCGAACCTGCTGCACTGCATCTGCCGTAAGTTCATGCACACGAGCCGGGTGCCGTGGCGCACAGAGAACCCTGCCGGGGTCTCGAAAACGATGGAGGCTGCGTGCCCTCGGTCCGGCACGTTAATGCTCAGGGTGAAGGAATCCGTTCGTCATCCTCTCCGGCGCTGCGCAGGCGGTTTCTGCAGCCGCAGAGGGGGCGCATGAAGTGCATGCCGAAGCTGTCGATGTTCGCCTCGCACCACCCCTAAACTCCGGGAACTCGGTATGGCGGCAGATGCAGATCCACAACAGTTCGCCGCGAGAACTTGTTCGTGCCAACACGCGTCTGCTTTGGGTCGGAAGCAGACCTAATGCATTCTAAGCAGGGGTCTCACCAGGCGGCAATTCGTCCCCTCTCGGCAAGCGAACGTGGAGCCGCGCCTGCTCGTCCTTGGCCCCAAACGCGCGGTAGTTAGACCGGGCCTGATGCAAACTCGGGCGATTCGCGCCGCCAGCGAAGTCGGGGTTCCCAAGCTGTACGTCGTCATCTTCCCAGAAGCAAACAGGACAGATCACGAACGAGCCGGGGAACGAACCGTCTTCTGGCATTGTGAAGTGGCCGCAGCACGGGCAGGCAGAATTCATACTTCCCCATCGTCATCAGTTAAGGGGCTGTTTCGAGCCCTAAGCGTCACTGTGCGGGGCCCTCAGGAATTCTCGGGACGTAGCGAATACCGACGATGTTTCTGAATGCGCCAAGCCTCGGAATTCCCGATCCTGCGTACTTGCCATCAAAAACAGCGAGCACCATCACCGGCGCCAGCCCTTGGCTCAGATGGGCCATGACCTTTTGGTCCTCCGGATCCATGCTCGTTCCAATGAGCTCGATTCCTTCGACCGGGACGTCAGCCTCATATCTTTCTTTCGAAGGGTAGAGCACTACCTGATCAAATGTCTTGACGATAAAGCCCACCACCGAGACTAATCTGCCATCGTATTTTTCAGGAGTGGCGATCAGCTTATAGAAGGACACATTGCACAATTCACGACTGGCATCGCGCCCCCACGCGTAACACTGCGTTCCGAAGCGTCCGTCATGCGTCCTTTCCGGCAAAGCCGTTTGCGCCGATAGGTTCTGGGCCAGAAGGAGCGCGGATAGCAACAGGATGCTTGCGTACCTCATTGGGACACCTCCAACAGTAACAAACTTCCAAAAGTGAAGCGGTAGGTGCCGAGACAATTCGGGCGGCCCAGCGTTCTATACATATGCTCGAGCTACTGTGGTCCGCTGTGGGTCGGAAGCGGACCTTTTGTAAGTCGATCCACTAATTGTGGATCGAGGCCTTCTGGGTCTCGACCACGAGTGAGGCTATCTGGTCTTCAGACAGGTTTTTCAGGTCATTGAACGCCGCATCGGTCAAGCGCTTGTCTCCAGTTCCTTCGCCATGCAGCTCATAACCCTTATCTGAGTGCAGATAGAAGAAGTAGAAGGGCATGGCAGGGTTACTTGGAGCCGTAACAATGACCAAGGATCCTTTGTCCTCGCAGCTATAGACCAGCCAATCGGTGCCCCCGTACTGCTTAGTCACCGGACCCACATCGCATTTAAGTGTGGGAGCGTCAACGGAATGAGCGCCCCTTGCGAAGAAGACCGTGCCTACCAGCATCAACAGTGGGTCCAGCCTGTGTGAAAACACCCCGTAAGCGAACGCACCGATCCTAGCGTCATACCAAGCCGGAGTGTCGCATGAAGCGATTCGTCGAAGGGGTGGATCGGTCGCAGAGCGTGCTGTTCCCAGAACGGCTGGACGAGTACATCGACGAGGACAATCCCGTTCGCGTCGTCGACGTCTTTGTGGATGAGCTGGATCTCGGCGAGCTGGGTTTCGAAGGGGTCACGCCAGCCGTCACGGGCCGCCCCGGTTATCACCCGGCGACGCTGCTCAAGATCTATATCTACGGCTATCTCAACCGCGTCCCTTCCAGCCGTCGACTGGAGCGCGAAGCGCAGCGCAACCTAGAACTGATCTGGCTGACGGGTCGTTGCGCGCCCGACTTCAAGACCATCGCCGACTTCCGCAAGGACAACGGTCCGGCCATCCGCCGCGTATGCAGCCAGTTCGTGCTGTTGTGTCGCCGGATGAAGCTGTTCACCGAGGCGGTGGTCGCGATCGACGGCAGCAAGTTCAAGGCGGTCAATGGACGTGATCGCAATTTCTCCGAGGCCAAGCTCAAGGCGCGCCAGGCGCAGCTCGACCACAGTGTGGCGCGCTATCTGGCGGAGCTGGATCAGGCCGATCGCGAACCCGGCCGACTACCGGAAGCGCGCGTGGCCCACCTGACGCAAAAGCTCGCCGCGGTCCGTGAGCAGATGCAGCAGCTCGAAGGTTTAGGCGAGCGCATGCGCCAAGCGCCGGATCAACAGCTCTCGCTGACCGATCCCGATGCGCGCTCCATGGCCACGCACGGTCGCGGCTCGGGCGTCGTCGGCTACAACGTGCAGGCCGCCGTCGATACGCAACACCATCTGATCGTGGCCCACGAGGTCACCAACGAGGGCCACGACCGCCATCAGCTTGCCACCATGGCCGGACAGGCGCGCGAAGCCTTGGGACACGAAGCACTCACCGCGCTGGCCGATCGGGGCTACTACAAGGGCGAGGAAATCCTTGCCTGCGAACAGGCGGGCATCACGCCACTCGTGCCCAAGACGCAGACCTCCTCCAGCGCCGCGGCCGGACGCTTCACCAAGGAGGATTTCCACTACGACGCCGACACCGATAGCTACCGGTGTCCCGCCGGCAACCTGGCCACGCGGCGCATGAGCACGGACGAGAACGGCAAGACGATCCACGTCTACTGGTCATCGGCGTGTCCGACCTGCCCGCTGCGTGCAAGCTGCACCACCAGCCGTTATCGTCGCCTACGACGCTGGGAGCACGAGGCGGTGTTGGATGCCATGCAAACGCGCCTCGACGAACACCCCGACGCGATGCGCGTACGACGACAGACCGTCGAGCACACCTTCGGCACCCTCAAGGCGTGGATGGGCTACACCCATTTCCTCACGCGAACGTTGCCGCGCGTCGCGACTGAAATGAGTTTGCAGGTGCTGGCCTACAACATGAAACGGGTGATGAAGATCCTTGGCGTGAGGCTACTGATGCAGGCCATCATGGCCTGATGGCGTCGCTTCGCGTCGGCGCCTTTTGACGCACGACGAGCGAAGCAACAAGGCTGTGGTCGCCATCGGGCTTACGTTTTCACACAGCCTCGGTCG
>NZ_JBFTQX010000026.1:0-29052 GCF_056399225.1 Dyella sp. 01N448 | reverse complement strand
CCCAAAGAAAATGGCCTGATAACGCCCGCAGCATCGTGTTGGGATAAGCCCGAACGCTCGAGGCGCGTCCTGATGGGACAACCTCCGAGGGTACACAGGGGATACTTCCAAGCGCTGCGCAACGCGCCCGAATCGCTGAGGACTTAAAGCGGAGCCTCGCTGCGCATCGGCTTTGGGTCACAGATGGCGCACTGGATGCGCGCCTGGCGCTTGGCTTGTCTGTGGGAGCGCACCCTGTGCGCGACAGCCACGCCGGGGTGTACCGCTCCGTAGGTTTGTCGCGCACAGGGTGCGCTCCCACAAAGAGCCGACCGGCAAGGTTGATCCTCAACCCACGAACCTGCATAACCCTTGTAGGAGCGCACTTGTGCGCGACCGCGGCGCTGGGGTGTACCGCTCCGTAGGCTGGTCGCGCACTAGTGCGCTCCTACAAAAAGAAGACGCCTCGCAATGCCGGGCGTGATTCGGTTCCTGATGTGGCTCTCGCTCCACGGGGTCCCGCATGACGCGGCGGGCGGGTGAAGGAAAGCCCGCAGGGTGACCGCGTGGATGCGGCCAGATTTTCGACAGGACACGGATGTCCTGTCGAAAAAACCCCGGAGCCCGCCGGGAGAGCGGCGACAAGCGGCGCGCCTCAGCGCGGCTTAAGCAATTCCGACAAACGATCCGCCTTGCCTTCGATCCGCTCCAGATGCGGATACTTCAACCCATCGTGGTAATCCACGCGCAGCGTCTTGTACTCGTCGAAATTCTTCACCAGCAATTCCACCGGCTGGTTCTTGTCCTTCGCGGCAGCTGTCACGGCGTCCTTGATGGCGTCGCTGGAATATTCCTTGCCGTTGACTGCGATCACCTTCATGCCCGGCGACAGGCCGGCCTTGAAGGCGGGGCCGTCCCACAGCACGTCGACGATGTCGCCGGCCTTGCCCATCGACACGCCCAGCGAAAAAGTCAGGTTGGCGCCGCCAGCGCGCGTTTCCATCGCCTTGGCCACGTCGGAAGGCTTGTCGTTGTAGACCAGCTTCCAGCCGTTCGCCTCGAAGCCGCCGATGATCGGGCCGTGGCCGTCCAGACGTTCGCGCAGGTAGCTCGTCCAGTCGTACGGGGCGATATCGTTGAGCGTCTTCACCACATCCTCGAAGGTGTAGGTGTTGACATCCCAATCGCCGTTCTTGACGCCGAAGAAGGCCTTGGCGAAATCGTCGATGGAACGCTTGTTGCCGGTGAGGTCACGCAGCTTGCCGTCCACGTCGAGCCAGATCATCTGGCCGCCGGAATAGTAGTCCTCGCTCATCTGGTAATTGCGATACGGCAGCGGGCGGCGCATCGCGATGATCGGGTCGTTGGTGGTGTCCTGGATGTTGCGCCACTGCTGCAGGCCCGGGCGGCCACGATCATAGGTGGCCGCGACGTTGGCCAGCATGTCCAGCGTCTGGTCCTGTTTCCACAGGCCCGAGCGCGCGGCCATCACATAGCCCCAGAACTGGGTCTGGCCTTCGTATACCCACAACAGGCTGTCCTGCATGGGGACGTTGAAGCTCGGCGTGCTCAGGTCGGCGCCGCGGCGGTACTTGCCGTCCCACGAGTGGTTGAACTCATGCGAGAGCAGGTCGCGCATGGTCATGTTCTTGTCCCACTCGGTGAAGTAGCCGGTGCCCACGCCGTTTTCGCTGGAGCGGTGATGCTCGAGGCCAATGCCCGACATCTTGTCACTGAGCGAGAACAGGAATTCGTAGTGATCGTAGTGATGCGCGCCGTACAACTTGTACATCTGCTGCACCAGATTCTGGTGCACCTTCAGCTGCTCGGGCTTGATCTCGAGGAATTTCGCATCGTCCGCCACGATGTTGAGGAACACCGGCGTCTTCGCACCCGGATCCAGATCCACGCGCTTGAAGTACTTGCCGGCAAAGATCGGCGAGTCGACCAGATCGTCATAGTCGATCGGCTTGAACGTCACCGTGTCGCCGTTGCGCGAGGCCATTTCCAGGGCGCTGCCGTACTGCCAGCCAGCCGGGAAGGTCACGCTGGTTTCGGCCTTGATCTGGCGGGCGAAATAGCCGGCCGGATACAGCGACACCGAGTTCCACTGCAGGTTGAGCATTTCCGGCGTCATCACTACGCGGCCCTGGCGGAGGTCCTGCGCGGAGAGGAACTGGAATTCCACCTGCACTTCGGTTGCGCCCTGCGGCACGTCTACATGGAAGGCGTACACGTTGAGCGGATCGCGCTTCCAGGGAATGACCTTGCCATTCGCCTTCACGGTCAGGCCAGCGAGCTTGTCGATCGGGCCCGTCGGTGAGTGATTGCCCGGCAGCCACTGCGGATACAGCAACGTGAGCGGACCCGCCTGCGCCGGCACCGTTTCGTGCACGCGGAAGATGCGATGGGCAATATCGGTCGCGTCGACGTTGATCTTGAGCGTGCCATTGAACGGAATGTCCTGCGGGGCAGGCACATCGGCGAGTGCCGCAAAGCTGCCCAGGCCAATAGCCGAAGCGAGGATGGCGGAGGCGAGGCGCGAAACTTTCAAGAGGTTCTCCCTGGGATAAACAGTCGTGCGCACGGCGCAGCTGCACGAAACATGAACCTCTGATGCTAGTGGGCGTTGACATATCTCACCCCCTGCCATTGGTCATGGAAGTGTCTGAACATCGCCCTTCCGCAAAACCGTTCACGGGTTTTCTGCTCGTTAAAAACCCGTATTCTTTTTTCACCGCGATCCCCACGCGGACCGTGACGACCTTCCCCCTTGTTGTCGTCACGGATCACAAAAATAGATGGAGCATTCCATGAACAAGACTCTTCTTGCGGCCGCTTTGGCCGTGGTCGCTGTTGCGCCTTTCGCTGCCAAGGCTGACGAATCCAACCAGCTCGACAATTTCTTTGTTGCCGGCAACCTGGGCCAGAGCAACTACCGTCTCGGCGGTGTCTCGGACAAGACCGACGTGTTCCAGAACGTGCGCTTCGGCTGGCGCTGGAACGGCATCGTCGGCGCTGAAATCGGCTACGCCTATCTTGGCAAAGTCAAGAACGATTTCGATTTCGCCAGCACCTCGGCCAAGCCGCGCGTGGGCCAGATCGGCGTGACCGGCAAGTACAACTTCTACAACAACTGGTTTGTCACCGGTCACGGCGGCTACCTGCGCTCGCGCACCACCGGCGCAGTCACCGTGGGTGACACCACCGCCAGCGAGCGCAGCTGGAACAACGGCTGGTACGCCGGCGCCGGCGTGGGTTACGACGTCACCAAGAACGTGGCGCTCGGCATCAATTACGACAACTACCACATCAAGTACGGTCGCGACGGCGCGCAAGAGCCGCAGACCAATGCCAATGTGGCGACGTACTCCGCTTCGGTGGAAGTGAAGTTCTAAGCGTCGGTTGACGGTGGAAACAAAAAACGGCCGCGAAAGCAGCCGTTTTTTTTGTGCGATCCAGTTTCCCACCTGTGGGAGCGCACCCTGTGCGCGACGGCCACCTTGCAACTTACCGCTCCGGTCGGCCGTCGCGCACAGGGTGCGCTCCCACAGTGTTGCGATATGCCCTTACTGCATCTTCTCCAACTTGCTGTGGCGAATGCCATAACCCAGGTACACCAGCAGACCAATACTCACCCAGATCAGGAACACCTTCCACGTCACGGCCGGCAGTTCCGCCAGCAGCCAGATGGAAAACGCGATGCCGATCAGCGGGATCAGCGGCACCCACGGCGTACGGAAGGAGCGATGCAGATCCGGCTTGCGCTTGCGCAGGATCATCACCGAGGTGCAGATCACGATGAAGGCTGACAGCACGCCGATGTTCACCAGCTTGGCCACTTCCTCGATCGGCAGCAGGCCAGCCACCAGGGCGGTGAATACACCGAGCACGATGGTGGGGCGATGCGGCGTGCCGTAGCGCGGATGCACGTGGGCAAACCAGCCCGGCAGCAAGCCGTCGCGCGACAGCGCAAACCAGATGCGCGTGGCGCCCAGCATGAAGGCGAACAGCACGCTGAGCAGGCCGAATACCGCCGAGATGGACACCGTCAACGCCACCCAGTGCAGGCCCAGACCCTTGAAGGCATCGGACACCGGTGCATCGGTATTGAGCGTGCTGTAGTGCGCGATGCCGGTGAGCACCATCGACACGGCCAGATACATCGCCATCGAGATGCCAAGCGACAACAGCACCGCACGCGGCAGGTCGCGCTGCGGATTCTTCGATTCCTCGGCCGCCGTGGTCAGCGTGTCGTAGCCGAACACGGCGAAGAACACCACCGCTGCCGCCGCGCCAACACCCTGGTAACCGAAATGGCCAACGCCGTCCGCGCCGATCACGCGTGCAGGAATGAAGGGGACCCAGTTGGCGGGATTGATGTAGAAGACGCCAACACCAATCACCAGTGCGACCGCCGCGACCTTGATCGCCACCACCACCGTGTTGAAGCGCGCGCCCCATTCCGTGCGGAAAATCAGCAGCGCGGCAACAGCCAGCGTCACCAGCGCGGCGACCACGTTGAACACGTGCCCTTCGCCCGTGCCGATGGCGCCTTGCGCCCATAGAGGCATCGTGATGCCCATGCTGGTCAACGCCGATTGCACGTAGCCGGACCAGCCGATCGCCACCACCGCGACGATCAAGGCGTACTCCAGCAACAGATCCCAACCGATCAGCCACGCGGCCAGTTCGCCGAGCACCGCATAACCATAGGTATAGGCGCTGCCGGTCACCGGGATCATGCCGGCGAATTCGGCGTAGCACAGTGCTGCCGCGGCGCTGGCAATGCCTGCGATCAGGAAGGAGATGGCCACCGCAGGTCCGGCGTTGATCGCCGCCTGCTTGCCCGCCAGCACGAACACACCGACGCCGATAATGCCGCCGATACCGATGGCAGTGAGCTGCCACAGACCCAACACGCGACGGAAATCGCCACGCTTGCCGGCCTCCGCCTGCAACAGCTCCACAGGCTTGTGGCGCACCAACTTATCAAGGAAACCCATCAGCTCATCCCCGGGAAACGAGCCGCGATCATAGCGAATGCCCCCGCCCCTGCCATGCTGCAGCTGCGGGGGAGTGCCATAGGTCCTAGCCGGGGATGGGTTTTCCGGCGCCTGCGCGCCCTGCCGTCGAGAGCGCCAGCCAGGACAGCACCAGCGCGCTGATGGCCGGAACGGCGACCAGGGCAGCCAGCGGTCCGGCCGCCAGCTGCGGTGCACCGAACCAGCCACCGGTAACCAGTGGGACCGCCGCAGTCGCCAGCAGGCGGGCGAGCTCCAGGCCGACGCCCAAGCGACGACCCTCGGTGAGTGCACCCAGCGCGGCGAGGCTCAGCACCAGGAAAACGGCATAGCCAATCAATGAAACCGCCGGCAAATGCTTGGCCAGATCGAGGAACTGCACGGCCATGCCCAGCAGCAAGGCAAACTGCACCAGGCTGTAAATCATGTACCCGCGGGTGAGCGGCGGCAGAAAACGCTCGCGCTGGATATCGAACGCCGGCTTGGGAAAGCGCTCGGCCACATCCGCGGGCCGCCAGCCCGGCGGCTTGAGCCACACCAGCAGCTTGTCGCGCCAGCGGCGGGCATGCCAGGCGTCTTTGGCCGTCGCCCAGTACACCTCGGCGTTGGCCCATAGCGGGTTCCAGCTGCGCAACGGCGAGCGCGTGCCGTAGATCGGCGGATCGGTGTCGTCTTCTTCGATGAAGGTGCCGAACAGACGATCCCACACGATCAGGATGCCGCCATAGTTGCGGTCGAGATATTTATCGTTGACCGCGTGGTGCGCGCGATGGTTGGACGGCGAGCAGAACACGCGATCGAACCAGCCCAGCCGCCCGACCAGTTCGGTATGCACCCAGAACTGGTAGAGCAGATCGATCAGCGCCACCACCACGAACACTTCCAGCGGATAGCCGATGATGGCCATCGGCAGATAGAACAACCAGCCCAGCAACACGCCGCTGCCGGTCTGGCGCAGCGCGGTGGAGAGGTTGTAATCCTCGCTCTGGTGATGCACTACGTGCGCTGCCCAGAGGATATTCACCTCATGGCCTGCGCGATGCAGCCAGTAGTAGCAAAAGTCATAGAGCAGCAGCGCGGAAATCCACACCCATACGCTGTTTGCAGGCAATGCAAAGATGGCGAAGTGCTGCACGCACCACGCATAGATGCCCAGCGTAAGCAGCTTGCTGAAGACGGCCACGATCTGCGAGATCACGCCCAGGCCCAGACTGTTGATCGCATCGCTGCCGTGATACACGCGGCGACCGCGCAGTTTGGCCACCAGCAGTTCCAGCGCGATCAGGGCGAAGAACACCGGCGTCGCCCAGGTGATGATGATTTCCTGCATATTCATCGCCGCTCAACACCTCCGCGTACCGACCGCGCCAGACACCACATGGCCGTGTAATAGGTCACCAGCACCCACAACGTCGACAGCGGTATGACGAAGCGGAAGCGGTCCCAGGCCAGCAGTGTATCGCTGAGCATGAAGATCAGCGCGCCCATCATCGACCAGTGGGCCGAGGTCGCCAGCTCATCGGTGGCGTGCCTGCGCTCGCGCACCACCGCCTGGCCACCCATGCAGGCCAGCACCAGCACATAAACCACCACCGGCAAATGCAGCGGCACCGGCAACGAGGGCCATAGCGCCCACAGGTTGAACACGCCGTACGCGACACAGGCCAGCATGCCCCAGGGACGTTCGGCGAAACGGCTGTCTCCCAGCAGCGCCACGATGAAACAGGCGTGCGCCAGCAGAAACGACACCAGTCCCGCCACAAAGGCGTCCTGCGGGAGCATCAGGAATACATCGCCGACCAGCGAGCACGCCATGCCGGCCACGATCCAGCGCCGGTAGCGCGTCGACACGGCCGGCTTGGCCCGCCAGGCCGTAGCCAGGATCAACAGGGTGGCCAGCGGCTTGCAGACCCAGTGCAGCCACCGCCAGCCGTCGATCTCACTGGCGGTTGCGAATGTGGCCCCAGCGATCGCACCCAGCGCCAGCAGCAGCACGGCGAGACCCGTCCATAGCGACGAGGCCGACCTCATCGTGGCGTTTGAAACAGACATGCATGGATTCCCCGATCCATTGATGCCACCAATGGTAGAACCAATGGCCTCCGGGGCCCTGTCGCGGTGCAAAAAATTTGGCGGGATGGAGGGTTTGTGAGCCTTGCCCTCTGCCGTGCCTGCTCGCCTGTGGGAGCGCACCCTGTGCGCGACAACCCTACGGAGCGGCACGCCCAGGCGTGACTGTCGCGCACAGGGTGCGCTCCCACAAATAGCCCTCGGCGCACCCAAAGCAAGCAATCCCTTTATAGGAGCGCACGCTGCAATCCGCGACTCACCGGCGTACCACCCCTTGTAGGAGCGCACTTGTGCGCGACACGCCGCGCTGGGGTGTACCGCTCCGTTGGCTGGTCGCGCACAAGTGCGCTCCTACAACCGAGCCTGTCCGCACTGGCAGGGCCGTAGGCCCGGAAGGCGCATTATCCGGGGGTCAAAGAGCGCCCGATCACCTCCCATCCAACGCCTTCCGCCCAATCGCCGGATCATCGGTAAAAAACGCATCCACTCCCGCATCCAGATACGCCCGAATCTCGGCAATCGAACCCGCTTCGTTGAACGTTTTCGGGTCACTCCCCTTCCAGAAATTCTTCGCCTGGAAGAAATTCTCCGGCCGGAACGTATAGGGATGCAGCTCCAGCTTCACCGCATGCGCGTCATGCGCCAGCGCCGTCGGACGGCCCAGGCTGCCATCCGCAGCCAGCGGAATGATGGAGCGAATAGACGGCCCAATAGCATCGGCATAAGCGGCGATCTCGCGCAGGCCCGCTGGCGTCATCATCTGCGCATAACTCAGCTGCTTGCCTGCGGCGACGACGTCATAGGGTTGCTCGTTCGCATCGCCGAGCAACTGCAGCAGGCGGATATTGGGATGATCCTTGCCCAGCTTGCTGCGCAAATAGCGCAGGTTGGCGATCTCGAACGACTGGATTTCCACCGGCGCCGTGCGCGTATACGCGTGGGCGGCAAGAATCGACAACACCCGATCCTCCATCGGCATGCCAAGCTTCTGGAAATACGTGCCGTGCTTGATCTCCGGAATGATGCCGATCGGACGACCTTGCGTGGCCGACTCGGCAGCCACGAAGTCGATGATTTCGTCCAGCGTGGGGATCTGGAACTGGCCGTCGTACGCGGTGCTGCGAAACTCCGGCAAACGTTCGCGGGCACGCAGGGTCTTCAACTCGGCCAGCGTGAAATCTTCGGTGAACCAGCCGGTGACTTTTTCGCCATCGACGGTCTTGGTGGTTTTGCGCGCGGCAAATTCCGCATGCTTCGCCACGTCGGTGGTGCCGCTGATCTCGTTTTCATGGCGCGCCACCGGCACGCCGTCGCGCGTCATCACCAGATCCGGCTCGATGAAGTCCGCCCCATCGGCGATCGCCTTGCCGTACGAGGCCAGCGTATGTTCCGGTCGCAGCGCGCTCGCGCCGCGATGGCCGATCACCAGCACCTTCTTCGCGATCGGTGCCTCATGAGCTTGGATAGCGGCAGTCATTACCAGTGTCCCCACGACAAAAACGACCCAACCTAGACGACGCACGGTAACTCCTTGCGATGGATTGAATGCGCCAGAGCGGCGCAATGATCCGCGCATGATCATCCTATCTGATGGCAGTTGATTGACACGCCAACGGGCCTGCTTGTCGCAAACGCCGCGCACTAGGTCCGCACAAACAGCCATGACTCTTGGCACCGCCATGACTTGCGGCCAGTGGGTGTGTGCGGCCCCGGTGCTAGCCTGCCCATCACTCATCGACGATGGAAACGTCCATGCTAGCCACGCTACTCGCCACCTTGCTTGCCGCTGCCACACCAACCGCCAATTGCCATGTCGGCGCTTATCGCCTGAGCGATGGCAGCACGCTGGACATTGCGCCAACGGATGACGATGGGCTGCGCTGGCGACGCCTCGATGGCAGCACCGGCAAGCTCACCCGCGGCGCGAACGAGGTATGGACCAGCCATTTTGGCTGGACTGACCGGCCCGATGGCAAGGACGTGCGTTTCAGCGATTGCGCCGAGGGCAAGCTGACCTTCGATGGCAAACAGGGCGAGCGCATCGCCTTGCAGGTGCAGGACATCACTTTTGCCGGCGACGGCGGCACGCGGCTGGTCGGCCGGCTGATCCTGCCGCCGGGCAAGGCCAAGGTTCCGGTGGTCGTGCTGGTGCACGGCTCGGAGCATGATTCGGCGCTCTCCTTCGACTTCATGCAGCGCGAACTTCCGGCCGAAGGCGTGGGCGCGTTCGTGTACGACAAGCGCGGCACCGGCGCCTCCGGTGGCATCTACACGCAGGATTTCAACGTGCTCGCCAATGATGCAGTGGCCGCGGTCGCCGAGGCCCGTCGTCTGGCCGGCGCGCGCGCAGGCCGCGTGGGCTATCGAGGCGGCAGCCAGGGCGGCTGGGTGGCTCCGCTCGCCGCCTCGCGCACCAAGGTGGATTTCGTGATCGTGGGCTATGGCCTTGCCATCTCGCCGCTGGAAGAAGATCGCGAAGCCGTCGCGTTCGACCTCAAGCTCAAGGGCTACGACCAGTCGGTGATCGACAAGGCGTGGGAGCTCTCCGATGCCATCGGACTGATCCTCTCCAGCCATCTCGCCGAAGGCTACGACCTGCTCGACGCGGCCAAGGCCAAGTACGGCAAGGAGCCCTGGTACAAGGATGTGCGCGGCGATTTCAGCTATCTCGTGCTGCCCATGAGCAGCGCCGATATCCGCGAAAAGGGCAAGGCGTATATGTGGAACACGCCCTGGCACTACGACTCCATGGCGGTGCTTGAGAAACTCCACACGCCGCAGCTGTGGGAACTGGCGCAGGACGATATCGATGCACCCAGCGGTGAGACCCTGCGTCGGCTGGCCTCGCTGCAAGCCAAGGGTCTGCCCATCACCACCGCACTGTTTCCGCATGCCGAGCACGGCATGACCGAGTACGAGTTGAAGCCCGATGGCGAACGCGTAAGCACGTGTTATTCGGCCGGCTATATGCAGCTGACTATCGACTACGCGAAGGGCACCCTGCACCCGCCGTACGGGACAAGCACGATGGTGATGCCACAAACGCCCGGCAAGTAACCCGTACAACCGGCCGCGCCGTGCAATCGCGGTGCTAGTCTTTCGAGATGAACTGTCGTGGCCTTTTATTGGCATGCATGGCCGGGGTGGCGTTTGCCGCCTCGGCCAGCGATGGTGCCCAGGGCGTCCTCACCCAGGTGGTGTTCACGCAATACGGCAGTGTCTCCAGCAGCCCCGAGCTGATGCGCCGACTGGTGACGCCCTTGAATGGATGGCGCCTGCAACAACGCGCCGCATCGACGGGCACCGCGATTGTCGACCAACCCATCGACCTGACGCGCGAGCAGTTTGCCCTGTACGTGCCTGCGCAGGCGCCGCCCGACGGTTACGCCCTGCTCGTGTTCGTGCCACCGTGGAACGAGGCGCGGGTGCCGAGTGAATGGACGTCTATCCTCGATCGCCACGGCATGATCTTTGTAACCGCCGCGAATATCGGCAACGACACCAGCCTGCTGGATCGTCGCGATCCCGTGGCCTTGCTTGCCGCCGTCAACGCCATGGCGCGATACCGCGTGAATCCACAGCGCGTCTATATCGGCGGCTTCTCAGGCGGCTCGCGCGTGGCGTTGCGGCTTGCGCTTGGCTATCCGGACTTGTTCCACGGTGCATTGCTGGAGGCGGGCAGCGATCCCATCGGCAGCGCTGTTCCGCTGCCTCCGCGAGCCTTGCTTGAACAGTTTCAGACGGGCACGCGCATCGTCTATTTCACCGGCCAGCAAGATTCCGCCCGGATGGACGTGGACCGGCAAAGCCGCCATTCCCTGCACGAATGGTGCATCGACGATGTCGACCTGCGCTCGATCCCCTCGACAGGTCACGACCTGGCCAGCGCCGTTGCACTGGATCGCGCCCTGACGTCGCTGGAAAGCCACCAACCACCCGACGCCACCCGGCTTCAGGCATGCCGCGCACGTATCGCCAGCGAACTGGAACAGGCGCTGGCCAAGGTCGATGCGGCATGGGCGCGCAACGACATCGCCGCGGCGAAACAACAGCTGGATGAAGTGGACAACCACTTCGGCGGCCTGGCCGCACCGCACAGCGTGGAGCTGGCGACGCGGCTCCTGCAGACAGCGCCGCCGTCGCACTAAGGGATGGTCATCGCATCGACCTTGCCGGCGCGCACAGCCTTCACCAGCGTCGCGTGGTCGCGATCGTTCTGGTCCGCATACGGCACCGCGAATGAGGCGATGGCATCGGCAAACGCATCGCTCTTGCCCAGGTACGCGGACAACAGCACCGCATCGCCCGAACGCGTGTGCGCGCGTGCCAGCGCGTGTGCACACAGGCGACCGTAACGACGCAGATTGGGGACGCGCATGATCTCCACCTGGGGCGAAACCTTCGCATCACGCAGCTGGCGCACATAGAAGTGGCGCCGAGGCCCTTGCGACCAGCCCAGAAACAAATCGCTGGCCGATTGCATCAGGCGCTGGCCGGACACGATGCGCTGACCTTGGTGCTTGTAGGGCTTGTTGGCGACAAATGGATCGATCACCGATTGCCGCGCCTCCTTGAACTGCAGGAACAAGGGATCGCCATTGCCCGACACCATCAGCAAGATGCCGCAATAGGTGCCCACGCTGCCCACGCCCACCACCTTCACGGCCGAGTCCACCGCATTGAAGCGATCCAGCAGCACGCGCCGTTCGGGCAGCAGCGACTCGCGATAGTCGGCAAACGCGGCGGCGCGCTCGTCCGGCGAGATGTAATTGGCCAGATCCTCGTCGTGATAGATCAGCGGCGGCTCGTCCTGGATGCGCGGCGGTGAGCCGCCTTCGACAGTGAGCTTGATGAACTCCTTGGTATGCGCGGTGTATTGCACGGCCTTGTGCACGCTCTTGGTCGCGAGCTTTTTCATCTCCTCGTCGCGCATGCGATCGATCACGTCCTGCAGATCGATATGGTCGTACCACCCCTCCAGTACCGGCATCTGGGCGTAGTCGGCCACGTGCGTGCGGTAGGCGGTTGCGGCCTCCCACGCGATGTCCTTGGCGTCGCCCTCGCTGAAGCCGTTCGCGCGTGAGGCCACCACCAGGCTCGCGCACAAGCGCTTGATGTCCCATTCCCACGGGCCCACGGTGGTTTCGTCGAAATCGTTGATGTCGAACACCAGCTTGCGTTCGGGCGTGGCGAAGCCGCCGAAGTTGACCAGATGGCAGTCGCCGCAAATCTGCAGATGGATGCCGGTGCTCGCGGTAGTGGCCAGGTCCGCCGCCATGATCGCCGCCGCGCCGCGATAGAACGCAAACGGCGAGGCCATCATGCGGCCATAACGGATCGGCACCAGCGATTCCACGCGGCCCTTGGAGGTTTCCATCAGCACATCGACGGGATCGAAGCGATTCTTCGCCGGCTTCCAGCCACCCAGCGACTTGCGGGTCACCTTGTCGCGGATGGCGCGTGCCATCGCCTGACGATCGCCCGGACTCTTCAGCCAGCTCTCCTGCGACAGCGGCCCGTCGCCGCGATGGGCGAACTTGTCGTAGGGCCCGTTGTCCGCGCTCGCGGGGCGCTTGCGGGTGACCTTGGGAGCTCGCTCGTCCTTCGTCCTCGACATGCGGGTGACCTTGGGAGCTTGCCCGTCTTTCGTCTTCGACATGATTGCCACCTCACGATGAAGGCCTGGGTATGCGTAGCGCCGGCCCTGAGCGCTTCATTTGACGCCCGCGGTTTGCAAAGTGGAATAGCAAAACTACGTAGAGCGCGCGCCTGACCTCAGTCGGTCAGCGTTTCATGGCTGGCCACTTCGCCCTGCTTCCAATAGCTGGAGGCACGGATGCGCTGGCGGTCCAGCCCATGCACATCGATCAGGCGTTGGCGCACCTGGCGGATGCTGGCGTACTCGCCGGCCGCCCACGCGAAGCCGTCGCCTTCGGGCAGGATCAACTCGGCCACGGCGGCCGCCAGCCCGGCGTCGCCGGTCTCCCGGCACAGCCAGGTGACGCTGGCGTTTGCTGCGGTGGTGATGTCGATGCGTGCGTCGGCGCTCTCCACTTCAACCAGAGCGACGATGCATTCGCCCGCTGCGGCCTCTTCCAGGCGACGCGCGATCGCCGGCAAGGCGGTTTCGTCACCGACCAGCAGGTACCAGTCGAGCCCGTCGGGCAGGATCGATGAACCCCGCGGGCCGCCCAGGCCCAGCACGCCGCCCACCCCGGCGTTTCGCGCCCACGACACGGCTGGACCGTCGCCATGAAGCACGAATTCGATATCCAGCTCGTTGGCGGCCCGGTCGTAACGGCGCGGGGTGTAGTCGCGGCTGGGAGGGCGCGGACGTGATGGATCGAAGGTCATGCCCTGCTCGGTCACGGTGGGCAACGCTGGCCGTGACTCGCCATCGGCCGGCAGGAACAGCTTCACGTGATCGTCGAACGAGGCGGACACGAAGTCGTCCAGATCGCCGGTCAGGGTGACGCGCAACAGGCGCGGCGAGACTGGGGTCAGGCGCTTCACGGTCAGTTCGCGCATTTTCAGGGGATGGCGGACGCGCCGGATTTCACGGGGAGAGGTGGACATGGGGACCTCGCTGGTCGCGGTGGGGGCGCGACGGTATAATGGATGCAACTCATAGTGAGCTTGCTCAATACTTTTCCATGACGCCCCCAACCAAGTCAACCCCCGGCAAGTCGGCCACGGTCGAACTGGCCGATGCCTTTCTCGCGCTGCATCACCTGGTGCGCAAGCACGTCGACGCGGCCATGACAGCGGCCGGCCTCTCGCTCTCGCAGGCCAAGCTGTTGGCCCTGGTGGCCCGACTGGCGCCGTGCCGGCCCAGCGATATCGCCACGCAGATGGGTTACGCACCCCGCACCGTGACCACGGCGCTGGATGCACTGGAGGAAAGTGGCTGGATCGAGCGCTCACCCCACCCCAGCGACCGGCGTGCCCAGCTGGTGATCATCACCGCGGTCGGCCAGGCCAAGCTCGACGAGGTGCAGGGACCCAAGCGGCACGCGGTGGAACAGCTGTTCGGCGTGCTCAGCCGTGATGAGCAAAAGCGCCTGCGCGAGCTGATGGATCGCGTGCGCGAACGCGCCGACGACGCTTAATCGAGCGGCGCGGACATCACCAGCCGCTCGGTGGGATAGCCGCGCTCTGCCGCGCGATGACGCAAGGCCTCGAACTGGCTGCGCTGCATGTGCGCATCGCGCGACAATACCCACAGATAGTTGCGGCTCGGGCTGCCCACCAGCGCCCAGCGATAATCCGGGTCGACATCCAGCACCCAGTAGTCCGCCCACACCCAGGGCACCCAGGACAACCATGAAGGCGCAAAGCGCACCTTGAGTGCGCCGGCCACCGGCGTGGTGCGAGCGACGCCATCGGATGCGTCCATCTCGCCATTGCGCGTGCGGCAGGCGTTGCGCACGCTCACCTGGCCGTCGGGCAACGAGCGGTAGGCGGCACTGATGTTGTCCACGCACTGGCGCTGGAAAAACATCGGCAGATGCGCAATCTCGTGCCACTGACCGAGATAGCGCTTGAGATCCAGCTGCTTCACCGGTTCATTGGCGAGCTGCTGTGCATGCGCGGCCGGCCACGCCAGCATGGCAATCAACACCGTGACGAGCATTCGACTAGCCCGCATGCGGTACTCCTGTGACGTTCGATCGATGGAACACCAGTGTCACCGGCGCGCATCACGGACATGCAAAAAGAGGGTGACGACGCCGTCACCCTCTCGGTGCCATCAGCTTGTGGCCAGCTGCAATTACGCGGCCTGATCGCGCAGTTGCGACACGGACGGCGACACCGCCGAGTCACTGATCTCGACGCGGCGCAGCTTATAAGCCTCGGGCACTTCGCGCTTGAGGTCGATCACCAGCAGGCCATGCTCCATGCGCGCACCGGTCACCTGCACGTGCTCGGCAAGCTCGAAGCGGCGGTTGAACGGGCGGTTGGCAATGCCACGGTGCAGCACTTCACCTTCCTGCTCGCCCTTGCGCTCGCCGCTGACGGTAAGCATGTTGGCCTGCACGGTGAGGCTGATGTCTTCACGGCTGAAGCCGGCCAGGGCCATCGTGATGCGGTAGCTGTCTTCACTGAGCTTTACCGAGTCGAACGGCGGCCAGTTGTCGTTGGCCTGCGTGCGCGCTGCTTCCAGCAAGTCGAACACGCGATCAAAGCCGATGCTGGAACGATGCAGCGGCGAAAAATCCAGAACAGTACGCATAACCAATTCTCCAATGAGCAACAGGTAGACGTCGCGCAACATGCAGCGACGCACCGGCCCCGTAGCGACCGGTGACAAGGAGATGTGGCTGGCAGCAGGTGATTCAAGGAAGCACTTTCAGCGATTATTTAGCCGTCCAAATAGATCGCATGGCCACTTGAAATGCGTTTGACGACCCCAACGGCGCACGTCCTGCTGGGGCTCGTCCGGCCCGGTTCAAGCCCCCTTGGCCGGCCTTTTTTTCGTTTTTGGAAAGGATGCTTTGCGCGCCGCACTGATTCTTTCGTCACCGGGCCAGCGCTAACGTAAGCCACCCTTTCGGAGACCGGTCATGGCCCCTCGTCACCTCGTCGCCCCCCTGCTCCTGGCTGCACTTGCTGCCGCACCCCTGGCCCAGGCGGCCACCGACGTCTCACTGGTCGTGCCCAAACAGCTGATCGTTGATCCCAGCCTGCCCAAAGGCACCGCCCGCGCCAACGTGCTGGCCGCCCGACGCTACGACACGTTCTGGAACAACGGCGATGAAGCACTGGCCAAGCAGGCGCTGTCGCCTCAGTTTGTCGATCGCACGCCGCCGCCGGGACGCGTGCAAGGGCCTGACGGTCCGTTACAGGCTTCCAAGGCGTTTCGCCAGGCGGTGCCGGACCTGACCTGCGAGGTGGAACAGATGCTCGTGGTCGGCGACCGCGTGGTGTCGCATCTGCATTTCGCCGGCCACTTCACCGGCAACTTCAACGGCGTCCAGGGCAAGGGACAGGCGATCGATTTCATCGCCACCGACATCTACCGCGTCACCGGCGGCAAGATCGTCGAAAACTGGCACCTGGAAGACAACCTGACCCTGCTCAAGCAGCTGGGCGCGATCAAGGATTGAGTGATCGCGTGACGATGCGCGCTAGGACGGGTCGGTGTCGTAGCGCGTGACGTTTTCGGGCAACTGCACCCAGCAGTGCCGCCGGCTTTCATAGACCGAGTCGGCCGGTGGCGGAAATGAGGGATCTGCGAAAGCGCCCACCGCCACCGAGACGCGCCCCTCCACGCCCTCTTCCGTGTGGAACACGTTGCTCCCGCATACAGGGCAGAAGCGGAAGCGAAACTGCGAGCCGTGGTCGCCGGTACGCACGAATTCGGTGGCATGGCCGGTGACCTTGTATGGCGCACTAAAACCCGCCAGCGCAGCAAACACGCTGCCCGTGCGCTGCTGGCAGGCCAGGCAGTGGCAGACCCCGACGCCTAGCGGCTCGCCCTGCACCTCGATGCTCAACTGACCGCAGTAACACGATGCCGTTCTGCCAGACATGCAAAACCTCCGTCAGATGTTTAGCCGTCTACTCGTCAAGCGCCCTGCTCAGCGCCGCGTTGCGAGTACGCCATCCAATGCCAGCTCGGCACGGAAACCCGCCTTCTCCAGCCGCGTGGCCACTTCGCGCGGAACATCACGATCGCTCGTGAGCTTATTGGGACTGCCGGTGTAATGGAACAGGCGACCACCGCGACGAAGCACGCGCGCCAGCTGATCGTAGAAGACCTGCGAATACAGCTCACCGGCAATGCCAAAGCGCGGTGGATCGTGCAGCAAGGCATCCACCGAGGCATCGGCGATCTGCACGATCGCCTGCGAGACATCCGCATGGGTCAGTTCAAGCCGGCCGCCAGCGGCATCGGAGTCCGGATCCGGCGACCACGGATTGATGGTGCGCAACCACAGCACGTCCGGATTCTTTTCGAACGACTGGAGCCGCGCCACGCCCGCCTCTAGGCAACACGCTGCGAAGTACCCGAGGCCGCCGCAGGTATCGAGCACCACCTTGTCGCGCGGGTCCACCAACGCCACCTTGCGGCGCGCATCGTCCACCGGCGATTCCTTGGAGGTGGGCAGCATCTTGATGCCGTCGATCTCGAAGGTAGGCGCGCCCCACTCGGTGGGCACCAGCTTGATCAGCGAGCCGGCATAGCGCGACACCGGTGAGAACGCCTCACCGTCCCAGTAATAGATGGTGCGATCCTTGACCTTCGCCGGATACGGATAGCCCTGGCCCTTCCACTGCCAGCCTTCCGCGTTCAGCGCTGCGCTGCCGCTCGAACGCCCCAGGTCCATCGAACCCGCCCATTCACTGGCGCCGGCATCGCGCGCAGCAAACAGCCCGTCGGCAACGGAGCGCGTGAGCAAGGGGCCGATATAGTGCGTCACGAGCGGGCATCTCCTGGATAAGATGCGTAGTTTATGGGCAATGCGAAGCCCAGGTGACAGTCGCGGCGCTGCCGCCTGCTGCTTGCCTTCCGACTTGCCTCGACGGCCTGCCTCCGGCCGGAAGCAGGCAGTCAACCAGGATGGCCTGCTGAACCCGATGTGCGATCAGAGGCCGGCGGCGATATCGATGACGACGCCGCTGGAGATCAGCGTCAGATAGAACTGGCCGCCGTCCGCGCGCACCCAGCGGTAGCCGGGATCCGGCCGGCGCAGGTGATACCGCGGGTAATCGACGACGTAGTACTCGCGCGCATAGTAGTAATCCGGCAAGCGGTCGCCCTTCTTGTACCAGCCCTTGTGCTTGCCGTTGTCGTGGCGGCCCTCGTCCTTGGGATTGTGGCCATGACCATGGTCGTCGTCCCAATGCTTGTCGTTGCCATGACCGTGATCATCATGGGACGAAGCAACAGCCAGACCGCTGGCGCCAAGCAAGCTGGCCACGATAAGAAAGGAAAGAGCGCGCTTCATGTTGGTCCCGTACCTGAGAAGAGAAATGGTTGGCGTCCCCCGCAAGGAGCCGCAGACTCTCTGCAGGTACTTGCGATGTGCAGACAACATCGCATAAAAAAGCGCCCGTGGCGCAAGGAACCGACGAAAAGCGCCGGAAGTTGCGCAGCCATTCACAAGATCGTCAGGCGCCGGGGCACGGCTCAACGCCCATCGGCGCATCTGGCCTTGGTGCCCAGCGCGGTCTTCATATGCCCGGGGCCGCCGCTTCGACATGCGGCCTGGTCTCTGACATGCCGACATGGGGTCGGACGTGGACGCTTTAACCGCTTGACTCTTTGCCCGCCATTAATCGAAGCACTTACCTTTCCTGTGCGATTTGGAGACCCAGTCACCCCAAGTCGGTTTCAGTTGGTTGCCAACTACTTCGATACGCATGATACGCGGCAGATCCAGAGGTTCAGCAGTCTGGCCGCGCGCCTGGTAGCCGCCGACAAGTACCGTTTCGTAAAGTGCTGGTTGCGACTTTGTCAGGCAAAGTTCGCTGCCCCACAGTTCGTTTCCCGCGTCGTCCACCACATCAAGCACGCGCCGTTGATTCGTGTCCAGCAACACCAGCACCATGCGGGACCTGGCCGGTCTCTCGTCGCGTTTAATCCAAAGCAACATCTGATCCTGCCGCGGCACCGTCACACCGATCCCCTCGCAGCCAGCACTTGCGCTGGAAAATCCCCTGGCCTGGGGAAAGAGCCCCGGTTTCAAGCCCACCTTGGTCGACGACCCGTCAGGCCACGTTGCCACCACCTGCATATCGTCCTCGGTGGCATCTCCGCCAGCCGACGTGAACTCGATGATCGTGGGGCCGCCCGCAACCGAGCACGTAGATTTCCAAGACGAACGGAAATAGGTGTCGGGCGCATTGAGGTCGCCACGCGAAGCGGCCTGTCCCACATGGGACGCTGACGCCATGCTCATCCCTGCCAGTACGAGCGCCAGCCCAGTGATCGTCGCCTGCATGAAATCATCCCCTGTACTGGATTGGCAGATGGCGCGGCATGCCCGGATGCCAAACGGTGGCCGCTTCGACCCGAAAGGTGGCACTTCCGCCTACTGACCCACTTTCTCCCCGATCTAGCGCAACAGTGGCGCCGCATGGATGAGCATGAGGGAAGGGCCATATTGCTTGATGTCGTCGCGCTGCATGTTCAGTAGAAACTCCCAACTATCACCGAGGCTTCCCACCAGATCGACGTTAGACACCTTCTTGGTGACGTCGTACATGGCCTCGCTGTTCAAATCCCAGTAATAGTCCTGGTCAAGTCGAAGCTCAGGGCCATTCACGGATTCAACATGATCCAGAAGGTCGTTCACGATGCGACGCAACTCGCCGATGTTCACAACAGGGTACTTGGCCATTTGTCACCTGAGGCTGGAACGGCTTGACGAATCTTATGGCGGCAGTAGGCCAAATGGGGTTTCTGCTTTGGATCGGAAGCGGACCTTGCGCTGCGTGCGTACGTTATCCCGCTGCTACTGAGCCGCCCAGCAGGGTCATGGACACATCAGCTCCGGCAACGCACAGGTACGATTGCCTTTACTGCCAGCCATGCTAGCCGGTCGTCTGATCAATGCCATATCGCATGGCTGCTTTCAGTGTCTCTATGCTTATGTCGCGCAGCCTTCTGAACTTGATGCAGTACCCGGTTACTTTGGCCTTGCCAAGATCCTTTGCATAGGTCTGCGCCAAGTACTTCTTGTCTTCGATCCCGAGAATGTAGACGGAAATACCCGTGGTGTTTGCACTGATGCCAATCTGGTAGAACTCCCGGGTGTCTCCGTTGGCGTATCTCAACGTCTGAGTTCCGTACCCGACATTTGGGTTGGAGACGGTTTTGCCTGAACTGTCCTTGCCATCCATGAACCACAATTTGCACTTCGGCATGAGACCCAGGATCACGCGGTGCAACTCCCTCATATCGGTGCGCTTCGGCTCGGGCTGGGCAGCGAAATAGTCGTTGATCTTCTCATCAACACTCATACGACCTCCTGCGTGACCTCTAAACGTGGTGCTCAATCCCGTTTTCGATCGTAGCTCGCAGCACCGTAAGATCTATTCTCCCACCGTTCCAATGTCGCCCCCGCATCCCTGGCGTCATTCTTGTTGCTTCTTACCTACGGCTCCACGAACTGCGGCGCGATCAACTTCACGCGACAACCCGTTGCCTGCAGCGCCACCGCAGGCTTCCATGCCGATCTCGCGGCAGCTCGTAGCCAATCGCTACTGTGAGAGACGAGAAAAATCCAACGCAAGTCGCACGAAAAGCGGCACGGCAACCGCAAAGCAAACAGCGACCCATAGTCGTGTTCGCTTGGGAACCAGCGCCAGAATCAAAAGCATCGCCGAGCAGTCATAGGCGGAAGACATGATGGACCGGTGATACGCGCTCCAGAACCAGGCAACCAACAGGTAGGCCACAGCGAGGCACACGATGCCCAGCCGCAAGCGCCCACTCAGGTTCCATTCTCGCGCCATCCCCATGCCCCCAACGAACCTCAAGCAAGTATCGCAAGGTCCGCTGCGGGTCGAAAGCGGACCTTACGGTTCCGACCTAAGCTACAAGTGAGATTCATGAGTGATGTTCCTTGAGAGATCTCGTCTTGGCCTGATGGTCAATTCGGGCCAACGACATCATGCCGCTGCGCGGCTGGCGCACGCGCAGCTCAAGACAAGCAAGTTCTTCCGCTTCGTTGACCTTGGCGCGGCTTGGGCCCTCGGTGACGCTTAGTCTCCCCGCAACTGCAGGAGGTACGAATTTCCGGCCTCGTCATGCAGGAAGAGTTCGGAGCAGCTCTCATTTCATCCGACAGAAAAAATACGTAACCGGGTTCGTACTGCCAGCGAAGTAGAAAAGAGCCATTGCCCCAATGGCCTTTCCTGGAGACAAATCACGAACAAGTACTTGCGATCGATGGTTGGCGGGATGTCTGTTGCCATGACGATGACTGCAGCGCACGCACAAGCAAACGATCAGGACTTGCGGCGAAAGCCATTGGCGCCAGTCAACGCCAAATTAGAATACCCGGGATCCCAGCTCGTATTGGCTTCCTGGATCAGCGATGTTTTTACCGGCGGCGCCTATGGCCGCCTAGGAGTGTTTGTGGGTCAATATAAAACCAAGATCGCCGCCGCACTGCTGGCAGTGTGCGTAAGCGGCACCGGGATGGCGTGGACGGGACTGGCACAGGCCGAGCAGGCCGCGCCGGCGCAGAGTCTGTTCCAGATCGAACTGGACGGCGCCTCCCAGCAGCCGGTCAGCGGTCGCCTGCTGTTATTCGCCAGCGAGGCCAAGGCGGCGCAGGCAGCGGCCAAGGACGGCAAGGTCGAGGCGGTCGATGCCAGTCCGTTTTTTCCCGAGCAGGCCTCGGTAGCGGCGCGCGAGGTGACCCATCTGCAGCCAGGCCAGCCGGTGACGCTTGACGCCGATGAACAGGCATTTCCGGCGGCTTTTTCCAAGCTGCCGCCGGGCGACTACGTGATGCAGGCAGTGCTCGATGTGGATCACGGCTATAACGTCGTAGACGGTCGTGGCGCGGGCGATCTGGTCAGCGAGGTGGTGTCGGTGCATCTGCCGGCCACCTCAGCGCCGGTGTTGAAGCTCACGCGCGCCCTGCCGGCGAGCGATCCGTGGACGCTGTCGGCCCAGACTCCGGCCGCGGTGCGTCAATTGCTGGCGCAAGCGCGCGCGCATACGCAAGCGATCGACTTCACCAGCCCTGCGCTGAGCGCTTTCTGGGGCCGCCCGATCGCCATGCGTGGCCGCGTACTGCTGCCGCCGGGCTACGACGCCCACGCCACGACGCACTACCCGACGGTGTATTACACGCATGGTTTCAGTGGCAACAACGACCGCATGATTCCCGTGCTGGCCAGTGTCTATGCGGCGATGAGCAAGGGCGAGATGCCGCCGATGATCTGGGTGTTCCTGGATGAGTCTGGCTACACCGGCACGGTGGAGTTCGCCGACTCGGTCAACAACGGCCCCTGGGGGCAGGCGCTGACCGCCGAGCTGATACCGGCGCTGGAGGCGAAGTACCACATGGACGCCACGCCGAACGGGCGTTTCCTCAACGGCCATTCGTCCGGCGGCTGGGCCACGCTATGGCTGCAGACGAACTACCCGTCCATCTTCGGCGGCACCTGGTCGACCTCGCCGGACCCAAGCGATTTCCACGATTTCATTGGCGTGGATCTGTACGCGCCAAACGCCAACCTCTATCGCGATGCGCAGGGCAAGCCGCGGCCGTTTCTTCGTGACCAGGGCAAGGTGCTGGTCACGCTGGAAGAGTTTTCCAAGCAGGAACGGGTCATCGGCGAGTACGGCGGTCAGATGGCCTCGTTCGAGTGGGTGTTCTCGCCGCGCGGCAAGGACGGTCGGCCGATGCCGATGTTCGATCGCGACACCGGCGCGGTCGATCCCAAAGTGATGAGCTACTGGCATGACCACTACGACATCGCCTATCGCTTGCAGCAGCAATGGCCGCAGTTCAAGGGCGATCTGGACGGCAAGATCCACCTCTATGTGGGCAGCGCCGATAGCGCCTACCTGGAGGGCCCCGCGCACAAGTTGAAAGCTTTACTGGATGGCCTGGGCGCCAAGTCGGACTTCCGGTTCTTACCCGATAAGGGCCACTTCGATCTTTACACGCTGGGCGACGATCACTACGCGCTGCTGAAGGACATCAGCTGGCAGATGTACGCGATCGCGCGGCCTGGCAGCAAGGCGCCGGCGGCGTTGATCTTGCGCTGAGCAGACAGACAGGTTGTCGCGTTTGCTTCAGCGGCCAGCCGTCGCTGTTCATTCGCTGGCAAATGCCCCAAAGGCATCCGGGGCATAGCCAATTGAAAGTGAAGAAGGCCCTCCTCTCGGGGGCCTTTTTCTAAGTCGGGAAATGCCGGATGCCACCAAGCGCCGGAACACCACGTCTATGCATCCGTCTCAAATGATGACGACCTCGGGCACGGGCCGAAATGCACTGCCTAAGCGCGCCTATCGCTCAGCGCTCGCTGCGCCAATCGAGTAGCACTTTGCCTGCCAGTACCACAGCGGCGAGAGCGGCGAAGACACCATGATCCTCAAAGTGCTCGGGACCTCGAAAAGCGGTAATAGCCGCCGCGGTGGCGCAGGCCAAAGCAACCAGAACAAGTCCATACGTCTTCGGCTGTCTCACGCACTCTCTCCTTTGTAGAAGCTCCTGCCAAGCGTCCGCTTCGGGTCGGAGCGGTCATTAGATGTGTACCCCCCCCTCTTTCGAGACGCCCCCTTTAAGGCCGGGCTTGGGGTGTTTGAGGCCAGTATCCACTCAGGGTTTATCGTTTGAAGACATCCCCCGATAAGCGCCAGATGTAAAGCGAGTCTTGGTTGAGGGCCGCCGATCCAACTTGGTGCATTCATCGCCGAACAAGCTCATGGTGCCAACGGCGCGAGTTGGTGTCGTGTGTTCTAGGGTGATGCGATTTCCTGCACAGCCCCCGGTCGCCAGAAGCTCCATCCCAGCCGCCAGACCGTCGTTTGCACCGTGATCTAGTTCCAGCCGATACCGGCACTCGAATTGGTCGGCACGTTTATCGTGCAGCCGATTCGCTGAGACCACGCCGACTTCCAGCGGCACTTCGCGAATCAGCGACTGCTGAGCAGGTGGCAGGATAGGCATGCCGTATACCTTGCGCAGTTCATCTCCCTTGCGCATGAGAAACAGACCCTGTTCACCTGTCCGCGGCTCATCACCCAAATTCACCGCGCTGGCAAAGGCTGGAAGCTCCTTTTCGGAGATCATGTACATGCGTTCGCCCCAGGCGATAGGCACTACGTGGTCAGCAAAGCCGAGACCCCTCTGATCGTTGGGTCGCTCATACTTAAGCAGCAGACTGCCGTCTGCTTGAGGAATCACCCTTCCCTTGTTAGCGGTGTAGGTACCAAGGCACCCCTGCCATGTGGCAGCAACGCCAGAAACGGGGGCGAGAGATAGGGACACGTTCGCGCCCTCACCATCACCGAAGTAATAGTCGCCAGCCCAGGCGGCTCTCGGAGTCAGGTCCGTATATGGACTCCTCCCCTTTGCCAAGCATCTCTTAGCTCTGGCGTCCGTGTCGACTGCACACGTATATCCGGCCTCTAGTTGCTGCACCGTCAGGCGGTGCCGGGCCACGATGAGCTAGTCGCGCGTCGGCTCCCAATCGCTTTGGCGTGCTTGTCAGCACACGGACCTTTYAGGGKTTTGCCAACGCCGGTTCGACCGGTTCGTCATCACTTCGGGGGCTTCGCAATCGTRAAGGGATTTCCTCGGATGTATGGGTTAGGCGGCCGCCAGCGCCGGTTGGTAGTTCGTACCATGGCGGAGCATGGCCCAGGCCATGCGCGCCGTCTTGTTGGCCATCGCCACACAGGCCACGTTGGGATGAGATCGCGACGCCAGTCGGGTCACCCATCGACTCAGCGGATCGTCGTGTCGCGGTGCAGTTCGCAACATGGCGCGGGCGCCATGGACCAGCAGTGACCGAACGTAGGCGTCGCCGCGCTTGCTAATGCCGAGCAAGCGGTCCTTGCCGCCTGAGCTGCACTGCCGTGGTGTAAGGCCAAGCGATGCGGCCATCTGTCGACCGTTGGCAAACTGTCTTGCATCGCCAACACAGGCCACCAAGGCCGTGGCGACCACGGGGCCGACACCGCGCAACTGCTGCAACCGGCGCGCATCAGGATCAGCTTTGGCTGCCTCGTCGATTTGGCCATCCAATTCCACGATGCGCTCCTCTGCTGTGCGTAAATCTCGCCACAGACCTTCGAGCAAGTATCGGAAGCTCGCACTCAGACCGTTGCTAGCAACTGGCGTGCCCAATGATGCGCACCGCCGCACGCCTCCATGCCGATCTCGCAACCCGGCTCGGCCACCTCCTGCACGGCCTTCAGCCAACGATCTCGTGACAGGCGGCGACGCCATATCGGTTGCTCGTGTCGATCAACCCCGTGGACCTGGAAGACCTGCTTGGCCACGTCTACTCCGATGCGCGTAAGCTTCATGGGTGGACTCCTCTTCGCCAGCGACTGGTTCTAATCGCTTCCAGTCTGGCACTCGATGCCGAAGACGGGGAGGAGTCCATCTCATTGCTTCGGGTCGAAAGCAGGCCTTCAACTCACCACTGCTCGTGACTTGATGTACGCACGAATCCGATCCTCGTCCGCGCTGGTTGCCGGGTTGTACACGATCATCCMCAGATCCGGCCGCCCATCAACGGCGAAGGCGGAAAACTCAAGTTCCAGAAGACCCAGTTCGGCATGGTGCAGACGTTTTACACCCTCGCCGTAGGCATTGACGTCGTTGGCCAACCATAGCGCTTCGAACTCCGGACTCAGACGGGACAGCTCTTCAACGAACTGGCCGATCTCCGCCACAGCACCTGCACGCGCAGCGTCGGCACGAAACGCGCCGACAACGAACCGTGCCACGCTTTGCCAGTCTTCCTGCGCGGCGCGTACCCGTGAGTTGGAAAAAATCAGCCGCAGAATATTCCGCTCTGCGGGAGGCAGCGCACCGTAGTCCGTGAGCACCGCAGCCGCTGCGCGGTTCCAGGCCACGACATCCCACAGGGCGGTCTTGACGATTGCAGGACTGACTTCCATCGCCTCGAGTACACGCTGCAGACGGGGCGTGACGCCGTCAACGGCTTTGTAACGGACTTCGGGTGGATGACCAAGGCCGAGTATGAAGAGGTGTTCGCGCTCCGGTTCAGTCAGCATCAGCCCGCTGGCGATACGGTTGAGCACATCTGCCGAGGGCGCGCCTCCCCGTCCCTGCTCCAGCCAGGTGTACCAGGTGGGACTGATGTTGGCGCGTTGGGCGACCTCTTCCCTGCGCAGACCCGGCGTACGTCGGCGCCCACCCGTAAAACCAAAGGCAGCCGGATCGAGTCGGCTGCGCCTGTCCTTCAGGTAAGTGCCGAGCTGATTGTCGATAGACGTGGACATGGCGATCCTGTTGGTTTTTATACCCTGATAATGTCACCGCTTTACCAGTATGCGCGTCGGGATAAGTTAGATCCAATACTCATCGTTGGAGACTTCCCTTGCTCATATTCCTGACCGGCGCGACCGGCTTTATCGGCTCCCGCATCGTGCCGGAGCTGCTCGCGGCCGGGCATCGCGTTCTTGGCATGACACGATCGGATGCGGGTGCACATGCCCTCACTTCCACGGGTGCCGAGGTGCATCGCGGCCATCTGGAAGATCTGGACAGTCTGCGCAGCGGCGCGGCGAAGGCGGACGCCGTGATCCACACCGCGTTCGATCACGATTTCTCCAACTTCGTCGCCAACTGTGAAAAGGATCGACAGGCCATCAAGGCCATGGGCTCGGTGCTGGCAGGCTCTGACCGTCCGCTGCTGATCACCTCCGGAACGGGCATGGGAATCGCCATGCCAGGCAAGCCTGCAACCGAGGATGTCCTCAATACAGAACATCCCAACCCCCGATCAGCATCGGAGATCGCGGGGGCAGAAATGCTAGCGGAGGGTGTCGCCGTGTCAGTCGTGCGCCTTCCGCAGGTGCATGACACGGTGAAGCAAGGCCTTATCAGTCCATTGATCGCTATCGCACGTGCCAAAGGTGCATCGGCTTATATCGGCGAAGGGCTCAATCGTTGGCCCGCTGCGCACGTGCTCGACGTGGCACGGCTTTATCGGCTTGCGATCGAGAAATGCGAACCTGGCGCGCGCTATCACGCCGTTGCCGAAGAAGGCATTCGTGTTCGCGATATTGCCGAAGTGATCGGCGCGGGCTTGGGTGTGCCCGTCATATCCATCTCGTCGAGTGACGCGGCGGATCATTTCGGATGGTTGACCGGATTCGTCGGCATGGATCTATTGGCGTCGGGCGCGTGGACACGCAAAGTGCTGGACTGGCATCCGAGCGGCCCAAGCATGCTGGGCGACCTCAAGCGGATGGATTATTCCGGCGCCCGCTGAGCGGCGGTCACCTTCAACGTTAGGCAACGATTGCGATGCCTGCTTCGGTTCGGAAGCGGCCATTTCACCTTTCCGCGTCGCCCGACGCTAGGGCCCAGTTGGCAGCGTGGCTTTCTCGTCGCGATAGGGATCGGACGGGTCTGGTGCGTTGAGCTCCGCCTTCAGGATGGCGACCTGGTGCGCTGCGTTTGCCCAGTCTTCACTGCGCTGCGCGATCAGTTTTCGGTCAGCCCCTTTGTACGCCGCGGCCGCCGCTGCATCGAAGGAATCCGGGTAAGCCGCGTTTCGGCAACGCGCACGCTTGGTGTTGTGACCGTGGGCCATTTGCCAACCAAAACAGGGGTCCAAAACAGGGGGCAGAGTGGACTTTCCTCTTGTGACGACGCCGGCGCATAAAAAAAAGGGCACTCTGACCCCGGTTTCGCCCTCAAACTGCGATGGCCAATGGCGTGTTGCGAGAGCGTTGGCTACGAGACGCTTGTTGAACTCTGTGCGCGCCCCGGGAGGAGCGACGGACAACCACATCTGCGCTTTGGCCGCGTGGCCAGCATGCAAGTTGGCCAATGCGAGATTGTTATAAGCAATGGTGGCGGTCGAATCACAGGCCTTCCCCGGATCCTCCGCGGATTTGCTTAGACAGTTCTCACGGTCCTCTTCGGAATGCTGCGTTTGCTGTTGATAGAACGCGATGGCCGATTGATAGTCATGCCTTTGGTAAGCCACATCGCCCTTGCGACCACAGTCGGCAGTGCCCTCGCACTGCTCACTGTCCGCCAGAACGGCAACTGGCCTCAGAAGAATGATCAATATAGCGATACCGATAATTCGTGCGACCAACTGCGTACCCATATCCCCTCGCTGAACCATCTTGACAGCCATTCCCGCTTCAAATAACGATCATCGCCACTGGAGGCGGATGTCCGCTTCGGGTCGAAAGCGGTCGCTCAATTCCTTCGCCAAAACGGAACAGGTCACGCGCATATTGAACGCATAGCTATCTATTGCCCGGGATCTGCTTTGGGATCGATGTCGGCACGCGTCGGTTGCGACGGATCGTAGAAGGTGTAGGTGAAGAACTGCTTCGGATCAGAAGGATATGTGCGCTTTGATAGAAATGTCCGTGCTGCAACGACATAACTTTGAGGAACTACCACCTCGACTGCGTGCGTATTGCCGGAACTTGGATCAATGACTTTGGATACTTCGAGCGTATCTATCTTGCCTGCGGGACTAACGGTCACCTGAAAGACAACTGCGTAGAGCTTGGGCGCAGCGAGTGCTGAAGACTGCGCCCAAGCTGTGCTTGCAAGGAGAAAAAGCAGTACCGCGATTAGGGGGCGCATCCTGACCTCACTGAATGACTAACGAAAAATATATGGGATCAGAGGCGTTTCATAGCTAGTCCCCTACAAACTGTCCGCTCCGGGTCGAAAGCGAACATTTCGGCACGCCGACTTAGCTTAGGGCTCCCACCGAGGTAGGAGCGCTACAAGCACCACGAATGCAAAGTAAGCGGCCGGCGCGGTCAATACTCCCAGCCCAAATCGCGCCCAAATACTTCTGGGCCATCGTAGGAACGAGAGCGCAAACCCTCCCAGCGCTATCGCCACATACGGCGCAAACGTCATCACCCACAGAGCGTAGAAGGCAAATATGTCTGATTTCCCTCGCGAGATCAGAAAGCTTGCCGCTATCGCAACGTACAAGCACAACGCAGGGAACAGCGCACCAAGTATCACCGCAACCCTTGGTCGAACCGCGGGCCTTAGAGCCACGAGCACCAACAACCCGACCGGAAGGCCAATCTCTAATGCGATCGCGCCAATGTTCATTGATGTCTCGGTCATGCTCCGCCCTATCGGAGATCAACTATGTTCGTAAGGTCCGTATATGGACTCCTCCCCTTTGCCAAGCATCTCTTAGCTCTGGCGTCCGTGTCGACTGCACACGTATATCCGGCCTCTAGTTGCTGCACCGTCAGGCGGTGCCGGGCCACGATGAGCTAGTCGCGCGTCGGCTCCCAATCGCTGCT
>NZ_JBFTQX010000025.1:0-29806 GCF_056399225.1 Dyella sp. 01N448 | reverse complement strand
GTGCGCGACTGAGGGTGCCTCACCGCCTGAGGCCGTCGCGCACAGGGTGCGCTCCCACAGGGTTAGCCTCCCAGATGGCTAGCCCCGGTTAGCCGGCCGCTTCGCATCACGTGGCAGAATCCCCCGCATGCGCATCTATCTCGTCGGCGGCGCCGTCCGCGACAAACTGCTCAATCGACCGGTGACCGACCACGACCACGTGGTGGTCGGCGCGCGTCCCGACGAGATGCTCGAGCAGGGCTTTCGCCCCGTCGGCAAGGACTTCCCGGTCTTCCTGCACCCCAAGACCAACGAGGAATACGCCCTCGCACGCACCGAGCGCAAGACCGGCCACGGCTATCACGGCTTTGCTTTCCAGGCCGATCCCACGGTGACGCTGGAGGAGGATCTCGCGCGGCGCGACCTCACCATCAACGCCATCGCCGAGGCCGAGGACGGCCAGCTGGTCGATCCGTTCAATGGCGTCCGCGACCTGGAACAACGCCTGCTGCGGCACGTATCTGCCGCTTTCGTGGAAGACCCCGTGCGCCTGCTGCGCGTGGCGCGTTTCGCTGCCCGCTTTGCGCCACTGGGTTTCACGGTGGCGCCGGAGACCATGGCGCTGATGCAGCAGATGGTGCGCGATGGCGAGGTCGATCATCTGGTGCCCGAGCGCGTCTGGCAGGAAACCCGCAAGGCCCTGGGCGAGGCCCAGCCGTCAGCCTTCCTGCGCGTACTGCGCGAATCGGGTGCGCTCGCCGTGCTGTTTCCCGAGGTGGATGCGTTGTACGGCGTGCCGCAGCGCGCGGAGTTCCATCCCGAAATCGATACCGGCGTGCACGTGGAAATGGTGCTCGACATGGCTGCAAAGCTGGCGCCTGGCAACGACGTGGTGGGCTTCTGCGCGCTCACCCACGATCTGGGCAAGGCGCTGACGCCCGCCGATGTATTGCCGCGCCATCTTGGCCACGAGCACGCCGGCCTCGCGCCCCTGCGGCGTCTCGTGGCACGCCTGAAGGTGCCCACCGAGCATGCCACCCTCGCCGAACTGGTGTGCCGCGAGCATCTCAATGCGCACCGCGCCTTTGAGCTGAAGCCATCGACGGTGCTGCGTCTGCTGACCTCGCTGGATGCGCTGCGCCGGCCCGAACGCCTCTCGCTATTCCTCGCCGCCTGCGCGGCCGACAAGCGCGGACGCCTGGGCCACCAGGAGGACGCCTACCCGCAGGCAGGCTATCTCCAGCGTGCGCGCGACGCCGCCGCAGCGGTGCGCTCGGAATCGATAGTGGCGCAAGGCCTGCAGGGCCCGGCGATTGGCGAGGCCATGACGGCGGCCCGCGTCGCGGCCATTGCGGCACTGAAACGCAGCGCGGACTGATACGGCCAACAAAGCCTGATGAAAGCCACTACCCAGTAAGGTAACTGGCTACAAATCTGTCCGCTTGTCGCTAGTCGGCGGCTTCCGTGTATAAACGCGGTCGCCCATCCCGCCCGGCCACTTCGCAGCCAGGCCTTCGTTTCCCAGCTTTTCCGGAGTTTTCCGTGCCGACTGCCAATCCATCGACCTCGCCGCTGCGCCAGCGGTTTCGCCCGTTATGGTGGCTGGCCATCAGCTATGTGCTGATCGGCGCGCTGACCCGCATCGTGCTGCTTTACATGTCCGGTAGCGGCGTGCCGCACAACCCGCTCTATTGGGGTTATGCATTCGGCGTCGGGCTGGGCTACGACCTGATCGTGTTCGTCTTTCTTGCCTGGCTGCTGATGCTTTATCTGTGGCTGGTGCCGCAGCGCCTCTATGTGTCGCGCGCAGGCCAGTGGGCGATGTACATAGGCGGCGCGGTGATGCTGTTCGGGCTGCTCTTCGTGGCGGCCTCGGAGCTGGTGTTCTGGGCGGAATTCGGCACCCGCTTCAATTTCATCGCAGTCGATTACCTGGTCTACACCACCGAGGTGATCGGCAATATCCGCGAGTCCTATCCGCTGGGCACCTGGATCAGTCTGCTCGCCATCGCCACCCTGGTTGTCGTGTGGCTCAGCCGCGGCGGCCTGCAGGCGCGCGACAGCGGCACCCGTTTTCTTCAGCGCAGCAAGGTGGTGCTGGTGTGGCTGGTGATCACGGTGGTCCTGGCGGTCGCCGTCAAGGGCACCTTCAAGGATCGCACCGACAACACCTATGTGAACGAACTCTCCGGCAACGGCGTGTTCGAGTTCTTCGCCGCGTTCCGCTCCAGCCATCTGGACTACTCGCGCTTTTATCGCACCCTGCCCGACGACGAGGCGTTCAAGCGCGTGCGCGAGCTGGTGAAGACGCCTGAGGCCACCTACGTCAGCAGCGATCCGCATGACCTGACGCGCGAAATCCGCCATGCCGGTCCGGAGAAGCATCTCAACGTGGTGCTGATCAGCGTGGAGAGCCTGTCGGCCGACTTCCTCTCGGAGTTCAGCAACAAGCGCGGCAACATCACGCCCAACCTGGATGCGCTGATCGACCAGAGCATGTTCTTCGACAACCTCTACGCCAACGGCACCCGCACGGTGCGCGGCCTGGAAGCGTTGTCGCTGTCGGTGCCGCCCACGCCGGGCGACTCCATCGTGAAGGCGCACAACAACGAGAACCTGTTCTCGGCCGCCAATGTGTTCAATGCCCGCGGCTACCAGTCCGACTTTGTCTACGGTGGCTACGGCTACTTCGACAACATGAACTACTTCTTCGCCCATAACGGCTATCGCGCGGTGGACCGCAACGATATCGGCAAGGGCGAGACGATCCATCACGAAAACGTGTGGGGCGTGGCGGACGAAGATCTCTACACGCTGGCGCTCAAGCAGATGGACGAGGCGCAGGCGCAGGGCAAGCCGTTCTTCCTGCACATCATGACCACCTCCAACCATCGTCCGTTCACCGTGCCGGCCAATCGCGTGCCGCAAAAGAACGGTACGCGCGAGGCAGCGGTGGCGTATACGGACTGGTCCATCGCCGATTTCATCAAGCGCGCCAGAAGCAAGCCCTACTTCGACGACACGGTGTTCGTGATCACCGCCGACCACTGCGCCTCCAGCGCGGGCCGCAGCAGCGTGCCGATCAACCGTTATCACATCCCGCTGTGGATCTATTCGCCCAAGCACATCCAGCCGCAGCGCGTGTCGCGGCAGATGGCCCAGGTGGACATCATCCCCACGGTGATGGGCCTGCTCAATTTCAGCTACCGCAGCCGCTTCTTCGGCGCTGACATTTTCCAGCTTGAACCGGGCCGCGAACGCGCCTTCCCGGCCACCTACGAGAAGCTCGGCTACCTGCATGGCGACGCACTCACCGTGCTCGAACCGCAGCGCAAGCTGGAGCAGGTCAAGCCGAACTTCGACAACGGCGATGCCGTGCCCAATACACCGGTGGACCAAGGACAGGTGGACGATGCCACCGCCTATTACCAGGTCGCCGCGTCCCTGTTCAAACACGGTCAGTTGATCAAGCGGCCGGACGACGACACACCGGTGCAGCCTGCGCCTGCACCAGCTGCCGCTTCCAGCACGCACTAAGCAAAACGCCCGCGGACGACGCGGGCGTTTTCTTTTGGCGGGCTGATTTGTCGGAGCGTCAGAGCCGGTCGCCCTGGTCCGCCTCCAGCACGTCGGCCGGCAACGGCAACACATCCATGCCCCGTGCAAACAACATGGCCTGGAAGCGTTCGCCCATCTGCTCGGGCAGCGTGAGTTTCTTGACCTGTTGTGCCAGGTCATAGCGCGCGGCTTCGTCTGCGGCCGCTTCGTACGCCACGCCAAAGATGTCCTGCAATCCACTGCCGATCAGGAACTGCGCCTGCGGCATATAGCCGGCCACGCCGAAGCCTGCGCTATTGCCCGCCTCGGCCAGCGCGGTGAAATCGACCGACGCAGTGAGGTCGTTGAGGCCTGGCAGATACAGCGGATCGTTGTGCGAGCGATGGCGGTAGTAGGCTCGCAAGGTGCCATCGTTGCGCTCGGGCAAGTAATACTCGCGACGCACATAGCCGTAGTCGATGAACAGCATCACGCCGGCGGTGAGCGAACCGGCGATCGCCTGGATCCAGTACGGCAGCTGCGGCAGGATTTCCGAGCGATAACCTTCGGGAAATTCCGCCTCCAGATCGCGTTCGACATGACGCACGGCGCCGGACACGAGGGCATCGGCGGGACGATCCACGCGCATCAGACGGCCTTCGCCATCGAGCGCGACGTATTCTTCATAGACTTCACCGGCGCGCAGGGTGAAGCGCGTGGTCGGCAGTGCGTCGATCACCTCGTTGGCGAACAGCACGCCCTGCCAGTCCTGCTCCGGCGGACGATCCAGCCACAGCACGTGCGCAAACAGCTCCGAGGGCAGCGCTGCCGCAAGCCGGTCGCGCTGGCGTTCGCGCAGATCGGCGCTGGGTTCGAGGATGTAGTAGCGACGCGGGACGGCGCCGTTCGCGGCGAAGGCCTTGAGCGCCGCTTCGGCAAATGCGCCGCTGCCGCCACCGAGCTCCAGGAAGTCGGCCGAGTCGCCCAACATCTCGAGCACGGGATAGGTGGCATTCACCACGCAACGTGCAAACAACTCGCCCAGTTCGGGCGCCGTGATGAAATCACCCGCTTCGCCGAACTTGGTCTTGCCGGCACTGTAGTAACCCAGGCCCGGCGCATACAGGCAGCGCTCCATGTACTGCGAAAACGGCATCGGACCATGCGCGGCGATTTCCTCGCGCAGACGCGTCAGCAGTCGGTCGGAATGGGCGCGCTCGTCGGCGCCGGGATCGGGGAGTCGGGAAGACATGGGGTTGCCTGCGGGGAAACAGGCGAAGTCTAACCCATGCCCCGCCATAGCCTCGTGAGGGAGGGGAGACCGGCTATGGCGGGGACATCGGCCCAGCTGACTGGGTGCGACGGCCAAAGCGGCTGCGCGCTTTGGCGGCAACGTTCAATTAGAAATTGAAGTCTTTCTGCAAGCTCAGGAACACGCCACGACGCGGACCAAACTGCGGCGCGCCCACACCGATGCCGGTGCCGCTGCGCAACTCGTAGGTGCGATCCAGCGCATTGATCAGCGCCAGCTGCGTGTGGAACTTGCCGGTGCTGTCAAAGGTGAAGTCGTGCGACACGCTCAAATTGAGCTGGAAGTAGTACGGCAGCGACAAGCCATTGGGCGTCAGGCCGTCCTCACGCAAACCGCTGCCAAACAGGTAGTCGGCGCCGACCTTGGTGGTGTCGTTGATGGCGTAGTTGATGCCGCCCGACGAGGTCAGTTTCTGGTCGTGGTCGAGATGGATGAAGTTGTCCGCGATATAGGCCAGGTCATCCGGATTGAAGTTGTACTGGCCGGTGATCACATCCTTGCCCATGGCACGGCTATAGGCAAAGTTGAAGTACGCCGTGATCGGTCCGTTGTCGTAGTTGACCGTGAGCTCGGTGCCGCGGATGCGCCCGTAGCGGTAGTTGAACGTCGAGTACACCAGGGCGGTACCGAACTGCCCTTCATCCTGCAGGCGGCTGACATCGCGGTAGTACGCATCCAGACCCACCGTCCAGTTCGAACCGATGTTCTGCTGCACACCCAGGTCGTAATAGTTGGAGCGCTCGGCCAGCGGCGTGTTGTTGCCGTAGTTCTGCACGGCGTTGGTGGTATTGGCGAACGCATTGATATCCTCGTTGGAAATCAGCTCGTTCGCGGGCGGCGTGAAATAACGCGAGTAGCCGGCATGCACGGTCGTGCTGTCGGTGGCCTGCCACACCACGCCGATGCGCGGACTAAGTTGGCTTTCGGTACGGAAAGCCTGGTACTGGTCGCCACGCAAGCCGTAGTTCAGCGTCCACTTGTCGCTGATGTTCCACTCGTCCTGCACATAGGCGGCCCAGGTTCGGGCGGTAATCTTGTCGCCGGTGAAGATATTGAACGGCACCGTGCTGGCCTGGCTGCCGTCCGGGTTGGCCGGGAACACCAACGAGTTCGTGTTGGTGGTGGCCTGATCGAAGTTGCCGTACAGGCCGTAACGCAGCGTATGGCTGCCACCCCACGGCATCGAGAAGTCGGCCTGCAACGTGCTGGCACGATCGCTCTGGTTGATGGCAGCGGCCACGCCATTGAACATCAGGTCGCCGATTTCGTCGGGCATGTACTGCAACCCGCTGAAGCGCTGGCCGAGCGACACCTGATACGCCGTATCGCCGAACTTGCCCTGCAACGAGAGCACGCCAAAGCGCGTCTGCTCGTTCTGGCGGTCGTTGAGGTCGGCAGAGTTGAAATTGACGGTATCCAGATAGCCGAACTGCGGCTCCTGGTTGGGGTTGTTGGGAATCTGGAAGCGGCTGTTGCTCGCGCCGAATATGAAGCTGATGCGCGTGTCGTTGTCGATCAGGTAGCTGATGTCACCAAAGGCCTTCACCTGGTTGGTGTGATCGTGGATCGGCGTACGGCTCGGCGTCGGATTCTCGATGCCGACGTCGCTCTCCATGTAGTTGGCGGTCAGGAACCAGCTCCAGCGATCGTTGCTGCCCCACAGCGAAGCATTGGGATTGACCGTGCCGAACGAGCCACCGGTGATGCCCACGCTGCCGCCATTGCCCAGCGACGAACCCGCCTTGGTGGTGATATCGACGACGGCGGCGGTGCGCTCACCGTACTGCGCCGGCAGGGCGCCATCGAGCAGGGTCACGCTCTGGATGGTGCGGGCATCCAGCACCTGGCCGAAACCGGAAATCGATTCGGGCAGCATCACGCCATTGATGCGGTACTGCAGGTTGGCGTGGTCTCCGCGTACATGCAGGCCACCGTAGGAATCCTGGACCACGCCCGGCGCCTGCAGGATCACCTGGTTCAACGGCGTCGAGTCGCCAAGCGGCAGCGCCTGGATGGCCTTCTGGTCGATCACGTACTGGCTGCTGCCGGTGTCCGGCGACAGCGAATTGCGCGCCTGGTCGAGCGCTGCGCTCACGTCGATCGTGCCCAGTTGCTTCACCTTGCCAGCAGGCTGGTTGCGCGTGACACCCGTGGAGCCCACGTCGCTGCCATCGGTGGGCGTGGGCGCGTTGACGGTGCTGGTATCTGGGGTCGAGCTGGTCTGGGCGTAGGCGGCGGGGAAGGCGCCAAAGGCAACGGCAAGACTCACGGCAAGCAGGCTACGTTTCATTGGGTGTCCGGGAAGGGGGCGGTCGTTGTTATTTTCGATACGTTATAACATTGCCATTCTAGACCAGACCCCGCCTGCCCCAGAAGTCATGCTTGGTCGGGCAAGTTCCTGCGTTCAGGTCCGGCCCGGTCCCGGGGCTCAGCGGGTTTTCACGCGCGCGGCCTAGACTGGGGCGTCGCGCGGCATCCGCCGCCCTGCCGAGCCCGGTCCATGTCCCCGTCTTCTAACCAGCTACCGGCCGTCATCGCCGACCATGGCCGCGTGACCCAGGCCATCCTGGATTTCGTGAGCCAGATTCCCGATAGCCAGGTGCCCGGCGCCCGCGATCCCGAGAAGGAAGCCCGCCGCCTCGCCACCCGCGCGCAGCAACGCGCCGGCCTTACCGCCGGCTCGCTGGCCCTGCCGCCAGGCCCGCTGGGCTGGCTCACCGTGCTGCCGGAAGTCGTGGCGATCTGGAAGATCCAGGCGCAGATGGTCAGCGACATCGCGGCCGCCTATGGCCAGCACTCGGAGCTGGGCCGCGAGCAGATGCTGTGGTGCCTGTTCCGGCACACGGCCGCGCAGGCGTTCCGCGACCTGGTGGTGCGCGTCGGCGATCGACTGCTGTTTCGTCGCGTCACCACCTCGCTGATCGAGCGCGTGGCCAAGACCGTCGGCATCAAGGTGACCCAGCGCGCCGTAGGGAGTGGCCTCTCGCGCTGGATCCCGGTGGTCGGTGCGGTAGGCGTGGGCAGTTACGCGTATTACGACACCGGACAGGTGGCGCGCACCGCCATCGCCATGTTCAGCACGCCATTCGAGACGCAGGCCACTGACGCCGACGCCGCTTCCGCGGACACCACGGCGCCGGCGGGATGACGTCGCCAGTGCTTTGGGGCAAGCTCGCGCCCTGGTTGCGTCACGCAGGAGCCCACGCATGAATACTCAGCACGAGCGCCCGGTGGCCCTGATCACCGGCGCGGGCAAACGCGTCGGCGCCGTGATTGCCCGGACTCTGCATGCGGCAGGCTACGATCTGGCGCTGCACTACCGCCACTCGGCCGCCGACGCCGAATTGCTGGCCGCCTCGCTGGAACGGCAGCGCAGCAACAGCACGTGCATCGTGCAAGCGGAACTGGCCGATCTCGGTGCATTGCCGGGCGTGGTGCAGCGCGCACTCGATCGCTTCGGACGTCTGGATGCGCTGGTCAACAATGCGTCGGCGTTCTATCCCACGCCGGTGGGTACGGCGACACCGGCGCAGTGGAACGAACTGTTTGCCTCCAACGCGCAGGCGCCGTTCTTCCTCGCCCAGGCGGCCACGCCTGCCCTGCGCGCCGCACGCGGCGCCATCGTCAATCTCGTGGACATCTACGCGGAACGCCCGCTCGCCAACCATCCGGTCTATTGCATGGCGAAAGCAGCGCTGGAAGCGATGACGCGTTCGCTCGCCCTTGATCTGGGCCCCGATGTGCGCGTCAACGGCGTGGCGCCAGGCGCCGTGATGTGGCCGAGTGATGGCAAGGCCTACGACGACCAGCAGGCCATGCTCGCGCGCACGCCACTGCAGCGAGCCGGCTCGCCCGAGGACGTCGCCGGCGCAGTGCTATGGCTGCTGCGCGACGCGCCGTTCGTGACGGGCCAGATCATCCGCGTGGATGGCGGACGCACGCTTTCCGTGTGAGCAAGAAAAAGGGCGCCGCAGCGCCCTTTCCTTTCATGCATCGACTCAGACGATTTACTTCTTCTTGGGCCTGAAGGCCTGCTCGAGCATCGCCTGGTCAAAGCCGTAACCCACTTCGCCCTCTTCGGCGTAGCGATACAGCGCAGCGGCGTAGATGCCTTGCAGCGAGGCCTGGACCAGGCCGAGCATGGTCAGGCCCACCACCACGATCACGATGGCCGCAATGATGGCCGTGATCGACTGCGTGGCAAAGGCGCCGCCGACGAGCAGCGCGGCCACCAGGATGGCGACGAACATCAACAGGCCGAACACCACGCCGATGCCGGCGTTGCCGATGATGTTTTCGCCCCAGGTGCGCTTGAGCAATTCCACGCTGCGCGAGATCGCTTCGGTCGGACCCACGTCCTGGCTGGCCAGCACCGGCACGACCAGGAAGGTCGCCACGGTCCAGGCCAGACCAAGGAAGCCGGCGACCAGGCGACCGATCAAACCGAGGCGCTCCTGCAAGGCACGCAGCACCAGACCCACGGTGGCGGCGATCAGTGCATAGCCGAAGATGTTGACGATGCGCGAGCGTGCCACTGCCATGCCCTCGCCAAAACTGGTGGGCTCACCGCGCAAGCGGGCCAATGCAGCGCCGGCCAGTGCGGTGTTGAAGAAGATGATCACGAAGTACTGCACGAGGTAGAACAGAAACAACAGCACATAGCCGCCGACGGTCATGCGATGACCTTGCTCGACAGCTGCGCCGGACGCCATCAGTGCAACGATGATCGGCACCAGGAAGCTGGCTGCCACGAGCAGGCAGCAGATGCTGGAGGCCAGCGGGAACATCAACAGCGACTTGTCCGAACGCAACACTTCCGCACTGGCCTTCATCAGGCTCCAGCTGCGCGAAAAACGACCTGCCATATCCCTACCCCCATTCCATGTTAGGTGGAAAGGTTTCTAGCATTAGTTGTGTCGCCGGGACAGTGCTGGCGCCGCTGGTGTCAGGCAGATGTCAGGCCGGGCCGGCGTGTTACCAGGAGCGGCGCTTGGGTCGGAACACCACGCGCTCATCGAATGCCTCGCACAGCAGGCTCAGCACGCCGCCGGCCGCAATGATGGCGAGCAACAGCACCAACAGCCAGGAATCGTAGAAGAAGCGATGCGCCTTGAAGCCCAGCCACGCCGCCGCCGCGCACGTCACGATGACGAGTACCAGCGGCGTACCGTAACTCACGACGGCATCGCAGCCGGAACAACTGCGGATGCCGTGCGCGGCCGCGCTCTGGCAATGCGGACAGATCACATAGCGGATCGATGCAACATCTTTGCGCGGGTTCGACATGCTTCCCTGCTGACTCTGCTTGCGTTCACTGCATGCCGGTATGGCGGATGGAACGGCAAAACGGCGCCCGCGAAACGCGCAACGCCAATGGGCCGACTTGAAGGCCACAGCGTATTTCACGGGAAATTTGCAGGAAATCGGACGAGTCCGAAAAGCCATCGCCAGCAAAGGAACGAGGCGCGCGGATTGGTCACCGCAAGTCGCGCACGCGAGCGCTTAAAGCGGCTCGACCACCAGCGGTTCGCTATCGGCGGGAAACGACGACCACAGCGCGGCCATGGTCTGGCCGGTCAGCGGATGCTTGAGCTGCGGCGCAATATCGGCGATGGGCTTGAGCACGAAGGCGTGGCGCAGCTCTTTGCGCGGGATATCCAGATGACCTTCGCCCTGCCGCACCAGGTCGTCGTACAAGACGATGTCGACATCGAGCGTGCGGTCGGAATAGCGCGGCACGTCACGACGGCGACCATGACGGTCTTCCAGCGCGTGCAACCAGTCGTTGAGCGCTTCGGGAGAAAGATCCGTGTCCAGCCCCACGGCCAGATTCACGAAATCCGCGCCATCAAAACCCACCGACTTGCTGCGGTAGGCGGGCGACACCGAGAGCGCGCCGAAGCGCGCGCGCAGCTCGTCGATGGCGGCACGGAGATAATGCGCGGGTTCGAGGTTGGAACCCAGGCTCAGATAGACGCGTGCCATCAGATCAGCGCGTCACTGCGGTCGCGTACCGCGTTCGATGCGCACGCCCACCGACTTGGCGCCGCGCACGGCGCCAGGCTTGGAGAGCTTCAACCGCACCCACGACACGCCGAACTCTTCGCGAATGATGGCGGCGCATTTTTCCGCCAGCGTCTCCACCAAGCCGAAGCTGGACGCGCCGACATAATCGATCAGGCGCTTGGACACGTCCTTGTAATTGAGCGTAAGCGCGATGTCGTCGCTGGCGGCAGGCACGGTGTTGTCGAACGCCATTTCGATGTCGAACGACAGCGTCTGCCGCACGCGGCGCTCCCAGTCGTAGATGCCGATGACGGCATCGATGCGCAGGTCTTCGATGAAAACGATATCCATGCGGGTAGGGTAGCGATCTCTCTGTGGGAGCGCACCCTGTGCGCGACTGCGGCGTATCGTCGTCACCGCTCCGTTGGCTTGTCGCGCACAGGGTGCGCTCCCACAGGGTGGGTGTCGTTACGTGGCCGGCGGCAGCGTTTCCAGGTCCCAGCGCGGATACACCTGCACGGTCTCATCCTGATGCTGTCCATGCGCAAGACGGATGGCGCCGGCCAGGGCGATCATGGCGCCGTTGTCCGTGCAGAACGCCAGGCGCGGGAAATACACCTGGAAACCATCCTTCGCACCCGCTGCCGCCAGTTCGGCCCGCAGATGCTGGTTGGCGCCCACGCCACCGGCGATCACCAGCCGCTTGGCGCCGCTGGCCTGCAGGGCGCGACGGCACTTGATGATCATGGTGTCGACGATCGCTTCTTCGAATGCACGCGCCACGTCGGCGCGGGTCTGCTCGGTCTGGTCCGAGTTCTGCCAGGCCAGCAGCACCTGGGTCTTGAGCCCGGAGAAGCTGAAATCCAGGCCGGGGCGGTCGGTCATCGGGCGGGAGAAGCGGAACACGCCGGGACGACCCTGCTGCGCCAGCTTGGCCAGCGCCGGACCGCCGGGGTACGGCAGACCCATCAGCTTGGCGGTCTTGTCGAACGCTTCGCCGGCGGCGTCGTCCAGGGTGTCGCCGAGGATCTTGTATTCGCCAATGGCTTTGACTTCCACCAGCATCGAATGGCCGCCGGACACCAGCAGCGCCACGAACGGCGGCTCGGGCGGGTTGTCCTCCAGCAGCGGGGCCAGCAGGTGGCCTTCCATGTGGTGCACGCCGATGGCCGGCACACCGAGCGCCCAGGCCATGGCACGGGCCGCGGAGGCGCCGACCAGCAGCGCCCCGACGAGACCTGGACCGGCGGTGTAAGCTACCCCTCCCAGGTCGGCCGGCGTCAAGCCAGCCTGGGCCATCGCTTCGCGCACCAAAGGCAGCAGTTTGCGCACGTGGTCGCGACTGGCCAGCTCCGGCACGACCCCGCCGTATTCGGCGTGGAGCTTGATCTGGCTGTAAAGCGTATGTGAAAGCAGGCCATGGCCAGGCGCGCCCGGTTCCCAGCGCAGCAGGGCTACGCCGGTCTCGTCGCAAGAGGTCTCGATGCCCAGTACCGGCTTGTTTGCCGGCGGCTCGTACTGGGGCTTTGAAATTGCTGTCGTTTCCACGTTATACTTCGCGGCTCACCGTATTCAAACGGCTCGTTCAGGCGAGCCAGTCTAACACTTGGAGTCTCCATGCCCAGCGTAAAAGTCCGCGAGAACGAGCCGTTCGAGCTTGCCCTCCGTCGCTTCAAGCGCACCTGCGAAAAGGCCGGCGTCCTGGCTGAAACCCGCAAGCGCGAGTTCTATGAGAAGCCGACCCAGGAGCGTAAGCGCAAGCGCGCTGCCGCGGTGAAGCGTCACCTGCGTCGCCTCTCGCGCGACACGTCGCGTCGTACGCGTCTGTACTGAGCCTCCTCGTCCGCCCTGCGGACGATCCGAGGTTCTCGTGGCGCCCAGGCGCCATGACAGGTAGCCAGGCAGCTGGCGCGTCCATCCGCTGCCGCTGTGTCTTCGCAGACCTACACTAGCCGGCGTTGCCCAGTGCAACGCCGGCTTTTGTGTTTCCCAAGGAAAATCCTCATGACCCTGAAGCAGCAGCTCACCGACGACATGAAGACCGCCATGCGTGGCGGCGAGAAAGATCGCCTGGGCGTGATCCGCCTGATCCTGGCCGCGATCAAGCAGCGCGAAGTGGACGAGCGCATCGAGCTCGACGACGTGCAGACGCTGGCCGTGCTGGAGAAGATGGTCAAGCAGCGCAAGGATTCGATCACCCAGTTCGAGGCCGCCAACCGCACGGACCTGGCCGACATCGAACGCGCCGAGATGGTGGTGATCGACACCTACCTGCCGACCAAGCTTGGCGATGAGGAAATCGACGCGCTGATCACCGCCGCCATTGCCGAAACGGGCGCCAGCTCGGCGCGCGACATGGGCAAGGTGGTGGCCGCCGTAAAGGAAAAGGCTGCCGGCCGCGCCGACATGGGCGTGGTGTCCGGCCGCATCAAGGCGCGCCTGGCCGGCTGATCGCCTGGCTTCGACGCCCGCTGGCGTTACACCTCATCGAACAGCGCGCCCCGCCTGCGGGCGCGCCCCGGTGCATCGCCTGGCGCGATGCCCCGGCACTTGCACTACCTCCACAACGAAGCTGCACGGCCTTCACAGTCGGGCCCCTAAAACGGCACGGCCACCGGCTGCGCCGGTGCCCTTCGTCAATGGGAGTGACACATGCTTAAGTGGGCCATCATCCTCGCCATCGTCTCGCTGGTGACCGGCTGGCTGGGTTTCGGCACCTTGTCCGGCGCGACCGGCGCGATCGCCAAGGTGCTGTTCGCGATCTTCATCATCCTGTTCTTGCTGGCCCTGCTGGCCGTCATCGGCGTCATCCACATGGTCTAGGGCCGGCTCGCGCCCTAGTCGATGATGCGTTCCATGCGCCGGTGGTCGGGCACCCGGCCGCGTTCGTTGGCGAGTCGTGACATGCGCTCGCCCACGACCTTGAAACCGGCGCGCCGGTAGAGGGCCTCGGCCCTGGGATTGCTTGCGGCAACATCCAGCGTGACGCGGCTGCGTCCGGTCTCGCGTGCGGCGCCCACCAGCTGATCGATGAGTGCGCGGCCGATGCCGTGGCCACGTAGCTCGGGCAGCACCGCGAGATGCGCCAGGTAGTGCATATCGTCCTGGGGCGGCTGGATCACCGATTCCACGCGCAGCCCACGTGCCATGACGCCCAGCCCCCGGCGCAGTCCGTAGTGGCGGATGATCTGCCTGGCCGCGGCCAGGGTAAACGGCCATTTCGCATCGGCGCCAAAGCCCGCGCCCACCGCCACCACCTTGCCCTCGGCAACGCCCACCCAGTGGTTGCGCCAGCCAAACTCGCCGGCGCCATCGACAAAACAGTGCTGCAGGAAGGCCTGCGCATCGCCGCCATCGCGGGTGGTGAACACGTAATCGAACGCCACCGGGCCCGAGCTGTAGATCAATGGCACGGCTACCGCGGCGTCTTCGGGCGCAGCCGGTCGAAACCGTACCTGCAGGCCCGATCTGGCCATTTCCAGCACATTTCCCATGGCACCCCCGGCCATCGCAACGCTTCGATCGGAGCATAAGGCAGCCCGATGACAGGCGCAGTGGCTGGCGAGGCCCGAACTGGGGGTGAAAGCGGCCATCGACGTGCGCAACCGATAGACTACGTAACTATGCGCGGACGTATCCCTGACAGCTTCATCGACGAATTGCTGACTCGCGTCGACATCGTCGACGTGATCGAGCGACGCGTGCCGTTGAAGAAGGCGGGACGCGAGTGGACGGCCTGCTGTCCGTTCCACAACGAGCGCACGCCGTCGTTCTACGTGAGCCCCGCCAAGCAGTTCTTCCACTGCTTTGGCTGCGGCGCGCACGGCAGCGCGGTGAAGTTCCTGATGGACTATGAGCGCCTGGAATTCCCCGATGCGGTGGAGGAACTGGCGCAGTCAGTGGGGCTCACCGTGCCGCGCGAAGGCGGCGACGACCGCGTCCAGCGCGAGGACAAGACCGACCTCTACGCCCTGCTTGATGCAGCGGCGGGCTGGTACGAAAAAGAGCTGCCCAAGAACGCCGACGCGCAGGCCTACTGCAAGAAGCGGGGGCTCGATGCGCAGACCATCCAGCGTTTTCGCATCGGCTGGGCACCGGCGGGTTTTGACGGCGTGATCAAGGCGCTGGGCGGCAGCGATAAGCGCATGCAGCTGCTCAACGAAGCGGGCATGGTGGCGAGCAGCGAACGCGGCAGCCGCTACGACCGATTCCGCGAACGCTTGATGTTTCCGATCCTTGATCGCCGCGGTCGCGTGATCGCCTTTGGCGGCCGCATTATTTCCAGCGCGCCTCCTGCGCGCGAAGGTCAAGAAGCGGGCATCCCTGCCCGCACTCCTCAAAAAGAGCCCGGCCCCAAGTACCTAAATTCGCCCGAAACGCCGCTATTCCACAAGGGCCGCGAACTGTTCGCGCTGTGGCAGGTGAAGCAGGCCAATCCCAGCCTCACGCGCATCGTGGTGGTCGAGGGTTATATGGACGTGATCGCCATGCATCAGGCGGGGCTGCCGATCGCAGTCGCCACCCTGGGCACGGCCACCACGCCCGAGCACACCGAAGTGCTGTTCCGCGCCGCGCCCGACGTGGTGTTCTGCTTCGACGGCGATCGCGCGGGTCGCGCTGCCGCATGGAAGGCGCTGGAAGCGGCGCTGCCGCGACTGCGCGACGGACGCCAGGCGTACTTCCTGTTCCTGCCCGATGGCGAAGATCCCGACACGCTGATCCGCAAGGAAGGCAAGGATGGTTTCGAGAGGCGCCTCAAAGCCGCCACGCCGCTCTCCGAATATTTCTTCGGCGAACTGGCGCACGACGTGGATACCGCCAGCCTCGACGGCCGCGCCCGCCTCGCCGAACGCGCGCGTCCGCTGATCGCCCGGCTGCCCGATGGCGCGTTCCGCGATCTGATGGCGCAGGAGCTGGAGAAGCGCACCGGCGCACGCGCCACGCTGGACACCACGCCCGCGCCGCGCTCTGCGCTGCAGCGGCCCACCGTGGCGCAGCGCTCGCTGGTACGCAGCGCGATCGCTTCGCTGCTGGCACAGCCGGGCATGGCCGACCAGGTGGAACGACCCTATGGCTTCCTGCGCCTGGACAAACCCGGCGTGGAACTGCTGGCCGAACTGATCGACACGGCCCGCTCGCGTCCGGGCATCAACCCCGCCGTGCTGGTGGAACATTTCGCCGAACGGCCCGAATACCCCGCCCTGCAGAAGCTGATGGCGGCCCTGGTGGTCGGCGAGCCGGAGGCCCAGCGCGCGGAGTTCTTCGGCGCACTGCAACGCATGGAAGAACAGGCCGTGATCCAGCGCCGGGACTGGCTCACCGCCAAGAGCCGCGATGGCACGCTCGACAGCGCGGAAAAGGCTGAACTGCGCGAGTTGCTGGCCCGGCGCGTGGTCACTCCCCCGGCGTAACCTGCCTGACACAGTGGCCGCTGCATGCCGCCTCGGCATGAAAAGAACAGGGTTCTAACTATTGGCCCTGCAAGATTGCGCCTCAGCCCACAGGGAGCGTAGCGAGGTGCGCCAGCGCAAGCGTACGGACGTCTTCATATGGGATCATCGACCCTTAGTGAGGCATGGGTAGTCCGCCCGGGCATGGATGGTGATGGAACTACTTGAACGACTGGTCACGGTGTTCGCCGAAAACGGCTACCTCGCGGTATTCATCGCGTTGTTGCTGTGCGGCGCCGGCGTACCCTTGCCCGAAGACATCACCCTGGTCGCCGGTGGCGTGATCGCCGGTCTGGGCTACGCCAATGTGCACACCATGTTCGGCGTCGGCATGGCCGGCGTGCTGATCGGTGATGCCGGCATGTTCCTGCTCGGCCATCATTTCGGCGCACGCATCCTCAAGATCCGTTTTGTCGCGCGCGTGCTCACGCCGGAGCGCTACGCCAAGGTGCAGGAGAAATTCGAGCGCTATGGCAATCGCCTGATGTTCATCGCGCGCTTCCTGCCGGGCATGCGCACCGCCGTGTTCATCACGGCCGGCTCCACGCATCGCGTGTCGTTTCTGCGCTTCTTCCTGCTCGATGGCTTGGCCGCGCTGATCAGCGTGCCGATCTGGGTTTATCTCGGCTACCTGGGCGCCGACAACCACGAGTGGCTGGCCATGTGGATCCACCGTGGCCAGAACGGCCTGTGGCTGGTCGGCGGCGCCGCCCTGATCGTGGCGCTGGTGCTGTGGTGGCGGCACAAGCGACGCGTGGCGTGCGAGTCCGGTTCACGCTGAAGCCTTCAACGCATGGCCGATCACGTCCTCAGCGAACGCGAATATGACGATGAGTCGTTGGCGGACCTCGATCTGGTCGGCGCCACCCTCGATGGCATCCGCTTTCGCGACTGCAGCTTCACCCGCTGCAACTTCAGCGAGGCGACGCTCGCCCGGTGCCGCTTCAGCGACTGCGAATTCCAGGACTGCAATCTGAGCCTGGCCGTGCTCACCGGCAGCGGCTTCGACGGTACCCGCTTCACCGACTGCAAGATGGTTGGCATCAACTGGACGAAGGCGCACTGGCCACGCCTACGCACGGCCAAGGCATGGGTGTTCAAGCGCTGCGTACTGAACGACTCGTCATTCTTCGGGCTGGACCTGCGCGAGTTTGCCTTGATCGATTGCCGCGCGATCGATGTCGATTTCACCGATGCCAATGGTGAGGACGCGGACTTCAGCGACACCGACCTGCGCGACAGCGTGTTCGCCCGCACCCGGCTGGTCGGCGCCAATTTCAGCGGCGCGCAGAACTATCGCATCGACATCTTCAACAACGACATCAAGCGCGCACGCTTCTCGTTGCCCGAGGCGGTGGCCCTGCTCGACAGCCTGGACGTCGAACTGCAGGACTGACGCTGCCAGCGGCGGAACTCAAGGTGACTTGGCATCCGCCACATTGCCCGCATCCTGCCTGTGCCACCAGCCGCCACCCAGCGACTGGAACAGCGCCACCGTATCGGAATAACGCGCCGCCCTCGCCTGCACCAGGCTCAACGCCGCCTGCTGCCAGGTGAGCTGTGCGTTGAGCATGGCGCTTTCGCTGATATCGCCGAGCGTCAACTGGCGTTTTGCGATGTCGAGGCTGCGCGCCGCCGCTTGTTCGGCGCGCTCGGCAGCAACGAGTGTGCGAGCGTCCGCGTCGATGGCGTGCAAGGTATCGGCCACGTTCTGCACGGCGCCGAGCACGGTGCTGCGGTATTGAGCTGCCGCCTGTCGATACGCCGCTTCCGCGCCGCGCTGCTTGTGCTTGAGCGTGCCGCCGTCGAACAGCGGCTGCGTCACCGAGGCGCCCACGGCCCAGAAGCCGCTGGCCGCGGTGAACAATTGGCTGGTCTTCTCCGACGCCGTGCCAAGCGACGCATTGATCTGCACATTGGGGAGACGATTGGCGATCGCCACGCCAACCTGCGCACTGGCCGAATGCAGCTGCTCTTCGGATGCGCGCACATCGGGGCGCTGCTCGACCAGCTGGGCCGGCAGGCTCAGTGGCAACTGAGTGGGCAGCTGCAGGCCGTCAAGGTCGAACTGCGCATCGATGCGCTGGTCCGGCGTGCGTCCCGTCAGTGTTGCCAGCAGGTCACGCTGTTGCGCGAGCTGCTTGTCCAGCGGCGGCAGGCTGGCACGACTCTGTTCCAGCGTGGCGACCTGCGCGGCAATGGCCGCTTCGGATACATCTCCCAGCGCCTGTTGGCGCTGCAAGGTGCCGAGGATCTTTTCCTGTTCGTCGATGATCTTGTGGGTCAGTTCGATCTGCGCTCGCAGCGAGGCTTCCTGGATGGCCGTGTTCACCACATTGCTGGTCAGGCTGAGGTAGGTCGCCTCCAGCTGAAAGCGCTGTTGATTGGCCTGTGCCGTGAGCGATTCGACCTGTCGGCGGTTGGCGCCCCAGATATCGAGCACATAGGACACACTCACCTGCGCCGTGGTCAGCGTGTACAAATCAGCGTTCGATGCCACGCCGCTGGCCACGTCGTTGGCAAAGTCCTGACGCGTGGGATTCGCGCTCGCGTTGATCGTGGGAAAGTATGCCCCGCGCTGCGCATACACCGACTCCCAGGCCGCCTGCAGCGATGCGTGCGCGGCTTCGATATCGGCATTGTGCCTGAGCGCGTCATCGATCAGGCCGTTGAGCGGCCCGGAGTGAAACAGCGTCCACCACTGCCCGGGGATATCCATCGAGGCGAGCACATGCTGCGCTTCGCCGCCCGGTCCAGCGACTGATGCTGTATCGCTGGCCATGGGCGTGGGCGAGTACGACTGACCCTGCGACGACACTTGTGGCCGCTTGTAGTCCGGGCCCACGGCGCAGCCGGTCAAGGCGATGGCCACGGCAAGGGCAAGCGTGCCGTGTAGCGAACGACGAAACGTGGTCTTGATCATGTTCACAGCTCCCGCGAGGGATGCGGACGGTGCTTGCGACGATGGCGCTCGATGCCACGCTCAACAGCGAAGTAGAAGCCCGGAAGGATGAACAGCGTCAGCAGCGTGGCGATCGGCAGGCCGCCCACCACGACAGTGGCGAGACCGCGTTGCACGTCGGTGCCAACACCGGTGGCGAGCGCCGCGGGCAACATGCCGACGCTGGCCACGGTGGCCGTCATCAGCACGGGACGAAAGCGTTCGGTCGCACCTTCGAGAACGGCATCGCGCAACCCATGCCCGTGCTTACGCACCCGGTTGATGTTGGCGATCATGATGATGCCGTTCTGCACCGCCACGCCAAACAGTGCGATGAAGCCGACCGCGGTGGCGATGTTCAAGGTCTCGCCGCGCAGGTGCAGCGAAATCAATCCGCCCACGGTAGCCAGCGGCACCACTGCCAACACCATCACCGCCTGATGCAGCTTGCCGAACTCGGCAAACAGGAACACCAGCATGATGCCCATCACCAGCGCCATCACCACCACCAGCCGCGCCTGGGCGCGCTTCTGGTTTTCGAACGTGCCGGCCCACTGGAGGCTGTAGTTCTGCTTGTCGAAATGCACCTTGGCGTCGATCTGCTGCTGCGCGTCGGCCAGATACTCGGAAAGCGCGCGATCGCGGTTGTCCACGCGGATGGTCAGCTGGCGCTTGCCCTGCTCGTGCGCAATGGTGCTCTCGCCGGTCTTGAAACGGATATCCGCCACCTGCTTCAACGGCACCTGCGCGCCGCTGGCGGAACTCAACGGCAACTGGCCGATCGCTTCGAGGTTGTTGGCGGTCTCGTTCGACACGCGCGTGGTCACGTTGTAGATGCGGTCGCCGACATAGACCTGGGTCACCGGCGTGCCGCCAATAGCCGTCTGGATCAGGTTGCTGATGTCGCCGATATTGATACCGTAGCGCGCTGCCGCGTCGCGATCGGCGGTGATCGCCAGCTGCGGGATCGGCGGCTCCTGGAAGATCGACGCCTCGGCCGTGCCGCGCACGCCGTGCAGTACATCGACAATCTGGTTGCCCACGCGCCGCAGCTCGGTGAAGTCGTCGCCATAGATGCGCAGCACCAGCGGACTGTGCGCGCCGCCGATCATGTCGTTCTCGCCATCGACGATGGGCTGGCTGATGCCCACCGACACGCCGGGTATCTGCTGCATGCGTGCATTGAAGCGGCGCAGGAAGACCGCCTTGTCCTCGCCATGCGGCCAGGTGTCGTACGGCTTGAGCCCCACGCCGGCTTCCACGTGCGACGGCGTCCACGGATCGGTGCCGGTATCGTTGCGACCCAGCTGCGTCACCACGTACGACACTTCGGGAAACTCGCGGATCACGCGACGCAGCTCGGCCGTCATCTCGCTGGCCTTGTCCAGTGACAGGCCCGATGGCATCTGCACCTGCAGCCAAAGCGAACCTTCGTCCAGGTCCGGCAGGAATTCGCGACCGATGGTGGCGCCCAGCAGCAGCACGCCGACCAGGGCGACGCCCGCCACCGTGTAGACCACGGGCAACTTGCCGAGCAGCTTGCCAAGCCAGGCCGTATATCCCGCCTGCAGGCGCTCAAGTGGCTTGTTGCGGAACAGCTTGCGCGGTTTGCGCAGCGCAAAGTACGCCAGACCGGGCGTCAACGTGACCGTGCACAGCAGCGCCGCCAGCAGGGCATAGCCCACGGTGAACGCCATCGGCCGGAACAGCTTGCCCTCGGCATGCTCGAACGCGAACAGCGGCAGATACGCCGTGATGATGATCAGCGTGGCGAAGAAGATCGAGCGGCCCACGTGCTTGGTCACCGTCATCACATCGTCTTCGGTGAGCACCGAATTGGGCCTCTCCTCGCGGCGCCGCAGGATGGCCTCGGTCACCACGATCGTGCCGTCCACGATCACGCCGAAATCGATCGCACCCAGCGAGAACAGATTCGCCGGCATATGCGTGAACTGCATCAGGATGAACACGGTCACCAGCGACATCGGAATCGCCACCGCAGCCACCATGGCCGAGCGCGGGCTGCCCAGGAACAGGATGAGCACGATGCACACCAGGCCGACGCCTTCCATCACGGTGTGCAGCACTTTTTCCTTGGTCGCGTTCACCAGGTCGTCGCGGTCGATGTACGGCACGATGCGCACATCCTGTGCGGCCAGCTGCCTGTTGAGGTCGGCGACGGTGGCGTGGATGTTCTCCAGCACGCGCGACGGGTTCTCGTACTTCAGCAGGTCGACGATGCCTTCGATCGTGTCCGGATTGCTGTCCTTGCCCAGAATGCCCTGGCGCACCTGATGACCGTATTGCAGCTTGCCCAGGTCACGCACCAGCACGGGGACGCCGTTGCTCTGGGTGACCACGATGTCGCCCAGTTCCTTCAGCGTGTGCACCATGCCGATGCCACGGACGATGTACGACTGATCGCCGCGCGTGATGCGTCCACCGCCGGCGTTGGCCGTGTTGGAGGAGATCGCGCCGGTCACCTGGTTCACGCTCACGCCGTAGTGCAGCAGCTGCGCGGGGTCGAGCTCCAGCTGGAACTCCTTGGTGAAGCCGCCAAAGATATCCACGTTGGCGACGCCCGGGATCTTCTGCAGCGCGGGTATCACCACCCAGCTCTGCAGCTCCGACAGCTGCATCAGATTCTTGCTGTTCGATTCGAGCGTGTAGCGATAGATCTCGCCCGCTGGACCAGATACGGGATCGAGGCTGGGCGTGATGCCGGACGGCAGCGTGGCTTGTGCGATGCGCTCCATCACGCGCTGGCGTTCCCAGTAATCCTCGGCGCCGTCCTTGAACACCAGGGTGATCAACGACAGGCCGAACGTGCTGCTCGAGCGCATGGCCACCAGACCCGGCGTGCCGGCCAGCGCGCGCTCCAGCGGCGTGGTGATCTGCTGCTCGATCTCTTCAGCGGCTAGGCCCGGCACCTGGGTGGTGACCTGCGCGGTGACGTCGCTCAGTTCCGGGTAGGCCTCGATGGCCAGCTGCGTCCACGAGTAGTAGCCGAAGCACAGCACCAGCACCGACACCACCAGGAAGATCACGCGCTTCTGGAAGCAGAAGTGGAAGATCGCGTTAATCATTGAGCAGGACTCCGCCCTTCACCACCACGCGATCGCCAGCCTTCAGCCCCTTGACCACGCGTGCATCGGTCGACTCGTCGTAGCTCAGCACGATCGTGCGACGCTCGAATGCCCACGGCGACACTTCCACGAACACCGTGGTGTTGTCGTTGTTCATCAGCAAGGCGGACTCTGGCACGAACACTTGTGCCGGTTGCGCCACGGCGATGCTGGCCTTCGCGAACATATTGGGCTTCAGCCGTCCATCCGTATTGGCGAACACCGCGCGCACCATGTCGCGACGCGTATCCGCCTGCAGCACCTGGCTGACGAACCCCACCTGGCCGTGGAACACCTGATCGGGATAGGCCGACAGCGTCGCATCGACGGCCTGCCCCCTGGCGATGCCGCCCACGTCCACCTCCGGCACGTTCGCCGTGATCCACACCGAATCGAGATCGGCGATCGTCATCAACGGCGTGGTGGTGTCGTTGGCATAGGTGCCGGGCGCGGCGGACAGCGCCGTCACGTAGCCGCTCACCGGTGCGGTGATGCGGATGCTGCGCGAGGGGCCGGCCTGCCCGGCGACATTGATCGATTGCAGTCGCGTCTGCGCGCGTTCGAGTTCGGCCTGGGCCTGGCTGTAGGTGCTTTGTGCGGCTTCCAGGTCCTTTACCGCGTTGCCACCGGCCTGTTGCACGCCGCGCGCGCGATCGAGCCCTTTCTTTGCCAGCGCGAGTGCGTCCGTGGCCTTGGCGACATCGGCATACGCCTGCGCCATATCGCCGGATTCGATCACCGCCAGCAACTGGTTGCGCGCGACATGATCGCCCAGCCCGACCTTGAGCTCGGTGATGCGACCGGTGAGCGGCACCACCACGTTGGCCGTGCGCGCAGGATCCGATTCCACCGTGGCGGGAAACACCATCGTATGAGGCGCGGCGCGCATCTCTACCGGTGCGATGCTGAGCGCCTTGCGCAGCGGGGAGTCAGCGGGAACACGCAGCATGCCGTGGTCTTCCACGAACGGCGGCGACGGTGCCTGATCGTCGGCGCGGTGCGAACACGCAACCAGGGACAGACCGGCGAGAGCGATGAAGAACGAGGTGAGGCGTAGCGTCATGGGTATTCCCCTTGCAGTACTTGGCATGCCTGCCCGCCACGGTCATCGACCATGAGGCAGTGTTTGCGAAGGGGATGGCGCGCGTCTCTTCAGGAGACCGAGCGCATGACCCGCTCGCGGACTGGCCGTTGCCGGCCGCCGCGTGCGGGTGTCACTCCAGGGGGAGTGAACGCAGTAGCGGGGTCGACTCGGTCAGCAAGAATTTTCGATGTCAGTCGATGGGTCCGGGTCCAATGTGCCGCTGCTCCGTTACAAGTTGAGTACGTTATCCAATGAGGCTTACGTCAGGTCGTCGCGGGCTCGCGAACAAGGCGATCCTGCAGCAAACCGGCGCGCTCCAAAGGCAGGTAAGCGAGTGCTGCCAGGTGAGAGTGAATACGCTTGAGATCGCGCAAGATGCGCAGATAGACGTCTCCACCGCCGCCGCCATCGCGACGTTCGCGCAGCGCACGGATATGGCGCTCCGACGCTTCGTTCTCCAGCTTCCACAGCACCTCCTTGCGCGCCATCAGCTGCTGCGCTGCACGCACATCGCCGCGCAGGAACACGGTGAGGCCCAGGCGCAGGCTTTCCATCACCTGCGTGTGCATCAAGGCCAGGTCCTGGATGTCTTCGGCCGAAAAATCCTGGCCGCGCTCTGCCTTTTTGGCGGCGAACTCCATCAGGTTGTTGGCGGTGATGTCGCCGATGTGCTCGATGTTGATCACGAACGCGAGGATCTCCTGGCTACGCTCGCCGTCCTCCTCGTTCAAGGCTTCGCCGTTGAGGTCGGCGAGATACTCACGGATGGCCATGCCGAGTCGATCCAGCGAGGTGTCCATGCGGCTGATCGCCGTGGCCCGCGCGCGGTCGTCCTTGCCGAACACTTCCACCAGCCCCGTGAGCATGCCTTCCACCATGTCGGCCATGCGCATCGATTCGCGCGCGGCATTCGCCAGCGCGACGTTCGCCGTTTCCAGCGCACCCTCGTCGAGGTATTGCGGCACGCCGGGATCGTTCGGCTTGGGCGGATCGGGCAGCAGGCGCACCAACAGGCGCGCCAGCCTTTCCACCGGCACGATGAAGAGCAGAGCGAGCGACAGATTGAACGCCGTATGGAAGTTCACCACGATGCGCGCCGGCGAGGCGCCCAGCGGTGCCAGCCAGTGCGCCAGCAGCGGCAGCATCGGCAGGCACACGATGCAGCCGAAGGCTCGCACCATCAGGTTGCCCATCGGCAGGCGACGCGCCACCGGCGTGTGCGCTTCCATCAAGGCAGGAATGGTGCCGCCGAGATTGGCGCCGAGCACGAGCGCGAGTGCACCGGAGGCATCGACCACACCCGCATTGGCCAGCGAGACGATCAGCAACACCACCGCCACGCTCGAATGACAGGCCCATGTGAGCAGCGCGGCCACCAGCATCGCGAGCACCGGCTCGCTGGCCAGGCTCTGCAGGATGGCGCGCAGCACCTGCGCGTTTTCCACCGGCGCCATCGCCCCCACCAGCAGGTGCAGCGCCAGCAGCATCAGCCCAAGACCAATGGAGACGCGGCCGATGTTCTCGTAACTCACATCGTCGGTGCGGCGATGGATGGTGAAGCCGATCAGGATAAGCACCGGCGCCACCACCGCGATATCGAACGACATCACCTGCACGATCAGCGTGGTACCGACGTTGGCGCCGAGCATCACGGCAAGACCCGGCGCGAGACCGAGAAAGCCGCTTGCGGCAAACGACGTGGCCATCAGGCCGGTGGCCGTACTGCTTTGCAGGATCGCCGTGACGCACACGCCGAAACCCAGCGCGGCCGGACGATGACCGAGGTAACGACCCATCCAGCGGCGCAACGCGCTGCCGTAGCCACGCAGCACGCCGCTGGTGACCATGTGCGTGCCCCACAGCAGCAGGGCGACGTAGCCGGCGATATCGAGCAGAGCGAAGGTGCCTTTCATGGCGCGACCTCCTTGGGTAGGCGGAATGCATGAAGCATCCGCGGACTTCCTTGCGGGAGTCTTTGGTGTGGAGCGAAACGCCTCGGCGTCGCACTGAAGGAAACGCTGGTGACTGCCCGTCAAGGGCGAAATTTCGCGTTGCATAGCTGCCGTCATTCCGGCAAACCGCAATGACGAATTAGCGAGGCGCGGCAGACTCTACCGCCGCGCCCTCACCTCACAACCAGCGTCCGTACCGCTTGATGTAAACCAGCTTCACCAACTGCGTCAGCACGCAATAGGTGAGCACGGTCAGCGCGAGCCAGCCGAAATAAATGCCCGGCAGCGGCACCATGCCCAGCTTGCCGCCGATCGCCGTGAACGGGATCAGCATGCCGATGATGATGATCGCCGTGGTCAGGGCCAGCACCGGTGCCGAGGCGATGCTCTGCAGGAACGGGATGCGGCGCGTACGGATCATGTGCACGATCAGCGTCTGCGTGAGCAGGCTTTCGATGAACCAGCCCGACTGGAAGAACGACTGGTGCGCGTTCGAATTGGCGCCGAACAGATACCACAGCAGCAGGAAGGTGGTGATGTCGAAGATCGAGCTGACCGGTCCGATCCACACCATGAAACGGCCGATATCGCTGGCATCCCACTTGCGCGGCTTGCGCAGGTACTCATCGTCCATGCGGTCGAACGGGATCGACAGCTGCGAGATGTCATACAGCAGATTAAGCACCAGGATCTGCAACGGCAGCATCGGCAGGAACGGCAGGAACGCGCTCGCCACCAGCACCGAGAACATGTTGCCGAAGTTGGAGCTGGCGGTCATCTTGATGTACTTGATGATGTTGCCGAAGGTGATGCGACCTTCGATCACGCCTTCTTCCAGCACCATCAGGTTCTTTTCGAGCAGGATGATGTCCGCCGATTCCTTGGCGATATCGGTGGCGGTATCCACCGAGATGCCCACGTCTGCTTCGCGCAGCGCGGGCGCGTCGTTGATGCCGTCGCCCAGGAAACCCACGGTGTGGCCCTGGCGCTGCAGCGACTTCACCACGCGTGCCTTCTGCAGCGGCGACATCTTGGCGAACACGGTGGTGCGCTTGACCAGCGCGTCGAGCTCGTCGTCGTTCAACGGCTCGATGTGCTTGCCCTGCGCGGAGTGCTCCACGTCCAGGCCCACTTCGCGGCAGATCTTGCGCGTCACCGCCTCGTTGTCGCCGGTGATGACCTTCACTTCGACGCCGTGGTGATGCAGCGCCGCGATGGCGGTGGCCGCGCTGTCCTTCGGCGGATCGAGGAACGCCAGGCAGCCGACCGCGATCAGGTTGCTTTCGTCCGCCACGCCATAGGCACGGCCGGCCGGCGGCTGGCGCTTGATGGCGACCACGAGCACGCGCAGACCATCTTCGTTGAGGCCGCGCGTCATCGCCTTGATGTCGGCACGCATCTCGTCCGTCATCGGCAGGATCTCGTCACCGGCCTTGGCCGACGCGCAGATCGACAGCATTTCCTCGACGGCGCCCTTGCACACCAGCAACTCGTTGCCATCGCCATTGCCCAGCACTACCGACATGCGGCGGCGCTGGAAGTCGAACGGGATCTCGTCGACGATGCGGTAGTGCTGCGCGACCACTTCCAGGTCGCGATGGGTCAGCACCGCCTTGTCCATCAGGTTCTTCAGGCCGGTCTGGAAGCGGCTGTTGAGATAGCCGTATTCCAGCGCCTCGTCCGACTCCTCGCCGTACAGATCGAGGTGACGTTCCAGCACGATCTTGTCCAGCGTCAGCGTGCCGGTCTTGTCCGTGCACAGCACGTCCATCGCACCGAAGTTCTGGATCGCATTGAGGCGCTTGACCACCACCTTGCGCTTGGACATCGCCAGGGCGCCCTTGGCCAGGTTCGCCGTGACGATCAGCGGCAGCATCTCGGGCGTCAGGCCCACTGCCACCGACAGCGCGAACAGGAAGGCTTCCCAGAAGCTGCCCTTGTCGTACCAGTTGATCGCCAGGACGATCGGTACCATCACCAGCATGAAACGGATCAACAGCCAGCTGACGCTGTTCACGCCGCGATCGAAGCTGGTCTGCACGCGCTCGCCCACGATGGTGCGCGCCAGCGAACCCAGGTAGGTGCGCGAACCCGTCGCCACCACCACCGCAGTGGAGGTGCCGCTCACCACGTTGGTGCCCATGTAGCAGACGGTGGGCAGATCCAGCGGATTGTCAGCGTGCTGGCCGCCTTCCATTTCGTCGGCGCCATGCAGGTGCGCGGGCGCGGACTTCTCCACCGGCAGCGATTCACCGGTGAGGATGGCCTGGCTGATGAACAGGTCCTTCGCCGATACCAGGCGAAGATCCGCGGGCACCATGTCCCCGGCGGCGAGATGCACGATGTCGCCGGCGACCAGTTCGCTCACCGGCACTTCGATGCGCTCGCTATGGCCGTCCGACGCGCGACGCGTCACCGTGGCGGTGTTGCGCACCATGGCCTTGAGCTTTTCCGCGGCCTTCGACGAACGGTATTCCTGGGTGAAGCTGAGCAGCACGCTGATGCCCACCATCACCGCGATGATGATCGGGCCGGTGAGATCGGAGCTGTCCGTCGCCAGCTGGACGATGGCCAGCACCAGCAGCACGATGATGAACGGGTTCTTGAACGCCGTGAGCAACTGCACCGACCAGTGCGGCGGCTTCTCGTGCGACACCTCGTTGAGCCCGTCGCGATCCAGGCGCTCGGAGATCTGCTCTTCGTTCAGACCGGCGGCACTGGTGTCCAGCGCCGCATACAGCGCCTCGTTGTGGCGGAACGCTTCCTGCGCCACGGCCACGCGCACCGGCGCGGCGGCGCTCGTGCCGGCCGCCTTGCCTGCGACGGTCTGGGTGGAGTGCTTCAACATGACTCGCTTCCGTGAAATCGGTGACATCTGAGCCGGACCAGCGAGCCGGCGGGACCTGTCCCGCGCGTGACGCCAATGCCTGCGCTACGAACTTCGTCGCAATCGACGCCCGCGGACTGGTGGGGGCCAGCCCTTGCGCGGCAGCTCGAGGCGCGGCGAGGTTTTCATCAGTGACTGGATACCAGTTGCAGATGACGATGCGCTTGCGAAATAGCATGTTCCTGCCAACGCGCGGCCTGGCGGCCGTGCGGGGCATCGGAATGACGAAGGTCGGACGACGGGGAAGACTGCGCCTCGCCCAGCGGGGCAGGCACAGTGATCGTCCAGGAACGGCGGGTATCCGCACGACGGCTTGCCAGCGCGCGGGGTGCGACGCGCAGGCGGAAGAATTCGCGAAGGAGCTTCATGGCCCTTTCTCCTCGTTAACGGCGCCAACAGCGCCGTCAGAGGTGGGCCGGTCTTCCCTAGTCCAGGAAAGCGCCAGCCGACCGCAGGCGGTCGCCGCAGCAGATCAGCTTGTTATGCAATGCCGGCACCCGATGCTCGCGGATGTCGACGTTGCGACTAGGGTAAACGTCCATATGCCTTGGGTTGATAGGACAGAGGCCACTGAGGGCGCGTAACGCCCGGTAGCGGGCGAATTGTCTTGCTGCGGTGCGCAAGTGTCAACCCTGTGACGGGGGTTTGGGGGGCGAAAGTTGTTGCGGTGAGGTGGGTGTGTTTTTGGTGTGAGCCCAGCGCAGGTAGGTTTTGGTCGTCACCCAGGCGCACCCAGAAAGGACGGGGATCGGTCGCGCCTTTCGACAGCCGACTGGCTGATCATCCATCGCCCCGGTGTTTGGTTTTAGCGATACGGCGATCTGGCTCGCCTGCCGCGGGCTTCCGTCCTCCTGCCCGCGACGCAAAGCTAGTCCCCTTTTTGGGAAGGCCGGGAGAAGGCCCCCCCCGGATGACGCGCCTTCCGGGCCTGCGGCCCTCCAGGTGCGCGGTCGGGTTACGGGGACCCCGAAGGTCACGAGCGACATCAAGAGCCGGGCAGCGTCCCGTGTTGCAGGCCCGGGCCGGCAGATCTTTTGTAGGAGCGCACTTGTGCGCGACCAACCGGAGCGATCCACCGCGGCGCTGCGGTCGCGCACGAGTGCGCTCCTACAAGGGTTTCGCACGCTGTGACGCCCATTCAATCTTGCGATCGCTCTTTGTGGGAGCGCACCCTGTGCGCGACAAACCTACGGAGCGGTACACCCCAGCGTGGCCGTCGCGCACAGGGTGCGCTCCCACAGACAAGCGGCAGGCGCGGCAAAGGACGGAGCGATGCCCGAAGCCGATGCGCAGCGAGGCCCCGCTTTAAGTCCTCAGCGATTCGGGCGCGTTGCGCAGCGCTTTGCGGTATCCCCTGTGTACCCTCGGAGGTTGTCCCATCAGACGCGCCTCGAGCGTTCGGGCTTATCCCAGCACGATGCTGCGGGCGTTATCAGGCCATTTTCTTTGGGTTACTTTCGACGCGAAGCTAGTCCCGAGGGATCTTTTGGGCCAGCAAAAGAAAAGTGACTCGAGCGGCGGCAGCCGTTCGAA
>NZ_JBFTQX010000024.1:0-31355 GCF_056399225.1 Dyella sp. 01N448 | reverse complement strand
GTGCGCGACAAACCTACCGAGCGGTACACCGCGGCGTGGCTGTCGCGCACAGGGTGCGCTCCCACAGACACGCGGAGCCCTCTCCCAGGGCGGGAGAGGGGCAAAAAGCAGGCTTAGGCAGCCCGCTTATCGAACTTGCGAATGAAATCCCGCACCTGCGGATACACCGTCTGCCGCCAGCGACGACCACTGAAAATGCCGTAGTGGCCAGCGCCTTCGACCACGCGGTGTTCGCGACGGTCAGCAGGGATGCCGCTGCACAGATCATGCGCCGCTTCGGTCTGGCCAAGGCCGGCGATGTCGTCCAGCTCGCCTTCGACGGTGAACAGCGCGGTCTTGGTGATGGCTGCAGGCTTCACGCGTTCGCCGGAGACATCCCAGAGCCCGCGCGGCAGCAGGAACTGCTGGAACACGGTGGCGATGGTGTCGAGGTAATACTCGGCCGGCATATCGAGCACGGCGTTGTATTCGTCGTAGAACTTGCGGTGCGCCTCGGCATCATCCTGATCGCCGCGACGCAGGTTCTCGTAGAAATCCCAGTGCGAGTTCAGGTGGCGGCCCGGGTTCATCGCGATGAAGCCGGCGTGCTGCAAGAAGCCCGGGTAAACCTCGCGACCAGTACCGGGATAGTTCGGCGGCACGGTGTGGATGAGGTTGCCGCGGAACCAGCTGAGCGGTCGCGTGGTGGCGAGGTTGTTGACGCCGGTCGGATTGCTGCGCGGCTCGATCGGGCCGCCCATCATGGTCATGCTGAGCGGGGTGGCTTCGCCGCGCGCCGCCATCAGGGACACCGCGGCAAGCACCGGCACGGTCGGCTGGCACACGGAAATGACGTGCACGCGCTCGGCGCCGATATGGCGGATGAATTCCTCGATGTACGCCACGTAGTCGTCCAGATGGAACGGCCCCGCGCTGGTCGGCACCATGCGCGCGTCGACCCAGTCGGTGATGTACACCTTGTGGTCTTGCAGCAGGGTCTTCACCGTATCGCGCAGCAGCGTGGCGTGGTGGCCGGAGAGCGGCGCGACGACCAGCACGGTCGGGTCGTTCTTCAACTTCTCGATGGTTTCCGGATCGTCGCTGAAGCGCTTGAAGCGCTTGAGCTGGCAGAACGGCTTGTCCAGCATCACGCGCTCGATCACGGCAATTTCCTGACCGTGCGCCGTCACCTGCGGGATGTTGAACGCGGGCTTCTCGTATTCCTTGCCCAGACGGTGCAACAGCTCGTAGCCGGCGGCCATGCGCGGCGCACCCGGGAGATGCGAGAACGGGCTGGTGATGTCGCTCAGCAGCTTGGCGCTGGCTTCGGCGTAGTGGCTCAGCGGGCCAAGGAAAGCGCGCTGCCACTCATGGATCTGATAAAGCATCGGGGTGGAACCGGGAAGCGTCAGAGAAAACCATCTTACCCGGTTTTGGCGCAGTCGTGCTGCGCCGCCGCATTGTCTCAATCCTGCTGAATCAGGTGCTTAGACGCGGCGACAAAGCAGCAGCAATTCGTCCACGCCGTCGCAGTCGGCCATGCCGCGCTGCCAGCGCAGCGGCTTCTGCAGGCGCAGGCCCAGCGGCATGATCACCCGGTTGTACCACCACAGGGCGCGCTCGCGCTGGTGGGTGAGATACCACTGGCCCAGGCCCAGCAAGGTCTTGGAGGTGGGCTGCATGCCGTAGATGGCGCTCTGCTCGATAGTCCATCCATTGGACTCGAGTTTGCGCAGAATCTGGGCGGGCTCGTAGCGGCGGTAGTGGCCGACGAACTCGTCGAACTCGGTCCAGGCCGCTTCGTGCAGTGGCACGGAGAGCAGCATGCGGGCATCGGGTGCTGCAACGCGGGAAAGCTCGCGCAGCGCCTTGTCGTCGTCCAGCACGTGCTCAAGGATGTCGAGCGCGCAGACCAGATCGAAGCTGGCGTCGGCACAGGGCAGGGCGCTGATGTTGGCGCGCGCGGCACTGGCGCCGTGCGAGCGAAGTTCACCCAGGGCGGCCGTGCTGATGTCGACGAAGTAAGTGCCATCGATCGGCAGCCGCGGCCGCAGACCGGGCGCCACTTCCAAGCGGCGCGGCAGCGCCATGGCCAGTTCGCGCACCATCGGCCAGGTATTGAAGCGGCTGGGATCGACCAGTCGCGAGCCTGACCACAGCGAGTCGTAGAACGCCTGATTGATGCGTTTAAGCTCGGTGGCGTCGCGACGGGGTAAGGCAAGCGAGGGCATATAACAGTGTTGCCCGAATCCACCTCACTTTCATGTGAAGCTTTCCTTACTTGCGCAAAACCGTGCGCGCGATCACATCATGGAGCGCTCGTCGACGCGGATCGAAAATAGATACGCCAAACCAGACGATCCATGCGGCGGCCATCGCCCACAGTGCCGCCCTGGTGCCGATCCACGGCGCCAGTACCAGCAAGCCCATCGGCGCTGCCGCCACGAGCAATCGCACGAGCGCCTGGGTGAACGTGATGCCAAATCCTTGCTCGTTGCTGACGCGAATGCGCCAGGGGCGCATGCCCAGCGTGCGTCCGCCGCGCAACCACGATGCGATGAAATAGGCCGATACCAGCAGCGCCTGCAGCGGCTGATACCACCATGCGATGTGCGCGTGCCCGTCGGTGCTGATCAGGTTGCCGCCGGTGACGCGCTGGCACACGTAACCGACCACCATCACGATCGCCACCACGGCCAGCAGGTCGTAGAGCAGGGCGAACAGGCGGCGCCACAGCGGGCAATAGATATCGGTGGCGGTGCTGGAAGTCATCGAAACGGCAGCCTGCGTAGGGAACGCTTGCACGTGGCGAGGCGGGCAGCCAGCATCGCGTCCATGCAGCAAGAAGAACCCAGTATCGCCGAAGCCGACCGTCGCAGCATCGATGCTTTCATCGAGCGCGTGTGGTCCGAAGATGGATTGTCCGACCGCACGCTGGAGGCTTACCGCAGCGATCTCGAAAGTCTCGCGCGCTGGCTGGGCTCGCAGGGGCAGAGCCTGCGCAGCGCGCAGCGTCAGCACTTGTCCGCCTATCACGGCAGCCAGCCGGTGGCGGTGCGTTCGCTGGCGCGTCGGCAGTCGGCGTTTCGTCGCTACTACGCCCATGTCGCGCGCACCGAACCGGGTTTCGACGATCCCACGCTGTTGATCGAGCGTCCCAAGATGCCGCGCAGCCTGCCCAAGGCCTTGGCCGAGCGCGAGATCGAGGGCCTGCTGGATGCGCCGGATCTTGGCACGACCCTGGGTCTGCGCGATCGCGCGATGCTGGAACTGATGTATGCCTCGGGCTTGCGCGTATCCGAACTGGTGCAGTTGCCGCTGGCTTCGCTCAACCTGCGCCAAGGCGTCGTGCGGGTCACCGGCAAGGGCGGCAAGGATCGCCTGGTGCCCATCGGTGAGGTGGCGGCCGAGCGCATCGAGGCCTATCTCGCTGCGGCACGCCCGTCGCTCGCGCGCGGCCGCCAGCCTCTGGCGCTGTTTCTCAGCAACCGCGGCGTGGGCATGACGCGGCAGATGTTCTGGACGTTGGTGAAGCGCTACGCCGTGCAGGTAGGCATCGTCTCAAAGCGCATTTCGCCGCATGTGCTGCGGCATTCCTTCGCCACCCACCTGCTCAACCACGGCGCCGACCTGCGCGCGCTGCAGATGCTGTTGGGCCATAGCGCGCTGAGCACCACGCAGATCTATACGCTGGTCGCCAAGGAAGGTCTCAAGCGGCTGCACGCCCAGCACCATCCGCGCGGTTGACCGACCCGCGGCTGTGCCAAACGGCCCGCATCCGCATTCAGGCGCCTGTGCGAGAATGGCTTTCCCCCACGTTTCCCCCACGGGGAAATGCATGTCCACGAGGTCTGCGATGTTCAAGAAATGGTTGCTGGCGCTGTGCGTCGGCGGATTGGCACTCAATGCCTGCGCCGCGCCGGACGGCACAACGGGTGCGACTGGTGTGGCCACCGCTGCGCCCGCCGCTGTGGCCACCGGGTCGGAAGCCGCCATTCGCCGTGCCGTGCAAGGCCTGGTGCCCAACGCGAGCATCGACTCGATCCGTCCGGCACCGATGCAGGGCTTTTACCAGGTCATCGCCTCGGGCCATCTGGTCTATGTGTCCAGCGACGGCAAGTACATGCTCAATGGCGACCTGATCGACCTGGGCAGGAAAAAGAACATCACCGAGGATGGCTGGGCCGAGTTCCGCAAGGCCGAGCTGGCCAAGGTGCCCGAGGCCGACCGCATCGTGTTCGCGCCGGCCAATCCGCGTTATCGCGTCACCGTGTTCACCGACGTCAACTGCGCGTACTGCCGTCAGTTGCACGAACACATGGCCGATTTCAACAAGGCCGGGATCGCGGTGGAGTACATCGCCTGGCCGCGCGAAGGCGTCATCAACGAGGCGGGCCGTACCACGCCCACCTATAACGAGATGGTCTCGGTGTGGTGCGCCAGCGACCGCAAGGCCGCGTTCACCTCGGCCAAGCAGGGCAAGGCGCCCAAGGCCACCAACTGTCCGAACCCGGTGAAGGACGAATTCGACCTGGGCGTGAAGCTCGGCGTGTCGGGCACGCCCACCATCATTGCGGCCGATGGTTCGATGGTCGGCGGCTATGTGACGCCCGAGCAGCTGTTGCAGGCGCTTAAGACCGGCGGCTGATGTCGGGCGACCGATGCGGCTTTGTGCCCCTGGCATGCGGCAATTGGCCGTAGATTCATTGAGTTAGACTGACTGGGCGGCGTTGGAGTGCCAGCGTCGCCCGAACGGTCGCGATGCTGCGTCGCGGCAGTGTTGATGCGCTATGAGGTACAATCGGCGTTTTCGCCTACCTCCTGTCCCCGCATGATCGCACTCGACGGGCAGAGCGCCCTCTCCCCTTTTCGCCTTGAACGTCTGAACGCACGCCTGGAAGCCATTCACCGTGGCACGCGTGTGCAGGCGTCGTGGTTTATTTATTTCATCGACGCCGACCGCGAGCCGGAGGGCGAGCAGCATCGCCGCCTGCTGGAAGTGCTCGAAGCCAAAGAAGGCAAGCCCGAACACGCCTCGCTATGGGTGGTTCCGCGCCTGGGCACGATTTCGCCCTGGTCCAGCAAGGCCACCGATATCCTGCATGGCGCCGGCTTTGACGTGCGCCGCGTCGAGCGCGGCGTCGCCTGGCAGGTCGCCAGTCTGCCGGCCATTGGCAGCGCGCAGTACGACGCCGTCGTTGCCGTTCTGCATGACGCGATGACGCAGTCGGTGCTTACCGATCTGAGCCAGGCGCACAGCTTGTTCCTCGGTGGCCAGCCCGGTCCGGTGGTCTACATCGAGCTGGGCAGCGATCCCAAGGCCGCGCTGGACGTGGCCAACCGGGAACTTGGCCTGGCGCTGGCGGACGACGAGATCGAGTACCTGGTCGCACGCTACGCCGAACTGGGTCGCAATCCGACCGACGCCGAACTCTTCATGTTCGCGCAGGCCAATTCCGAGCACTGCCGCCACAAAGTGTTCAACGCCAGCTGGACGCTGGACGGCGAGGCTCAGGACAAGAGCCTGTTCGGCATGATCAAGAACACCCACCAGCATTCGCCGGCTCATACGTTGTCTGCCTATAAGGACAACGCAGCCGTGATCGAAGGCTCCGAAGGCAAGCGCTTCTTCACCGATCAGGACGGTGTGTGGCGTTCGCATCCGGAGCGCATCGATTATGCGATCAAGGTCGAAACGCACAACCATCCCACGGCCATCGCGCCGTGGCCGGGTGCGGCCACCGGCGCCGGCGGCGAAATCCGCGATGAAGGCGCCACCGGCCGTGGCGCCAAGCCCAAGGCCGGCCTGACCGGTTTCTCCGTGTCCGACCTGCGCATTCCTGGCCTGCCGCGACCGTGGGAAGTGGATCGCCCGCTGCCGCCGCATATGGCGACTGCCTTCGAAATCATGCGCGACGGCCCCTTGGGCGCCGCTGCATTCAACAACGAATTCGGCCGTCCGGCGCTGGGCGGTTACTTCCGTACGTACGAGCACGAGACCGGTGAAGCGGGCGTGCGCCGTGGCTACGACAAGCCGATCATGATCGCCGGCGGCCTGGCCAATATCCGTGCCGACCATGTGCAGAAGCGCGACGTGCAGCCGGGCAACAAAGTGATCGTGCTCGGTGGCCCGGCCATGTTGATCGGCCTGGGCGGTGGCGCGGCCTCCTCGGTGGCCTCGGGCACGTCGAGCAAGGAGCTGGATTTCGCTTCCGTGCAGCGCGACAACGCCGAGATGGAGCGTCGCGCGCAGCAGGTGATCGACAGCTGCTGGGCGCGTGGCGACAAGAACCCCATCGTCAGCGTGCACGACGTAGGCGCAGGCGGTCTGTCCAACGCCATTCCCGAGTTGCTCAACGACGCCGGTGTGGGCGGTCGCATCGACCTGTCCAAGATTCCGTGCGATGACCCTTCGCTGTCGCCGATGCAGGTGTGGAGCAACGAATCGCAAGAGCGCTATGTGCTCGCGATCGGGCCGGAGGATCTCGCCGAATTCGAGGCCTACTGCAAGCGCGAGCGCTGCCCTTATGCAGTGGTCGGCGACGCCACGGCTGAGCGTCGCCTGGTGGTGCACGATCCGCGCACGGACACGCTGGTGATCGACTTGCCGATGGACGTGCTGTTCGGCAAGCCGCCGCGCATGCATCGCGATGCCAAGCGCCTGAAGCCGCGCGTCGATCTCTTGCCTGATCTGGCCGGCATCAGCATGGACGAAGCGCTGATGCGCGTGCTGCGCCTGCCGACCGTGGGCAGCAAGAGCTTCCTCATCACCATTGGCGACCGTACCGTCGGTGGCCTCAATGTGCGCGACCCGATGGTCGGTCCGTGGCAGGTGCCGGTGGCCGATTGCGCCGTGACCGTCACCGATTTCGACAGCTACACCGGTGAAGCGATGGCGATGGCCGAGCGCGCACCCGTGGCGTTGCTGAGCAGCCCGGACGCCGCCCGCCTCGCCGTGGGCGAAGCCATCACCAATCTTGCCGCCGCACCGATCGCCTCGCTGGGCGAAATCCGCCTTTCGGCCAACTGGCAGGCGGCGGTGAATTTCCCCGGCGAAGATGCGGCACTGTTCGACGCGGTGAAGGCCGTGGGCATGGAATTGTGCCCGGAGCTCGACATCTCGATTCCGGTCGGCAAGGACTCGCTGTCCATGCAGACGATCTGGAAGGATGGCGACACCATGCAGTCGACGGTGTCGCCGGTGTCGCTGGTCATCACCGGCTTCGCGCGCGTCACCGACGTGCGCCGCACGCTCACGCCGCAGCTGCGCCTGGATCGCGGCGACTCCGAACTCTGGCTGCTGGATCTTGGCGCCTGCCGCGATCGCCTCGGCGGTTCCGCGCTGACCCAGGTGTTCAACCGCGGCGGCGGCGTGCCGCCGGATCTGGACGATGCCAAGCGCCTGAAGTCGCTGTTTGACCTGGTGCAGGAAGCGAACGCGAACGGTCTGCTGCTGGCCTATCACGACCGTTCCGACGGCGGCGTCATCGTGACCTTGCTGGAAATGGCGTTCGCCGGTCACTGCGGTCTGGAAATTCAGCTGGACGGCTGGGCGGAAGCGACGCTGCGCGCGCTGTTCAACGAAGAACTTGGCGCGGTGATGCAGGTGGCCTCGGCCAATCGCGAAGCCTTCGAGGCGCTGCTGGTCAAGCATGGCCTGACCAGCATGGCGTACCGCATTGGACGTCCAAAGGAAAAGCTCGGCATCAAGCTGTTCCACAACGGCGACACCATGTTCAAGTGGAACTGGCGCACGCTGTTCGAAGCGTGGAACGAAACCAGCTACGCCATGCAGCGCCTGCGCGACAACCCGGCGTCGGCCGATGCCGAAAACGCCTGGCGCCTGGACGACTCCGACCCGGGTATCCATCCGAAGCTGAGCTTCGAGCCGGTCGACGACATCGCCGCACCGTACATCGCCAAGGGCGCACGCCCGCGCGTGGCGGTGCTGCGCGAGCAGGGCGTCAATGGCCAGGTCGAAATGGCGGCTGCGTTCACGCGTGCCGGCTTCGATGCGGTGGACGTCCATATGTCCGATCTGGCCAGCGGTCGCATCAAGCTGGCCGACTTCCGCGGCTTTGCGGCATGCGGCGGTTTCTCCTATGGCGACGTGCTGGGTGCGGGTCGCGGCTGGGCCACCTCCATCCTCTACAACGAATACCTGCGCGCGGAATTCAGCACGTTCTTTGCCGACACTTCGCGTTTTGCGCTGGGCGTCTGCAACGGCTGCCAGATGATGGGCCAGCTCAAGGACATCATCCCCGGTGCGCAGCACTGGCCGAAGTTCCTGCGCAACGCGTCGGAGCAGTACGAGGCCCGTCTGGCCACGGTGGAAGTGCTCGATTCGCCGAGCATCTTCTTCAAGGGCATGGCCGGTTCGCGCATCCCGGTGGCGGTGGCGCACGGCGAAGGCCGCGTGAGCTTCCCGTACAGCTGCAGCCCGTCCAAGGCCGGCGCGGCGCTGCGTTATGTGGACAACCGCGGCAAGCCCACCGAAGACTATCCGCTGAACCCGAACGGTTCGCCGGGCGGTCTCACCGGTTTCACCGCTGCCGAAGGACGCGTGACGATCATGATGCCGCATCCGGAACGCGTGTTCCGCAGCGTGCTGATGAGCTGGCATCCGGAAAAGTGGGGCGAGGATTCACCGTGGATGCGCATGTTCCGCAACGCACGGGTGTGGTGCGGCTGATGTGTTCCCACGCTAGGCCTGTGTCGAGGGTCTAGCGTGGCTGCCGTCGCGCGCTGGTTATCGAAAGTACTTCCGGGGCTCGCCTGGTCGGGCGTGCTGGCGATGTTGCCCTGGTGGCTGGGATTGCCGCTGCTGTTGTTGTCTGCGCTGGGTGCGGTGTGGTTCGACCGGCGCGTCGCGCGCTACGCCGAGCTCTGCCGACGTGCCTTGCGCTGGGGTTTGCCCGGTTTGTTGTTCGCCGTGCAGCGCGCCCTGGGCGGTGACCTGCTGGCTTGGGGCGCGGCCTTGCTGGGCGCCCTGGTCGGCTTCTCGCTGGTGGTGTTAATGGAGTCGCTGCTCGACCATCGCGTGCAAGGCACGCCGGCGGCTAAGGCATCGCCGGAGTGGAGCGAGCTGGCGATGGCGCCGGTCGGTCCGCCCGCGCACATCATCGAACTGACCCGGGCTCACTGGCAGGTCGCGACTGCTGAATTCGTCGACGCGACTGGCGCCGCGCGCTTCGAGGCGATCGACGATGGGCGAGGGCGTTACGTGTTCGCCCAGGGCCAGGTGATCGACAAGGCGAGCCCGCGCTACTGCAGTAGTCCTGGCGGCCGCTGGTTTGTGGCCAATCTGCCGGGCGGCCGCGGCGAGATACTGTGGGACCGGCAAAGCCGGCACATGCATCGGCTGAGCGGGTGGCAACTGAGCGGCTGGGACGGCGAGCAGCCTTGGCTGGCCGCGGGCAGCGATGCGGCGCCGACTCCCCTGCATGAAGTGCTGGGGCAGCTGCCGCGACCGTAGTCAAGGCGTTTCATCGGACGGCCCGTCTCGACATACACTTCACAGTTCTCCCCGGGTAGACGCGCCCACAGCGGCCTGCGTGAACCCTTGGAACACTTTCAGTCACTCAATCTAGCCCCGGACAACGCATACTTGTGACTGTGACTACCGACGCACCTTCTTCCTTGTCCTCCGTGTTGCCGGTCAGTGTGATCGTGGTGGCCGCCGACAGTGGTCCCAGCCTGCGCGACTGCGTGCGGCGCGTGCTGGCGTGCGAGCTGCCGCTGGAATTGGTGCTGGTGGACAACGCCTCCTCCGACGGCATTCCGCAGGCGATTGCGCGCGCGCACGAGAGCGATACGCGGCTGCGCGTGGTCTACAACCATGCCAACCTGGGTTTCGGCCCGGCGGTGAACCGCGGCGCAGCGCAGTCGCACGGCAAGTCGCTGCTGGTGCTCAATCCCGATTGCCTGATCGACAACGAGACGCTGCAGCGTCTGCTCGACCTGCTGGCCTCGCATCCGCGTGCGGGCGTGATCGGCGCGGTGGTGTGCGATGAAAACGGTACGCCCGATCCGGCGTCTTATCGTCGCGATCCGTTGCTGCGTCGCGCGTTGAATACGCTGTTCCATCGCGCGGGCGAAGGCATCAATATCGAAGGCCCCATGCCGGACAGCCTGGTCGAGGCCGAGGCGGTGTCGGGCGCGTTGATGCTGATGCCGCGGCGCGTGTTCAACTATCTCGCCGGTTTCGACGAAGCCTATTTCCTGCATTGCGAAGACCTGGACCTGTGCCGCCGCGTGCGCGACGCCGGTTATCACGTGATGCTGGCGGGCGATGTGCACGTGCTGCACGGCAAGGGCAGTTCGAGCCGTCATCGGCCGGTGTTCGTGAGCAGGCACAAGCATCGCGGCATGTGGCGCTGGTTCCGCAAGTTCGATCCGGATTCGCGCAAGCCGTGGATCGCCGGCGTGGTGTGGCTCGGCATCTGGACGCACTTTTTGCTGCAGATTCCCGGGCAGCTGTGGCGACTGGCGCGGCGCAAGCGATCGCAGGACGCCGCGTGACGGCGCGCGCGTCGCGAACCGCGACCTGGGCCACGCTGGGTCTGGTGTCAGTCACCGCCATCTGGGGTTCCACCTTTTTCCTGATCAAGGATCTGGTGGCGCGCATGCCCGTGGCCGATTTCCTGGCCGTGCGCTTTCTCATCGCAGCCCTGGCCATGGCTGCGTTGTTTCATCGCCCGCTGCTGCGGCTGAGTCGGCGCGAGTGGTGGCAGGGCAGTGCGCTGGGTGCGATCTACGGCATTGCGCAGCTATTGCAGACCTCCGGGCTGGAACATACGTCGGCGAGCATCAGCGGCTTCGTCACCGGCATGTACGTCGTGTTCACGCCCTTGCTCGGCACGGTGCTGCTGCGCCAGCGGCTGCCGTCGGTCACCTGGATTGCCGTGCTGCTTTCCGTCGGTGGTCTTGGCCTGCTTGCGTTGCACGGTTTGAGCGTCGGTTACGGCGTGTGGCTCACGCTCGCCTCAGCGGCGTTGTATGGCCTGCACATCGTCGGACTGGGAACCTGGTCGCGTCCCGGCAGCGCATTCGCCTTGTCGACGGTGCAGATGATGGTGATTGCAGCGATCTGCCTGCTGGCTACGGTGCCTTCCGGTCCCTCGCTCCCGCCCGATCTCGGCGCCTGGGCGGCCGTCGTGTATATGGCGCTGGCGGCCGGCGCGGGCGCTATGCTGGTGCAGACCTGGGCGCAGGCCCATCTCTCGCCGACGCGCGCGGCCATCGTGATGACGCTGGAGCCGGTGTTTGCGGCGGGCTTCGCGGTCAGCTTCGGCCATGACGCGCTGACCTGGCGCATGCTCGCCGGCGGTGCGCTGGTGCTGGCGGCGATGTATCTGGTGGAGCTGGCGCCGCGCAGCAGTGCGGTGCAGGCGGAAGGGCTGCACCACGAGGTGTGAGCGCCCTCCGTTCTGTGGGAACGCACCCTGTGCGCGACTGCGGCGCCGGGACGTCATCGCTTCGTAGGTTTGTCGCGCACAGGGTGCGCTCCCACAGGTGTTGCCCTTTCAGTCTTTGCGCTTGGCCGGATGCGGCTGCAGCGCAAGGCGCACCAGATAGATCACGATGGCGATGTTGGCGATCAATGCACCCAGCTTGAGCCAGCCAAACTTGTGGATCGTCTCGTACAACTCCAGCGGAATCAGCGAGCCGGTGGCAATCACCGTGAACCATTCCGCCCAGTGCTTGCGCAGCCACAGTCCGGTGCCTTCGGTGGCGAAGATGGCGGCATAAGCGAGCGCCACCAGGCCGATCGCGACGAACTTGCTCGGTCCCAGCGATTGCAGCACCTCCACCAGGCGCCAGCGCAGGCCGTTGCTGTCGGTCAGCGACAGGTGCTCCAGCCAGTGCACCAGCTTTTCGAAGTTCTGCTCGCGGTCCAGGTGGAAGGCGAAAATCGCCACCAGGATCAGGCACACCGTCTTCACGCCCTTGTAGATGGCGATGATGCGCAGGCCGAGGCTGTGTTGGGCCTCGATCTCCGACGAAGGCTGCAGGCGGGGGTGGTGGTGTTTGGTCATCGGGAGTCTTGCAGTGGCGAGCGGCCATGATCTGGGCGGGATGATGAAGGCTAGGGTATCGGATGCCCAGCCCCGTTCAGAGACGAGAAAGGCCATGCCCGGCAGGGCACGGCCTTTGGGATGCTCGGACCGGTCTCAGCCTAGCAGCAGCGTCCGCCGGTTCCCTTGTAGCGGGCAATTTGCCGCTCCCTGAAAAACTCCTTGTAGCTGGGCACGGCGCGATCCGGGTGGTGTTCGCGCAGGTGCTTCACGTACACGTCGTAGTCGGGAACGCCACAGCAGAGGCGGGCGGTTTGCACCGCCCACTTCCCGATCGCCTGCAGGTCCATTTTCATGATGGCAGCCCTCAGCGGCTGGGCACGGTGCCCAGCGCCACGTACGGCTCTTCGTGAGCGGTGGGATGGTTGATGCTCCAGGCCCTGACGATCGCCCGGATGGTGAAGGCGAGCATGGTCAGGATCAGCAGCATGAAAATGCCGGTGAGCGCGGCGTCGACATAGTTGTTGGTCACGATGCGCTGCATTTCCTCCGCGGTCTTGGCCGGCGCCAGCAGTTTGCCGTCGGCGATGGCCTGCGCGTATTTCTGCGCCGCCGCCGTGAAGCTGATCGGACCGCTGAGCTTCTCCCAGCCTGCCGTGAGTGTGCACACGCACAGCCAGATCGCGGGAATGCCCGGCACGAGCACGTAGCGCTCGCGCTTGAGCTTCACCGTCACTACCGTGGCCAGCATCAACGCCACCGCCGCCAGCATCTGGTTGGCGATACCGAACAATGGCCATAGCGTGTTGATGCCGCCCAATGGATCGACTGCGCCTTGATACAGGAAGTAGCCCCATAGACCTACGCAGATGGCGGTAGCCAGCAGGTTGCCGGTCCACGATTCGGTGTGCTGCAGCGGCTTGTAGATGAGGCCGGCGATCTCCTGGATCATGAAGCGGCCCACGCGCGTTCCCGCATCCACGGTGGTGAGGATGAACAAGGCTTCGAACAGGATGGCGTAGTGGTACCAGAACGCCATCATGCCCTCGCCCGGAACGATGCCGTGCAGCAGCTGGGCCATGCCCACCGCCAGCGTCGGCGCTCCGCCGGCGCGGCTCAAGATGCTCGACTCGCCGATGTTCTTGGCGGTATTGAGCAACTCGTCCGGCGTCACCACGAAGCCCCACTGGCTGATCGCGGTAGCGGCCGATTGCGCGGTGGTGCCGATCAAGGCGGCCGGCGAGTTCATCGCGAAGTACACGCCCGGATGCAGCGAAGCGGCGGCAACCAGCGCCATGATGGCGACGAAGGCCTCCATCAGCATGCCGCCGTAGCCGATCATGCGCGCCTCGCCTTCATTGGCGATCAGCTTGGGCGTGGTGCCCGAGGCAATGATCGAATGCCAGCCCGACACCGCGCCGCAGGCGATGGTGATGAACAGGAACGGGAACAGGTTGCCCTGGAACACCGGGCCGGTGCCGTCGATGAACTTGGTGATGGCCGGCATCTGCAGCGTGGGCGCAGCCAGGAAGATGGCCAGCGCCAGCAGCATGATGGTGCCGATCTTGAGGAAGGTGGAGAGATAGTCGCGCGGCGCCAGCAACAGCCACACCGGCAACACCGAGGCGCAGAAGCCGTAGGCGATCAGCAGCCAGGCAAGCGACTTCGCATCGAAATCGAACACTGCCGACCACGTGGGCGAGGCGGCGACGTGCGCGCCGAACCAGATCGAAGTCAGCAGCAGGATCAGGCCGATGATCGACACTTCGAGAATCTTGCCCGGCCGCAGCCAGCGCAGATAGACGCCCATCAGCAGCGCGATCGGAATGGTCGCTGCCACCGTAAAGGTGCCCCAGGGGCTGTGCGTCAGCGCCTTGACCACCACCAGCGCCAGCACCGCCAGCACGATCATCATCAGCACCAGCACGCCGAACATGGCCACCACGCCGGCGGTTGGCCCGAGCTCGTCGCGCAGCATATTGCCCAGCGAGCGGCCATCGCGTCGTACCGAGAGGCCCAGGATCATGAAGTCCTGCACCGCGCCGGCAAACACTACGCCGAACAGGATCCAGAGCGTGCCGGGCAGGTAACCCATCTGCGCCGCCAGCACCGGACCGACCAGCGGGCCGGCACCGGCGATCGCGGCGAAGTGGTGGCCGAACACCACCCACTTGTCGGTGGGTACATAGTCCAGGCCATCGTTGCGCAGTACGGCTGGCGTGGCCCGGCTGGGGTCCATGCGCAGCACTTTTTCATTGATGAACTTGCTGTAGAAGCGGTAGCCGATCACGAACACGGCAATGGCTGCGGCAACCAGCCAGATGGCGTTGATCGGTTCGCCCCGGCGCAGCGCGACCACCCCCAGGCACCAGGCGCCGACGATGGCGATGGCGGCCCACAGGATCTTCCCTGCGGGACTTGGTTTGACGGCGACGGTAGACATTCGCATTGGCTCCTGGGAAGTCCCCCGCAAGGTTCGTCCCGGGGGAGGCGGGGGTCAACAACATATTGCGTCGCCTCGCATTAGCCATTGGTCGAATGGGCGGAGGGGGCGTGCGCATGCGCGGGCATCCCGGCCGGCGCGTACACTGGCGGTCTGTCAGCCGCCCCCCGCGGCCTTGCTGAATCGATGAAGAGGCGAGGATTTTTCCATGATCCGCGAGATCCTGAAGATGGGCGACCCACGGCTGTTGCGGGTGGCCCCGCCGGTGCCTGACGGCATGATCGGCAGCGCGGAACTCGATGCGCTGATCGCCGATATGTTCGACACCATGCACGACGCCGGCGGCGTCGGTCTTGCTGCACCGCAAATCGGCGTGGACCTGCAATTGGTGATCTTCGGCTTCGACCAGTCCGAGCGCTATCCGGACGCCCCGGCGGTGCCGCGCACGATCCTGCTCAATCCGGTGATCACGCCGCTGTCGCAGGACATGGAGGAGGGGTGGGAAGGTTGTCTGTCGGTACCTGGCCTGCGGGGTGCGGTGAGTCGGTATTCGTTGATCCGCTATCAGGGGGTCGATCCGCACGGTGCGCAGATTGATCGCAACGCGGAAGGTTTCCATGCGCGCGTGGTGCAGCATGAGTGCGATCACTTGATCGGGCGTTTGTATCCCTCGCGGATCACGGATTTCAGCAAGTTTGGGTATACCGAGGTGTTGTTTCCGGGGATGGATCCGGGGGCGGATGAGTGAGTCCGCTTTGCTCCCGCTCCCCGTCGGGGAGAGGGTTGGGGTGAGGGGCGGGTGCTCGCGGGAACGTCTCTACGCGTCCCAGTTTAGGTAGCTTTTGCTCGTCCTGCGAAGGCGGGAAGCGCTTCTCAACAGCCGAATGGCGGGTCATCCAGAGCCTCGGAGTTTAGTTGTTGCGATACGGCGACCTTGCCCGCCTGCCGCGGGCTTCCGTGCCGCTGCCGCGGCCCGGGTCACTTTCTCTTGCTTGCCCAAGAGAAAGTAACCCACGGAGAAGGGCCCCCCGGATGACGCGCCTTCCGGGCCTTCGGCCCTCCAGGTGCGCGGTCGGGTTACGGGGTTTTTCGACAGGACATCCCTGTCCTGTCGAAAAACTGGCCGCATCCATGCGGCCCCCCTTCGGGCTTTCCTCCACCCGCCCGCCGCGTCATACGGGGACCCCGGGGGCAAGAGCCTGATCAAGAGCCCAACGCCCGGCGTTGCGGGGCCGGCCGGTCTTTTGTAGGAGCGCACTTGTGCGCGACCAACCGGAGCGATGCACCACGACGCTGCGGTCGCGCACAAGTGCGCTCCTACAAGGGATCGCGATGGCCTGTGGATGGTGGATCAATCTTGCCGGTCGGCTCTTCTGTGGGAGTGCACCCTGTGCGCGACAATCCTACGGAGCGGTACACCGCAGCGTGGCTGTCGCGCACAGGGTGCGCTCCCACAGACAAGCCCGCGTGGCAAAGGGAAGTGGGACAAGGAAAGCCGATGCGCAGCGAGGCCCCGCTTTAAGTCCTCAGCGATTCGGGCGCGTTGCGCAGCGCTTGGCAGTACCCGCTGTGTACCCTCGGAGGTTGTCCCACAACAGCGCGCCTCAAGCGCTCGGGCTTATCCCAACACGATGCTGCGGGCGTTATCAGGCCATTCTCTTTGGGTTACTTTCGACGCGAAGCTAGTCCCGTGGGATCTCTTGGGCCAGCAAGAGAAAAGTGACTCGGTCGGCGGCAGCCGATCGAAACGCCCGCCGCGTAGGCGGCACCCTGGCCGCAAGGTGACAATCAGAAGCCAAGGATCTGGATGGTCAGCCGTGCGACGGTTGAAAAGCGCCTCAGGCCAACGCCGGGACCGGCAAAAGGGAAATCCCGGCCTCCGCCGGGACGACGAGCAAGCAGATGCGGCTCCGGGGCAAGCCCCGCCCCATCCAAACCTGCCCCAAACGAGGAAGGCAGGCCCCAAACCCCGTCAACCCGTTGCGATTCCAAGCAAATCCGGCAACCCTACGCGCTGACCCGCCTTCCGGCGGGCTGTCGTATTCATGCTATGCCGCCCCAGGGTGGCCAACAGGGGACCAATGACATGACGGGACGACTTTCGTGAGCGGCAATCTTTCTCAGACCGAAAATCGCAAAGAGCTGACCGTTCGCGGTCTCATCCTGGGCGTGATCATCACGGTGGTGTTCACTGCCGCCAACGTCTTCTTTGGCCTCAAGGCCGGCCTTACCTTCGCCACATCGATTCCCGCGGCGGTGATTTCCATGGCCCTGCTGCGCGGGTTCAAGGATTCCACCATCCAGGAAAACAACATCGTGCAGACCATCGCGTCGGCGGCGGGCACGTTGTCTTCGATCATCTTCGTGCTCCCGGGCATGATCATGATCGGCTGGTGGACCGGCTTCCCGTTCTGGACCTCGTTTGCCGTGTGCGCCTTGGGCGGCATCCTGGGCGTGATGTATTCGATCCCGCTGCGCCGCGCGCTGGTGACGACCTCCGACCTGCCGTACCCGGAAGGCCTGGCCTGCGCCGAGGTGTTGAAGGTCGGCAGTGGCGACGATGCCGATGCAGGCAGTGTGGAAGAAGGCCGTGCGGGTCTGCTTGCCGTGCTATGGGGCTCCATCGTTTCCGCCGTGTTTGCGGTGATCGTGGCCACCCAGGTGTTCGCCAGCGACTTCGTGCGCTACTTCCGCGTGGGCGACAAGGGTTCGGTCAGCGGCTTCGACTTCAATCTTTCCTTCGCGTTGTTCGCCATTGGCCACCTGGTGGGCCTGTCGGTGGGTATCGCCATGCTGATTGGCGCGATCATTGGCTGGGGCTGGGGCGTGCCGCATTACTCGCTGCTGGGCGACATGAGTGCGTCGGTGGCGGATCTGGCCAATGGCACCTGGAGCCACAAGGTTCGTTTCGTCGGTGCGGGCGCGATCGGCGTGTCGGCCATCTGGACACTCGCCAAGCTGGTGAAGCCGGTGATCAGCGGCCTGACTTCGGCCATGGCTGCCTCCAAAGTGCGCAAGGCCGGCAAGGCCGACTCGCTGCCGCGCACCGAGCGCGACATCCCGATTGGCATCGTGGGCCTGATCACGCTGGCCTGCTTCGTGCCGATCGCCTGGTTGCTCGGTTACTTCGGTGAGATCAGCGGCCTGGGTGCCCATGTCGGCGTGCTCGCCATCGGCGGCGTGGCCTTCGTGGTGCTGATGGGTTTCTTTGTCTCCACCGTGTGCGGCTACATGGCCGGCCTGATCGGTTCGTCCAATAGCCCGCTGTCGGGCGTGGGCATCCTGGTGGTGATCGCAGCCGCCTTGCTGCTGGTGGCGTTCGTGAAGCCGTACGTCGGCCCGGAAGAAGGCAAGGCGCTGGTGGCGTTTGCGCTGTTCATTACCGCGGTGGTGTTCACCGTGGCGGCCATCGCCAACAACAACCTGCAGGATCTCAAGACGGGTCAGCTGGTGGACGCCACGCCGTGGCGTCAGCAGGTGGCGCTGGTGATCGGTGTGATCGCGGGCGCAGCGGTGATCCCGCCGGTGCTCGACCTGCTCAACAAGGCCTATGGATTTGTCGGTGTGGCGGGCGTGGGTGCGCATGCGCTGCCGGCGCCGCAGGCCGGCCTTATTTCGGCGCTGGCGAACGGCGTGATCACCGGCAATATCGACTGGAGCCTGATCATCACCGGCATCTGGATCGGCGTGGCGATCATCATCGTCGACGAGATCCTGGCGCGGACCACCAAGCACATGCGCATACCGCCGCTGGCGGTGGGTCTGGGCATCTATCTGCCGACGGTCAGCACGCTGATGGTGGTGGTCGGTTCGGTGGTCGGCTGGTATTTCGATCGTCGTGCCGATCGTTCGAAGAAGCCTGAAACCACCAAACAGCTTGGCGTGCTGCTGGCCTCCGGCTTGATCGTGGGCGAGAGCATTATTGGCGTCCTGATCGCAGCGATCGTGGCATTCGCGGACCGCCTGGGTTTCAGCAACCTGCAAGCGCCCTTGGCACTCGTGGGACCTGAGTTTGCCGACAAGGCCCAGTGGATCGGCGGCATCGCCTTCGCGGTGATCGTGCTGGTGCTGTACCGCTGGATTGCCCGCATGGCCAACGGACTGGGCGCCAAGTCCTGACCTCACACGGTCGCGACCTGCCTGAAGCGGGCGCGACCGAATGTCATGCCTGCATGCCACGATCGAACAGAAGAGCACGTTGACCGGCTATCCTAGACGGTCGCGAATATCTTGCGCGATGGTCATGTGGAGGCGGTAAACGCGTGGTGGAGCAGACAGGGGCCCAAGCCCCGATTTCCGGTGAAATGCTTGCACGCCCTGGCCTGATGGCCAGGTTACGCAGGCTTGCCGGTCCGCTGCTTTCGGTGGCCATGCTGTGCCTGGCGCTATGGGCGCTGCACCGCCTGGCCAGCGAGGTGAGCTACCGCGAGGTGGCACGCTACGTTCACGGACTGGAGAACTACCGCGTCGCCCTGGCCGTGCTGCTCACTGCCGGCAGTTACGGCGTGATGATTCTCTACGACTGGTTCGGCCTCAAATACATCGGCAAGCGTTTGCCGGGTCCGCAGGTCAGCCTGATCTCCTTCATCAGCTACGCCTTCAGCAATGCGCTGGGCATGGCCTTGTTGATCTCCGGTTCCATCCGCTACCGCTTCTACATCCAGGCCGGACTTTCCACGGCCGAAGTGGCGAAGGTGGTGGTCTACACCACGCTGAGTTTCTGGCTGGGCCTGAGCGCGCTCACCGGCGTCACCTTGCTGCTGGTGCCGATTCCGCCGTCCTTGCCGCTGGCCAGCTGGCGCATTCCGGTGGCCGCGGTGCTCACCCTGATCCCGCTACTGTGGATCGTGGGCAATCGCCTGCTTGGACGTCCATTGCGTATTTGGCGATGGCGCCTGAGTTTGCCGAACACCCTGGTCGCCACGCGGCAGGTGTTGGTCGGCGCGGTGGATTGGGGTTTGGCCGCCTATGTGCTTTATCTGCTGATGCCCAATCAGGTGGACACGGGTTTCGGGCATTTCCTTGCGATCTTCGTGCTGGCGCAGATCGCCGGCTTGATCAGTCATGTGCCCGGTGGCCTGGGCGTGTTCGAGGCGGTGATGCTGGCCGGCTTCGGCGCCGAAGGAAACCAGGGCCTGGAAGCACCCATCCTCGGCGCGCTGGCGGCCTATCGCCTTATCTATTATTTCCTGCCGCTGTTCGCGGCGACCGTGGTGGTGCTGTGGCGCGAAGCGCGCGGGCTGCGCCAGAAGACGCAGCTGGCGCCGTGGTTCACCGGTTTGCTGCCGCCGTTCTTCGCGGGCCTGACGCTGGTGTCGGGCGCGGTGCTGCTCTTCTCGGGTGCCACCTCGGCGCTGCCCACGCGCATGGCCATCCTGCGCGACGTGCTGCCGCTGGCCGTGCTGGAAGTGTCCCACTTCCTTTCCAGCGTGGTCGGCATGATGTTGCTGATTCTTGCGCGCGGTCTGCAGCGACGCCTCGATGCAGCCTATGTGCTCACACTGATCCTGCTGGTGCTGGGCGCGGTGCTGTCGCTGCTCAAGGGCATCGATTACGAAGAAGCCACGCTGTTGTCGGTGCTGGCGCTCGCGCTGGCGCCGGCGCACAAGTTGTTCTATCGCCGCGCGTCGATGTTCAGCGCGAGCTTCTCGTGGGGCTGGATCATCGCCATCGTGGCGGTGCTCGGCTGTGCGGGCTGGCTGGTCGGCTTCAGCTACAAGCACGTGGAATACAGCAACAACCTGTGGTGGGAATTCAGCTTCTATCACGGCGGTGCGCCGCGTGCGCTGCGCGCATTGGTGGGCGCGACCACCGCTGGCCTGTTGTTTGCGCTGGCCAACCTGATCCGCCCCGTGCGGCCGGACCTGCACCTGCCAAGCGAAGAAGACCTGCAGCGTGCGCTGCCGCTGATCAAGAACTACAACTCCGCCCAGGCGCATCTCGCCCTGATGGCGGACAAGACCCTGCTGTTCGATGCCGACAACCGCGCCTTCATCATGTACGACGTGGAAGGCCGCAGCTGGGTGGCCATGGGCGATCCCGTCGGCGAGGACGAAGAAGCGCGCCGCGAACTGGTGTGGACCTTCCGCGACCAGTGCGAACGCGCCGGCGGCTGGCCGCTGTTCTACCAGGTGCGCCAGGACGATCTGGACCTGTACCTGGAAGTGGGCATGAACTTCCTCAAGATCGGCGAAGAGGCCCGCGTGGAACTGGCGGGTTTCAACCTCGACGGCAAGTCCAAGAAGGTGCTGCGCAACACCATCAACAAGCTCACCCGCGAAGGCATGCGCATGGAGATCGTGCCGGCCGACGCGGTGGCGGCGTTGATCCCGCAGCTGAAAAAAATTTCCGATGCGTGGATGCGCGACAAGGGCGTGCGCGAGAAGGGCTTCTCGCTGGGCACCTTCGACGCGCGCTATCTCGAACGCACGCCGATGGCGCTGGTGTGGCAGGGCGAGGAGCTGGTGGCCTTTGCGAACCTGTTCCTCACCGACAACAAGGAAGAGGCCTCGCTGGACCTGATGCGCCATCTGCCCGACGGCACGGCCGGCATCATGGATTTCCTGTTCATCAGCCTGATGCAGTGGTCCAAACAGGAAGGCTACCGCTGGTTCAACCTCGGCATGGCGCCATTTTCCGGCCTGCAGAATCGCCGCAGCGCGCCGCTGTGGAGCCGCCTGGGTGCGATGCTGTTTGGTCGCGGCGAGCGCTTCTACAACTTCCGCGGCCTGCACAAGTACAAAGACAAATTCGATCCCGTGTGGGAGCCTCGTTATCTTGCGGTGCCCAATGGCATCGCCCTCCCGCTGGTGTTCGCCAATGTGGCAAGCCTCATTTCGGGTGGACTGTCAGGCATGGTGCGCCGTTGAAACGACTCTGGAAGTGGTTCGCTCTCGTTGTGTTGATTGCCGCCGGCGTCGGCCTGTGGGCCTGGCAGCCCTGGCATCACGCCAGCATGCAGGAGTCGCTGGTGCAGGTGCCCGCGCAGGCCGGCGTGACGCCGCTGGCCGGGCGCGAGGACGTGGTGGCGATTTTCTATTCCGGCGATGGCGGCTGGCGCGATCTGGACCAGTCGCTGGGCAAGATCATCGCCTCGCACGGCATCCCGGTGCAGGGCGTAAGTCTGCTGCAGTACTACTGGCGCAATCGTCCGGCGAAGGAGTCGGCCATCGATCTGGATGCCTTGATCGCGCAGGCGGTGTCGCAACCGGGCAAGAAGCGCGTATGGCTGATTGGTTTCTCTTTCGGCGCCGACGTGCTGCCTTCCGTGATCGATCAGTTGAGCCCTGAGGGCCGCGCGCGCATCGCCCAGGTGGTACTGCTGTCACCCAGTCACGATGTCAATTTCGAAATCGAAATGGAAGGCTATATGAAGGAGGGATGGTGGAAGACGCACACCCAGGACTTCTTCCAGTGGCTCAATCCCGTGCAGCATTACGATGCCCTGCCGCCGCTTGAAGCATTGAATGATCACCCGCCGGTGGTCTGCTACTACGGGGTCAAGGATAAGGACGACGCGCTTTGCGCCGATCCGAAATTGCCGACGTGGATCAAGGTCTACGAAAAGACCGGCGATCATCATTTCGATTACAACTATGAAGGCCTGGCGCAGCAGATGATTCACGATCTGCCGGCGGCACAGTAAGCGTCTGCCACCTTGTGGGAGCGCACCCTGTGCGCGACGGGTTGGCGAAGCGAAGGCGCTGCCGCGCCTTGTTCGCGCACAGGGTGCGCTCCTACAAGTAAGGGTACGGGGTTGATGGACGCGATGGCTGACCCGCAGACTCAGCGCAACACCGGCATCGACCTGCTGCGCGGCTTCTCCATCATGCTGGTGGTGCTGCACCACATCGGCCTGCGCATTCCGCTGCGCAAGACGGCCCTGCTCGACGTGTTGCCGAAGAAGCTGCTGACGGCGCTCAACTTCAACGGCTACGAGGCGGTTTTCATCTTCTTCGTGATCTCAGGCTTTCTCATCACCAGCAATGCGCTGCATCGCAGTGGTTCGCTGGCCAGCATCGACTTGCGTGCGTTCTACGCACGGCGTTTTTCGCGAATCGTGCCCTGCCTGGTGTTGCTGGTAGTCGTGCTCAGCGTGCTGCATCTGGCCGGCGCGCCGGATTACGTGATCGATCGGGAAGGGCAGTCGCTGCCGCGCGCCATCGTGGCGGCACTGGGTTTCCATCTGAATTGGTACGAGGGGATGACCGGCTACCTGCCAGGCAATTGGGATGTGCTGTGGTCGCTGTCGATCGAGGAAGTGTTCTATCTCGGCTTCCCCATCGTCTGCCTGCTGACGCGGCGCACCTGGGTGTTGGTGCCGATGCTGATCGCATTGGCGGTGTCGCTGCCATGGACGCACGCCGCATTGGCTGACAATGAGATCTGGCAGGAGAAGGCTTATCTGCCCGGCATGGCGGCAATTGCCACCGGTGTGCTCGGCGCGCTGATCGTGCAACGTTGGCGCAGCCTGCCGCGCGCTGCGGTCTGGATGCTGGCCGTCGTGGGCGTCCTGGGTCTGTACCTGGTGATGTTCGAGGGCAAGCTGCTGTGGCAGACGATGCGCGATGGCTACATGCTCGTGCTTACCACCTCCGCGCTGTGCCTGGTGTTGGCCAGTGCTTGGTCACGTCGTGCGGCGTGGCGCGGCTTAGGCTGGCTGCGTTCGTGGGGCCGTCTGAGCTATGAGATCTATCTCACGCACATGTTCGTGGTGTACGGCGTGGTGAGGATCTACAAGGCGATGGGCTCGGATATCGCCCACGGCTATCTCTGGTATCTGCCAGCCCTGCCGCTGTGCTGGTTGTTGGGCAAGGGCGTGGAGCGTTGGGTGTCGACGCCCGCCGAGCGGTGGTTGCGTGAGCGGATGTTGCGTGAGGGTGGAGCGTCAGCCGTAGTGCAAGGCGTCACCTTGTAGGAGCGCACTTGTGCGTGACCATCGTGCGGCAACGTAACATCGTGGCGCTGCGGTCGCGCACAAGTGCGCTCCTACAAAAAAACTGGGGCGACGATCAGCGGAAACGATTGATGGTGTCGCGCAAATCCAGCGCAGCAGTACGCGCAGCCTGCGCGAAATCCTCGTCATTGCCCGCGTAGAGAATTGCACGCGAGGAGCTGATCATCAGCCCGGTGCCGTCGGCGCTGCGGCCATGCTTGAGCACGGCTTCCACATCACCGCCTTGCGCACCGATACCCGGCACCAACAGCGGCATGTCGCCCACGATGCTACGCACCTTGCCCAGTTCTTCCGGCCAGGTGGCGCCGGTGACCAGCGCGCAGTTGCCGTTGGCGTTCCAGTCGCGTGCAATGGTTTCAGCCACGCGCAGATAGAGCGGCTGACCGCCGCAGTCGAGCGCCTGGAAATCCGCGCCGCCGGGATTGGATGTGCGGCACAGCAGGATCACGCCCTTGTCGGCACGTTCGAGAAACGGCTGGGCGGAATCGCGGCCCATATAGGGATTGAGCGTCACGGCATCGGCGCGGTAGCGATCGAACGCCTCGGCGGCATAGTGCTGCGCGGTGCTGCCGATGTCGCCGCGCTTGGCGTCGAGGATCACCGGCACGCCGGGATGCTTGTCGTGGATGTGCGCGATCAGGCGTTCCAGCGCGTCTTCGGCACGCAGCGCGGCGAAGTGCGCGATCTGCGGCTTGTACGTGCAGACCAGGTCAGCCGTGGCATCGACAATGTCGCGGCAGAATTCGAACACCGCGTCCGGGCGACCCTTGAGGTGCGCGGGAAATTTCGCGGGCTCGGGATCGAGGCCGACGCATACGAGGGAGTCATGGGCAGCCCATGCCTGTTGCAGGGATTGCATGAAGTGCATCGTGTTCTCCTCGTCGCTGCCTTTCACTCCCTCTCCCCTCCGGGGAGAGGGTTGGGGTGAGGGGACAATCTTGCGTTGTCGCTGATTTGAAATCTTGTTCTTTTGAGGATCGGGGCCAGCCGTGGCCCCTCACCCCAGCCCTCTCCCCGGAGGGGAGAGGGAGCAGGAGCTCGCTTACGCCAGCTTCTTGTACTTCACGCGATGCGGGCCGGCGGCTTCGTCGCCGAGGCGGCGTTTCTTGTCGGCTTCGTACTCGTTGTAGTTGCCGGGGAAGAACTCCACGTGCGAATCGCCTTCGAACGCGATGATGTGCGTGGCGATGCGATCGAGGAACCAGCGGTCATGCGAGATCACCATCGCGCAGCCCGGGAATTCCAGCATCGCGTCTTCCAGTGCGCGCAGCGTTTCGACGTCCAGATCGTTCGACGGTTCGTCGAGCAGCAGCACGTTGCCGCCCTGCATCAGGGTCTTGGCCAGGTGCAGGCGACCACGCTCACCGCCGGACAGGCTGCCGACCATCTTCTGCTGGTCGGTGCCCTTGAAGTTGAAGCGGCCGATATAGGCGCGCGACTGCAGCTCGTAACGGCCGATGGTGATGATGTCGGCGCCGTCGGAAACTTCCTGCCACACGTTCTTGTTCGGATCGAGGCTGTCGCGCGACTGGTCCACATAGGCCAGCTGCACGGTGTGGCCGAGCTTCACTTCGCCGCTATCAGGCGTTTCCTGGCCGGTGATCAGCTTGAACAGGGTCGACTTGCCGGCGCCGTTCGGGCCGATCACGCCGACGATGGCGCCCGGCGGAATCTTCATCGACAAGTCGTCGATCAGCAGGCGGTCGCCGAAGGACTTGGACACGTTCTTGAACTCGATCACTTCCTGGCCCAGGCGCTCGCCCGGCGGGATGTAGAGCTCGTTGGTTTCGTTGCGCTTCTGGTACTCGACCGAGTTCAGTTCTTCGAAACGGTTGATACGCGCCTTGCCCTTGGACTGACGGCCCTTGGCGGCCGAGCGCACCCACTCCAGCTCGCGTGCGAGAGCCTTCTGGCGCCCCTTTTCGGCGGCTTCTTCGCGGGCCAGACGCTCGCTCTTCTGTTCCAGCCAGTCGGTGTAGTTGCCCTTCCACGGGATGCCGCGGCCGCGATCGAGTTCGAGAATCCACTCGGCGGCGTGCTCGAGGAAGTAGCGATCATGGGTGACCGCCACGACGGTGCCCGGGTAGTTCTGCAGGAACTGCTCCAGCCAATCCACCGACTCGGCGTCCAGGTGGTTGGTGGGCTCGTCGAGCAGCAGCATGTCCGGCTTGGACAGCAGCAGGCGGCACAGCGCCACGCGGCGCTTTTCACCACCGGACAGCGGCCCGATCTTGGCATCCCACGGCGGCAGGCGCAGCGCGTCGGCGGCCACTTCGAGCTGGCGCTCCAGGGCGTGCGCATCGTTCACGGCCAGGATGTTTTCCAGCTCCTGCTGTTCCTTGGCCAGCTTGTCGAAATCCGCGCCTTCTTCGGCATAGGCGGCATAGACCTCGTCGAGGCGCTTCTGCGCATCGAGGATCACCGACACGCCTTCCTCGACCGCTTCACGCACGGTCTTCTCCGGATCGAGCTGCGGCTCCTGCGCCAGATAGCCGACCTTGATACCCGGCTGCGGGCGAGCCTCGCCCTGGAAGTCCGTGTCCACGCCGGCCATGATCTTCAGCACCGTCGACTTGCCCGCGCCGTTCAAGCCCAGCAGGCCAATCTTGGCGCCGGGGAAGAAGCTGAGCGAGATGTCCTTGATGATCTGGCGCTTCGGGGGAACGATCTTGCTGACCCCGTTCATGGTGTAGATGTATTGCATGGAACCTCCGGCGACGTGCACCCAGCCGGCCGAGAGGGCAGGCAGTGCGATCAGAGTGGGTGTAAACCACTCATTATAGCGGCTTGTGGGGTCGCGCCGGTGACTGCTGCCCGACCCCCGCGACCGTTCTGCCCGCGTCTTGCCCGATCCCGCCCCGGTCGTCGCCCAGGCCTTGGCCATGCTGGGGTTTTCCCGGATCAGGCCTATGGACAGGACAGCCACGCGGGCACCACAGCACTTGCTGCGCGGCGCCACCTCACTGGACGAGGGCGCCGCCCGTTGGGCCCGGGTGCGGGGGCCCTGGGCCGTGGTCGTGCACGAATTGGTCTGCTTCGGCGTCAAGCAGGCCAGGGCATGCCTGTTCGGCGGATGCATGCTGGCCCTGTTGTTGGCGACATGGGCCTGGTATCCCGTCGATGCGCCGCTGGCCCGCTACGACTTCCTTGTGCTGGCGGCGCTGGCCCTGCAGGTGCTGCTGATCGCCATGGGACTGGAGACGCGGGACGAGGCCAGGGTGATCCTCTGTTTCCATCTGGTCGGCACCGCCATGGAGGTGTTCAAGACCGCCATGGGCTCGTGGGTCTATCCCGAAGCTTCGCTGCTGCGCATCGGCGGCGTGCCCTTGTTTACGGGATTCATGTATGGCGCCGTGGGTAGCTATATCGCCCGCGCGTGGCGGCTGTTCGAGTTCCGCTTCATCCGCCATCCCCCGTTCGCGGCCACGGCGTGGCTCGCGCTGGCGATCTACGTGAATTTCTTCACGCATCATTTCCTGCCTGACGTCCGCTGGCTGCTGTTTGCGGTGTTGGCAGTCTTGTTCGGCCGCACCTGGATTTTGTTCCGCGTGCGCCGCGCGTATCGCAGGATGCCCCTGCTTTTCGGCTTCGTGCTGGTGGCGCTGTTTATCTGGTTCGCGGAAAACCTGGGGACATTCGCATCGGCGTGGCGTTATCCGGCGCAGCGCCATGGTTGGGAGATGGTGCCGCTCGACAAACTTGGCGCATGGCTGCTGCTGATGGTGATCAGCTATGTGCTGGTGTCCGCCGTGGCCCGACGAACGCGTGGGCAGCGCTCCGTCGGATGTCGCGCACAGGGTGCGCTCCCACAGAAGTCAGCGCACCGGCCGGGCGGCGTCGAAGATCGCGCTGACAGTACGCGTATGCAGTGAGGCGGCGTCGTAGCCCGGGGGCAGCATGCCGGCGATTTCCAGCATGACTGCGCCATGCAGGGAGGCCCAGATCTGGTGGCCGATGATGGGGGCGTCGGCGTCGGCTGCGATGGTGCCTTCGGCGATCATTACGTCCACATGCGCGGCAATGGTGCCCCACATGCGCTCGTGCGCCTGGCGATAGGCGGGATCGTCCTGCCGTGTCTCCGGGTACTCGAACATCAGCCGGTAGGTGGCGGTGTTCTCGCGGGCAAAGGCGATATAGGCATCGCGCACGGCGCGGCTGCGGGTGCGGCCGTCGCCGGGCGATGCCAGTGCGCGTTCCAGGGCTTCGGAGAAACGGTTGAGGCCGCGGGTGCGCACCGCCGTGATGATTTCTTCTTTGTTATGGAAATAGCGGTAGGGGGTCATCGTGCCCACGCCCAGGTCGCCGGCCAGGCGCCGCATGGTGACGGCGGCCGGGCCTTCTTCCACGTAGATCTTCGCCGCCGCCTCGCACAGGCGTGCGCGGAAGGCTTCGGTTTCCTGCTCGCTCAGCGCCTTGGGCACGCGTCAGTCCTTGACCTTAAGCGTCTTGCGGAAGAACGCCAGCGCATCGGCATTGACCTGCTCATGCACCTTGGCGCGATCCACGCCGGCCGGATCGGTACACATCGGTGCGATCTCCTTGGCCAATTCAGCGGAGCAGGGCGGCAGGAACACCCAGTGGTCGGCGTGCGGTACTTCCTTCACTCCCGCCAGCGTCTTGATCAGCGGCTGGATGTGTTTGGCGTTGGCTTCCGGCGGCAGCACCTTGTCGTTCTGGCCGTAGTAGAGAAAAACCGGGACATGCACCTGGTCGAAGCTGTGCTCGTCGAAGATCAGGCTCATCGGCGCCATCGCAAAAGCCGCTTTCACCCGCGGATCGGCCGTGTCGCCGTACTTGCCCAGCTGGCCCTGCATGTCCTCGAGCACCTGCTCCATGGTCTTGCCCTGCTTGGCGGCGGCAGCCTTGAACTCCGTGGCGTGGCCGCAGACATCCTGGTCGTTCGGATAGCGCTGGCAGAAGCCGACGAATCGCACGAAACGCGGCTTTGCCCCGGCCAACATCAAGGCCGTGTAGCCACCCGCCGAGAAGCCGGCCACGCCGATCCGGTTGGGATCGATCAGGGGCTTCCAGCGCGGGTCATTGAGCAAGGTGGTGATGGCGGATTTCACCTGCACCGGTCGGCCGGCCAGCACTTCGATATGGCCGACCTGGCTGGTATCGCGAAAGTAGTCGCCCAAATGATTGAGCGTGGCGACCACGAAGCCGTGGCTGGCGAGGTAGGTGGCCAGATCGTGATGGCCCAGGTTGCTGCCGCCGTTGCCGTGGGAAAGGATCACCAGCGGCTTGGCGCCAGGGATGGCGGGCGCGTCAGGCGTGGCCGCGACGTCGTAGGGGCCGATCGCCGTGATGCCGTGCGTCGGCTGCGACGAGGGATAGAACACATAGCCCTCGGTCGGCTTTCCGCTGACCGGGTCGGGGATCTGGATGGCGCTGATGCCCACGCCGGTGACGTCGGACGCCAGGGCGGCCAGGGGCAAGAGCAGAAAGATCAGGGCAAACGCGGCGAGCTTGCGCAGCGGGCGTACCGAGGCGCGGGACGGCTGGATCGGCATGGCGAGGTCCGTGGGCTGGATTGCGTGCGACGTACGGTACGATGTACGCAACCGGGGCGCAAGTGACCCCAAGGTGGCCGCAATAGCACATCACGGCTACAATTTCGCGTTCTAGCCCTGCTTGCCACCCCCACGAGGTCAGGATGTTCCCGAAGCACGAGACGATCGCCGGTTACGACAACGAACTGGCCCAGGCTATGGCCGACGAAGCCCGCCGTCAGGAGGACCACGTCGAGCTGATCGCTTCGGAGAACTACGCCAGCCCCCGCGTGATGGAAGCCCAGGGCAGCGTGCTCACCAACAAGTACGCCGAGGGTTACCCGGGCAAGCGCTACTACGGCGGCTGCGAATTCGTGGACGTGGCCGAACGCCTCGCCATCGATCGCCTCAAGCAGCTGTTCGGCGCCAACTACGCCAATGTGCAGCCGCATTCGGGTTCGCAGGCCAACCAGGCCGTGTACCTCGCGCTGCTCAATCCGGGCGACACCATTCTCGGCATGTCGCTCGCACACGGTGGCCATCTCACCCACGGCGCCAAGGTCAACGTCTCGGGCAAGCTGTTCCACGCCGTGCAGTACGGCGTGAACGAGCAGGGCCTGGTCGATTACGACGAAGTCGAGCGCCTCGCCGTCGAGCACAAGCCCAAGATGATCGTGGCCGGTTTCAGCGCCTACTCGCAGGTGATGGATTGGGCACGCTTCCGCGCGATCGCCGACAAGGTGGGTGCGTATCTGTTCGTGGACATGGCGCACGTCGCCGGTCTCGTCGCCGCAGGCGTATATCCCAATCCGCTGCCGCATGCGCACGTGGTCACCTCCACTACGCACAAGACGCTGCGCGGTCCGCGCGGCGGCATCATCGTGGCCAAGGACGCCGGCGAAGAGATCGAGAAGAAGCTGCAGTCGATCGTGTTCCCGGGCATCCAGGGCGGTCCGCTGATGCACGTGATCGCCGCCAAGGCGGTGGCTTTCAAGGAAGCGCTGGAGCCGGAATTCAAGGCCTACCAGACCCAGGTGGTGAAGAACGCCAAGGCGATGGCCAAGACCTTCATCGAGCGCGGCTACAAGATCGTTTCCGGCGGCACCGAGAACCATCTGATGCTGGTCGATCTGATTGGTCGCGACGTGACCGGCAAGGACGCGGAAGAAGCGCTGGGCAAGGCACACATCACCGTCAACAAGAACGCCGTGCCGAACGATCCCCGCAAGCCGTTCGTCACCTCGGGCCTGCGCGTGGGCACGCCTGCCGTCACCACCCGCGGTTATCTGGAAGCGGACGTGGTCGAACTCACGCAGTGGATTTGCGACGTGCTTGACGCACCCAACGATGACGCCGTCATCGCCAAGGTGCGCGACAAGGTCACGGCGCAGTGCCACAAGTTCCCTGTCTACGGCTGAGCCGTCACGAAGGATGAGGGCCGATAAGAAACGAGAAGTGAGCAGGGGCGCCTTTTCTCGTTTCTTCCTCCCTTCCAGGAATCGATGAACCTATGCATTGCCCTTACTGCCAGCACGAAGACACTCGCGTGATCGACTCGCGCCTCGCCGAAGACGGTGCCACCGTGCGCCGTCGACGCGAGTGTCCCAAGTGCAGTGAACGCTTCAATACCTTCGAAACCGCCGAGCTCAAGCTGCCTTCCATCGTGAAGAGCGGCGAGCGCCGTGAACCGTTCGACGAACACAAGCTGCGCGTGAGCTTTGAACGCGCCCTGCAGAAGCGTCCGGTGCCCACCGATTCGGTGGACACTGCCGTGCGCGAAATCATCAACGACCTGCGCCGCTGCGGCGAACGTGAAGTGCCTTCGCGGCAGGTGGGGGAGTTGGTGATGCGTGAGCTGAAGAAACTCGATCAAGTGGCGTATGTGCGCTTCGCTTCGGTGTATCGGAAGTTTGAGGACGTGCAGGCGTTTCGCGAGGAGATCGAGAAGCTGGAGCGGGATTTGCCGGAGTTGGAGGCGTTGCAGTTGTCGTTGTTGGGGGAGCAGGTGGCGCGCAGGAAGAAGTCCTGAGGGGATTCTTTTTGGATGCGTGATGCTTCTAGGCTTTCGCTCCTTGCTCCTTGCTCCTTGCTCCTTGCCTCTAACTCCTAACTCCTAGCTCCTAGCTCCTAGCTCCTAGCTCCTAGCTCTTGAGCTCTTCGGTCCCCGCTCCCTCTCTGAGCTCGTCATCCCGGCGCCGGCCCGATGCGCTCTTTAACAGCCAAATGGCTGGTCATCCAGAGCCTCGGTTTTTGGTTTTAGCGACACGGCGACCTGGCTCGCCTGCCGCGGGCTTCCGACCTCCTGCCGGAGGCCGGGTTACTTTTCTTTGCTTGCCCAAAGAAAAGTAACCAAAAGAAAGGGCCCCCCGGATGACGCGCCTTCCGGGCCTTTGGCCCTCCAGGTGCGCGTGCGGGTTGCGGGGTTTTTCGACAGGACATCCGTGTCCTGTCGAAAAACTGGCCGCATC
>NZ_JBFTQX010000023.1:0-32828 GCF_056399225.1 Dyella sp. 01N448 | reverse complement strand
GCGGTGTACCGCTCCGTAGGTTTGTCGCGCACAGGGTGCGCTCCCACAGAAGAGCCGACCGGCAAGGTTGATCCTCAACCCACGAACCTGCGTAACCCTTGTAGGAGCGCACTTGTGCGCGACCGCAGAGCTGGGATGTACCGCTCCGTAGGCTGGTCGCGCACAAGTGCGCTCCTACAAAAAGAGCCGCCCAACAGCGTCGGACGTTGCGTGGCTCTTGATCTGGCTCGCCGCTCTCCGCTCTTGGCTCTCCGCTCTTGGCTTTCCGCTCTCGGGGTCCCCGCAACCCGCCCGCGTACCTGGAGGGCCGCAGGCCCGGAAGGCGCGTCATCCGGGGGGCCCTTTCTTTTGGTTACTTTTCTTTGGGCAAGCAAAGAAAAGTAACCGGGCCGCGGCAGCGGCACGGAAGCCCGCGGCAGGCGAGCCAGATCGCCCTATCGCAACAATCGAAGCGCACCGCTACTGGATCCCGGCCTGCGCCGGAATGACGAACAGAAACGTTCCCGCGAGCACCCGCCCCTCACCCCAACCCTCTCCCCGGAGGGGAGAGGGAGAGAGTCGCCGGCACGTCATCGCAACCCGCACAAACGCAACCCAAACAACAAAAAACGGGGCCCTCAAGGCCCCGTTCTCAAACGCTCAAAAGCAAAGGCGAAACCTCAGCTGCGCCGCTCACCCTGCGCCTGACGAATCTGCGCATCCACCGCCGCAATCGCCGTCATATTCACCACACGACGCGGCGTCGCCGCCGGCGTGAGGATATGCGCGGGCTTATTGATGCCCATCAGGATCGGGCCAATCGCCACGCCGTCCGTCATCACGCGCACCATGTTGTACGTGATGTTCGCAGCGTCCAGATTCGGCATCACGAACAGATTGGCGCGACCGCTCAGCGTGGTATTGGGGAACATGCGCAAACGCAGTGCCTCATCCCACGCGGTGTCGGCCTGCATCTCGCCGTCCATATCGAGCTTGTGCCCACGCTGCACCAGGATCTCGCGCACCTTGCGCATCTTGGCCGCGCTGGCGTTCTCGTGGCTGCCGAAATTCGAATGCGACAGCAGCGCGATCTTCGGCTCGATGCCGAACAACTTCAGGCGATAGCTGGCCTGCAGCGTCGCTTCGGCAATCTGCTCGGCGGTGGGATCGCACTGCACGTGGGTGTCGAGGAAGAACCAGGCACCCTGGTCGTTGATCACGCCCGTCATCGCCGAGGTGCACGACACGCCCGGATCGAGGCCGAACACGCTGCGCATATAGCCGAGCTTCTTGTGGAAGCGCCCGACCAGGCCGCAGATCATCGCGTCGGCTTCGCCGCGCTCGACCATGATCGAAGCGATCAGCGTGGGACGCGAGCGCAGCAGGTTCTTCGCCGCTGCCGGCGACACGCCGCGGCGCTCGGTGAGTGCGTGGTACTGCTGCCAGTACTCGTTGAAGCGCGGATCGTCGTCGATATTGGTGAGTTCGAAATCCACACCCTGGCGCATGCGCAGGCCCAGGCGCTCGATGCGTGTCTCGATCACGCTCGGGCGGCCGATCAGGATCGGGAACGCCAGGCGCTCGTCGATCACCGTCTGCACCGCGCGCAATACGGTCTCTTCCTCGCCCTCGGCGTAGACCACGCGCTTGAGATCAGCGCGCGCGCGCTCATACACGGGCTTCATCAGCAGGCCGGTGCGATAGATGAACTGGCCGAGCTTTTCCTTGTACGCCTCCATGTCCACGATCGGACGCGTGGCCACACCGGAATCCATCGCGGCCTGCGCCACGGCCGGCGCCAGCATCACCAGCAGGCGCGGATCGAACGGACGCGGAATCAGATAGTCGGGGCCGAACGTCGGCACGTCGCCGCCGTAAGCGCTGGCCAGGTCGCCGGCTTCCATGCGGGCCAGCTCGGCAATGGCGCGCACGCAGGCGGTCTTCATCGATTCGTTGATGACGGTGGCGCCCACGTCGAGCGCACCGCGGAAGATGTATGGGAAGCACAGCGCGTTGTTGACCTGGTTCGGATAGTCCGAACGGCCGGTCGCGATGATGCAATCCGGGCGCACCATCTTGGCGTCTTCTGGCGAAATCTCCGGATTGGGATTGGCCAGCGCTAGGATGATCGGCCGCGCATTCATCGTGGCGACCATTTCCGGACGCAGGATGCCACCGGCCGAGAGACCGAGGAACACGTCCGCGCCAACGACGATGTCCGCCAGCGTGCGCTTCTCGGTATCGCGCGCATAGCGCTGTTTGTCCGGGTCCATGTGGTCGCGGCCGGTATACAGCACGCCTTCGCGATCGAACGCGAGGATGTTCTCGGGCTTGAGGCCCAGCGCCACCAGCATGTCCAGGCAGGCGATGCCCGCGGCGCCCACACCGGTGGTGGCGAGCTTCACGTCCTGGATTTTCTTGCCGACTACTTCCAGTGCGTTGACGATGGCCGCGCCCACGATGATCGCGGTGCCGTGCTGGTCGTCGTGGAACACCGGGATCTTCATGCGCTCGCGCAACTTGCGCTCGACGATGAAGCACTCCGGCGCCTTGATGTCTTCCAGATTGATGCCACCGAAGGTGGGCTCGAGCGAGGCGATGATGTCGACCAGCTTGTCCGGGTCGCGCTCGTTGATCTCGATGTCGAACACGTCGATGCCGGCGAACTTCTGGAACAGCACGCCCTTGCCTTCCATCACCGGCTTGCCGGCGAGCGGACCGATGTCGCCCAGGCCCAGCACGGCGGTGCCGTTGGTGATCACGGCGACGAGGTTGCCGCGCGCGGTCATTTCGCTGGCGGCGTTGGGATCCTCGACGATGGCCTCGCAGGCATAAGCCACGCCGGGCGAGTAAGCGAGCGCGAGATCGCGCTGCGTGACCATCGGCTTGGTCGCGCTCACCTTGATCTTGCCGGGGCGCGGGAGGCGGTGGTACTCGAGAGCGGCGAGGCGCAGTTCTTCGGTAAGGGCCATGGGATAGGAATCGAGTGATGGGGAGTCGGGTGCCGCGAGGCGGCATCTTCGAATGGTATCACCGCCGGCCACCCTTCCCCGACGATGCGCTGCAGCATGGTGACGTTATGGTTCACACAACTGGTATGCAGACGACAACCTGCCTGTTGTGGGAGCGCACCCTGTGCGCGACAAGCCAACGGAGCGATACATCCACGCGTGGCATGTCGCGCACAGGGTGCGCTCCCACAGGAGGTCAGTTACAGACTCAGCGAAAGCGCCTCCGCCTGCACCTTGCCCATGTGTATGCGATTGACGAACAACGAGAATGCCAGCTTGCCCGCGAGTCCGTGCGCATGCTGCATCCAGGGCGGCAGCCAGCGCGGCGCGGCAATCACGCCCGATTCGAAATACGGTTGCAGGCTGATGACATCGTGCAAGGCCAGCTTGCCCGCAAAAAGATGCCGCAGCATATCCATGCGACGTTGCTTCAGTGCCCAGCGAAAGAACGTGTGCACGGTGAGCAGGCCGGACAGATAGACGTTGTCCTTGGCGAACGCCGCGCCGCCGGTGAGCGGCACGCCGCGGAACACGCGCTGGGCGGAGTGGAAACTGTCCGCCGGGTACTGTCCGCRCTCGCAGAAGAAGCGGTAGACCTCGACGAAATCCGCACCGCTCAAGGCCATGTCGATGGCCAGGATGCGCAGGCTGATGCGTTTGAGGCGCGAGATATCGATGGCGCCGGACATCAGCTCGGCAAACACGGCCAGCCCTTCCTGCGTCGCCGTGACGCGCGGCGAGGTGCGCCCGAACGACGCCAGCAGCGGCTGCGCACGGCCATTGAGCGCGGTGAGCGAATGCACCAGCGCTTCATGCGCCAGCAATTGATGGCGGTCGTAGTCGGTAAAGCGCGTGCCGCCGCGAAGACGGATGCGGGTGGCGCCAGCCGCCGCTTTGGCAGTCAGTTCCGGGTCCACTTCCACGGAAATCAGCGGTGCGCCGAAGAATTCGTCCAGCGTCTTGCTCAGGTCCGCGCGCAGATCCTCGGCAGAGATGGCCACCAGCACGTCGTCGGCAATCAGATCCGAACCGAGCTCGTCGGCGAGCTCCACGAAATAACGCGCCGCATCCAGGTTGCTGCGATCGCTGCCGGAAATCAGGTCGCCGGGGCGGCCATACAAGACGATGGAGGGCGCGGTGACCTGGTCGGTGCCAACCGCCTCGAGCATTTCGGCGGCGATGCGCCACGACTCCGCCGTGCGGGACAGGTACTCGCCCAAGGGATCGTCATAGCCCGCTTCGCGCTCGATCGCGGCCAGTTCGGCGCGCTCGGCGGAGAGGTCGGGCACGGTGTATTGCACCTCGGGCAGGCTGTACTGGCCCCTGGCGTAGGCCCCGATCATGCGGTCTTCCAGCGAGGCGGGCCACGCCACCGTGGACAGGATGCGGATGCCCCTCACTGCCGCCAGCAGGCGCTGGTCGAGGTCGGCGTAACGTTGCAGGTCCGGCGGAAGCGCGGCGCCATGGCTATTCATGCCGGCCTCCGTTGACGCACGCTGTCGATGCGCTGGATCAGCTCGGCGGCGATCGGGCTGGGCTTGAATGCCGCGAGCAAACTCGTACGCCCGATCGGCATGAAGCTGATGTCCTTGCCAAGGACGGGCGACTCCTGGCGCAGTGACAAGGTGATGCGCGGTGGGCTGACCATCACGGTGGCATTGACGTTGGTGACGTTGGCCAGTGGAACACGCGATTGCTCGCCCCTGTTCCTGACCAGCAACTGGTCGCCTTCGAGCCACACTTCATCGACCAGGCCAAACAGCAGCCACTTGAACAGTGCGTAGCCGAACAAGGCCATGATCAGCGGGCCGGGCAATACCGCCAGCATCTTCATGTCGTGCGTGACCAAGGCGCTGCCAGCCCATACCACCGTCCACAGCGCCAGGAAACCAAACCAGAACGCGGGAAACACCCGCTTAAAGAAGAACGTCGAACGCGACGACAGCCGCTGCATGCCCGCTTCCCCAACCAAGACGGTCCGATAGTAGTCCACCCGCTGGGCGAGGACAGCGCCCCGCTCGACTATTCGCGGTCGCGCGTATGGCGGTTCGTATGCGGCCGCGTGGCCGGACGCCCACCACGCTGGCGGCGCAGCTTGGCTTCCAGGGTGGTCGCCTGCTCTTCGCGTTCGTCGCGCAATTTCAAATAGTTGCGCCAGCGCTCGGCCGACAGGTCGCCGCTGTCGAGCGCTGCCTGCACCGCGCAGCCGGGCTCGCTGCCGTGGCCGCAGTCGGCGAAGCGGCACTGCTCGGCGAGTTGCTCGATATCGGCGAACAGGTCCAGATTTTCTTCGCCGGTGAGCTTGAGCTCGCGCATGCCGGGCGTGTCGATCAGGCAGCCGCCGCTCGGCAGCTGCAACAGCGCTCGATAGGTGGTCGTGTGCCGGCCGCGGCTGTCATGGCCGCGCACTGCGCTGGTGGCCATGCGCTCGCTGCCGAGCAGCGTATTGGTGAGGGTGGACTTGCCGGCGCCGGACGAACCTACCAGCACCGCGCTGTCGCCGAGCTGCAGATACGGCAGCAGCAACGCGATGCTGGCCGGATCCTTGCCGTTGATGGCATGCACGGGTGTGCCCTGGGGCAGGCGTTCGCGCAAGGCGGCCAGCACCGCGGCGGCATCCTCGCGCGTGTCGAGCTTGCTCAGCAGCACGACCGGCTGTGCGCCCGAGCCTTCGGTAAGCGACAGATAGCGCTCGATGCGCGCCGGATTGAAGTCGCCATCCAGCCCGGTCAGCACCAGCACGTAGTCGATGTTGGTGGCGATGAGCTGGCGTTCGTAACGCTCGCCGGCGGCGGCGCGGGAAAGCACGGTACGGCGTGGCTGCACTTCCACGATGTGCGGCGGCTTGCCGGCTTCGATTTCCACGAAGTCGCCCACCGCGGGCCGATCGGACGGATCCAGGCTGCGCTTGAGGAAATGGCCGGCCGGCTGGGCACCAAACAGGTGCTCGCCGTCGTGCAATTCGTAGCCGGCGCGGTGCTGCGCCACTACGCGTGCCAACTGCCGGCCTTCGGCGGGCAGGGTGTCCCCACGCCAGCCGATCCGGCGCAGTCGCTCGATGGTTTCGGGGTGCGTCATGGGTGGCCATTATGCCCTGCTCCAGGGCCTGCCCGAAAAATGCCCGAAACTAAGCGATTTTTGGCTCCCCAACCGCGCCGGGACGCTGTTAGCATGCAATGGCGGTCAGATTCTTGCGCCGCAACAACACCAAGACGAAGGACGCTTGCGTTGGCCTCGATCAAACCCAGTGCGCACCTGGCGGACGTGCGCTATGAAATCCGTGGCGCGCTCACCCGGCGATCCCGTGAGCTGGAGGCGGCTGGCCTGCCGATCATCAAGCTCAATATCGGCAATCCCGGCCGCTACGGCTTCGAAACGCCGGCCCATCTGCGCGAAGCGATCGCCCGGCATCTGCACGACAGCGAAGCCTACGGACACGAGCAAGGCCTGGAAGAAGCCCGCGAGGCCATCGCCGCCCAGCAGCGCCATCGTGGCGCGCGTGGCGTCGAAGTGGAGCGCATCTTCGTCGGCAACGGCGTGAGCGAACTGATCGACCTGAGCCTGCGCGCCCTGCTGGCGCCGGGCGACGAAGTGCTGCTGCCCAGCCCGGATTACCCGCTGTGGAGCGCCGCCACCATCCTCAACGACGGCAAGCCGCGCTATTACCGCTGCCTGGCGGAGAACGGCCACCTGCCCGATCCGGCGGAAGTCGAAGCGCTGATTACCCCGCGCACCCGCGCCCTGGTGCTGATCAACCCGAACAATCCCACCGGCGCCGTGTATCCGCGCGAGCTGCTGGAGCGCATGGTCGACATTGCCGCCAGGCATCGCCTGCTGCTGCTCTGCGACGAGATCTACGACGAGATCCTGTACGACGGCACCGTCTTCCAGCCGCTGGCCGAAGTGGCCGGCGACGTGCCCTGTGTCAGCTTCGGCGGACTCAGCAAAGTGCACCGCGCCTGCGGTTACCGAGTGGGTTGGATGAGCCTGTCGGGCGATCCCGCCCGCACGGCGGACTATCGCGACGCCCTGCAACTGCTCGCGGCGCTGCGCCTGTGCGCCAACGTGACCGCGCAGTGGGCCGTGCGTCCCGCGCTGGAAACTGCGCCGACCATCAACGCGCTCACCGCGCCGGGCGGACGCCTGCACGAAGCGCGTCGCGCCGTACTGGAGGGCGTCGCCGCCAGCGAATTCCTCGACCTGGTGTCGCCGGCCGGTGCGTTGTACGCCTTCCCCCGCGTTCGCGCCGATCGCCTGGCCGACTTCGACGACAACGCGTTCGCGCTGCGCCTGCTGGAAGAAGAATCTGTGCTGGTGGTGCCGGGCAGCAGCTTCAACGTGCCGCACAGCCGCCACCTGCGCCTGACGCTGTTGCCGCAACCGGAGCAGTTGCGCGAGGTGTTCGTGCGCATGGAGCGCGTGCTGGCGGGTATGGCCGCCACGCAGAAGCCCCGCACGGCCGCGATCGCCTGACAACGCATGCGTTATCTCGCCCTGGGTGATTCCTATTCGGTCGGCGAAGGCGTGCCCGAAGCGGGCCGCTGGCCGGTACAGCTGGCCGTGCGTCTGCGTCGCGAAGGCGTGGCGCTGGACGATCCCACCATCGTTGCCACCACGGGCTGGACTACGGACGAGCTGTCGGTCGCGATGGATGCAACGAGTTTTACGCCGCCATATGAGCTGGTGAGTCTGCTGATAGGCGTGAACAACCAGTACCGCGGACGCAGTGCGGACGAGTATCGCGACGAATTCCGCCGACTGCTCGAGCGGGCGGTAGATCTTGCCGGCAGGCGCAGCGGGCGCGTGCTGGTGTTGTCGATCCCCGACTGGGGCGTCACGCCGTTCGCGCATGGCAGCGGCCGCGACGTGCTGCGCATTGCCAGCGAACTGGATGCCTATAACGCGATCGCCCGCGAGGAAAGCGAGCGCCGCGGTGCGCATTTCGTGGATATCACCGGCATCTCGCGCCAGCATCCCGCCTTGCTTGCTGACGACGGGCTGCATCCTTCCGCTGCGCAGTATGCGTTGTGGACCGAGGCGGCCGTGCCGGTGGCCGTGGCCATGCTTGCCGGCTAACGATCCCCTTGTAGGAGCGCACTTGTGCGCGACCGCGACGCCAAATCCGGCCTCGGTCTCCGGCGTAGCGAACAGCATTGGCGCGACAACCCCGTGACATGGCGTCACCGGTCGCGCACAAGTGCGCTCCTACAAGGGGGCTGTGCATTCGTGCTGACGGAAACCACACTGCAACCTCACCGCCATCGTGCGGTGACGTAACCGCGGCACTCTGAGATCCCGGTAACCACCGGGAGAGACAGCCATGGCGACCTTCCACTGCCGCAGCGCCTTCATCTCCGACGTGCACTTGGGCACGCCAGACTGCAAGGCCAGTTATCTGCTCGATTTCCTGCGCAAACTGCGTTGCGAAAAGCTGTATCTGGTCGGCGACATCATCGACATGGAAGCGCTGGCACGCCGCACCTGGTGGCATGTCGACCACGGCGCGGTGATTGCCGAGGTGCTTGATCTCGCCCGGCGCGGTGTCGAGGTCGTCTATATCCCCGGCAATCATGACGCCCCGATGCGCGGCCTGGCCGGCCAACAGTTTGGCGGCGTGAAAATCGAGCTGGACGCGGTGCACGAAGGCGCCGATGGCCGCCGCTACCACGTCAGCCACGGCGACGAATTCGATCCGGAGCAAGTCGGGCGCACATGGATGGTGCACCTGGGGGAAGTGATGCATCGCTTCATCTGCTGGACCAATCGCCGGGTCCACGCGATGCGCCGCCGCCTGGAACTGCCCTATCTGCCGCTGTCGATCATCGTGAAATCGCACATCGGCAAGGCGCTGGCCTATATCCGCGCCTACGAGGAGCGCGTGGCCAACGATGCCCGCGAACGCGGCTTCGACGGCCATATCTGCGGCCACATCCATTTCGGCCACGTGCGCGAGATGGACGGCGTCCTTTATCTGAACGACGGCGACTGGGTGGAGCACTGCACGGTGCTGGTGGAAGATCACACCGGCGCGATGGAGTTGATCCATTGGAGCGAGCAGTACGCGCCGCTGGGTCGGGCCAGCCGCGAGCTGGTGCTGCCCTCGCCCGCTGCCGCCCTGGCGCTGGCGCCGCTGACGCGGGCAAAGCTGGATTTGACGGAGTTGCGGCCGGCGGCTTGAGACAGCCTCTCCAACCCGTCATACCAGCGAAAGCCGGAATGACGGTGCCCTTGAGGGTTGTCGCCAGCTTTGGATCGAGCCCCCTTGCATCCCCAAAATCCGCCGGCATATCCACAGGCGCTACAATTCGCCTTCTTTGCCGGAGCCACCGCCCCCATGTCCCTCGACAGCGCCACCCGCGAACGTATTGAATCCCTGCTGCAGAACCACCGCGTGGTGCTGTTCATGAAGGGCACCCGCCAGCAGCCGATGTGCGGTTTCTCCTCGGCAGCCACCAACACGCTCAACGAGCTGTTGCCGGACTACCACACGGTGAACGTGCTGGAAGACCCGGAAATCCGCGAAGGCATCAAGGCTTACGGCGACTGGCCGACGATTCCCCAGCTGTATGTGGGCGGCGAACTGGTCGGCGGCGCCGACATCATTCGCCAGATGTACGCCAGCGGCGAGCTGCACCAGCTCTTCGGCGCGACCGCCCCGGATCGCACGCCGCCTGAGATCACAATTACCGACAAGGCCGCGGAAGCCATCCGTCAGGGCACGGCCAATGCCCAGGGCCTGGCCCTGCATCTGGAGATCGGTCCGGACCATAGCGCCGGCTTCCAGCTGGCGCCGGGCGGCGAGCATGACATCGTGGTGTCCTCCAACGGCATCGAAGTGCACTTTGACCCGGGCAGCGCCCAGCGCGCCAAGGGCATCGTGATCGACTGGGTGTCCACCGTGCAGGGCGAAGGCCTGAGCCTGAAGTTCCCGGGCGCGCAGGAGATCGGCACGCTCACCGTGCAGCAGCTCAAGGAGCGCCTGGCCGCCGGCGACATCACCCTGGTGGACGTGCGTCCGGCCCACGGTCGCGCAGCCGCCGCACCGCTGCCGCAGGCCCGCATCCTGGAAGAGGAAGGCTACGACGCCCTGGCCAACCTGCCCAAGGACGCCCCGATCGCCTTCATCTGCCACCACGGCGTGTCCAGCCGCGGCGTGGCCGAGCGCTTTGCCGCGCACGGCTTCAGCAAGGTCTATAACGTCGAAGGCGGCATGGATGCGTGGGCGCAGCAGATCGATCCCAAGGTGCCGCGCTACTGAGCAGTTAGCCCCGGACCTCGCGGTTCACCAAAAGCGCCTGCCCCCGGCAGGCGCTTTTTTGTTTGTTCGGCCCTCAGCCAGTCGAAGCCTTCAACGACGGCGAACTGAAAGGCGTGCCTGTTAGCATATTGCGACCATCTCACTTTCGTGCCCTATGCGCATTCTGCTCGTCGAAGATGATTCCCTCGTATCCGACGCCATTTCCCGTGGCCTGATCGGATCCGGTTATGTAGTCGACGCAGTGGGCGACGCCGAATCGGTGACGTCCCGCCTGGCCGATACCCATTACGACCTGGCCATCGTGGACCTGGGCCTGCCGGGCGAAGACGGCCTGTCGCTGGTGCGCCGCCTGCGTCGCGGCGGCAGCTCGCTGCCGTTGTTGATCGTCACCGCCCGCGATGGCCTGGACGACCGCATCAATGCGCTGGACCTGGGCGCGGACGACTACCTGGTCAAGCCGTTTGCCCTGCCCGAACTGGCCGCCCGTTGCCGCGCCCTGATCCGCCGCGCCACCGCCGCTGCCGCCAACGAGATCGTGATCGGCGGCCTGCGCATCGACCTGGCCGGTCGCCGGGCGCTCAACGAAAAGGGTGAAGCGCTCGAACTCACCCGCCGCGAGTGGTCGATCCTGGAATGCCTGGCCCATCACAGCGGCCGCGTGGTGAGCAAGGAGCGGCTGACCCAGGCCATCACCGGCTGGAGCGAAGACATCTCCGGCAACGCCATCGAGGTTCATGTGTCGCGTCTGCGCAGCAAGCTGGGCAGCGCCGCCACGGTGCGCGGTATTCGCGGCCTGGGCTACCGGCTCGAAGACGCCTGAGCCGCGCCAAAGTTCTGATCCAGCCGCTGCGGGTGGCATGATGCCGGGCAGGTGTGCGGGGTAAGGAAGTGCATCGCCTGGATCAGGCCACTTCCACGACCCCTGCGCTTTCTCGATATCACCCGCGGGGCCGGTTCGGTGACACCCAATTTCAAGCAATCAGAGCAGGCCAGCCGCCCGACCAGCGTGCACCGGCGACTGCTGAGTTATCTGCTCGCGCCGCTGCTGTTGCTGCTGGTCGCGGGTGTGGCGGTTGATCACCATGTGATCGTCAGCCCGATCCACAACGCCTTCGATCATTCGCTGTCGCGCTCGGCGCTGGCCATCGTTGCGCGCATTCATCCGGGTGCCGGCGGCAAGCTCGACGTGGCACTGCCTTCGCATCCGCCGCCGCCGCTGCGCGCGATGCCCGATGAGCACTTCTTCTATCGCGTCAGCCTGCCCGACGGCACTACCATCGCCGGTTCGCCGGAATTGCCGGTGGCACCGGACAGCCAGTCGGAAGACGGTTTCAGCTACACCAACATCACCTTCCGCGCCGAAGACTTTCGGCTGGCCAGCTACCGCACCAGCGAAACCGGCGAGCCGCTGGTGGTCACCGTGGCCGAAACGCCCGCACGTCGCGACCGCGCCGTGCATCGCCTGGACGTGGCCTTCCTGATCAACGACACCTTGCAGATGGCGGCGGTGCTGATCATCGCCCTGGTCGGCATCCGCATTGCCCTGCGGCCGCTGCAGCGGCTGAGCCGGCAGATTGCCGGGCGCCCGGCGGTGGCCTTGAACCAGTTGCCGACCGACGGTGTGCCCACTGAAGTGTTGCCGCTGGTCGTGTCGCTGAACTCCCTGCTCGGGCGCGTACGCGACTCGGTGCTTTCGCAGCAGCATTTCCTTGCGAATGCCGCGCACCAGCTGCGCACACCGCTGACCGGACTGAAGGCCCAGCTCGAAGTGCTGACCCGCGAAACGGCCGACACGCCGCTGCAGGAACGCATCAAGCTGCTGCAGGGTGGCGTGGATCGCCTTGCCCACACGGCCAACCAGCTGCTGACCTTGGCGCGTGCCGAACCATCGGCGCATCGCGCCAGTCATTTCACTGCGGTCGACTTGCCGCGGCTGATCGGCGAAGTGATCGACAGCTCGCTGGACCGCGCCCTGGCCCGCGGCATCGACCTGGGCGCCGACAGCCGCCCGGTGCAGGTCACCGGCGTGTACTGGCTGCTGCATGAGGTACTCAACAACCTGATCGACAATGCCATCCGCCACACACCGGTCGGCGGCAACATCACCATCCGCTGCGGCGTGGAGCATGGCCGTCCGTTCCTGGAAGTGGACGACAGCGGCGTCGGCATTGCCCCCGAGGAGCGGCAGAAGGTCCGCGAGCGCTTCTACCGCAGCGCGGGCAGCAGCGCCGATGGCTGCGGCCTGGGCCTGGCCATCGTGGACGAAGTGTCACGTGTGCATGGCGCCCAATTGAGTATCCTCGATGGGTCTTCCGGGCGGGGGGCACGGATGCGCATCGACTTCCCTGCCGTCGCTTAAGGACGCGCTGATCCTGGTCAGGGCGCCCTAATTTCAAAAGTTCGGATAATCGGCACTTTGAATTAGGATGCGTCACCCCCAGAGTGGTGGCACCCTCGCAAGGAGTTCCCCGTGTCCATACCCAGTGCCGTCAAGAGCACGCCCATCGGCAGCCGCCAGCAACTCACCGACTACCTGGCTGCGGGTGAAAAACCGCGTGATGCCTGGCGCATCGGTACGGAGCACGAGAAATTCGGCTTCCTCACCGACACCCTGCGCCCGCCCACCTTCGACGGTGACCGCGGCATCCGCGTCCTGCTGGAAACCCTGGCCACGCGCTACGGCTGGGACGTGGCGCGCGAAGGCGACAACCCGGTGGCGCTGTCGCGCGACAAGGCGTCGATCACGCTGGAGCCGGCCGGTCAGCTGGAGCTTTCCGGCGCGCCGCTGGAGACCATCCACGACACCTGCAGCGAGGTCAATTCGCACCTCAAGGAAGTCCGTTCGATCGCCGAGGACCTGGGCATCGGCTTCCTCGGCATGGGCTTCCAGCCCAAGTGGCGCCGCGACGAAATGCCGTGGATGCCCAAGGGCCGCTACAAGATCATGCGCGAGTACATGCCCAAGGTCGGCAACCTCGGCCTGGACATGATGACGCGCACCTGCACCGTGCAGGTGAACCTGGACTTTGCCAGCGAAGCGGACATGGTGCGCAAGTTCCGCACCAGCCTGGCGCTGCAGCCGATTGCCACCGCGCTGTTCGCCGATTCGCCGTTCACCGAGGGACGTCCAAACGGCTACCTCTCCTACCGTTCGCACGTGTGGGAAGACACCGATCCCCATCGCACCGGCATGCTCGACTTCGTCTTCCAGGACGGCTTCGGCTACGAGCGCTACGTCGACTACATGCTCGATGTGCCGATGTACTTCAGCTACCAGAACGGCCAGTACATCGACCTGTCCGGCCAGGACTTCAAGCGCTTCATGGCCGGTGAACTGCCGGCAGTGCCGGGCGTGCACGCCACCATGAAGGACTGGGCCGATCACCTCACCACCGCGTTCCCGGAAGTGCGCCTGAAGCAGTACCTGGAAATGCGCGGCGCCGATGGTGGCCCGTGGAACCGCCTGTGCGCCCTGCCCGCGCTGTGGGTTGGCCTGCTTTACGACGATGAAGCCCTCGATGCCGCCTGGGACCTGGTCAAGGACTTCAGCCGCGAGGAACGCCACGCGCTGCGTGACGGCGTACCGCGCCAGGCTTTGAAGCTGCCCTTCCGTTCGCACAGCGTGCGCGAGCTGGCCGCTGAAACGCTGAAGATCGCCTCGCATGGCCTCAAGCGTCGTGCGCGCCTCAACAAGAGCGGTGCGGACGAAAGCATCTTCCTGGAGCCGATGATCGAGATCGTCGAAGCGAACCAGACGCCGGCCGAGCGCAAGCTCGAACTGTTCAACGGCCCATGGAACGGCAGCGTCGATCCGGTGTTCCGCGAATTCGCTTATTGAGCGTAGCGCACGGCAAAACCACAAGAGCCCCGCCATCGTGCGGGGCTCTTTGCATCGGCATGAGCGTCAGGGCGATCCCGCCATTTGGGCGTCGTCGCTCTTGAGCGGTGTTGAACGACCCGTACGTGTACTTCCCACCGCCAGCCGCAGACCATCGTGGCGGCATACATCCAGATTCCGATAAAGCAGGCTGCGGTCGCCACGGAAGGTCACGCGCACATCGCGATGGCATGTGCCGGGCGGTACATCGACCAGGATGGACGCCTGACCACCAGGCAGCGGTTGCGCCAGCGTGATGTTCTGGAAGTCGGCGCTCCCACTGGGCGCGATGGCCAGCGCAGTCACGCCATCGAAGGTGGCGTTGACGACGCGCAGCGGACGCCGCGACTCAGCTTGTGTACCCGCAGGCGTTGCACACGCGGCCAAGCTGACGAGCATGGCGCCGACTAACAACAAGGGTGCGACAAGACGGGGGACATGCATGGCTGCTACTCCGGCAGGAATGGGCGTTCGCCATCCACTTTCCCGTGGCGAACGACCGCATCGGACGCCTTTGCGGCCGTTTCGTGGAAGCGATCCGGGACGAATCGTCGTTACGCGATGACGAATCGTAGTGATTGCCCGCCGTGCTTCTCTCCATGGAATCAGACGCCTAAGATGGTTCCACGATCCATTCGGATACACGGCGATGAAGGTGCGGCTCGGCAACGCGACCATTGGCCTTTGGCACTATCTCGGCCTCTGGACGGCCGTGGCTGCCGTGTTCGGCGCGCAGGAACTGCTGCGCGACATCGTGGACGATCATCACATTTGGTCGCTGTGGGATTACACCCGCTGGGGCATGGTGCAGTGGTATACGTGGGCCGCGCTGGCGCCCTGGGTGTTCCGCCTGGCCGAGCGCTACCCGATTCGTGCGCCGCTGCGCCTGCGCGGCCTGGGCAAGCAGGCGCCGTTGAGCATGGGCGTGACCATGCTGGCGATGGTGATCGGCGCCCTGGTCTCGACCCTGTTCGAACCCAGCGGCTTCACGCAACAGCTGTGGTATTTCGTAGGCCAGCACTTCGCCACCGGGCTGCTCACTTATTGGGCGCTGTTCGCGATCCAGCAGGCGATGGCTTTCCACGCCGAGAAATCCCGTCGCGAACTTGAAGCGAGCAAGCTCACCGCGGAACTGGCGCAGTCGCGCCTGCGTGCACTCAAGTCGCAATTGCAGCCGCATTTCCTGTTCAACACGCTGCATGCCATCGCCACCCTGCTCGATGAGGATGCGCTGTCGGCCGAAGACATGCTGCTGCGCCTGAGCGATCTGCTGCGCGCTTTTCTGGAAGACTACGACGGCCAGGAGATCAGCCTGCGACGCGAACTGGTCCTGCTTGATCTTTACCTTGGCATCCAGCGGACGCGCTTCAAGGACAGGCTCACCACGCAGATCTATGTGAGCCCGGACACGCTGCAATGCGCGGTGCCCAGCCTGATCCTGCAGCCCATCGTGGAGAACGCGATCCGCCATGGCATCGGCGAGCGCATCGGGGTGGACTGCGTCGAGATCGAAGCCCGCCGCGATGGCGACAGCTTGTGCATCGATGTGCGCAACCGCAACAGCACGCTGGAGACAGGCGCCTCGCCCAGGTCGGGGCATGGCATTGGTTTGTCCAATACCGCGCTGCGCCTGCGCGAGCTTTATGGCGACGACGCACATGTGCGTCTGGAAATGATCTGGCCGCAAGGGGTGATCTGCCGCCTTCGCCTGCCATTTCGCGAGATCGAGGAACCGGACGAGTCGCCCGAAGTGGTGACCGCATGAGCATCGCCACGCTGGTGGTGGACGACGAACCGATCGCGCGGCGCGCCATCGTGCGCCTGTTGAAGGATGATCCCGACATCATCTTGCTGGCCGAATGCGGCGACGGCGAGTCGGCGGTGCAAGCCATTCGCCAGCATGCGCCCGACCTGGTGTTCCTCGATATGCAGATGCCGGCCCTCGCCGGGCTGGACGTGGTTGCGGCCATCGGCGTTGCGCAGATGCCGGCTACCGTGTTCGTGACGGCATACGAGCAGTACGCCGTGCGCGCATTCGAAGCCAACGCCGTCGACTACCTGGTGAAGCCCTTCAGCCGCGAGCGATTCGCCCAGACCCTGCTACGCGTCAAGCAACGTCTGGCCACTCGCGGCACGCAGGGTGAACCCTCGCTCGAGCGGATCATGCAGGCGCTCGACACGCTCAAGCAGCGCGATAGTTACCTGCAACGACTGCCTGTGCGCATCGACGAGCAGATCCGCTTCGTCGACGTGGACGACATCGTGTGGATCAAGGCCAGCGGCAACACCGTTTTGTTGCATCTCGCCGACGGCGTCCACGAAATGCGCGAAACGATGACGGCACTCGCGGCACGCCTCGATCCACGCCATTTCGCGCGCGTGCATCGCTCGGCCATCATCAACACGCGGCGCGTGCAGGCGATCCATCCGTGGTTCAACGGTCACCATGTCGTCACCATGGATACCGGCCAGAAGCTGCGCATGAGCCGCTACCAGCACGAAGCCTTTTTGCGGCTGGTATCGACGCGGGACGTCCGTCAGAGCGACTAAACCGTTTCAGTGGTGGGCATGGTCGTCGCTGTCGAAGCTGGCGTGGCCACCCATACCACCCATGCCTGCACCCATCCCGCCACTGGCGCCCTTAGCGCCGCCCTCGCCTTTGGCCTCGCCCTTGCCGCGTGTCCCGGATACGCGCGTCGGCCCCTGCTTCGGAATGACCAGATTGGCCGGCACCGCTTCGAGATCCAGCACCTTGCGGATGAAATCGCGCAGGGACACGACCAGTTCGGCGGTGTGCGTGGGGCGCCCCTCTGACAGCTCCGTGGCGGCACGCGCGGCCAGTGCCACCTGCTGCTCCGTGCCCAGCAAGATGATGTCGGACAAGGCCGCCTCCACCGCATCGCGCATGCGCCGCGAACGATCGGAACGCTGCACGGCAGTGCCGGGGGACTCGCCTTCCGCCAACACTCCGGCCTGGCGCAGGTCGCGCAGATGCGTGGGGTCCACCGAGAGATCGCCAGTGAACGAGCCGCCCAGCGTCTTGTACGCCGCGATCAACGTGCGCAACCGTTCGTTGATCTGGCGATTCTCGCGCTCGCGCCGCTTCTGCACGGTATGCATGGCCAGCAGCCGCACGCCGACCATGATCAGCGTGATCAACGCCAGCCCGACCACGGTCGACAACACGGCATGCCAGGAACTGAAATCCAGGTTACGCATGGGCCCGCTCCGCTAGTGCTCGCCGATGATCTCGATTCACGGAAGGCTTATGACGGCCCGGGCGTGACAGCAGCGTCTGCCTTCGGTCATGCGGCCCGCGGTCTCGTCAGCTGCCGGTGGCGCCGTGATGCGGCGGATCGTAGAAAACGGTCACGAAATAGAACGCATGCCCCTGGACATCGCTCCGGAAGAAATTGGCATACACAAACTTGTCTGCGGGCTGCACGACCGGTGCCATCTGCGATTTGCCGGTAGCTTCGGCATTGGCGCCAGCTGCCGCCGCCAACGCTTCTACCGGCAACCCAGCCGCCGGTGTCGTGGTCTTGAGCCAGGGCAGCTCCATGGCTCCGAACTCGGCCTTCATTTGCTGGTAAGTCCTCAGCCACACTTGTGCAGCCGCCTTCGCGTCCTGACCCTCGTAAAGATAGATCCCGATCCGGGCCAGGCGCCCGTTACGGAAGAAGAACTGCACGTTCTCCTTGTGCCCCTGATACACGCCGGCGAACGTCTCAAGGTCGCCGTTGCGAAAAGACTTATAGGGACCGAAATCGGCAAATGCCGTCACCTGATCGGGCGTCATCTGGAATTGCCACGGCGGCAAGCCGTCGAACGAGGCCGCTTTGGCTACTGACGTGGTCGCCAACAGGACCAGAAGAGCCACACCCCATCCTTGCATCCGCTGTCTCATGCCATCCCCTTGTCCGTGATCGACGAAGTACCTGCCGGGTGACAAGACATTGCCGGACAGTTGCTCTTGTGACAATGCTTGACGAGCACCAAGGCGTCCCGCCCGCATGACTTCAAGCACGTCCTTTGGCCAGATCGTGAGCGCAAGAATGACGTGGCGACGGAAGTGCGTCAGTAGCTCGTTCCATTCCTGACAGAAGGATCGGTGAAATGAAGCGTGTAGTCGGCGTGCTGTGCGCGGCCTGTTGCGTCACCGGCCTGGTGGCCAAAGCTTCTGCGCAAACCACCGTTCTTGACGTACCGCAGGTGTTCGCACCTGGCGTCGTATCAGGTCCTGCCAACGAAGATTCCGCTGCCTTCACGCCCGACGGCAACACGGTCTTCTTTGATCGCATCCATTGGCCCAATGCAGCCATCATGGTGTCGCATCGTGTCAACGGGATCTGGAGTGCTCCGACGGTGGCGCCGTTCTCGGGGCAGTGGCTGGATCACGATCCGGCGATGTCGCCGGATGGGACGTTCCTGATCTTCTCCTCGAACCGCCCTGATGCGGAAGATGGCAAGCCGCTCGATGCGGTGATGGCCAATGGCAAGGTGCAGCCGGGTTCCGGCGGACATCTGTGGCGCGTCGAGCGCAAGGGCAACGCGTGGGGAGCACCGGTGCGCCTGCCGGATGCGGTGAACAGCAGTTCACGCACCTATGCGCCCAGCGTGGTGGCCGATGGCAGCGTGTATTTCCAGCGTCCCGCAGAGGATGGCGATTTCCGCCTGTTCCGTTCGCAATACCGCAACGGTACCTACATGCCCCCAGTGCCGGTGATGCTGGGCGAAGCATCGGCGCACAAGCTCGATCCTGCCGTCGCGCCCGATGAATCGTTCATCGTGTTCGACGCGAACTTCACCGGCAAGGACGATCCGGATCGCCTCTACATCGCGTTCCGCGAAGGCGACGGCTGGGGCAAGCCGACCGACCTGGGCAAGGACATCAACGTAAAGAGCCCGTGGGGCTCGCACCTTGGCCCCGACCATCGCACGCTCTACTTCAGCAGCACGCGTTCGATCCCCGTGCACTATCCGCGCACGCCGCAGCAGGCGCAGGACGACATCGCCCGCATGCAATGGGACAACGGCAACGACAACATCTGGTCCGTGTCGCTGGCACCGTGGCTGGATGCGCATCACGCAAGCGGTGGTTGATCGCGCGTACTGATCTCACGGAGAAGTGGAAAGACCGCCACGATTCACCGCCTCTGAATTCGCCGCACAAAAAAAGGGCCGGCATAACCGGCCCTTTCTCGATTCACCACGAAGAAGGTGTTACTTCTTCTGCGGCGCTTCCTTCAGACCACGGTTGAGCAGCATCGGCTCGATGCTCGGGTCCTTGCCGCGCCAGTTCTTGTAGAGCGTGGCCAGATCCTGCGTGTTGCCCTGCGAGAGGATCATCGCGCGGAAGCGATCACCGTTCTCGCGGGTCATGCCGCCCTTGTCGACAAAGCCCTGGAAGGCGTCGTCGGCCAGCATTTCGGTCCACAGGTAGGCGTAGTAACCGGCGGCGTAGCCGTTGCCCCAGATGTGCTGGAAGTAGCTGGAGCGGTAGCGCGGCGGCACGTAGCTCAGGTTGATCTTGGCCTTGGTGAGCGCATCCATCTCGAACTTGTCCGGATCCTGCTTGGGCGCATCGGCGCTCAGGCTGTGCCAGCTCATGTCGAGCAGCGCGGCGCCGACCAGTTCGGTCATGTCGTAGCCCTTGTTGAAGGTCTTGGCCTTCTTGAGCTTCTCGACCAGTTCCTGCGGCATCGGCTCCTTGGTCTGATAGTTCTTCGCGTAGTTGGCGAAGATCTTCGGATCGGTGGCCCAGTGCTCGTTGAACTGCGACGGGAATTCCACGAAGTCGCGCGCGGTGTTGGCGCCCGACAGGCTCGGGTACTGCGTATTGGCAAAGATGCCATGCAGGCCGTGGCCGAACTCGTGGAACATGGTGATCACGTCGTCAAACGACAGCAGGGCCGGCTGGCCCGGTGCCGGCTTGGTGAAGTTGGCGACGTTGAAGATCACCGGCTTGGTGCCCAGCAGCTTGGACTGGTCGACCAGGTTGCTCATCCAGGCGCCGCCGTTCTTGTTGTCGCGCTTGTAGTAGTCGCAATAGAACAGCGCCATCGAGGTGCCGTCCTTGTCGAACACTTCGAACACGCGCACGTCAGGCTGCCAGACGGGGATGTCCTTGCGCTCCTTGAAGGTCAGCCCGTAGAGCTGGTTGGCGGCGTAGAACACGCCGTTCTGCAGCACGTTGTCCAGCTCGAAGTACGGCTTGATCTGCGACTCGTCCAGGTCGTACTTGGCCTTGCGCACCTGCTCGGAGTAGTGGTTCCAGTCCCATGCCTCGACCTTGAAGCCACCCTTCTGCTGGTCGATCACGTCCTGGATGTCCTTGGCCTCGCGCTCGGCGCGTGCCGTGGCCGCCGGGGCCAGCTTGTCCATGAAGGTGATCGCCGCTTCCGGCGTCTTGGCCATCTGGTCTTCCAGTTTCCAAGCGGCGTAGCTGGAGAAGCCCAGCAGCTTGCCCTGCTCGGCGCGGATCTGCGCGATGCGGGCGATCATGTCGCGCGTGTCGTTGGCGTCGCCCTTCTCGGCGCGATCCCAGGAGTTCTTGAACAGCTGCTCGCGCGTGGCGCGATCATTGAGGCTCTGCAGCGCCGGCTGCTGCGTGGTGTTCTGCAGCGGCACCACCCACTTGCCGTCGAGCTTGCGCGCCTTGGCCGCTTCCACCGCGGCACCGATGTCGCCATCGGACAGGCCGTCAAGCTTGCTCTTGTCGTCCACCACCAGCGCACCGGCCTTGGTGGCGGCGAGCAGCTTGTTGGTGAACTGCGTGCTCAGCGTGGACTCTTCCTTGTTGAGGTCCTTGAGCTTGGCCTTGTCGGCATCGGACAGCTTGGCGCCGCCATGCACGAAGTTGCGATAGGTCACTTCGACCAGGCGCTTGGATTCCGGATCGAGCTTGAGCGTATCGCGCTGGTCGTAGACCGTCTGGATGCGCTTGAACAGCTTGTCGTTCATGAAGATCGCGTCCTGGTGCTCGGCGAGCTTGGGCGCTTCTTCTTCCTGCACTTTCTGCAGGGTTTCATTGGTGTTGGCGCCGCTGACGGCGTTGAACGCCTGCATCACGCGCTGCATCAGCCGGCCCGACTTCTCCATCGGGACGAAGGTGTTCTCGAAGGTCGGCGCATCCGTGTTGTCGGCGATCTTTTCGATCTCCGCAAGGTGCTGCTTCATGCCTTCTTCGAAGGCCGGCTTGTAGTCGCCGTCCTTGATCTTGTCGAACGGCGGGGCCTCGAACGGCAGGGTGCTGGGCTCGAGGAACGGATTGACCGCACTCACTTCGCCGCCGGGTGCGGCGACCGTGGAAGCCTTGGCCGGCGCGGTGCTGGCGGGAGCGGGCGCGGGCTGCGAGGCCTGCTCGTTCGACTGCTGCGAGCAGGCGGCGAGCGCAATGGACGTGGCTATGACAAGCGTGCGAAGACGAAGCATCGGGGTTCCCCATGGAAACAGACAAACGGACGCCGAGACTAACCACAGCCCGGCACGGGTGCCAAGGGCTGGAAGTACTGGGTCGTTGGACCGTACGCGGCGGCGATGACGCAACCGCAGCATGGGGCGGCCGCGTCAGGCCTTGCGCATGTCGCGCAGCTGCCAGCTGTTGCCGATCAGCAGGTTGAGGCGCTGCCGCACGATGCTCATCGGCAGGTCGGTGATGAGATCCATGTCGATGTGCAGGTCGCTGACCCGCGCGCTGGCCGTGGCCTGCGGGTCGATTGCGCCCAGCGCCGGGTCCACATCGTCCGGCTCATCCTGCATGGCACGCCAGCGCTCGAATAGATCGGTGCTGCGCATGGCGTTCTGCACCGCAGCAGCGAGATCGTTGGGACCGGCTCCGTCATAGCTCAGCGTGGCGACCGGCCCGCGCGCATGGGCGAGGTCGGCGACCGAAAGATAGAAGTGGCTGCGTATGGCCATGGGTGCCTCCTGCGGTGATGGCCCGTACATCCAAGCACGGACCATGTGAACGTCATTCCAAGACCAGTGTGAGATCCAGATGAGCGGCGGCGGCGGACGGTGCCACGCCATACGGCAGGATGCCCAGGCAGGGCGCCGGCAGGTGGTGGCGCAAAGTGGCGATATTTTCGTCGACGGCGTCCATGTCCGGATCGATCTGGTTGCCGATCCAGCCCACCAGGCGGCAGCCATCGGTGGCGATCGCGCGTGCGGACAGCAAGGCGTGATTGATGCAGCCCAGCCGCAGGCCCACCACCAGCACCACCGGCAACTGCCATTGACGTGGAATATCCGACGCCAGCAGGCTGCGCGACAGCGGCACCAGCCAGCCACCGACGCCTTCCACCAGCACATCGTCATGCATGCCACGCAGACGCTCGAAGGCCTCGTAGAGCGGCGCGAGACGGATCTCGACGCCCTCGTGCGCCGCCGCCAGGTGGGGCGACAAGGGCTCGCGCAAGGCCACCGGATTGATCCATTCGTAAGGCATCGGCGAACTGCTGGCCGCCTGCAATGCGAGCGCGTCGTCGTTGCGCAAGCCCTGCGGCGTCTCCACGCAACCGCTGGCCACCGGCTTCATGCCGCAGGCCTGATTGCCGCGACTGCGCAGCAGATGCAGCAGCGTGCAGGTGGCATGGGTCTTACCGACACCCGTGTCGGTGCCTGCAATAAACAGTGTCGACATAGCCATCCCCTGAATGGTCGCGCCCGGCATTCCCGTGCCGCCCGGCAGGCGCATAATACGTGCTTTACGGCGGCCCGCCTGGACAGATCCCCGCGATCCACGGGCGCCACAGGAGTCGATCGATGTACGAAGTGAAGACGCAGGCCTACGCCAGCAAGCGCGAACAATACGAAGATCTGTGCGCCCAGGCCCGCGGGCTGCTGGAAGGCGAGCCCGACGTGATCGCCAACGCCGCCAATTTCGCCGCGCTGATCTATCACAGCCTGCCCGACTTCAACTGGAGCGGTTTCTACCTGTATGACGGCACCGAACTGGTCGTCGGTCCGTTCCAGGGCAAACCGGCCTGCATCCGCATCGCGCTCGGCCGCGGCGTGTGCGGCACCGCGGCGCAGACGCGCCAGACACAGGTGGTGCGCGACGTGAATGCGTTCGATGGCCATATCGCCTGCGACGCCGCCTCGCAATCGGAAATCGTGGTGCCGCTGGTGCGCGACGACGGCAGCCTGTTTGGCGTGTGGGATGTAGACAGCCCGTCCATCGCCCGCTTCGACGAGGACGACCGCGCCGGCATGGAGGCGCTGTGCGCGATCTTCATGGCCGCCGTCGACAAGCGCTGAGCTTGCCGAAAAGCTCGCGCCGGGTGTCCGGCGCGTTGCTTACTCTCGCGGCGTATTGAGCAGCGTCATCACCATATCGCGCGCTTCCTCCACGCCGGTGGGCGTCTGCGAGGAAAAAATCTGCGCCGTGGCCTGGGTTTCGCTGGCCGACAACACCTTGCGAAGCGCCATCAGCGCCTGTGCCGCCGCGCTCCGCGACAATTTGTCCGCCTTGGTCAGCAACACGTGGCAAGGCAGGTGGGTGGCGAAGCAAAACTCCAGCATCATCCGATCGAAGTCCTTGAGCGGATGGCGAATATCGGTGATCAGCACCACTCCGCGCAGGCTGCGACGCTGATGCAGATAGGCATCGATTTCCTGCTTCCAGTGCTCGCGCAAGGCCTCGGGCACCTTGGCGTAGCCATAGCCGGGTAGGTCAATTAGCCGCGCCGGCAGCGCGTCCGGGCCCTCGCCGAGGGTCTGCGGTGGCAGCGAGAACGCCACCATCTGCTGGGTTCGACCTGGTGTTTTCGACGTACGCGCCAGACCGCGATGCGCAGTCAAGGTATTGAGCGCGCTCGACTTGCCGGCATTGGAGCGACCCGCAAACGCCACCTCCGCGCCGCTGTCGGTCGGAAGTTGAGAAATTCGGTGGGCAGCCAGTACGAACTGGGCGCCTTGCAATGGATTGGACATGGTTTGACCGGCTATGGTGGCGCAGAGATAATCCGGTAGTTTCTGCCAGTTGCGGACGCGCTGGCCAGCGCGAACCGTGCAGCCATAGCAGTTTTTCGGGAGACAAGTGTATGAGTTTTCGGCCTGCCGGTTTTCGGCCCGCTGTTGTTCGTTATGCCGTAGTCCTCGTCTTTGCGTTGTCTTCCGGAGCAATCCTGGCGCAGGAAGCCAAGAATCCGGCGCCCGCAACCACCGCCGCCAAGCCGGCCGCAGCCGCCACGGCACCTGCCGCCGCTGCTGCTGAAGCCGCCGCCAAGCCGGCTGAGGCGACTGCCGCCGTGAAGCCCGGCGATGCCACCGCAGGCCAGGGCAAGTCGGCCGCGTGTGGCGCCTGCCACGGCATCGACGGCAATTCCGCCGATCCGCAGTATCCCAAGCTGGCTGGCCAGAGCGAGGCGTACATCGTCCACCAGCTCAACAGCTTCAAGTCCGGCAAGCGCCAGAACCCGATCATGATGGGCATGGTGGCACCGCTGTCCGAGCAGGACATGCGCGACATCGGCGCCTACTTCGCCAGCAAGACCTCGCTGCCGGGCGTGGCTGACCAGGCACTGGTCGAGCGCGGCGAGCAGCTCTACCGCCAGGGCGACAGCACCAAGGGTGTGCCTGCCTGCATGGCGTGCCACAGCATCGATGGCCGCGGCAATCCGGGCGCGATGTACCCGCAGCTCACCAGCCAGCATGCGCAGTACATCGAAGCCACGCTCAAGGCCTGGCACGACGGCACCGTGTGGGGTGACGACGCCCACTCGCAGATCATGCCGGGCATCGCCGCCAAGCTGGACGCCAAGGACATTGCCGCGATCGCCAGCTACGTCGAAGGCCTGCATGCCGCCGAAGGCGCGGGCACTTCTGCCGCCAAGTAAATGTCTATGACACGCCGGCCATGGGCCGGCGTGTCCGTTCCGAGCCAAGACTCTGTATTGAGGATCACCATGCTGAAGCGTCTGTCGTTCCTGTGTGCCGCCCTGCTCGCGCTCGCCGCCTGCAGCAACAACAACGACAACGCCAGCCAGGCACCGCAGCCGACCCCGGCTCCGGCAGCCACCGCGCCCGCCGCCCAGCCGGCTGCTGCCGCAACCACCGCGGCTCCGGCCGCCGCCAGCACCGCCGCCGCTCCGGCGGCTGCCAGCACCACCGCGCAGGCTCCGGCGGCGCCCGCCGCAGCGGCCACGCCGTTCGTGGACGATGGCAAGTGGGTGGAAGGCAAGCACTACTTCCGCATCGAACCGGCGCAGGCCAAGGTCAGCAGCACCGACAAGATCGAAGTGACCGAGGTGTTCTCCTACGGCTGCCCGGCGTGCAACCAGTTCCATCCCACCATGAACAAGCTGGTGCAGGAGCTGCCCGCCAGCGCCGCCGTGGCTTATCTGCCGGCCTCCTTCATGCCGCAGGAAAACTGGCCGATGCTGCAGCGCGCCTTCCTCACCGCGCAGGCGCTGGGCGTGGCCGACAAGGCCAATGACGCGATGTACGACGCCGTGTGGAAGTCGCAGGAGCTGAGCGCCATGCAGGGCACCGGCCTCAAGCCCGCTTCGGCGCTGCCCACCATCGACGACGCCGCCAAGGTCTACGCAAAGTTCGGGGCCGATCCGAAAGAATTCGCCGCTGTGGCCAACTCGTTTGCCATCAACACCAAGGTCAAGCGCGCCGACGAAATGCTCAAGGCCTATGGCGTGGAAGAAACCCCGACCATCGTGGTCGACGGCAAGTACCGTTTCACCGCGCGTTCGGCCGGCGGTTATGAGCAGGCAGTGGAACTCGCCAAGTGGCTGGTGTCCAAGGAAGCCGCAGGCAAGTAAGCCGCGCGCATCGACATCCACCTGACGCCATTCGACGAGACCCGCCCCATGTTCAAGCGTTTTGCCTCCCTGCGCGCCTTCAGCCTGATCGCCGGCCTGTTGCTGGCCACGGCGTGCACCGCCACCGGCTCCAACGATGCCGCGCCCTATACCGAGGGCACCGAGTACGTGACGCTGCCGGCACCGGCGCACCGCCTCAGCAATGAGGGCAAGGTCGAAGTGGTCGAAGTGTTCTCCTACGGCTGCATCCACTGCGCGCATTTCGCGCCGATCGCCGAGCAGATGCGCAAGCAGCTGCCGGCCGGCGTGACGTTCAAGCTGATGCCGGCCGTGTTCAGCGACGAATGGCTGCCGTTTGCCCGTGCCTATTACGCCGCCAAGAAGCTGGGCGTGCTGGAACAGACGCACCTGGAGCTGTTCAAGGCCAAGTTCGACGACCACTACCCGATCTCCACCCTCGATGAGCTGGCCGATTTCTACGCCATGCATGGCGCGAAGCGCGAGGAGTTCATGCGCATCGCCAGTTCCGACGAGGTGACCCAGCAGATCCGCAAGGATGCCGAGCTGGTCAAGCAGTGGCAGGTGGACGGCACGCCGACCATCGTCGTCGACGGCAAGTACCGCACTGCCAATGTGAAGACCCTGGCCGAACTGTCCGCCGTCGCCCAGTGGCTGGCCAAGCGCGACCTCAGCGGCGCCAAGTAAGCCCCGGCGGCGACGCGGAACTTTCCCCGCGTTCACAACCGACCGGGCATGCTCAGGGTCTGTCTCCAGTCTGATCGCCGCCACGATGGCGGCGTTCACCCTTTTGCGACTACCCTTTCCGCCCGATGAAGCGTGCCGAACCCACTCCCGCCCCGGCCACCGAACGCCGTTTGCGTCTGCTCAGCTGCAATATCCTGGCTGGCGCCAGCGTGCAGCGTTACAGCGAATACGTCACGCGCAGCCTCAATGCCGTGCTGCCGGGCCGCAGCAAACTGGACAACCTCGACCGCCTCGCCGAAGTACTGCCGCAGTTCGACCTGATCGGCCTGCAGGAAGCGGACGCCGGCAGCCTGCGTTCGGGCTTTCTCAATCAGACGCGCTACCTGGCCGAAGCGGCCGGCATGCCGTTCTGGAGTCATCAGCCCAATCGCCCGATGGCGCGGCTGGCGCATTCGGCGAACGGGTTGATCAGCCGGCTCGAACCCAGCAGCGTGCTCGACTATCCGCTGCCCAGCCGCATTCCCGGCCGCGGCGCCTTGCTCGCGCGTTTTGGCGACGGCGACGATGCGCTCGCCGTGATGATCGCGCACCTCTCGCTCAGCGCACCGGCACGTGCGAAGCAGCTGGGCTTCATTGCCGAAGTGCTGCAGGATTTCCCGCATGCCGTGCTGATGGGCGATCTCAATACCGAAGCGCGCAGCGCGGAGATGAAGCACCTGTTCGCCAAGTCCAGCCTGGTGCCGCCCGATCAATCGACGCCGACGTTTCCCAGCTGGAAGCCGCGTCGCGCGCTCGATCACATCCTCACCTCCGAGAAGATCCAGCTCGACAAAGTGTGGGCGCTGCCGCAGGCGTTCTCCGATCATCTACCCATAGCGGCCGAGATCCGCTTGCCCAGCCATATCACCCCACGCCTGCACCGGATCCGTCGATGAAACGCGCTGTACTGCTGACCCTGCCCTGGTTGACGCTGATCCTGCTCGGCGCGCTTGCGTATGCGCTGCGTTATGGCCTGGTCGAGTCGGTCGACGTGGCGCACCTGTGCGACACCGCGCGCTCGCTGACCTGCGATGCGCGCCATGCCGCGGTGATGGGATTTGTATTGGCACCGCTGCGCATGTCTGCCAGCTACAGCTATCAGATGGGCATCTACGGCTGGGTGGCACTGGCCGCCGCCGTACTCGCACTGGCCTGGAAGCACCCGTTCGCGGCCTGGCTTTCCGCGGCGACCGGCGTGGTCGCCGTGGTGCTCTACTGTTTTGCGCCGGGTGCGTTCGCGTTACTGGTGGGTTGCCTGCGGCTGGTACGTCTGCAGTCGGGCGGCGCGGCGCCATTCGATCATCACCGCACCGGCGGTCGCGAAGTTCACGGCCAGCCATAGCCAGGTCGACGGGTTGAGCCCGATCTCCTGCGCCACCACCACGGCAGCGAGCAACGGCAGCAGGCAGGCCATGAAGCGCTCCTCGATGATCGGCACCACGCAGTTGTCGGCCGATTCCATCAACGCCGCAATCATGAAGCCCACCGCCGGCGGCCAGAACAGGCCCAGCGGGAAATCGCGATAGCGGCCGTCGAAGACCAGCAGCAAGTCGTAGAAGGCCAAGCCGAACATCCACAGGAAACGCACGCGGCGATCCGGCAACTGGATGGCCGCGCCGGCCAGTCGTGCAGCGATGCGGCGCGCCAGATAGACGGCCGAAAGCAGGGCCAGCGCGCAAAGCAGGCCGGAAAACACCCATTCCAGCTGGTTGCGGCAATCGAACAGCATGCGACGGCCCTGCCATGCAATCGACGTGGCGGTGGCGAAGCCAGCGAGGATCAGCGCAACGCGACTGCGCGTATTGGCCAAGCCGCGACGCCAGATGCCCGACAGCAAAAACAACACGGCACCTGCCACACCGGCGAACCAGCCGGCGATCCAGTTCGGCTCCTCGACCACCGGTCCCTGCATGCTGAACTTGGGCTTTGCATTGACATCGAAAATGCCCCAATAGCCGCCGACCGTGCCTTCCTGATCGCGCTTCCACGGCTGGTCGAACGCTTCGATCACGTTGTACGGCATGTCCACGCTGCCGGCATAGAGCAGGAATTCGCGCAGATAACGCGCCTCGTTCACCAGGCTCGCACTCGCCTCGCGGCGCGGACGGCCCTGGCTCGGCCAGCCGGTCTCGCCAATCATCACGGCACGACCGGAGAAGTGCGCCTTCATCTGCGCATAGACGTCCGCGACATGCTTGAGTGCATCCTGCGGCGGCACCGGATCGTCCTCCCAGTACGGGAGAATGTGGATGGTGATGTAGTCGACCACGTTGGCCATCTGCGGATAGCGCAGCCAGAACTCCCACACATCGGCATAGGTGACCGGCACGTGCACATCCTGCAGCGCGCTGCGCACGCGCGTGATGTAGGCGGCGATCGCTTCGGGCGATTGCTCGCCGCGCAGCAGCACTTCGTTGCCGACGATCACGCCGCGGATCACCTGCGGATACGCCTTCGCGGTGGCGATGCCCATCGTCACTTCGCGGTCGTTGAGCGCGAGATCGCGGCCCAGCCAGATGCCCATCAGCACCTTCATGCCGTATTTCTGGGCGATCGCGGGCACAGCGTTCAAGCCAAAGCCCTGCGAATACGTGCGCACGCAATCGAAGCGCTCGGACAATGCCTTCAGATCCGCGTCGATACGCTCGGGGCTGACAAAGGCATGCGGATCGAGCGGCGTCTCGCCCGGCTTGCGGAACGGTGCATAGGACACGCAGGCGATGCGTGCGGTCGGCGCATCCGGCAGCGCCACCGGGCGTCCAATCTGCCACCACCACGCGGCGCCTGACAGGGTGGCCACGACGAGGATCAACCATGCCAGCGGGGCAACACGGGATGACGGCGAGGGCGATGGCGACATGCGCTTCCTAAGAGCGTGGCTCAAGCGCCGGATGCGGCGCCTCGTGGGTGGCGAATTCTAACAGGGGCTGCGCCCTCGCCATGTGCGCGGGCAGGGCCGCGCCCTCGGTTTCACGTCACGCTCAGCGGGGATTGGCCATTCTGCGCAGTCCCGCGCAGCGCGCCGCCCCTGCGGAACCGCGACTATCACTGCGTCGGTCTTGGCAAAGGAGTCGTCATGTCCCTGCACGCAGCACCGCGGCAAGTTGCCCGCCGCCTGCTCATCCTGGTGGCCGGCCTGTGGCTGGTCGGCGCGGCCTCGGCCGCCGAGCCCACGGAAGCGCAACGCACGGCATTCAAGCAGGCGTACGCCGCGGCCCAGCAGGGCGGCGATGGCTGGCGCACGGCGGCCAGCACACTGCAGGACTACCCGCTCTATCCCTATCTGGAAGTGACCTCGCTCACGCACGATATCCGCCAGGTCCAGCGGCCGCAGGTCGAGGACTATCTCAAGCGCTATCCCGGCCTGCTGCCTGCCGCGGACTTGCGCCGCGACTTTCTCACCGAACTGGCGCGCCGGCAGGATTGGGACACGTTTCTTGCGATGTACCAGCCGGGTCTCGGCGATGCGCTCACCTGCAACGCGTTGCAGGCGCAGCTGAGCAAGGGTGCGCAGCTCGATTTCGATCGCGACCTTGCCGCGCTGTGGAGCAAGCCCAAACTGCCGGGTGCCTGCGATCCGGTGTTGAGCGCCGCGCACGACCAGGGCCTGCTCACCGAACCACGCCTGTGGGATCGCATCGACCGCGCCGCGGATGCCGTGCAGCCGGGCACCATCAACGCCATCGCCGGCTGGCTGCCGGCGGACCAGGCGGATTCCGCAAGACGCATCGCCTCCGCACTCAGCGATCCCGGGGCTGCGGTGGTGGCAGCCAATCAGTGGCCCGATACGACGCGCAACCGGCAGGCCGCGACGCTCGCGCTGGAACGACTTGCGCGGCGCCAGTCGGTCACCGCGGACATCGCCTGGCAAAAACTGCAGAGCCATTTCGCCTTCACTCCCGAGCAGCGCAATCGCGTGATGTATGCGCTGGCCTTGTTCCATGCCACCGACTACGACGCCGATGCACTCTCGCGCCTGATCGCGCTGCCGGCGTCCGTGCAGACCGACACCAGCCGCGAATGGCGCGTGCGCGCCGCCCTGGCACAACAGGACTGGACTGCGGCGCTCGCCGCCATCGATGCGATGCCGGCGACGCAACAGCAGGACGGCGAATGGCGCTGGTTCCGCGCACGCGCTCTGGCTGCCACCAATCGCAATGCCGAGTCGCAACAGGTACTCAGCAGCCTGGCGCAGGAGCCGACGTTCTTCGGATTCCTTGCTGCCGATCGCATCAAGGCGCCGTACGGCATCTGCCAGACGGACCTGAAAGGCAACCCGCAGCGCGAACGCGCCCTGCTCGCCAACCAGGGTTTGTTGCGCGCGTTCGAGCTTTATGCCGTGGGCCTGCCCAAGCAGGCGCGTCGCGAATGGACGCAGGCACTCGATGGCGCTGATGCGGATACGCTCAAGCAGGCGGTCGCTCTCGCCTATCGTCGCGGCTGGTACGACCGCGCGGTGTTCACCTTCAACACCGGCGATGCGTTGCGCTATTACGAGCAGCGCTTCCCGCTGGCCAGCCAGGACGGACTGGTACCGCAGGCCGAACAGGCAGGGATCGATCCGTCGTGGGCGTACGCCATTCTTCGCGCGGAAAGCGCCTGGATGGCCGATGCACGCTCCGGTGCGGATGCGCGCGGCCTGATGCAGTTGCTGCCGTCGACGGCCGCGCTGGTGGCCAAGCGCAACGGCGTCACCTGGACTGGCGGGGACTCGCTGTACGACCCGATCACCAACATCATCCTGGGCACGCGCTATCTCGCGCAGATGGCAGCGCGCTTCAACGGCGCGCCCTGGCTCGCCAGCGCGGCCTACAACGCCGGCCCCGGCAAGGTGGACCAATGGCTGGAGGCGCGCAATTCGCTGCCGCCGGACCTGTTCATCGCCACCATTCCGTTCAAGGAGACGCGCGAATACGTGGCGCGCGTGATGTCCTTCGCGGTGATCTACGACTGGCGCCAGCATGGCAATGCCGTCACGCTGTCGCAGCGACTCACGCCGATCGGCCAGACCTATACGCTGCCGGATGCCCGCAGTGAGCGTAAGCTGGTGACCTGTCCGGTGGTGGCGCCGCCGACGCCTGCGGAGGCAGGTTCAGCTGCTCCCGCCAGCAGCATGGCAGCACCGGCTGCAGCCAGCAGTACGCATTGAGGCGGAGACACTGAGTGACACTGAAATCCAAACAACTGGTCGTGCTCGGCGGTAGCGGCTTTGTCGGCTCGCATTTGCTGCCGCGCCTGATCAGGGACGGCCATCGCATCGTGCTGCTATCGCGCAACCGCGAACAGCGGCGTGCGCTGGGCGTGCTCCCCGGCGTGAGCATCCACAGCGTGGATGTGTATGACGCCAATGCGCTGCGCCGGCAGTTCGAGGGCGCCGATGCGGTGATCAACCTGGTCGGCATCCTCAATGCGTTCGGCGAGCAGACCTTCCAGCGCGCGCACGTGGACCTGGCCCAGCGCGTGCTCGGCGCCTGCCAGGCGGCCGGCGTGTCGCGCCTGCACCATATGAGCGCGCTCAAGGCCGGCCAGGGCTTGTCGCAATACCTCAAGAGCAAGGGCGAGGCGGAAGCGCAGGTGCGCAACTCCTCGATTGACTGGACCATCTACCAGCCGAGCGTGATGTTCGGCGCGGATGGCGGCCTGGTGTCGCGTTTCGCCACGTTGCTGCGGCAGATGCCAGTGCTGCCGCTGGCACGCGCACCGTCGAAGATGGCGCCGACCTGGGCCGGCGACGTGGCCGAAGCGATGGCTCGCTGCATCGGCGACGACAAGCTCGGCATCGACCGCAGCTTCGAGCTCTACGGCCCGGATGTGCTCACGCTCGGCGAGATCGTGCACATGATCCGCGACACGATGGGCGTGCGCACACCCATCATGGCGCTGCCGGACGGCCTCGGCCGGCTGCAGGCACAAGTGGCGCAAATGCTGCCGGGCAAGCCGTTCTCGCTGGACAACTTTCGCTCGCTGCGCACCGATTCGGTGGGCAAGGTGGATGGTTATGCCGCGCTGGGCATCACCCCGCAGCCGCTGGCGGCATGGCTGCCGGTGCTGTTGAACATACCGGCGCGGCAGCGTCGGCTGGACCTGGCGAGATCGGCTGGGCGATAACTCGTCCACCCCTTCCCTGTGGGCGCTTCCCTGTGAGAGCTTCCCTGTGGGAGCGCACCCGGTGCGCGACGGCG
>NZ_JBFTQX010000022.1:0-36306 GCF_056399225.1 Dyella sp. 01N448 | reverse complement strand
TTCGGGCTTATCCCAACACGATGCTGCGGGCGTTATCAGGCCATTTTCTTTGGGTTACTTTCGACGCGAAGCTAGTCCCGTGGGATCTTTTGGGCCAGCAAAAGAAAAGTGACTCGAGCGGCGGCAGCCGATCGAAACGCCCGCCGCGTCCCACAGGGACTAGCTTCGCGTCGTAGGCGGCACGCTGGCGGGGAGGCGGCAACCAGAAACCGAGGCTCTGGATGACCAGCCATGCGGCTGTTGAAAAGCGCCTCCGGCCTGCGCCGGGATGACAGTCAAAGGCCAAACACCGCTCTAGACCGCGATACGAGCCATAAAAAAAACCCGCCTTTCGGCGGGGTTTTTTCGTCACATCAGGTTGCGACCGTGGAACAACTCCTCAATCTCGCGCCTCAACAGCGACTCAATCCGCTGGCGCTCCTTGAACGAGAGGTCATCCGCATGCGCCTCGAACAGATACGTATCAAGGTCGAAGTCCTTGATGTGCATCTTCGTGTGGAACATGTTTTCCTGGTACACGTTCACGTCGAACATCTCGTACTTCTGGCGGATGTGCTTGGCCAGGTAGTCCTGCACCGAGTTGATCTTGTGATCGATGAAATGCTTCTTGCCCTTCACGTCGCGCGTGAAGCCGCGCACGCGGTAGTCGGCGATGACGATGTCCGATTCGAAGCTGTCGATCAGGTAGTTCAGGGCCTTCAGCGGCGAGATCACGCCGCAGGTGGCGACATCGATGTCCGCGCGGAAGGTCGCAATGCCGTTGTGCGGGTGCGTTTCCGGGTAGGTGTGGACGGTGATGTGGCTCTTGTCCAGGTGCGCGACCACCGCGTCGGAGATCGTGTCGCGGCCGAGCTTTTCCACCACCGGCTCCTCGGAAATGAGGATGGTGACGGATGCGCCTTGCGGATCGTAGTCCTGGCGTGCAATGTTCAGGATGTTGGCACCGATGATTTCGGCCACATCCGTCAGGATCTGGGTCAGGCGATCGGCGTCGTACTGCTCGTCGATGTATTCGATATAACGCTGGCGCTGCTCTTCGGACACCGCATAGCAGATGTCGTAGATGTTGAAGCTCAGGGCCTTCGTCAGATTGTTGAAGCCTTGCAAACGCAGGCGCGGAAGCGGTTTAACCACAACGACTCTCCATGGCCGGGGATGGGGCCAGCAGCAGAGGCGGGTTAGCTACAAGGGTCCCCGCTGGATAATTCGACGTGAAAGCCCGAAGCTTCCACGACCCTTGTGACGGGAGCGCGACAAAGGGATCGCGTCCGAAAGACCGTGAAGTATGCGGCAAAAAAAAGGAAAACTGAACCTCCGGAAGCTCAGGTTAGTTTGCCATAATGCCCGGAGGGGTAAGGTTTGGACTACCGGGGGACGCTTGCGGCCCCCGTTTTGAATCAACGGGATCTCACGTGGCGCAACTCAAATATCAGCTACAGCAGGCTTTTGAACGGTCACAGGCGCCAGCGAATTTCGCTCCGGATCCGGCGTCGATGGAGCGATTTCTTGCGCTTTGCCATCGCCGACGCTACCCGGGCAAGACCGCCATCATTCGTCCGGGCGACCCGGCCAACACGCTTTATTACATCGTGGACGGCTCTTTGGCCGTTTGCACGGAGGACGAGCAAGGCCGCGAACTGATCCTGGCGTACCTGAGCCGGGGCCAGTTCATCGGTGAGATGGGCCTGTTCGTGGAGCAGGCACAGCGCGAGTCCATGGTGCGCACCCGCACCGCTTGCGAGATGGCCGAGATCAGCTATGAGCGCCTGTTCCAGCTGCTGGAAGGCCCGCTCCGCGAGGAATGCCCGAAGATCCTGTTCGCCATCGGTTCCCAGCTGACGCACCGTCTGCTGCGCACCTCGCGCCAGGTCAGCCGCATGGCCTTCATGGACGTGACCAACCGCATCTCCAAGACGCTGCTGGACCTGTGCCAGGAGCCTGATGCGATGACCCACCCGGAAGGCACCCAGATCCGCATATCCCGCCAGGAAGTAAGCCGCATCGTGGGCTGTTCCCGCGAGATGGTGGGTCGCGTGCTCAAGCAGCTCGAGGAACAGCGCATGATCGACGTGGCCGGCAAGACCATCGTGGTGCGCGGCACGCGCTAAGCCTCATCCGGGCTTCGCCCAGACGACGAAACCCGGCCTCGGCCGGGTTTCTTTGTTTCCAGCCTGCCGCAGCCGGACTCAGCCCCGGGGGGCGCCCGCCTTGGCGACCTGGCGATGTTCCGGCTGGTAGATCATGTACACGTCCGCCCGCTCGTAGTGCGAGCCGGCGCGCACCGATGGCTGCAGCACGAAACCGGCCTGCTGGTACATGCGCAGCGCAGTCTTGAGGCGGCTGTTGGATTCCAGGAATAGTTCGTGGCCGCCGCGGCGATGGAATTCGGCGATGGCGGCAGCCAGCAGCACACGCCCGGCGCCCATGCCGCGGAAGGTCTCGTCCACGCCCATCTTGGACAGCTCATAGACGCCCGGCGATTCGCACAGCAGCGCGCAGGTGCCGATGACCTCGCCGGCGAGGCGCGCAAAGAAGATCGCCCCACCCGTCGCCAGCACGTGGCGCTCAGGGTCGCCCAGCATCTCACGGTCGATCTCCTCGATGCGGAAATGGCGCTCCAGCCACTGCGCATTGAGGCGGTAGAAATGCTCTTTCAGGGCCGGCTCGTAGGACACCACTTCCAGTACCGCGGTGGTCAGCGCCGCATATTCGGCCAGCATGGCGTCGACCACGGGACGATCCTGCACGGCCGCCTCGGTGGCAGCCAGGGCATTGAGCAAAGCCTCCAGTTCCTGCTCGCCCAAGGATTTGACGATGCCACGGCGCACCGCGACCCAGATCGGCCCCAGCGCGGATAGGTCGGTACGTCCCTTGGCGGTAAGGCCAAGCAGGCTGCGGCGACCATCCTGGGCATCCTTGTTGCGGCAGACCAGGCCGGCATCGACCAGCTTGTCGGCCAGCTGGCTCACGGCCGAATGGGTTTGCCCGATGGCCTGGGCCACGTCGCTGACGGTCGTCTCGCCGTTCTCCCACAGGAAACGCAGTACCGGGAACCAGCGCGATTCGACGCCGGCTCCGCAGGTGCGGTAGACCTCGTCGACGGCCGTGTAGAAGTGGTCGCTGAGCGACTTGAGCCGGCTGCCGAGCGCCAGCTGGGCGAGCGTAGGGAGATACATCCGACAACCCTCGAACCATGATGAGTAGATATCAACGCGCGTCGCGAAGCCCCTTCCCTTGTGGGAGCGCACCCTGTGCGCGACTGCCCTTGTCGGCAACGTGTCGCAACCTGGTGTCGCGCACAGGGTGCGCTCCCACAACGAGCTGTGGGTTAGAACCAGTCGACGCGGGTAATCGTGCGACCCAGTGCCCGCTCCAGCTTCTTGCAGAGCTTGGGCGTGCCGTTGACCAGGACGGCTTCCGCGGCAGGCTTGAGCATGGGGGCATCGACCAGCGAGTCGCTATAGGCCACATGCCACTCGCCAACCCCGAAAGCCGCCAGCTGCGCGGGTTTGCGGCGACCCACATTGTGCAGCTTCACGCGCATGCCCAGCGGTCCGGGACGCAGCTGCGAAGCCAGCACGTCCACTTCGCCCAGGCCCAGCTGAGACAGGATGTGGCTGACCAGCACGTGCTCGCAGCCGGTGACCACGATGACGCGGTCGCCCGCGGCCTGATGGCGGCGCAAGGCGTTCAGGCCGTCGCGGCAAAATTGCTTGGGGCGACGCGTCAGGCTTGCACCGAACGCTTCGGCCGCCAGGCGGTAGCGACGCTCGTTGAGACCCATCAGACCCACATGGACTAGCGCGCGCTCGGCCAGACGACGCGAAAACGGCACCACCAGCAGCATCCACGGCAGCGCCAGCAAGGCGCCGAACTTGCGCAGCCACGAGCGCTGGAAGCGCTCGCGCATGAACAGATAAAAGGCGTCGCCGTGAATCAGCACGCCATCGAAATCAAACAACACCGTGCGCGGCGCGGCCACGGCTGCTTCCGCCGCTGCCGACTCCAGACCAGTTTCCCCTGTGCTCATGCGTCGACCTGCCTGAGACTCAGGCCGTGGCGAACAGGCGCTTCAGTTCCGCGCCCGGATCGTTGGCGCGCATGAAGGCTTCGCCCACGAGAAAGGCGTTGATGCCCGCCTCGCGCAGCGTGGCGACATCGTCGGGCGTGTGGATGCCCGATTCGCTGACCAGAATGCGGTCGTATTCCATCAGCTGCTGCAGTTCCAGCGAGGTATCGAGCGAGGTGTGGAAGGTGCGCAGATTGCGGTTGTTCACGCCGATCAGCGGCACCGGCAGCGCAAGCGCGCGCTCCAGCTCTTCGGCGTCGTGCACTTCGCACAGCACGTCCAGATCGAGCTCGGCCGCCAGCATCGACAGATCCAGCAGCGCGGAGTCGCTCAGCGCCGCCACGATCAGCAGGATGCAGTCCGCGCCGATCACGCGCGCTTCGTACACCTGGTACGGGTCGATCACGAAATCCTTGCGCAGCACCGGCAGCGAGCAGGCGTCGCGCGCCTGTTGCAGGAAATCTTCGCTGCCCTGGAAAAAATCCTTATCGGTGAGCACCGACAGGCAGGCGGCACCGCCCTGCTCGTAGCTGCGCGCGATCGCGGCGGGATCGAAATCCGGACGGATCAGGCCCTTGCTCGGGCTCGCGCGCTTCACTTCAGCGATGACAGCGGCCTGGCCGGCATCCACCTTCGCCTCGATCGCGGCCGCAAAACCGCGGGTTTCCGGCAGATCGGCCACGCGCGAGGACAGTTCTGCCAGCGGCAGCCTGGCGCTGCGTTCGGCCACTTCTTCAGTCTTGCGGGTGAGGATGCGCTGGAGGATGTCGGTCATGGCAAAAGCTTGCGGGGAAAGGGGATGAAAGTAGCGTGAGCGTCAGGACGCTTCCGCCAGACGCCGTGTGACGGCGACGAAGGCGTCCATTTTTGCACGAGCAGCGCCGCTGGCGATGGTTGAGCGTGCGAGTTCGATGCCTGCGGCGATGGAATCCACCACATTGGCAGCGTACAGCGCAGCGCCCGCATTGAGGCACACGATGTCGTGCGGCACGCCACGACGCCCCTCCAGGGCCTCGAGCAGCATGGCACGCGATTCTTCCGCATTCTCAACGCGCAGATTGCGGCTGGACGCCATGGCGAGGCCGAAATCTTCCGGCTCCACTTCGTATTCGCGCACTTCACCGTCGCGCAGCTCGCCCACCAGGGTGGCCGCGCCCAGCGAGATCTCGTCCATGCCGTCGCGCCCCCACACCACCAGCGCGTGTTTCGCGCCCAGCGCCTGCAGCACGCGCACCTGGATGCCGACCAGATCGGGATGGAACACGCCCATCAAAATATTCGGCGCACCGGCCGGATTGGTCAGCGGTCCGAGGATATTGAACAGCGTGCGTACGCCCATCTCTTTGCGCACCGGCGCCACCACCTTCATCGCAGGATGATGGTTGGGCGCAAACATGAAGCCGATGCCGACTTCCTGCATGCATTGGGCCACTTTTGCGGGCGGCAGATCGATCACTGCGCCCAGCGCTTCGAGCACATCCGCGCTGCCCGACTTGGACGACACGCTGCGACCGCCATGCTTGGCCACGCGCGCACCGGCGGCGGCGGCAACAAACATCGAGGTGGTGGAAATATTGAAGCTCGAGGCACCATCGCCACCGGTGCCGACGATGTCGACGAAGTGCTCGTGCGCAGGCAGTTCCACCTTCGCCGACAGCTCGCGCATCACGCGCGCCGCGCCGGTGATCTCGCCCACGGTTTCCTTCTTCACACGCAGGCCGGTGATGATGGCGGCGGTCATCAGCGGGCTCACTTCGCCGCGCATGATCTGCCCCATCAGCTCGATCATTTCGTCGTGGAAGATCTCGCGATGCTCGATGGTGCGCTGTAGCGCTTCCTGCGGCGTGATGGTGACGCGACGCCCCACGTTGCCTGCCACGTTCATGCCGCGAGCTTCAACGGCAGGCCGAGGAAGTTGCGCAACAAGTCGTGGCCGTATTGGGTGAGGATGGATTCGGGATGGAACTGCACGCCTTCGACCTTCAGCGTCTTGTGGCGCAGGCCCATGATCTCGTCGATGCTGCCGTCGGCGTTTTCCGTCCAGGCGGTCACTTCGAGGCAGTCGGGCAACGACTCCTGCTCCACCACCAGCGAGTGATAGCGCGTCGCCTCGAACGGATCGGGCAGCCCGGCGAACACGCCCTGGCCGCGGTGACGCACCGGTGACGTCTTGCCGTGCATGATCTGCTTGGCGCGGATCACCTTGCCGCCAAACACCTGGCCGATGGCCTGATGACCCAGGCACACGCCGAACACGGGGATCTCACCGGCCAGCTCGCTCAGCACCTGCAGCGACACGCCCGAATCGTCCGGCGTGCCGGGGCCCGGCGAAATCATGATGTGGGAGGGCTTGAGCGCCCGGATGCCGGCTACGTCCAGCGCATCGTTGCGCACCACCTTCACCGCCTGGCCCAGCTCGCCCAGGTACTGCACGAGGTTGAAGGTGAAGCTGTCGTAGTTGTCGATCATGAGAAGCATAGTCGGCCTATCTCATTAAATTGATTGAATTATTTTTGTGCCGACCGTCATCGATACCCCCAACGATACCCCCAATCGCGATTCTCACCCCGTCAGAAGGTCGTCTCGGAATCCCCGTTTGTGCCCATTTCGGCGGCGAACGGTTGTGGCCCAGACGTTGCACTGTAGCGGCAGCGTAGAGGTATGAGGTGCAAGCCGATGACTGGCCCGACCGCAACAAGCGGCCATTCTAGCTGGCTCGGTTGTCGCGCCGCAGCAGACAGGTTCGCGCAATCTGCCGATACAGCGCATGCCGGCGCCGGAGAGGCGTGCGGCTTTTGTCGAAGGAGCCGAGGGAACACCTGGAATGACTAGCAACAAGAAGATCCTGGCCATGATTGAGCGCGTCCAGCGTCACGTGGACGCGATGGACAGCCTGACCGCCGGTATGGTGGCTGGCCTCAAGATGGGTAGCGTGGATCCCGACCACATCGAACTTCTGGTGGCCGCGCTATCGGACACCATTCGCCAGCAGGTGGCCGAGATCCAGGCCGCGCTGGTCGCATCGGGAGAGTGAACGACCACGGACAACAACGGACACAAAGCGCTATATATTGCCCCAATGGGTGGCATCGTCGGAAAAAGGTAATTTTGGTAATTTTTCCGGGAATTTGCTTGTTTTTCCTTTCCAGACAAGGCATTAGCAGGAAGGACAAAAGGTAATCCGAGGGTAATTAAAGGTAATCTGATTACCCTACATAAAGGTAATTTTTTTCTATTTTTTTCCCCATCCAATCAATCACTTATATAGAAAGGTAATTTTTGTCACCCCGAAATTACCTTTCGAGGAAATCCAGTTTATACTAGTAAAATCAGGTACTTAAGTCATGATTGGGGGTACTGATTACCAAAATTACCTTTTTCGGAGACGACTTCGGCGGGCGCTTTTCGTCGCCCTCGGCCTGGACAGCTCACGCTATCGCTGCCGCCTAAGCATCATTCAGCCGTCGCGAGAGCTTCTGCTGAGACTTCGAGAGACGTCATTACTGCCTGATGCACCGCTGCCGGGGCCACGCGTCCCAGTTACACCGAGTCAGAGCGACCTTACAATACTGAGGGTGATTGAAGTGCCGGGAGCGCAGTGAGGATGAGCACGCTTGGAGTTTTGTTTCCTGTCCGAGTTCCTTGGATGATTAGCCCCTCGGTTCCTTACTTGCGTATGGAGTTGAGCGAACAAGAGCAGCCGGCGGCGGCAACATTTATCGGATTCTTCGAGTTGGAGATTGGCTCAAACACAGTCGCGCCGTTTGTTGTTCGTGATCCTGGAGAGTTTGTTCGATCCAACTCTATGAGTGGAGCAGCGCACAGACTCGTGAAAGTGTTGTTTGAAGAGGTAAGTCAAGCGCGAATTTTGCCGGCGGTTTCCGATCTTGAGGTTATCTCTGAGCAACGTTATGACTGGTCAAATGTGCCGAGTGGCATTGACAGTGGAGAAACAGCAGAACAATCCGTGTCGAGAGTGGGGAGCTTGTGGAAGGCAACCGGATTTTGTCCTGATCCAAGGATGTACGAGGTGGGGGATTCGAGCTGGATCAAGGAGCTTGGATTGGATGCGAGTCAATGGCGTCATTACATACTTCTTGGCCATGATGAGTACGTGGAGGTTGTTGCACGTCAATTCGATTGGCAGCCAGGTCAAATAGCATAAGAAGACGCCCGCTCTATGCGGGCGTTTTGTTGTCCCAAATCCAGCTGAAACCGTGAAACCGGGTCAGAGTGGACTTTTTCCTGAGGCCGGCCCTGCACAACCTACCTCACTTCAGTAAGAACGATCCGAGGATTTTCGAGCAACCAGGCGGTACATGGATTCAAATCGACGATGCAGGTGTCGATGCCAATGGTGCGCCGCTGTCCAAAACCGGCATCGTTATCGGCCATTGGCCCACCGATCCAAATTACGGGCTAGAGGAGCCGATGGGTTACGCGAGATCCGCCACCGGAGGTGCTCGCCGCCGGGCACGAGCGATGCATCATCCCTATTCGGCCAGAAAACCTTGACGCATGGCTGGATCCAGATCCCAAGCACCTGGGGGGCGTGTACGCCATCCTGGAGGACCCCATAGACGCCTACTATCAGCACGAGCTAGTTGCCAAGCAAAAGGATAGTTGACCGCCTCAGCGGTTTTCCCCCTCTTCCGCATCAGCAGCCCCGGCGGGGAAATATAAGAGCGAAGTGATTTCCGCCAAGTCTTCCGGAAAAGATCCACGGTGCCGAATCGCTTCATCTTCATGACGAAGATAAAACAGGTATGGCTCAAGCTCCTTAGCGGTCAGCAATATCACTCGCGTCTCAAATCGGCCGTTTGCGGATCGCGCCATAGCGATCTCTTCTGCGGTAAACGGGGCAAGTTTTACCAGCAAGATGAAGGCATCAAAGCGCTTCTTCGGAAGCGCGTCAGCCACACGCCTATTGCATCGCCCCACCTCCCTAAGCATCTGTATCCTAGAAATACAAACCAAAGTGTGACACTACGCTTGAAAGCAGAAGGCTGTATTTTCTGTTTGACCTTCAAGCGGCAACCAGGTTGAAAGCTGCAGAATGGCACGGCGAAAAAAGCTCTAACAACCGTTGACACACTGTTTCAAGCGGAGAGATGCTTAGGCCGTCGCCACAAAATTGGCTACCGGGCTTGGCGGTCCGACAGATCTTTGTACCCTGCGATCAGTCGACTTGAATACTCCGTCGATTGTTTTCAGTCACCTGCAAGCCATGCGCTCCGTCTTTATGGCGGACGGCGCAGGGGAGCCTTCGGGTTCGCCGGGTTTCCCGATCCTCGGTCCGCCAAACCTGCGTCGTCCGTCACCCTGCTTGGCGGTAAGTCAGCGGACAAAACTCGATCGGGATCTACACCATGATCAATCGCCAAACGAATGGGCGTGTGACCTCGTGCGCAGAGATTCTGCGCACTGCACCCATCAACGCCTGCCTCCAGGAACTTCGATCCGCAGGAGTTGCGCTGTCTGCTGCCAACGCCGCCATCACCGCCGGGCTGCATGCGCAGATGCTAAGTGGAGGAGACGTTTCTGAGCTATTAGCGAGCGTCATCGACCGGATGGACCGGGCAATCTCAGAAGCCAGCTTTGTAATCACCGGACAACGATGCGAAAGGTGAGCATCCGGGCTGTCCCACAGAATTGCCACCTACGAATTGAATGTGTAACGGCGACTGCCACATCCAAAATCCAACCTCTCTAGCAACCTCTAGGACGGGACCATGCAACAGGATCAGCAGAAAGAATTTGACCGCGGACTGACCATAGAAGAAGTCAAGGAGCGTACTGGCCTGGGAAAGACCAAGATCTACGCAATGATTAAGGCCGGAGAGTTTCCCCGACCGGGCAAATTCGGAACAGCATCACGCTGGTCCGAGATTGCGGTCACACGCGTTATAAACCGTATTCTCAACCCAGAAGAAACCTAAGCGACGACGTCGGCGGAATACGCGGCCGCGATCGCGTCGAGCTCATCGGCGTACCACTGCATCATATGGCGTCGCTCTTCTAGATACTTCGCGTGGTTGTATGAGCGCTTCGTCTTCTTCTGTTCGACGTGTGCTAGCTGCATTTCCACCACCTCTTCGCGATAGCCCTTTTCATACAGCATAGTCGAGGCTGTGGCTCGAAAATCGTGACCGGTCACCTTGCTGCTGGCATAGCCCATGCGTTCGAGCGCGCGGTTGACTGTGGTTGCGCCCATCATGTCACGGGGTCGACGGATGTTGGGAAAGAGAAACTGACCAGCGCCTGTGAGCAGACGTAATTCATCGAGGACTCGCTTGACTTGCGCAGATATAGGAACCAAATGGACCCGCCTTTTCTTCATCTTGGCCGCAGGAATCGTCCACACCATGTTCTCGAGATCAAATTCGGACCATTCAGCCTTGCGCATCTCCACAGTACGGACAAAAGTGTACGCCATCAGCTGCAACGCGCATTTTGTTGAGAGTACACCGCCATATGCGCTGATCCGGTTCATGAGCAGACCAATGTCACCGCGCACGAGTGCTTTCGCATGCTGCACGGGCGGCCTCAATACCACTCCCTTGAGCGGGGCGGCCGGGTCTGAACTGCACCGCCCTGATCGCACCGCCAAGAGAAAGATCTGAGACGCCCACTGACGTAAATTGATGGCTACCGTCGGCGCCCCGCGATGCACGACGCGGGTTAGAAGGTCAAGAACATCCATCGGCGTGATTGCACCGATCGGGAGTAACCCCAGCGCCGGAAGTAAATCGCCATCGAGACCTGCTCGGACCTGCGCCGCGTAATATGGCGTCCAAGCTTGGGCTTCTATCTTCTTGGCGTACCACTCTTCAGCGATCACTCTGAATGTCATCGCCTCCGCCAGTTCTCTGGCGGCCGCTTCTGCCCTGAGCATGGCTAAGGGGTGCTCGCCCCTCATCACGCGCTCCTTAGCCTCAGCATGCTTGCGCCGGGCTTCTAAAATGCCAGTGGCTGGATACTTACCTACCGAGAAGATGTTTTCCCGCCCATCCAAACGGTACTTATACCGCCACAATTTGGCGCCTTTCGGCGTAACCGCAAGATAGAGGCCACCGGTGTCCGAAATCTTGTAAAGGCTTTCCCGCGGCTTCGCTGCGCGAATCTTCGCTTCGTTAATGGCCATCCGTGTGCACACATGAGGTCGATGGGTCCAATAATAAATTCACCTCGGGTAGAAAGTGGACACCAACTTACCGCCATCTTGCCCGCCCCCCCCCCACGCTGCCACCTCAGTCCTGGCGATCCTGGCGCTGTTGGGCGGCAAGTTCCTCAACATCAGCTGGCTGGATCCCGTCATGGGTTTCGTCGGCTCCGTGCTGGTCGCACAATGGGCCGATAGCCTGATCAAGCAGTCCGGCCGCGTTCTGCTTGATGCCGAGATGGATGGCCGATGTCCTGCACCATGGTCAGCGCAAGGCTGCGTTCGTCGGTGGACGGCTCGCCCTGCCCTGCCGGCAGGCGCAATGCCGCCACGCCGAGGTGGTTGTCGTCGCTGCCCAGCGGCAACACCCAGCAGGGCGCCGCGTTGAGCGTGTCGGTGAAACGGCCCGCTTGTTCCGAGTGTTTCTCGCTCCACTCGGCCGCGCCCAGGTCCTGCGAGGTCAGGTCAAAATCGCGCGGCGACGACGCCACTACGCGCAACACCTGGCTCGCGTCGCGCGCCAACACCGCCACCTCGCATCGCATGACATGGGCCAGGGCGGCGGCGCCCACGCGACGGATGCCCTCGGCATCCGTACTGGTGGAAAGCCTTTGTCCCAGCGCGAGCAAGGCGCGTGCCTGGGCATGAGCCGTGCGCAAGGACTCCACCTGGCTGGCCAGCTTGGTGGCCAAGCGGCTCGCCACCAGGGCTGCGACGAGGAACAGGCTTACCGGGCAAACACGGCTCAGGGGCGATGTCGCTAGTGCGCTACATGGTGAGCAACAAACTAAGAGAACGTCAGGCGTTGGCTAGAGAAGCCATGCTCGCTTGCATGGAGCTGGGATCCGCGTAGCCGACGTAGGCGCACGAGTCTGCTTCGGGTTGCGGTTTCAGCCGGTCGTTGCAACACACTAAAGACTGCGCGAGCAGCGGGAGTGTTGCAAGATGTCCCAACGACTGAAGATTCGCTACACCGACACCATTCTGCGGTTCGCCGGATTCTGTCGGAGACCGGCGGCATCCGACCCGCGGTGCGCCATCGGTCCGAGCGAGTGCTGACGCTGGCCGAGCGCGAAGAGATTTCAAGGGCGTTGATGGCTGGCCAATCGATCCGTGCTGTCGCCACGCGACTGAATCAGGCGCCGTCGACCATCAGCCGGGAGATCCGACGCAACGGTGGGAAGGATCACTATCGAGCTAGCCGCGCTGACCAGCAGGCCTGGGGGCGCGAGGGATTAAACGATGGTTGCAAGGCCACGCCGCAAGCGGCATGAACCTACGGCGTCATCCCGAAGGCGAACCTTCTTCGTCGTTGCGCCATCGGTTCTCGAAGACCATGGTTTCCAACGGTTGGCGCTCGGCCCATTTCTGCTGTTGAAGCATGGGTTCGCTGTAGAACTCGCCCACGTGACCCAGGCACAATACAGCGACCGGGCGGGCGCCGAGCGGAAGCGCCAGCAATTGCCCTAGCTGTGCGGGATCGAACAACGACACCCACCCCATGCCGACGCCTTCGGCGCGCGCTGCGAGCCAGAGGTTCTGAATGGCGCACGCGACGGACGCCAGATCCATTTCAGGCATCGTGCGCCGGCCAAAAACGTGCGCCTCTCGGCGGTCCATCAAGGCGGCGACTAGTAGCTCGCCGCATTCCAGCACGCCTTCCACCTTCAGCCGCATGAAATCGTCCTGGCGTTCACCGAGCGCCACGGCGGTAAGCCGGCGCTCTTCATCCACCAGACGATAGACGCTCTGCCGAAGCTCCTGGTCCGTAATGCGAATGAAGCGCCACGGCTGCATGAAACCCACGCTCGGCCCGAGATGCGCCGCCCGAAGTAAACGCCCGAGCAGAGCCGGATCCAGGCCACCGGAAAGAAAGTGCCGCATGTCGCGACGTTCTTCGATAACGCGATAGACGGCTGCAATATCGCTGTCGGTGTAGCGTCTCATATGTGCAGGCTTCGGGCGGGTGGCGGGTGGCGGGTGGCGGGTGGCGGGTGGCGGGTGGCGGGTGGCGGATGGCGGATGGCGGATGGCGGATGGCGGATGGCGGCGAAAGGCTAGCAGACGCGACGCTTGCGCGTCGAAACGCCAAAATTCATGCCTTCAGCGCCCCACCATTGCGCGCAATCTCACGACTGATGGTCGAAGGCGCGCGCCCCAGCAAGACGGCGACGGCGCGGATGCCATGGCTCGCCACCAAAACGCATGAAAAGCCCTTACTCGGGCGGCACAAACTCGCACCTCGGAAACGCCTGCTCTAGCACGTCAAGAAATGCCCTCACTTTGGCACCGACCAGGCGACGCGAGTTTCGAAGTGCCCAGATCTCCACCGGTGGACGGTCATCGGTTCCCCAGTGGACCAACTTGCCCGAGCGGACATCCTCTTCGACCAAGAGCTTTGGCAACATGGCGACGCCTGCGCCAGCCCGCACGGCCTCGTGAACCATCAGCAATGACGAAAGCCGCAAGGCTTCACGCACGCTCAGGTTCAAAGGCTCGCCGGCGGGCGAATGGAATTGCCATGCAAGATCGTCGGGCGTGCGTGAGTAGATGACGCCGGGCACCGCGGTGTCCGCGTCGACTGCGGGCATGGTTATCTGCGGATGCGCCACGACCCACCGCTGGTCATCAAGGATGCGCCGCCCCACGAGCCGTTCGTCAGGCGATGGATTGACGCGTATGACGAGGTCAAAGCCATCTTCGACGGGGTCCCTTTTGCGGTCGTCGACGTCGATTTCCAGCTGCACGTCTGGGTAGGCCAACGCGAAGCGCGCTGCTACTTGCCCCAAGGCGACATGTGCCAGCACAACGGGCGCGCTCACACGAAGCCGCCCTCGGGGCGTGGATGCGCCCAACGTGACGACCTCTTGGGCTTCGGCGATTTCCGCAAGCGGTCCCTGCGTGCGCTCGAACAGCGCGCGACCTTCCTCGGTCAGCCGCAGGCTCTGGGTGCCACGTTCGATCAGGCGCACACCCAGGCTTTGTTCCAGCTCGGTCACGCGACGCGACAACGTGGCCTTCGAGCGCCCGCTGACGCGGCTTGCCCGCCCAAACCCGCCGTGCGAAGCCACCAGGGCGAAATCGGTCAGGGCTTTGAGGTCCATAGCTGTTCCGATTTTGAGACGAAATGTCTAGATATTGGTGGCTTCCGAGCAAGTATGGAACCCCTTACCGTGATTCCACGGCGCTCTTCCGCGCCCCATCACGAGGATTGGCATCATGAGCATCTTGGTCACCGGTAGTACGGGAACCGTGGGTTCCCAAGTCCTGAAGCAGTTGACCGCATCAGGTGTCGAGGTCCGTGGATTGACGCGGTCGCCCGCCGAGGCGCGGTTGCCCGCGGGAGTCACCGCCGTGCCAGGCGACCTGAGCGACCTGGACAGCTTTCGTGCAGCGCTGGACGGCGTCTCCACGCTGTTCCTGTTGGCCCCCAACGTTGCCGACGAGCTGACGCAGGCCATGCAGGCACTCACCGCCGCCAAAGAGGCCGGCGTCAAAGGCATCGTCTACCTCTCCGTATACAAGGGCGCGGCCTACGCCGATGTGCCTCACTTTGCGGGCAAGAACACGGTAGAGAACATGATTGACGCACTCGCCCTGCCAGCGACAGTTCTGCGTCCCGCTTATTTCATCCAGAACGACCTGCGCCAGAAGGATGTGCTAACAACGGCAGGCGTCTACGCCATGCCCATCGGCGACAAGGGCATCTCAATGGTGGATGTCCGCGATATTGGCGACATCGCCGTCCGCGCGTTGCTGAGTCGCGAGCGCGCGGCTGAACCTCTTCCGCGAGAGACCATCGATGTCGTCGGGCCCGATGTGCTCACCGGAGCAGTCATCGCCAACATCTGGAGCGAGGTGCTGAGCAAGCCGATCCGATACGGTGGCAACGACACCATCGGCGTCGAACAACGCATGAAGACCATCATGCCCGCCTGGCACGCGCTTGACATGCGCCTGATGCTGGACCGCTATCAATCGGATGGCGCCGCAGCATCGGACGACGAACTCGCGAGGTTCACTCGAGCCCTCGGCCGCACTCCCCGTTCGTACCGTGCCTTTGCCCAGGAAGCCGCGTCAATGTGGAGTCGTTAGGCAAGTATGGTCATCCGAGTGCCACGACCTGTGGCACTCGGAATACTTCGTTTATCTCAGTTTATCGGGTCTGCTTCATGCCCTGAGCCGTTCCGTCAACTATCGGACGAAGCCAGGCCGGCGAGCAAGGGCGAGCCACGACGTTGCAAGGCGATAAGGTAGCGCGACTCATCGTAGGGCGTGTGGGACAGCCAGCAACGATGCAGGATGCGGATCCACTTGAAGGCCAACGCACGCACCGCGACCTGGTGCGGGCAGCCCTTGGCGCGCTGCTGGCGATAAAAGGCGCCGGCCCAGAAGGACTTGTTGATGGTCTGCGCGGCCCATTCGACGAAGGTCTGGCGCACGAAGGTCGGACACTGCCACCGCCAGTGCACCCAACTCTTTTTGCCGCTGCGCTCCGTCACCGGTGCCACGCCGGAATAGCGCTGTAGTTGCTCTGCGGTGGCGAAGCGTTCGCGTTGGTCACCGAAGGCGGCCAACAGCCGTGGCGTCAGGATCGGCCCACTGCCGGGCAAGGCTTCGAAGAGCGCGTAGTCGGGAAGCGTGGGAGCGAGCACGGCGATCTCTTCGTCGAACCGTTCGATGGCCTGCAGTGCCACCTGCAACTGCTCGACCAGGGCCTCAGCCAGCAGCTGATGCGTGGTGATCACGGCCGGATCCTCGGTCAACGGCATGGCTGTGCGGATCGCCTGCACGCGATCCGCAATGACCGTGGCAAAGCGCACGTTGTGGGCACGAAAGAACGTCTCAAGCGTGGCCTTGTGCGCCCGCTTGGCCTGCTCGAGCGTGGGCCAACGTCGCAAGAAATCAAAGAACACCACGGTATCGTGCTGCTCAAACCAGTCGAGCAGCTGGGGGTAATACTGCTTGAGCGTGTTGCCCAGTCGATTGACCAAGCGTTTCTTGTCGTCGACCAGCAGTCGTCGCTGCTCCACGAGGAAGCCCAACGTGCGCATCGCCACACTCTGCGGCTTCAACGGTGTGAAGCGGCGCGGGTAACGCCGCATCAGCTCCAGGGCGAGCTGCGCATCGGTCGGATCGTCCTTCGCCCGACTGGGTTTGAACGCCTTGCGATACATGGCCAGCAGGCTGGCATCGATCGGAAACAGAATGATGAAATCGTACTTCTGCAGTGCATACACCACGGGTCCTTTGGCCAGTTCGAGCGCGATGGCAATGCGCCCACCAAAGCGCTGATGCAATCCACGCGCCCACGCATCGATGGCATCGGGCTGATGGGCGAATGTGCCAAACTCATACGCGTCGCTGCCGGCCGGTTGCAGGCAGACGTCGTGCTTCGCATCCGCCCAATCCAAGCCAATGAACGCCGTGAAATCGTCATCCCGATGTGTGCGCATACGTCACCTCGTGGCGTGATCACGATACGAGACCCGCGTGCCCGAGCCCGGCGAAGCCAATATAGCGAGCCGATCGCTCGGCGAGCCCTGAGTATTCGTTGAGGAGCTCAAGCGCACCGGCAAGCTCGAAACCAAAGCGGCGAACATCGGATGTTTGGGTCGAAATGTTCGTAGCTAGCCGGTGCAAGTCCCGCCCTCGCTGCCAGCTACCTGGCAACCGTGACATGGTCACTGAGAACGGGACGGAATACCTATATCGGGTCGAAAGCGGACCAAAGCCATGATCAATTCTTGCGTGGTTTTGCGCACTACTCCCCGTAAGCCGTCATATCGCGTGATGGGCAGCGCCATCGGCGCACAGGGGAAATCGCATGAATCGCATGTATCGGTTGGTCTGGAACCGCGCATTGCGGGTGCCGCAGGTGGCGTCCGAGCTCGTCCATGGCGCGCGCGGAGGCATCGCCTCGTCGCAGCCAAGCCAGCCTCGATCGGCACGCCGATCGCTGGCCATCCCTCTCGCCTCGATGCTCATCCTGGGATCGGGCGGACTTCTGCCGGCAATGGCCCTAGCCGGCGATATCCAGACGGCCGGCGGCAACGGTGGAGGTGACAACTTTGGTCCCTGGTGCAACTGCGGCAATGGCGGTTTAGGAGGCATCGCGGGCGGCGGCGGCGGTGGCGGAGGAGCCGGTGGTGTTGGCGGCAATGGCGCTTACCTGACCCAGGGCGCCGGCGATGGTGCGGCCGGTAGCGGCAGCACGGGTGGGTTCGGTGGCAGCGGCTTATCCGGCGGCGGCGGCGGTGGCGGCGGCTTCGGCTTCGGAGGCATCAGCGATGGAGGCAACGGAGCATCCGGCCTGGTATCCGGCGCCAGCTCATACCAAGTGTCCAGTGGAACCCTCCTCGCAGGCGGCCTGGGAGTCAACGGTGGCACTGGCGGAAGCAACCGTACGGGCGGCGGCGGTGGCGGTGCTGGCGCGCTGGTGCTGACCGCTGCCAATGCGCAATTGAGCAACGCGGGCACCATCGTCGGTGGCAAGGGCGGCACGGCCATCCAGAGCAACGGTGTTCACAACGGGGGCGCCGGCGGTGGCGGTGCAGGCGTCGTGCTCGTGGCTGGAGGTGCGATCGTCAATGCCAGTGGTGCGCTCATCGCGGGCGGCGCCGCAGGTGACAGTGATGCCGGAGGCGGTGGTGCCGGCGTGTTTCTCTATGACGGCGGAACGCTGAGCAACGTCGCCGGCGCAAGCATTGCCGGCGGTGCGGGAAGCGGGGGCAATAGTCTGGGTGGAAGCGGGGCCGCCGCCGTACTTTCCAACCGTGGCGTCATCACCAATGACGGCAGCATCAACGGCGGCGCCGGTGGCAACGCCTACTTCGGCGGCAACGGCGGCTCCGGCGCGATCGTCAACCAGGGCAGCCTGCTCAATACCGGTGTTATCAATGGCGGCTCGGGGTCGGCCGGCAATGGCGGCGGCTCCGGCGTGGGCGGTGTCGGCCTGCAGCTGCTGGGCGGTGCATCGGTCACCAATAGTGGCACCATCACCGGCGGCCTTTCCGGCACGGGCAACCGCGCCGCGGCCATCACGTTGAGCGGTGGCGGTAACACGCTGACACTGCAGTCAGGTTCGACCATCGTCGGTCTGGTGATGAGTTACGGCGGCGACACGCTCGCACTGGGCGGCTCGACGGATGCCAGTTTTGACGTCACCAGCATGGACACACAGTACTGGGGCTTTGACAGTCTCCAGAAGGTCGGCACGAGCCATTGGACGCTGACCGGCGCGGGTTCCAACTATCAAGGGTGGACGGTCAAGGCTGGCACATTGTCCGTGTCGAGTGATGCCAATCTCGGCCTTGCATTCGCGACGCTCACGCTCGATGGCGGCACACTGCAAGCCGCGACGGATATCGCCATCGCGCGCAATGTGATCGTCGGCAGTGCCGGCGGAACCATCGAGGCCAACGGCCTCCTTGCACTGAACGGCTCGATCGATGGAGCGGGCGCGCTCGTCGTGCAAAACACCGGCGCCACCGTCTTCAACGGCGACGTGGGCTCTACGTCGGCATTAGCCAGCCTGACTACGGATGCACCTGGCAGCACCACGCTCAATGGCCGCGTCACAACCACCGGCGCGCAGACATATATGGATGCGCTGGTCGTCGGCAACGATACGACGCTGACGAGCACCGCGGGCGGCACCATCAGTTTCGCATCGACGGTCGATGGTGCGCACACGCTCAATATCAGCACGAGCGGCGCCATCGTCTTTGGCGGTGCGGTGGGTGGCGCCACGTCGCTGGGCGCACTTTCGACATCCAGCGGAACGTTCAGCGCTGGCGCCATGAACATCAATGGCGCGTTATCGGTAACCACCAACGCCAGTGGCATCGCAGCCAGCGGCCCGTTCATCGTCACCGGCCCGTCGAGCTTCAACGCCGGAGCCGGTGCGATCACATTGACCCAAGCCGCCAACGATTTCGTCGGCGCGGTAAGCCTGAACAACAGCGGCGCCAACAACGTTGTGCTCACCAATGGCGGGAGTGCGTTGACACTGGGCCCCTCTTCCGTAGGAAGCGGTACATTGAGCGTGGCGGGCACGGGCATTACCCAGACGGGGGCCATTACCCAGGCCGCCGGTGCCGGCGCGGTGAGCTTGGATGGCGGCGCGGGCGCAGTCGTGCTGACCGACGCCGGCAACGACTTCACCGGTGCGTTGACGCTCACCGGCAGCCGTGTGTCGCTCACCAATGCCGGCACATTGAACATCGCTTCGGCGACAACGACCGGCAGCAATGGCGAGATCGACCTGAGCTCGGCCAGCCATTTGATGCTGGCCGGTGACGTGGCTGCCGAGACGGTGGTGCTGGCCTCGGGCGGCGACCTCTTCCAGATCGCCGGCGCGCTCACCGCAGGCACCTTGAGTGTCCAGTCGGCGGGCGCCGCCACGCTGACCGATGCCAACGCGATAACCACGTTGGGTAACGTCAGCGCCAGCCAGTTCAACCTCAACGACCAGCTTGCACTGACGATTGTAGGGACGCTGGCGGCCAGTTCCGTCGCGTTGACGGATAGCCAGGGCATCACCGTCACCGGCGCGATCCATGCGGACAACACCGATATCGCCGTGGGAACAACGCTGCAGATAGGTGCGGGCGGCACCACGGGTGCGATCACGGGCGATATCGCCAATAACGGCGCACTGATGTTCGCTCGCAGTGATGCCGTCCATGTCGACGGTGTGATCTCCGGGTCGGGGGCGCTGACGCAACGCGGCACCGGCACCCTCTTCCTAGACGGCGACAGCGCAGCGTTTGCGGGTAGCACCGAGGTGCAGTCCGGTGGCCTGGTGATCGGCAGCGTTGCCGGCAACAGCGCGGCGCTTGGCGGCGATGTGCAGGTGGACAGCGGCGCCTTGCTTGGCGGTCATGGCACGATCGGCGGCAACGTGACGGTCGCCCCGGGTGCGCATCTCGATCCGGGGGCCTCGATAGGCACCCTCACCATCGACGGCAATGCGACATTTGCGCAGAACAGCCAGCTCGATTTCGAGTTCGCAACACCTGGCACGAACTTTAACCATGCCGGGACAAGCGACAGCGTCGCAGTGGGCGGCAACCTGACCCTCAACGGCGCCGTGTTGAACCTGAGCGATGCCGGAGGCATGGGCGCTGGTCTGTACAACCTCTTCAGCTATGCCGGCAACCTGATCCAGACCAACGGCGGCGTCGTCCTCGGCAACACGCCCGGCGGCAGCTACAGCCTTCAGTATCTGAGTGCCGACAAGCGGATCAACCTGCTCAATGCCTCAGGCATGACGCTGAACTTCTGGAATGGCAATGGCCTGGCCGGCGCCACGCAGATGGGCGGCGGCAACGGCACGTGGACAGTCACCTCTGCCAACTGGACCGATCAGACCGGCAGCGTGACACTCCCCATGCAGCCGCAACCAGGCTTTGCCATCTTCGGCGGCAGTCCGGGCGCGGTGACAGTGGACGACAGCGCCGGCAACGTCACGGCAACCGGCATGCAGTTCGCCAGCACCGGGTACACACTCAAAGGCGGCACGCTGACCCTGGTCGGCGCTGGCGGCGCCGCGCCGCTCATACGCGTCGGCGACGGCAGCAGCGCGGGCGCCGGCATGACGGCCACCATCGGCAACGTGCTCAGCGGCAGCGCAGGTCTCGCCAAGGCCGACCTGGGCACCTTGGTGCTCACCGCCGCCAACACGTACACCGGTGGCACCACCATCGACGCCGGCACACTGCAGGTTGGCGACGGCGGTGTCAGCGGCTCGATCATGGGCGACGTAGTCGACAACGGCATGCTGGTCCTCAACCGTAGCGATGCAATGAATTTCAACGGCGCGATCTCCGGCACCGGCGCGTTGATTCAGGCAGGTTCCGGCACGACGATCCTCACCAACGAAAACACTTATAGCGGTGGCACTACGATCGCCTCCGGCACGCTGCAGTTGGGCGATGGCGGTACCAGCGGCTCGATCAGCGGCAACGTCGACAACCGCAGTGCACTGGTATTCGACCGCAGCGACCTGGTCACCTTCGACGGCGCGATAAGCGGCCATGGCGTGCTGATGCAAATCGGCAGCGGCACGCTGGTTCTCGGCGGAGCCAACACCTACACCGGCGGCACCCTGGTCGACGCGGGCACATTGCAGGGCGACACGCGCAGCCTGCAAGGCAGGATCACGGACAACGCGGCGCTGGTGTTTGCGCAGGATATCGACGGATCGTTCGCGGGCACCATCGTGGGCCACGGCGCGCTGACCAAGGCTGGCGCGGGCACGCTGTTGTTCAACGGCAACAATCCTTTCACTGGCAGCACCGTCGTACAGGCCGGCACCCTGGCCGTGGGCGATGCGAGTCACCCTGATGCATACCTCGGCGGCAACGTCGTTGTGGATGCCGGGGGCACGTTGCGCGGCCACGGCACCATCGGCGGCGACGTGGTGAACAACGGCACGCTATGGCCAGGCGGCTCCGTCGGCACGCTCACGATCCAGGGCAATTACACGCAGAACGCGAACAGCACGTGGGTCATCGACGCGTTGCCGGATGGCACGTCGGACAAACTGACCGTGGTCGGCAAGGCGACGATCCTTGGCGGCAGCGTGGTGACATTGACGCCGACGGGTACCTGGGCGCCACGCACCGACTACACGATACTCACTGCCGCTGGCGGCGTGAGCGGCGAATTCGCAGGCGCCCGCTCCAGTCTCGCTTTCCTCAGCCCGGTGCTCAGCTATACCGCCACTGCCGTGCAACTGTCGCTGCAGCGCAATGACATCCGTTTCGACGCCGTGGCGCAGACGCCAAACCAGACCGCCGTGGCCATCGCCGCCAATCCGCTGGGATTTGAAAATGCGGTTTACACCGCCTTGGTGACGCTGGACGCGACGGCGGCCCGCCAGGCCTTCGACCGGCTTTCCGGCGAAATCCACGCCAGCACCCGTACTGCCATCATGGATGACGACCGCTATGTGCGCGAGGCGATCGGCCAGCACCTGCTTGGCACGGACAACCGCGCGAACGGCCTCGATGTCGGCGGCGACAACGGCGTCACCGCGTGGACTGCGGTATGGGGGCACTGGGGCAATCACGAGGGCAACGGCAACGCTTCTGATCTTGCGGCGAACGGCAGCGGGCTGCTGGTCGGTGCGGATCTACCCATCGACGGCGTATCCCGCCTGGGTGCAGCGATCGGCTCAGGCCAGGGCACGGTGCGCATCGCCACGCTGAATTCGTCCTCGCACAACACCAACACGCATGTGGGCGTGTACGGCGCCACCGAGGCCGGCGCCTTTCAGCTGCAAGGCGGCGCCATCTACGGCTGGCAGAAGTTGGACACCAACCGGATCACGCCGCTCGGCCCTTCTTCCGGTACCGCTGGCAGCTCCTATGACGCCAACACCTCGCAGGCCTACATAGACGGCGATTATGTGTTCACGCGAGGCGGAGCCAGCCTGGCGCCCTTCATCAACCTGGTCTACGAACACCTTCGCACAGACGCGATTCGTGAGCACGGCAGCGTTGCTGCCCTGGACGTCGCAGCACAGGACAGCACGCTTGGCATTGGCACGCTGGGCATGCGTGGAAGTTTTGCGCTGGACGACACAGGTGGTCTGCACGCACACGCCAGCCTGGGCTGGCAGCATGCCTGGGGTGATACCTCGGGGACCGATACCATGCGCTTCGTTGCCGGTGGCGCCGCGTTTGATATCGCGGGTCTGCCGGTGGCACGCAATGCGGCAACCGTCAGCGGGGGCCTCAGCTTCCTGATCGCATCGAACGTATCGGTGGACGCCACCTACAGCGGCCAGTTCGCCAGCCACGCCAAGGATCAGGCTGCCCGCATGAGCGTGACCTGGGTGTTCTGAAGCAGCATCATGACCGTGGCGCGGCCACTCCATGGCCGCGCCAAAGCTCAAGATCCGATGAATGCATGCCGCACATGGCAGAGGGTGCCAATGCACGGATGCCATGCATCAGAGCGGAGGCGTCAGATATCCAGCTCGCGTTGCAGCCACGCACGAGCCATGCGCCATTCGCGCTGGACGGTGGCAGATGAGATATCGAGCGCCGCGCCGATCTGGTCGGCGCTCAACCCAACGAAGAATCGCAGCGTGACGATCTGCGCCTGGCGCGGATCCAACGTTTCCAGCAACTCCAGCGCCTCGACCAGCGCCACATGATCGACATCGGCGTCCAGCCCGGAGGCAATCTCCGTTAGCTGCAAGCGATCAGCGTCCTGGGGGCGCTTGGCGGCCTGGCGGCGTCGCGCGGCGTCGATCAGCACTTCGCGCATGGCCCTTGCCATGACACCAAGCAGATGGCCGCGGTCGTCCCATGTGGGGCCGTCCCCTACGCCAAACACCTTGAGGTAAGCCTCGTTGACGAGGGCGGTCGCCGAGAGCGTTCGCTCGCTGCGGTTCTGGCGTAGCCTTGCATCGGCCAGTCGGTACAGCGCGTCATACATCTCGCGCAGGGCGCAATCGAGCGCAGGGATGTCACCGGTGCGCGCACGCTGCAGCAGTTCAGTGACATCAACCTCGCTGCGCGTCATCGTCCTTTCTCCATGGCGGTAGTCGACCCCGCCGCATTGACGGGTCGCGGACAGTTCAATGACGGTATGTCCCGGCCCAGTGCCTTCGCGGCATCCCGCCATGCCGCGTAAAGTTCGCGTGCCAGTCGCGCACAAGCGTCGCGCCGCCCCGCGGCAATGGCATATGCCGCCGACGCGATGGATTCGGCCTGCCCCGCGTTGCCCTGCCCCATTGCAAGACGCGCTTGAAGCAAGCGGGCGTTGAGCGTGCTGTCAGCGTCGACGGGGGCGGACGTGCGCCGGTTGAAGGCATCGAACCGCGCCAACGTGCGCGCCGCCTCGTCAAATCGATGCTGCGTCGCCGTGAGCAGCCCACTGCCATCGGTTGCCACCATCCAGGCGCCCTGCCTCGCCGCTGAATCGGCGATCTCCGGCATGCGTGCGTATAGCTGGCGGGCATCGTCCAGGCGACCCTCATACATCGCGGCGATGCCCAAGATGTTCAACGCTTCCGCCTCATTGGTAAGGGCCCACGCCGAGCCGCTGGCGGCCTGTTGAGTGAACGTTGCCACGTGGGGCTGCAGCAGGTTCACCGCATCGCGATAGCGTCCCAGCTCCAGGTACTCATTGGCCAGCGCAGTGAGCACGTTGTCCTGGAAATCCGGGCGTGGCGACGGCTCGGCTTGCGACAGTGCATAAGCGCGCTGCAGTGCCGAGGCCGCCCGCTCATGCTGGCCTAGCGATGCGAGGGTCAGGCCGAGATATCCATGCAACGTGGACATGCCGGGACCGGATGCGCCCAGCATGCGAGTACGCTCGGCGATCGCTCGTTCGTAGAGCTCCGCTGCTGAAGCCGGATCGCTTGGTGCGGTCACCACCGCAAGGATGAAAATCGGCCGAAGAAGAGCAGGGTCGTTTCTCCCATAGAACCCTTCGGCGATTTGCAGCGCCTGCCGCGCTCGCGCGACCGCCTCCGTGTTCTGGCCCGCCTGACTCAGCGCGAGCGACAATGTCGTCAATGTCTGTACCTGCACCTCCCGCAAGGGAGGACGCTGCGTTGCCAGTTCGTCGACGATGGTGCGCAAGCGTCCGACGATCTGTTCGGCCGGCATATCCCCCGCGCTGGCGTGTTGCTGCAAAGCGTGAGTCCGCAAGGTGAGCAACTCGCCAGGGTCGAGCCCTGGTTCGGCGGCGAGCAAATCCATGGCGCGCGAGTCGGCCTCGAGGGCATGCGCTGCGTCGGTCTGTTGTCCATAAGCCCGACCGAGTGCGGCCCACGTGCGGCCGCGATCCAGCGCCGTGGCACCGTACGACTCTTGCAACGCAAGCGCGCGCTGAAGCGTGGGTATGGCGCGTGAGCTTTGGTCCAGCGCGTTGTAACTGCGTCCGATCGAAAACAACAAGGCTGCTTTCACATCCGCCGCTATCGTCTTGTCGCCGCTTATCCGCTCTGCACCTCGATCGAGCACTTCGCGCACGCTGACGGTTTCGCCGCGCGCATGCGTGGGGTCAGCGTTCTCAAAAAGATCCGCCATGAACGCGGCGATAGCTTGCGTCTTGTCGCGCTCCTTCTGCACCTGTCGCAATTGCACGGCCAAGGTGGCGATGAAGGCGACCAGCGAGAACAGGACGATCATGCTGGCAGCGAGTGCCGCGCGATGACGGCGCACGAACAGGCACCATCGATACCAGAGGCGACCCTGCCGGGCCTGTACCGGACGCGCCTCGAGGAAACGGCGGACGTCCAGAATCAGTTCGGCAACACTTGCATAGCGCTCCGCCGGATCGCGGCGCATCGCCTTCATCACGATGGCATCCAGATCCGTTGGGATGGGCATCCCCGCCTTTGCGTGCCTGCTTGGTGGCAGCACCTGTGCCGCGACAATGGCGTTGGCCAGATCCAGGGGCGACGTATCGCCGCCGCCGAACGGTTTGGTGTTGGACAGCAATTGATAGAGCACAACGCCTAGCGACCAGACATCCGCCGTCACGTCGAGCGGCAGCCCGCGCACCTGTTCAGGACTGGCATAGGCCAGCGTGAGCGCACGCTGCATCGTCGCCGTACGTGCATCGGCAACCGCGCTGGTTTCGTCCAGTAGCCGCGCTATGCCGAAATCGAGCAACTTCGGCTTGCCGTCCGCGGTGACAAGTATGTTCGCTGGCTTGATGTCGCGATGGATGATCAATCGGCCATGCGCGTATTGCACGGCTTCGCACACCTGGAGAAACAGGGATAGACGCTCGCCAAGCTCGGGACACCGCTGCTCACACCAGCGGTCGATCCTTTCACCATCGACGAATTCCATGGCCAGATAAGGCGATCCATCAGCGGTGCGGCCGGCATCGAGCAGATGCGCGATGTTCGGGTGATTGAGCGACGCAAGGATGCGCCGCTCGTCAGCGAATCTGCTCCGCGCTTCGACTCCCATCGAGCCGCTGTTGTGAAGCAGTTTCAACGCCACCTGTTGGCGCACTTCACCATCAGTACCGCCATCGACGGTGCGTTCGGCCAGATAGACCGTGCCCATACCTCCCTCACCCAGCAGGCGTTCAATCCGGTAGTCGACAGGGGCGGCGGGCGACACGCTGCCATCAGGCAAAGTTCGCACTTCTTCAAGGGGGTGATAGGAGAGGAATGCGGGCACGCTCGTGGCTTCCGCAGCCTGCATCAGCCACTCGACTTCGGCCGCCAAGGCGATATCACCGCTGCATGTGTGGTGCAGGAACGCTGCACGCTCCTCGGAGCGCAATTCAAGTGCGGCGAGCACAATCGACTTCGCTTGCTTATAGGTTTGCCCCCGGTCTCCGGCCATCCTTGCCCCCTGATAGATTTCGCGTCATGCCGCCGGCTGTATCGAACACAACCTTTTCAAACCTAAAGATATCACCCGGCTGCCTTTTGCCTGCGTAAGTCGCATGGAAAGTTGTCGCCCCTGAAAAGCATGTCCAAGGCCAGACCCTTTCCCTGCGCGTTTTGTGTCGGAAGCAGACCCTTCATGAGCCAACGACATATCAGTCTTCTGAATGATCGTAGACATTCAGTACAAGCTCGATACCTCTCTCCGAGAGCAAGTGATTGTGCTGGTGAGAGCGCCAGCCGATCGTTACCTGAGCTCATGAACAGAGCCAGCCAAAGATTCGATCGCGCTAATGTCCGCTTCGGGCCGAAAGCAGACCTTCGCGTGTATACCCCATTCACATCACTGAGCGGGTACCGGAACGATCGACGCGATTCGCCACCCGTCGTGCGTACGCACGGCAAATTCATTAACGAGGAAACGATATGTCGTTTCGCTCCCTCCTGCCAAGCCGGTTGTTATATTTGTAGGAGCGAAGATATGGGCGACATCCGCGCTGATCGGGAGCACCTTGATCTCTTCCATCTCAGGCTCGAATCGCCATGTCCCCTCAAAAACGCTGCGGAAGTGTTCAAGCACCGCCTCACGTCCCCAGAATCGGTAAGCGCGTGCGACGAAGTTCACTGGATCGCTTTGCCCGGGCAATGCCCGAGCCAGAACAGCGTCGATACCTCTGATGTCATGAGCTGACTCGGCGGCTGCTTGTCGAAGAAACAGCGCGCGAATTTCAGCCACGTCCGCCTGTGTGATGGCTTGGTCTACCATTTGGTTTCCTTTGGCCGGTATTGCTCTGTGATCTAAGGACCGGGCGTGCCTTATCAAGTCCGTCCGTGCTTCAGCCCGGTTTACACCCATGACAGCCTGCAAAAGCGCCCGCTCCAGGTCGGTAGCGGACCTTCCGCTATCACCCGACTAGTCATTCTGAATGATCGTAAACGTCGAGGCCGAGCTCAATGCCACGCTCACCCAGAGCAAGCAGGTGCACAGGCGACACGGACAGCCCATTGTTTCCAGAATCCATGAATAACCCTACGAACAAGTCGATTCGACATGTTCCGCTGACCTTGGCCCACGCGCGCATGTCATTGGTCAGCCTCCCAAGAAGCTCATCGATCTGTCCGGATAAACCTTCGGGCTCCGCCCTTGCAGCCTGAAGGCTCCAACGACCTGTGCGCGCGACACGCACTGTTCCGGTCCTCGGGCCGACGATTTGCTCGCCTTTGCGCTCAGAAGCAGTTGGTTCGCAGCCCAACAACCTGGAGACATCCTCCGGAACGAGAGAGTCGCCGAAGATGCGGAGTGCCGCTTGTGAATATCCGAATGGCCCCACGCTTTCCCCTCGTGATCGATCTCAAAATGCCTTCATGGATGGGCGACGGCAATGTCTGCTATGGGTTGCGACTTCAGCCTGTCGACGCGTCCCACGGCGGGCTTGTAGCCTTGATCTGCGGCTCGCTTCAACCAGAATTTCGCTCCTCGCTGATTATCGGACCTCCCGAGACGGCCTCCGCTGTCAGGGAAATTCTCGGGCGAGGTGCTCACGGCTGAGCTCCGTCAGTCCATGGAGCTCCATTGCGGCGTACACCTGTTCCCACCACCAGAGGCGGTCGCGGTGGTCGATAGCGATCGATGGAACATGGACGAGGCGTTCGAAGGCATCCCAGAGGTCCTCTTCCGGCCGGCCGTCTGACTTAAGACACCGCAGTTCCGAGTCCAATTGCTCGAAAATTGCTGTCAGCTGCTCTCTCGTGTAGCTCACGTTCCAGTCTCGGTATGCATTTGTACGGACGAGCATAACTATCACGCGCCCAGACAAGGCTATCAACCGAATTTGCGCGGGTCTGTCCTAGGTAAAAATACGGCGGCAGTTGCGCCTTCATGAAGCTGACCAGCGCTTTGCAGTGTCCACTTCACGCCCTGAACCGTTCCGTCAACTATCCGACGAAGTCAGCCCGGCGAGCAAGGGCAGCCACGACGCTGCAAGGCCATAAGGTAGCGCGACTCGTCGTAGGGCGTGCGGGACTGCCAGCATCGATGCAGGATGCGGATCCACTTGAAGGCCAACGCGCGCACAGCGACCTGATGCGGACTGCCCTTGGCGCGCTGCTGGCGATAGAAGGCGCCGGCCCAGAAGGACTTGTTGATGGTCTGCGCGGCCCACTCCACGAAGGTCTGGCACACGAAGGTCGGGCATTGCCAACGCCAGTGCACCCAACTCTTCTTGCCGCTGCGCTGCGTCACCGGCGCAATGCCCGAGTAGCGCCGCAACTGATCGGCACGAGCAAAGCGTTCGCGTTGTTCGCCGAAGGCGGCCAGCAGGCGCGGCGCGAGGATCGGGCCACTGCCTGGCAAGGCATGGAACAGCGGGTAATCAGGGAGCGTGGGTGCCAAGGCCGCGATCTCTTGGTCGAAGCGATCAATGGCGCGTAGCGCGACCTGCAGTTGCTCGACCAAGGCGATGGCCAGTAGTCGGTGCGTGGTGATGACCGCCGGATCGTCCGTCAGTGGTAGCGCCGTTCGGATCGATTGCACGGGCTCGGCAATGAGTTTGGCGGAGCGCACATTGTGCTCACGGAAGAACGCCTCGAGCGTGGCCACGCGCGCGTGCTTGGCCTGCTTGAGCGTGGGCCAACGCAGGAAGAAGTCACTGAAGACCACCGTGTCGTGCTGCTCAAACCAGTCCAAAGCCTGCGGGTAATACTGCTTGGGCGTGTTGCCAAGACGATTGACCAGGCGCTTCTTGTCGTCAACTAGCAACCGCCGCTGCTCGACCAGAAACCCCAGCGTACGCATCGCCACGCTCTGCGGCTTGAGTGGCGTAAAGCGGTGCGGATAGCGCTGCATCAGATCCAGCGCAAGCTGCGCATCGGTCGGATCATCCTTGGCCCGACTCGGCTTGAATGCTTCGCGATACTTGGCGAGCAAGGTCGGGTTGATCGGGAACAGCACCAGAAAATCGTACTTCTGCAGGGCGTACACCACCGGCCCCTTGGCCAGCTCCAAGGCGATGGCGATGCGCCCGCCAAAGCGCTGATGTATCCCGTGCGCCCAGGCCTCGATGGCCTCGGCCTGATGCGCGAACGTGCCGAACTCGCGCGCTCCGCTATCGCCCGGCTGCAAACAGAAATCGTGTTTCGCGTCGGCCCAATCCAGTCCAATGAAGGCTGTAAAACCGGCATCGCTTGGCATGCTCAGTTCACACACTCGGTGACCGTCCCACGCCCGGTAGGCTCGAAGCATCCCGTGAACCACCCGGCACATTGGTTGCCCTGCGCGGCCTCAACACACTCACTCTGGCAGTCGGACGACTTCTTGCACGCCTTGCCGGCGTCCGCTGTCTTAAGCAAGCAGTACTTCACGATGTTCTGCGGCCCTGCGAAGATCCATTGACCACCGCGCGCAACACACTCGGACTCCGTTTTGGGTATGGAAGGCTTTCTGATCAACACGTCAGATGCCAGGACAACCACCGGAAGTCCACATGTGATCAGAAAGAGAATCCGTAGAAGTTTCCTGACGTCCAAGCAGCCTCCTCCTCAGGTGTCTATCTCGATCAGTTCAATGTCCGCGCCGGGTCGGAAGCAGACCTTTGCCGCCCTAATCGAAGACCACATCGGGATTCATATCCTTAGGCGAGAACCAAGTGATGCCGTGACGATCAGCCGAAATGTTCCTCTGCGTTGCCCACACTACATGGCTTCGCCCCCTGCCTTGACAGCCTCGCAGGTCAGCCGCTCGTTCTGCCTCTTGCGCGGCGTCACGGACCTTGTCGGACAGTGTTGAATCGGACTCTATCGGATCAACCAGCAACTTCCCGTCGCTCTTCTGCCTAGCCGCCAAGAGCACACGCTCACGTAGCTCGGGAGACATCGCAGACAGCAATACCTTGGCGCGATCCAACGGGCAGCCCGTGGCCGCGTGATAGTCCCTGATGTCATTTACTGTCATGCGACCTCCCTTTCATAAGGTCCGCTGTGGGTCGAAAGCCGACCTTACCCGGCCATGCCGGCTATGGAATAAAGCCGTCCTTCGGGGGAGTTTGACCCAACTCGACGCACTGGCGTATGAGCCTACGGAGAAGGGCCGCGGATTCACTGACTGGCGTCTGCGTGTCGCCTTTGAGTAGACCCCCATGGACGGCAGTCGACCGGCCGTTGTAGAGGCGTTTGACCTGGTCAAAGACCAACTTCCTTTCGGCCGCATTGTCGCCGCCCAAGAAGCGGGCAATGCACGCGCTCAGGCGGAACCTTATTTCGCCATCCACATGGAAGAGTCCTTCAATGCCGGCCCAGAGGAGTGCCAGGCGGGCCCGGGGGAGAGAGTGCCACCGATAGGTCGCCAGGCAGTGCAGGCTGTTTTGGAATAGCTCCTGCTCAAGCAGCCGCCGGCCTTCCGCGATATGGGACTCCAGCCAGAGGCAGTCTGTCTCGGAAAGCGATGCCGGCGGACCGCCGTCGCCAAAGCCGCGAAGGGCATAGCTCTCGACGTCGATAATGGACGTATCCTCCAGCTCATCGGCCGGGGTCTCGCTGGTGAGGTTGATTTGGGCATCGCGGTCGAAGGCCGCATTGAGAAACAAGATATCCCAGTGGGTATTCCACGCGCGGGCGACAAGTTGCTTAGTCGTTTCAGCCTCGACTCTCACCTGTGCCCTGACTTGTCCCAGAAACAGGTAGACCACCCCTGCTGCCTGGGTTGCCATCGCGGAGCCAACGGTTCCAGGCAGATAGGGACGCTGATTCACTTCGACCGGTTGCAGGCTGAGGCCGTGGCCGAGGCTCACCGACCTGGGTAGCGCGAGCCCGCTGACGTACAGATATATCTGGATTGCCCCGTCACGTGCCCGCATCCTGTGCCTCCGTCGCCATGAACATAATCAGCACTTCCCTACCCCAGGTCGGCGCGAACGTTGCCGTTATGAGCAAGCACCCACTCGTGTCGCTATTCCAATCGCAAAACGTTCTGTCGGTGGTATCTCAGGAATTCAGCTTGTCTTTGGTTGAAGGGCTTCTTCTTGATCGATTCAACTTCCACCCCTAGTGATGAAAGAACGTTCGGCGGAAGCTCGGGCGACAGGATCACCCTCCCGCTATTCTCGAAAGAAATCCATCCACGATCAAAGAGGTGGTCGATGTGAGGCGCAAGCAGCAAGCCATTGGCTCCATCAACACGCTCATTTGCATCCGAACACTTTGACCACGGCTTTATGTGGCTGGCTCTTAGGAAGCGCAGGTCCTGGATGCCGGTGATTCGACAGCCTTTCTCCATCCGCAAGACATTGTCGCGAAACAAGGCCTGCTTAGTCCTCACCTCTCGCATACTGAGTGTCGTCGTACTTTCCAACGACAAGTCCTGCAAAACACGAAGCTCGACAGACTGCTGCTCGACGATTTCCTCATCTGCTGCAATACGTCTAAGAGTGAAGACAATGGCTTTACGAAGGGTGCGGCTAGCGGTCGATGGCGCATCGACAGTATTTGTGGCAGCCAACGCGTACTCGCCGAGGTATCGATACGGGCGACTCTTGCCGAGGGACTGAAATAGAAGAAGTCGCTTACCGTTAACGCGATGATCGCGGATGGCTCTATTTCCACCCGTAAATTCCATGTCACCGGACTGGCCCTCGCCGTAAAGATGAAACCCATCCTCATCGACATAGTCGTTGTAACCGTGGGCTTTTCCGGACTCACCTGTGAATAGAAAGATGAACTCGGAGTCACTCGGCGTCGAAATTCCCCCGCGCTCCTGACCACGATATACAGCATGAATATCTCGCTGGCGGTTGTATAAAGCACCAATCTCGAAAATCATGAAAACTCCGGGCCGCCATGTGAGGCCAGTATATCGGCCAACAGGTACGCCGCCTGAGTAGGCAGTTTCGGGTAATTGACGGAAGCGGTTCGCGCAGGGAATATCCACGTGACAGGGGGAATTCAAAATCATGGCGGAACAAACTTTCTGGGAACGCCTGGCCGGAATAGCGCTTCGCTGGGTCGGTTTTGTGCCAATTGGGGTGCTGGGCAGCATGCTCGTAAACGTGCTGGCCCTCTTGCTATTCAAGGCTTTGGGCTGGCTCTCAGGGATGCCACCCTGGGCTCCTTGGATTCAGATACTTTCCGCTGGATACGCTGGCTGGGCAGGAGTTGCACTCGGCGCTCATGTGGCGCCAAGCGTCGGCCGGAGGGCCGCAGCAGTCGTTTTGGCCACCTTAATATCCCTTTTGGGATTGGCCGCCGCCATATTTAATGCACAGGATCATCACTGGGCTCTGCTGCTAGCGTCGATCGCCATGGCCTGCGCCGCCATCGTTGGCTGCGTCTCCGTGCATTCCGAATCGCCGAAATAAACCTGGCGGCTGGCCTAGTACCGCTACTTCCTCGTAGAATCCCGGATGAAGCCCCGGGGTATCCCGGCGTTGTGCGCCTTCACACGGCAGGTGTCGCAAGTTCGCTCCTTGCATCGCCCACCGTTGAGATTCCAAAAGGCCACCCAACGGGTGGCCTTTTTCGTTTGCCGGCGACGTCAAACAGACCACCCCCGTCTCCATCGATCAAAGCTGCGAATTGCCCTGCGCCTGAGCAGCGGAGCCCGGCTCGTGCGGTGCGTTGGTTAGCCATGGCCACATCGTGCTCTCCGTAGCCGCGCCCATTCAGTCGTACGTTTTGAACTGTGGCCTATGTCGGCTACGGGTCGAAAGCAGACTACATCTGCGCGGCGATTTGCCTGTTCAGCTCAGCAACGATGGCGTCGCCACAACCGACAATCGGCAGCCCGTACGTATCACAGTCCGCCCTGTTTTCGACCATTGCCACAAACGCGGCAATTCGTTCGTCGGTGGCCTCACTCCCGGCGAGGAACATGCGGAAGTCGCCCCACAGGCGATGCGTGTGTACAGTCCCGGAATCGCAACTGCTCATGGGTCGACCATGCGCCATCTAACGATGCAATGGCGTGACGGTGAGGCGGCCGAAGTCTATTGTCGACCTCTTCGCGGTCGCATAGACCCTTTCTCGACGCGCCTTGTATACCGACTATAGGAGTCGCTAGGCAGAATGAGCTTCATGTACCTCCTGCGCGACCTCCAGTACATCCGTGATGGGGGAACGCCAGCCACGATCCTTGCGCTGGTTCGGATGGGATACGCCACATTTCCCCCGACCCGACTCACCGAGGCGGGCGTCGCACTCCTGCTCAAGCTGAGTGACGAGGCCCAGGTCCGAACACCCGACGAACCCATCTAACGTACGACGAAGGTCTGTCGCTGCTCCACGCGAGACAGAGGGCATCACAGATGTCTCCCTCGGGTCGTAAATGGACATGTGAGCCGCAGCGGGAACCCTGCGCGTCACTAGCCTGCGCTACGAATACATGAATTGTTCGGCGACCAAGGGAGGTACGTCGTATTTGTACTCAAAGCGGTATTGGCCGGCGGAGTCCAGGACAAATTCGAGCCATGTCCATGGATCGGCGTGACCTTCGGGCCTCTGCTGCTGGAGCTCCGCCAAGATAGCGAGCGCATCGAGGGAAAGCCTGAGCGGAGTTTGGTCACCACCGATCTCATAAGTGGCCTGAAAAATCTTCCGTCTGAATCGCCCAGGGTTCCGTAGACACCTCGCAGCCATAAACTATGGCTTAGGCGGAGGTGGTTATGAGTTCAACGCGTTACACCGATGAATCTAAGATCGAGGCGGTCCGGCAGATCGTCGAGTACGGGCGTCCAGTAGCAGAGGTTGCCGAGCGGCTGGGCGTGTCGATTCACAGCCTGTATGGCTGGAAGCGTCAGCAAGGCAAGGGCGAAGTTGGCCGGCGCGTCGAGCAGGACCAGAGCGTGGAGGTGCGTCGTCTCAAGGCGGAGTTACGCCGCGTCACTGAAGAGCGAGACATCCTAAAAAAAGCCGCCGCGTACTTTGCCAACCCAATCGCGCATGGGTTACGGACATCACGTACATCCGCACTTATGACGGCTTCCTGTATTTGGCGGTGGTGCTCGATCTGTTCTCACGCCAAATCGTTGGTTGGGCGACCCGGCAAACGCAGCACACCGACCTGGTTCTGCAGGCTTTGTTAGCTGCAGTGTGGCGTCGCAAGCCTGGCCCCGGCCTGCTTCTGCACTCCGACCAGGGAACGCAATTCACCAGTGAAGACTGGCAAAGCTTTCTGCGTGAGCACGACATCGTGTGCAGTATGAGTCGGCGAGGGAACTGCCATGACAACGCAGCGATGGAGAGCTTCTTCCAGCTGCTGAAGCGTGAGCGGATCAAGCGTCGGATCTACAGCAACCATGACGAGGCACGCGCTGATGTCTTCCAATACATCGAGATGTTCTACAACCCGAAACGACGACACAGTTCCAACAACGGGCTATCCCCGATAGAGTTCGAGAAGCGGTACGCACTAAACGGCTGACGACTGTCTACAAAACTCTGGGCGATTCACAGGGGCACTGGTGGCTAACTACCAACCAGCGGCTTGATGTCGTTTTTCAGCACCCAAAACTGTGCATCGACCATGAGCGGATTGGGGTCGTGGCCGACCTTGTCCAGCAACAGGTACTTCTTGGTGTGCGCCTTGATGCTGTCGAAGTACGCCTTGGTCACGACCGGCATCGTCAGCAGGTCTTCTTTGCCCTGGATAATGAAGATCGGCATGGGAAAGTCCGTACCGAGGGCTGGCAGGTCTATCTGAGAGAGCATGCCGTCGCCCTTCATGCCCACCAGCTGCAGATATGAATAGTCTTCGCCGGCGGTATAGGACTCTTTGTAGGACGAGGTTTCATATTCGGCCGGGAACCTCCACCACGCGTCCGGTGCTGGCTGGGTGTTTTTTGCTTCGTATCGACGCGTGATTCGACGGACGATGCCGAAGGCACGCGGGTTCTTCCATGGCGGCGCACCAAGAGCCTCAAGCGAGGCAACTGCCTGCGTGTCACCGGCTGCGCGCGTTAGCTGCAGGGCACGACTGTAGGTGGCATTTTGGTTCGCGCGGTACTCGACCATCTGCGAAGAACCCTGATACGCGGAAAACAATCCCGGCTCCAGCTTCAGCATATGGACGGCCAACGCAGATCCCCAAGAGCCTCCAAACAGAATCACCTGCCGCTTTCCCAGGCGATGCGTCGCATAGTTGGCCACATCCACGCCGTCCTTGGCCATGACCGCTATCGTCAGTGGGCCGTTGGCAGTAACTGGATTTTGCGCAAACGTCTTGCCACTGCCGCGCTGATCCCACTGCACAAGCGTGAAGTCGTTCTCCCACGCGCCGTAAAGATTCTCAGCAAACGGGGTGGATGGATTGCCAGGGCCGCCATGCACGATCAGGACAATGGGATTGGCACAGTCCGTACCATGCAGGGTGACCCACTGCTCGATACCGTTGATCGGCACAAAACCCTCTTCAGAAACCTTCGTGCCTGGCTTGCATGTCGCAAGCGCTTCAGCTGCAAACGATGACCACGACACCCACATTCCCACAACCAAGCCGGCCGCCATCATCCATTTGTTCATACCGGTCATTCGTCCCTCTACCATGTCTTGTCCGAGTGTGCGCTATGGGTCCAGCCTGTGTGAAAACACCCCGTAAGCGAACGCACCGATCCTAGCGTCATACCAAGCCGGAGTGTCGCATGAAGCGATTCGTCGAAGGGGTGGATCGGTCGCAGAGCGTGCTGTTCCCAGAACGGCTGGACGAGTACATCGACG
>NZ_JBFTQX010000021.1:0-68656 GCF_056399225.1 Dyella sp. 01N448 | reverse complement strand
TAACCCAAAGAAAATGGCCTGATAACGCCCGCAGCATCGTGTTGGGATAAGCCCGAACGCTCGAGGCGCGTCCTGATGGGACAACCTCCGAGGGTACACAGGGGATACTTCCAAGCGCTGCGCAACGCGCCCGAATCGCTGAGGACTTAGAGCGGAGGCTCGCTTCGCATTGCCCCTGGTTTGCTGGTTTTCGCGACGTACATCACTTCTCCCTCTCCCAGTCGGGGAGAGGGTTGGGGTGAGGGGCCAATCTAGCCTCACCGTCACATCCAAGCCACATCCAAGCCGCCCTTCACCAATTCCTAACCCCATACGCCCCCGTTCCCGCGAAATTCCGCGGACCGGTATACTTGCGCGCTTCCGTGTCATGAACTGCACCGAATGAATCCCAACTTCCTCGATTTCGAACAACCCATCGCCGAGCTGGACGCGAAGATTGAAGAGCTTCGTCATGCCAGTCACGGGCAGGCGTTCAACATCGACGAAGAAGTCGCACGCCTGCGCGAGAAGCTGAAGCTCAAGACCAACGAGATCTTCCGCAACCTCACGCCCTGGCAGGTGACTCAGCTGTCGCGCCATCCGGGTCGTCCTTACACGCTCGATTACATCAGCGTGATGTGCGACGAGTTCCATGAGCTGGCCGGCGACCGCGCCTACTCCGACGACGCCGCCATCGTGGGTGGCCTGGGCCGCATCAACGGCCGCTCGGTGATGATCATTGGTCACCAGAAGGCGCGCGATACCAAGGGCAAGGTGCGCCGCAATTTCGGCATGCCGCGCCCTGAGGGTTACCGCAAGGCGCTGCGCCTGATGAAGATGGCCGAGCGTTTCGGCCTGCCCCTGATCACCCTGATCGACACCCCGGGAGCCTACCCCGGCGTCGGCGCCGAAGAGCGCGGCCAGTCCGAAGCCATCGCCCGCAACCTGCTGGAAATGGCCGATCTGAAGACGCCCATCATCTGCACGGTGATCGGTGAAGGCGGCTCGGGCGGCGCGCTGGCCATCGGCGTGGGCGACCGCACGATCATGCTGCAGTACTCCACGTATTCGGTGATCTCGCCGGAAGGCTGCGCGTCCATCCTGTGGAAGAGCGCCGAGAAAGCCCGCGACGCGGCCGAAGCCCTGGGCCTCACCGCGCCGCGCCTGCTCGAGCTGGGCCTGGTCGACAAGGTCGTGCGCGAACCGCTGGGCGGCGCCCATCGCAACCCGCACTCGATGGCGGTGCGCCTGAAGGCTGTGCTGCTCAACCAGCTCGACGAGCTTGAAGCGCTGCCGGTCAAGGATCTGATGGATCTGCGCTACAAGCGTCTGCGCGGCTACGGCGCGTACATCGAATAACCAGCGCCATACCCGTGTAGGAGCGCACTTGTGCGCGACCGCTCTGCGCCCCGTAGCCGGTCGCGCACAAGTGCGCTCCTACATAGAAATACCATCGTCGCCCCAGCGCGCTACCATCCGTGCCAACGTCGCCCGGAATCGCGTCCATGGCCAACGAACCCACCAGCAAGCTCGCCGTCCTGATCGACGCCGACAACGCGCAGCCGGCGATTGCTGAGCCATTGCTCGCCGAAGTGGCCAAGTACGGCACCGCGCACGTCAAGCGGGCGTATGGCGATTGGACGTCCAATCATTTGAAGAGCTGGAAAGAGCAACTGCTCACCCAGTCGATCCAGCCGATCCAGCAGTTCGGCTATACCAGCGGCAAGAACGCCACCGACTCGGCGATGATCATCGATGCGATGGACTTGCTCTATTCGGGGCGCTTCGATGGCTTCTGCATCGTCTCCAGCGACAGCGACTTCACCCGCCTGGCCGCGCGCATCCGCGAATCGGGACTGATCGTTTATGGCTTCGGCGAACGCAAGACGCCTGATCCGTTTGTGGCGGCCTGCGACAAGTTCATCTACACCGACATCATCGTCGGCAAACCCGATGAAGAGCAGCCGCTCAAGCCGCGCACCGCCGCCCAGCTCAAGCAGGATTCCAGCCTGGTGAACCTGTTGCGCAATGCCCTGGAAGCGGCCTCGGACGACGACGGCTGGGCCGCACTAGGCGGCGTGGGTTCCATCATCACCAAGCAACGTCCGAACTTCGACGCCCGCAGCTATGGCTACAACAAGCTGAGCGAATTGATTGCCGCCACCACGCTGTTCGAACTGGATCGCCGCAGCCCCGGCGAAGGACGCCCCAAGGTGATCTACGTGCGCAACAAGGGCAAGAAGACGGCCGCTCGTGAATAAGCTGGTCGACACGCTTCGTCACGCCTTGCAGCAGCAACCGCAAGGACAACTGTGCGTTGCGTACAGCGGCGGCCCCGATTCCACCGCGTTGCTGCATGCGCTGGCCCAATTGCCGGAAGCAAACGCGCGTGAGCTGCGCGCCCTGCATATCGACCACGGCTTGCATGCGGACAGCGCGACATGGGCCGAACGCTGCAAACAGATGGCGCGCGAGTGGGGTGTGCCCTGCCTGGTGTTGCGCGTCCACGTCGATCATGCACGCGGCTATGGCCTGGAGGCGGCAGCGCGCGATGCGCGTTATCGCGCGTTCGCCGCCTCGCTGCAAAAAGGCGAACGACTGTTGCTGGCGCACCATCGTGATGATCAAGCTGAAACGGTCCTGCTGAAGTTGCTCCGTGGCGCCGGCCCGGAAGGACTTGGCGGCATGCGCGCCACGCGTCGTCTTGGCGAAGGCCTGCTGTGGCGTCCGCTGCTGGACACGTCGCGCGACGAACTGCGTCGCTACGTGGCGCAGCACGAACTGCCCTGCATCGACGATCCGTCGAACCATGATGCTCGCCTCTCGCGCAATTTTCTTCGCCACGAGATCCTGCCGCGCCTCACTCAGCATTGGCCGCAAGCGGTGGATTCCATCGTGCACAGCGCCAGCCTCCACCGTGCCGCCACCGAAACGCTGGAACGGCAGTGGCGCAGCGAGCAGGCACGCTTGCTGGACACCACCAACGGCAGCCTCGACGCCCACGGCTGGCTCGCGCTTTCGCCCGCGCTGCGTCATCCACTGCTGGACGACTGGCTGCACGCGCGCGGACTCACCGCGCCCACCACGGCCCAGCGCGAGCAGATCGAACGCCAGTGCGGCGCCCGCGACGGCCAGCTGCCCTGCATCCGCTGGCCAGGCGCCGAGGTGCATGTGTGGCGTGGACGCCTGTGGGCGCTGCCGCCGCAGCCGGTGATCGATCCGCAATGGAGTGCCCACTGGCACGGCGAGCCGCTGGCCCTGCCCGATGGCGGCAGCCTGCGGCTTGATCCGCCCGGTCAGCTGGACGCGTCAATCAGCATCCGCCTGCGCCGTGGTGGCGAGCAGCTGCGTCCGGCGGGCGATGCGCACACCCGCGAACTGCGCGACCTGTTCCAGCAGGGCGGCATGCCGCCATGGCGTCGGCTGGCCTGCCCCATGCTTTACGCAGGAGACGAGCTGATCGGGGTGGGCGACCGCTGGCTGAGCGCCCATGGCGTAGCCGTGTTCGGCGAGGCGCGGCCCCTATGGCAACCGGCCTACTGAGCGTTGTTGCGATTGATTCCGCACCGCCCCTGCGCTAGCTTTGCGGGCCATGGCCAAGTCAGCATCCGTCCCCGTCGCCCCCGCCGCCGATTTCGAACACTCGCTGGACGAACTCGAGCAGTTGGTTGCGCGTATGGAGGGCGGTGAATTGAGCCTGGACGAATCCCTGTCCTCCTTCGAACGTGGCATCGGCCTCTATCGCCATTGCCAGCAGGCATTGGAAAATGCCGAGTTGCGCGTACGGATGCTGCTCGACCCCGATGCCCCAGACACAGCCGAACCTTTTGAACCCGAGCTCTGAGAGCTCCGAGCTTGGCGCCCAGCTCAAGTCGCTGATCGCCCGCGCCGAAGAGGCGCTCGTCCGTTCCCTCCCGCCGGAAGACACCGCCCCCATCGAGTTGCATCGGGCGATGCGTTACGCCGTGCTCGGTGGCGGCAAGCGCCTGCGCCCGCTGCTGGTCTATGCGGCTGGCCATGCGTTCGGCGAAACAGGTTCGCGCCTGGATGCTCCCGCAGTGGCGGTCGAACTGATCCACGCCTATTCGCTGGTGCATGACGACCTGCCGGCGATGGACGACGACGCCATGCGTCGCGGCCGTCCCACCTGCCACATCGTGTTTGGCGAGGCGATGGCCATCCTGGCCGGCGATGCGCTGCAGGCCCTGGCGTTCGAGCTGCTGGCCCACGACGTGGACCTTGGCGTATCGCCTGCGCGCTGCGTGGAGATGCTGCGCGTGCTCGGCCGCGCCTGCGGTGCCGACGGCATGGCCGGTGGCCAGGCGCTGGATCTGGCCGCGGTGGGGCGCAAGCTCACGCTCACGGAACTGGAGTTCATGCACGCCTGCAAGACCGGCGCGCTGATTCGGGCGGCCGTGCGCCTGGGCGGCCTGGCTGCCGGGGCCTCGGACGACGATCTCCTGGCGCTCGATCGTTACGGCCATGCCGTGGGCCTGGCCTTCCAGGTGCGCGACGACATCCTCGACGTGGAAGGCGAATCGGCCGTGCTCGGCAAGACCGCCGGCAAGGACGCGGCCGCCGACAAGCCGACCTTCCCTTCGATCATCGGTATGGAAGCGTCGCGCGAGCATTTGGCACGACTCACCCAGGATGCACTCGACGCCATCGCGCCATTCGGCGAACGCGCCGGCTTGCTGGAAGAACTGGCCCGGTACGCCGCCGCGCGCCTGCGCTGAGAGTTCGCTCACCGGCGCGCTGCCGACGACGCGTCAACAGTCGCCAGGCTCGAACGTTCCTGCGTGTTGAATCCCAGACTGCGCCGACCCGATGCCATTACCCCGCTTTTTTCGCAGCCGCTGGCTCGGCGCCACGCTCGTGCTGGCAGCCGGCACCGCGATGGCGGCGCAGTCCACCGATTTTTCCGGCGCCTGGCGCCTGGATGATCGCAACAGCGATAGCGCGGATGGCCTGACCAACGCGATGCGCGTGGAAGCGCGCAAGGAGCTCGCGGCGCGCCAGCAGTCCTCAGCGCCCGCCTCGTCGTCATCCAGTGCGTCGCCTGCCGGCTCGCACGGCGGTGGGCACCGCGGTGGTGGCGGCATGGGCGGCGGTGGCATGGGTGGCGGCGGGATGGGCGGTGGCGGCCATGGAGGCGGCATGGGCGGCGGTGGTCACGGCCACCGAGGCGATAGCGGCGACAGCAAACCGGCGTCGACTTCCGACAAAGATCCGATTGCGACGGCGACCTACCCGATGCCGCCGATGCTGCAGACCGACTCGGTGCTGCTGGTGCAGCAGGATGCCAAGACTTTTCAGGTGCACCTGAGCAACGGCGATCAGCTCACCGGCAAGCTGGACGGCGTGGCCCGTCAGTCGCTCAACGGCAACGCGATGGTGCGCGGCCAGATCATGAGTGGCCAACTGGTGGTGACTATCCGCTACGCCGACGGCACCCAGCTCGACCAGACCTGGGCCATGTCGGACGACGGCAAACAGATGATGGTGACCGGCGCCTGGAAGGTGCCCACGCTGGAGCAGCCGGTGGGCTTCAAACGCACCTACGTGGGCTTGCACTGAAACGAAAAAGGCGACCCGAGGGTCGCCTTTTTCTTGCAGGCTCAGCTGATCAGCCGCAAGGTGAACGGGTAGCGATAGCGCACGCCCTCATTCGCCCGGATGGCGGCAATGATGGTGAACACCAGCCACGCCACGCCGACCACGATGCCCACAGGGACGGCAATCAGCACGCCAAGGCCCAGCGTGATCAAGGTGAGCACGAACAGTGCAAAGAACACGATGGCCACGGTGATGTTGAAGTTCAGCGCCTCTTTGCCCTGGTCGTTGACGAAGGGCATGCTGTCCTTCTTCACCAGCCAGATGATCAGCGGCCCGAGGAAGCATCCCCAGCCAAACCAATGGCCGGTGACGATGAGGCCGAGCAGTGCAGACAGATGGGCGAACATCGCCCACTGGCGCTCCTGCACGCTAGGGGTATCGGACGGCGGCACGGCAGGGCCGCTCGACGGCGGCGGTACGACGGACTCGGGCGGAACGCTCATGCGTACATCTCCTGGGTCGTAAAGGCCTGATTGTTCAGTCAGCTGCTGCTGACGGCCTCATCCTAGCAAGTGTCCGCCCGTATTACCGGTGTAGCTAGTCACTCTCCGGCGATGGTCATCTGCTCCAGCAGAATCGAGCCCGTCAGCAGGTGCGAGCGGTGATCCACATCCGCACCCACCGCCACGATATTGGCGTACATATCGCGCAGGTTCGCGGCAATGGTGATCTCTTCCACCGGGTAGGCGATCTCACCGTTCTCCACCCAGAAGCCGGCCGCGCCACGCGAATAGTCGCCGGTGATGGTGGACACGCCCTGCCCCATCACCTCGGTGACCACCAGACCCGTGCCCATGCGCTTGAGCATGCCGGCGAAATCATCCTGGCCGGGCTGCACGATCATGTTGTGGATGCCGCCGGCATTGCCGGTGGATTCCAGCCCCAGCTTGCGCGCCGAATAGCTGCCAAGCACGTAGCGTGCGAGCACGCCGTTTTCGATCAGCGAACTGTCGCGCGTAGCCACGCCTTCCGCATCGAACGAGCCCGAGCCCTGGCCGCGCATCACGAACGGACGCTCCACGATATTCATCCAGGACGGCATCACCTGCTTGCCGGCGTGGTCCAGCAGGAAGCTGGCACGGCGATACAGCGCGCCACCGCTGACGGCGCCAATCAGATGGCCGATCAACCCGCGCGCCACGTCCGGCGTGAACAGCACAGGAGACTGGCGCGTGGACAGCGAGCGTGCCCCCATCCGGGCCAGCGTGCGCTGCGCCGCCTTGTCGCCAAGCGCCTGGGCGCTGATGAAATCCTCGGCCGAGCGCACGCTGTCGTACCAATAGTCGCGCTGCATGCCGTCGTCGTCGCCGGCAATCAGCGCCACGGACAGCGAGTGGCGGGTGCCTCGCTCGCGGCCGACAAAACCATGCGAATTGGCGTAGACGGCCAGGCTTTCGCCCATCTGCACGCTGGCGCCGTCGGAGTTGGTGATGCCCGCGTGGGCGCGACCGGCGTCCTCGATCTGCTTGCCGAGCTCGATCGCCTGGTCGGTCTCGATGCGCCACGGGTGCCACAGGTCCAGGTCGGGGAACTGGGTGGCCATGCGGGACGCGTCGGCGAGGCCCGCGGCCGGATCTTCCTCGGTGTAGCGGGCGATCGCGCAGGCCTGCTCCAGCGTGGCCTGGATGGAATCGGGGTTGAGGTCGGCCGTGCTGGCCGAGCCCTTGCGCTGGCCGAAGTACACGGTAAGCCCGAAACCGCGGTCGCGCGTGTGTTCGACCGTTTCCACCTCGCCCAGGCGCACGTTCACGTTCAGGCCCGTGTCGATGCTGGCGGCCACCTCGGCCTGGCTGGCGCCGGCGGCGCGGGCCCGGCGAATCACGTCCTCGGCCAGTTGGGCCAGGCGGTCGAGTTCGTCGTTGCTGCGGTCCTGGGTGGGGCTGAGCTGGGTCACGCGTCGATTCCTACGGGCAAGCGGGGAACGGGTAGAATACGCGGTCCTAGCCGCGCACCTCCGAAAGTGGGGGTCGCACACCCGAAAGCAACGGAGCGTCGCGGAGAACGCCATGTCACTGACAGCCGGCATCTACCGTCACTACAAAGGCCAGCGTTACCGCGTCCTGGGCACGGCCCGGCACAGCGAAACGATGGAAGAGGTAGTGGTCTACCAGGCGCTCTATGGCGATTACGGCCTGTGGGTGCGTCCCGCCGCCATGTTCTGCGAAACCGTGGAGCTGGAGGGCGAGCCGATTTCCCGCTTCGCGTTGGAACAGGCCGAACCGGACCTGCTCGACGGCGTCATCGCTGCCCCCTGAGCGTTTGCTCCATCTGTTGGAATACCCCAGTGAATCGCACTTACACCGACAATCCGGACCACGATTACGGCCCGACCCGCACGCAGCAACGCAAGGACGCGCTGGCCGTGCTGGCCTTGGCCGTCCAACTGCTCGAGCTGCCGCCGAGCAAGCTGGCCAAGCTGGAGCTGCCGGAAGATGTGGAGCGCGAGATCGCCAACACACGCCGCATCACCGCGCATATCGCGCGCAAGCGACAGCTGGCATTTCTGGCCAAGGTGATGCGCCGTCACGACGCCAGCGTATTTGAAGGCGTCAGGGCCGCACTCGGCGAAAACCGCGATCGCCAACGGCAGGAAACGGCCGCCATGCACCGCCTGGAAGCCACCCGCGATCGCCTGCTGAGCGATCCGGACAACGCCATGAGCGAGGTGATCGCCCAGTATCCGAATGTCGACCGCCAGCACCTGCGTTCGCTGGTGCGCCAGGCCAAGATCGAAAAAGACGGCAATAAGCCGCCGCGGGCGTATCGCGAGATCTATCAGTTGCTGAAGGATCTGGCGGCAGGCAGCCGCACCGACGAGGCCGTCGACGAAAACGAAGACGACGCGCCGGAAGAAAACGAGGATTGAGGCCAGCGTGAGTCGCGCACAGCGTGCGCTCCCACAGGATCGAAGTCACCTCGTGGGAGCGCACCCTGTGCGCGACTCAACCCGCCTCAGTCTTCAACGGCACTGAACCGCCCGCACGTATCTCGCGGCGACACGAAGCAATCGTGCACCTCGCACAACGCACTCGCCCCGATACTCGCGCCATACGCCGAGCCGAACGACGTCAATCCCGGCACACGCTGCTCCGTCTCGCGCGGGTCATCGCAACGATGACGACATTGCGCGCAACACGCCGCGAGTGTCGCTACCGCGCTCATCCGCCCAGTCCGTTCCAATAGTTCGCAAACACGTGCACCGACAGCACGTAGCCGATGATCACGTTCACCACCACGCCCGCGGTAAACGCCGCCAGCGGACGCCATCCAGTGGCTGTCAGCGAACGCAGCCGCGTGGTGAGCCCGATGCTCAAGAAGCAGAGCGTGAAAGCCCAGGTACGCAGCGTGCTGATCGGCGCGACCAGATCCGGCGTGACCACCTTGCGATAGTCGACCAGCGAATAGTGGCTGGCGATCCACGTGACCAGGGCTGAGGCGATGACGAAACCAAAGACGAACTTCGGAAAGCGCGCCCAGATCTCTCGCACATCGGCCTTCGCCTGCACGCCATCGTCAGAAGTGTTCCAACGCGTCGTGGCAACCCACGCCAGCACGAAGGCCCAGATGCCGATCCAGATATCGCGGCCCACCACCTTCATCAGCGTGAACGCCTGCACGGCAGCATCCGGCGCACCCGCAATGGCACCGCCCGCGTTGCGCGCAGCATCGCCGTAAGCCTGTGCCGCCGCTACGCCGGCCGCATCCGCGAATTCGGACGTCCCGATCCAGGCGCCGGCTACCGGCGTCGACAAACCCAACGCGCGCGACGCGAACGGCAGCACGAAAATCATCACGATGGCCCACACCACCACCAGCGTGATGGCTACCGAGGTATCTTCGCGACGGGCGCGCACTGCGCCGCCGCTCGCAATCGCCGCGGAAACGCCGCATACCGCGCCACCCACACCGAGCACGGCGGCGAATCGCTTATCGAGACCCAGGGACTTGCCGACCAGAAAGATGGTGAAGAACGTGGCGAGCGAGACGATGGTCGCCTGCCCCACCGCCACCGGACCGGCCCAGAACAGCAGGGTCAGCGGCAAGGTCGCACCGAGCAGCACGATGCCCACCTTGATGTAGAACTCCACCCGCAGCCCCGACTGGAACCACTCGGGCAACTTGACCGTGTTGGAAACGATCAGGCCCAGTCCGAGTGCGAGCAAGGGCGCCTCGAGGTTGTAGCGCGAAGCCTCGACCCACGCGGAAGCACTGAAGATCAGCAACGACACCACGAACAGAATCGCAAAGGCGGGCAGAAAACGCGTCAGCGACTGCCCGAGCACCGCAAGTCCCGTGCCGAACAGCAGCGCGAACGCAGCGAACAGCGCGAGATAGTTGGGTGCGTGCGAGACCACGCCCTGCCACGCTTCGGCCAGCGTCTTCCACTTGGCCGGCGCCACCGCCAGCCACTTCAGGCTGCTGCCGTTGGCAAACAGCGCCCAGGCCACCACGATCACCAGCAAGCCGATCCACACCGACCACCAGTCTTCGTTGGAGAACACGCCCCACCGCGCGGTGCGCGTGGCGGCAGCCGCCTGGGCGCGGGCCTGGCCCGGCAGAACTCGTGTCGCTTCGCTCATCGCACCGCCCCTCACCGAAAGATGAACCGGACGTCCAGACGTCCGGGCGGCCAACGGGAAAAGCCGCAGCGGACACTGTCCGGCTGCGGCTCGTCAAAGCGAAATGAGCTTTTGTTCTATCGATATAGCCGCAGACTGGCGGCAGGCAGGCTCTGCAGCGGCGTCAGGACGCCGTGCCGCCCACCGTCATCGCATCGACCTTGAGCGTCGGCTGGCCCACGCCCACGGGCACGCTCTGGCCATCCTTGCCGCATACGCCGACGCCTTCGTCCAGCGCGAGATCGTTGCCGATCATCGATACGCGGTTGAGCACGTCGGGACCGGAGCCGATCAGGGTGGCGCCCTTCACCGGACGGGTGATCTTGCCGTCCTCGATCAGGTAGGCCTCGCTGGCGGAGAACACGAACTTGCCATTGGTGATGTCGACCTGGCCGCCACCGAAATTCACGGCGTACAAGCCCTTTTTCACCGAGCGGATGATCTCCTGCGGATCGTGCTGGCCGGCGAGCATGTAGGTGTTGGTCATGCGCGGCATCGGCAGTTGCGCGAACGATTCGCGGCGACCGTTGCCGGTGGGTGCCATGCCCATCAGGCGCGCGTTGAGCTTGTCCTGCATATAGCCCTTGAGGATGCCGTCCTCGATGAGCGTGGTGCATTCGGTGGCGGTGCCTTCGTCGTCCACGCTGAGCGAGCCGCGGCGTCCGGACAGCGTGCCGTCGTCCACCACGGTGACGCCCGGCGCGGCGACGCGCTGGCCGATGCGGCCGGCAAATGCCGAGCTGCCCTTGCGGTTGAAGTCGCCTTCCAGGCCGTGGCCGATCGCTTCGTGCAGCAGCACGCCCGGCCAGCCCGGCCCCAGCACCACGGGCATGCTGCCGGCGGGCGCGTCGACGGCTTCCAGATTGACCAGCGCCCCGCGCACGGCCTCATCGGCGAAGCCCATGGCGCGGCCATTTTCGATCAGCTCACGATAGCCATAGCGGCCACCACCACCCGAACTGCCCTGCTCTCGGCGGCCGTTCTGCTCGGCGATCACGGTGACGTTCATGCGCACCAGCGGGCGTACATCGGCGGCCAGGGTGCCGTCGGAGGCGGCGATCAGCACCGTGTCCATGGTGGCCGACAGGCTGACGATGACCTGCTTCACGCGCGGATCGCGGGAGCGCGCATAGGCGTCCACTTCGCGCAGCAGGGCGATCTTGTCGGGATTGGGCAGGCTTTCGACCGGATCGATCGCCGGATACAGCTGGCGCGCGCCGTTGAGGGCCAGCGGCTTACCGGCGCCATTGCCACCCTGGGCAATCGCACGGGCGGCCTTGGAGGCTTCCAGCAGCTGCGGCAGGACGATCTCGTCGGAGTAGGCGAAGCCGGTCTTCTCGCCGCTGATTGCGCGCACGCCCACGCCCTGCTCGATGGAGTGGCTGCCATCCTTCACGATGCCCTCCTCCAGCACCCAGGACTCGCTGCGCGAATGCTGGAAATACAGGTCGGCGGCGTCGATGGAGGGGCCCATCAACTGGTTGAAGACGCGGTCTAGGTCGGTGGCGGCCAGGCCGCCCGGCGACAGCAGGCGGCGTTCTGCCTGCGCGATCAGGGAATCCATGAAGTCGGTGCCGTTTGCAAAAGGGGGACTTTAGCAAGTTGGGGCCACTCGCCGGGCGTTTAAAGCCTCGTCTGATAGAGCCGGGCCGGGCCAACGGTTACGATGCGGCCTTCCATCGATGACGCACATGTGAAGGAACACGTATGAGCGATACGCCCCGGCAGCCGCTGGCCCACAAGGTGATCGACCGCACCATCAAGGCACCCATCGAGGAAGCCCGCGAGCTGCTGCACAAGGACGGCCAGCTCAAGCCGGGCCAGGGCATGGTGAGCAGCGTCATCGCGCTGTCGCTGGGCTTCCTGAGCCTGCTGGCGGTACTGGCCTTCCACTTTCCCCAATACCTGACCACCCCCGACCTGCGGCACGAGTATTCCGTGGACGTGCTGCGCCAGCTGCTGCTGGCCGCCCTGCTAGTCGCGGGCGGCATGTCGCTGGCCAACATCATCCTGGGCCGCGCGCGCCGGCTCAGCATGGTGGCGTTCGCCCTGGTGATCGGCGCGACCGCACTGGGCGGTTCGCGCGTGCCGGTGGGCGACTTTCCCGACCACACGCCGTACATCGGGCTGGACTGGTTCATCCTGGACCTGCTCGGTTCCACCCTGGTGTTCGTGGTGATCGAGAAGCTGTTTCCGCTGTACAAGGGCCAGACGCTGTTCCGCAAGGAATGGCAGACCGATCTGAAGCACTTCGCGGTGAATCACTTCATCGTGGGCCTGGCCCTGCTGGTGGTGAACTTTCTGCTGCATCACCTGTTCGGCTGGCTGGTGCGCAGCGACTTCCAGCAGTTCGTGCAGCACACGCCGTTCGTGCCGCAGCTGCTGGTGTGCATCCTGGTGGCCGACCTGGCGCAGTACTGGACGCATCGCGCGTATCACGAGGTGCCGTTCTTGTGGCGCTTCCACGCCGTGCATCATTCGGTGAAGACGATGGACTGGCTGGCCGGCTCGCGCCAGCACATGCTGGAATTGATCGTCACGCGTGTGGCCGTGCTGGCGCCGCTCTACATCCTGGGCTTCAGCGAGGGTGTGATGAATGCGTACATCATCGTGGTCGGCTTCCAGGCCGTGTTCAATCACGCCAACGTGCATCTGCCGTGGGGCCCGCTGAAGTACGTGATCGTCACGCCGGACTTCCATCACTGGCACCACGCCTCCGACGACGAGGCGATCGACAAGAACTACGCCGCGCACTACGCGTTTCTCGACTACCTGTTTGGCACGGCGGTGAAGTCGACCAAGAAGTTTCCGGAAAGCTACGGCGTGGTCGGCGACTACATGCCTGATGGCTTCGTGCGCCAGCAGCTGTTTCCGTTTCGGGGAAGTACGAAGCCGCGAGAACCGTCGGCGTGAAACCACACCTGTAGGAGCGCACTTGTGCGCGACCACCAGCCGGCCGTGCCCTCCGTGCAAAGCGGTCGCGCACAAGTGCGCTCCTACAAGTGAGGGCTATCGCGCGCTGCTGCTCGCCGGCGCCGGCAAGGTGGCGGCGCCCGGCGCGGCCAACGCGGGCGGCACCGGCACATCCTTCTTCTCGATCAAGGTGATCGTGGGCTTGTCCCAGCTGCCGGTGACCTTGTATCGCGCACTGGCGAAACGATTGATGCCGTGCCCCAGCAACCCCTGAGCCACGAAGCCGGCGGCAATACCGATCGGCCCACCGACAAACGCGCCGACCACCGGCAAGCTGTTGCCGGCATGCGGTATGGCAAGCACCTGCAGGTCATAGTCCTTGGCACGCAGGCCTGTGCGCCCGGTGATGGAGATCTCCGCTGCCGGACTGCGTATCTGCAGATTGTCGGTGTTCGCGTTCCCATCGCCCAATTTGAAATCGCCGGAAATGGCGTCGAAGGCCAGACCCTTGCCGAACACATCGCCGAAGTCGAATGACAGGCGACGCGGCAGTTCCAGCACGGACACCAGGCCGAACAGGCGCGCCACGCCGGGCGTCACTTCAGGCATGCGACCGTCAGTGATGTTGATGCTCAGCTTGCCGTCCATATTGCCCAGCTCCATCGCCGAGGGTGCGCCCGGCCAGGTGGCATCGAGCTGCGAACGGACCTTGCCGCCGGCTAGCAATCCTTCATAGCCGAAGGCACCGAGCATGTCGCCCATGTTCTCGGCGGCAAAATCGAAGCGCATGTGCGAGTGGCTGTCGTTCGCCGTGCCGTTCCAGTCGCCGACACCGTTGATCTGCACGCCGTGCGACAAGGTGCGTAGCTGGTCGATATGCATGCCCTTGTCGGTCGGCCACGTTTCCAGCCGGGCTTCGCCGAGTTTGGAATCACCGAAACGCAGGTCGTTCACCCAGAGATGGAACGGCGGCAGCGCCGACGGCGTGATGCCGGTGACGGCTGGATTGGGCGGCGCGGCTGACGCGCTGGCGCCCGGTTGTGCAGCCGTACTCTGCGCCGACGTTGCATCGGTGGCGCCACCGGCAGGCTTCTTCGGCGTCACTACATCCTTGGGCCAGTACAGGCGCTGCAATCGCGCAGTTACGCCGCGGCGCGTGAGATCGGCCAGCGGAATATTGAAACGACCCGCCAGCCCGGCGCTGTCGACGTCCACGACCAGGCCATCCGGCTGCGAGCTGGCGAGCAGGTGCATATCGGCAAACGGATGGCCAAACACCATCGCCTGTTCGGCCGTCACATCGATGCTCTCCAGCCCCGGGCCGTTGGCACTGCTGCCCGACGAGGCGTACTGCGTCCAGCCAGTCACATCGAGCTTGCCGGGTCGGCCTCGTATGCGAATACCCTTGTCGGGTACCGAATCGGGCGCCTTCGTGCCAAAGGCGAAGGTGGCTGCCAGCGACTGGCTGTCGTTCTGGGGAAGACGCAAGCGTGCGCGTACGACCTGCCCCACGCTCAGCTGCACGTCGCTGCCCTGCATGGGCAGATTCATCTCTACATGCAGCGGCAGCGTCCCCTCGGCCGACTTCTTCAACGGCGTGGGGAAATCGAGCGTCATGCCATTGAGCATCGAATCCACGCTCAATTGCTGCGTGCTGGCGGCCGAGCCCGGCGCCGTGAGGATGTTGAAACCGACGGTAAAGTCGCTACGCCCATCCGCTACCTGGTTCAGCCAGTCGAGCTGTTTGTAACCCTGGGTGAGCTCGGCCATGCTGAAACGGCCAGCGAGCTTGGCCGAGAGCACCGTATTGGGCTGCCCGGTGGCGCCGGCGATGGCCAGATCCAGCTTGGCCGGCTGACCGCGGAAACTCGTATCAAGCGGCCCCGCGTGGAAACCGGCCTTGTCGAAAGTCGCCGGGCCGGTGAGCTTGTCGAGCTTGAGGTTCCACTCCGGCGCGTCGAAATCCACGCCCTTCAATTGCGCACGACCATCGAGGATGAAGTTGCTGGAGTCCGCCACCGGCAAGGACAGGTGGAAATCGAAATCGCCGCTGCCGCCCAGCCGCAGCTTGGACAAGGTGTCCGCGTGATGGATGCCGATGGGGCTGCGCTGCACGAAGTCCATCATGCTGGCGCCCGTGCCGTTGCCGCTCACATTGAGGTCGAGCACGCTGTGGCCAAGTTCCGGAATGATCGCCACCGCGCGTTCGACCTTGTTGCCCAGCGACTCGCCGGCACTGGCTTCGACCAACATGCCGCCGTTGATGAAGTTGGCGACCGCCGTGACGTTCTGCGCATGCGGCCAGTCCCGGCCATAGTTGAGCTCCAACCCGCTGAGCTCGGCACGTCCCTCGAAGCGCCCTTCGTTGTGGTGGAACGGCCAATCCTTCAGGTCGCCGCGCACCAGCACATCGGCATGATCCATCTTGCCGTCGACCAATGCCTGGTCCAGCCACTGCACAGCGGCGGGCGACATCGAATCCACGGGCCAGAACAGCTTGGCGGCGACGATATCGGCATGGGAGATGGTGGCGTACAGATCCATGAATGGACGTCCACCCTCATTGGGCAACGCCACTTCGCCACGCGCTTCGCCGCCGAACCCCGCGCCTTCGAATGCAAATGCCTGCGTGCCGATATGCAACGCGTCGTCATCGCGCCAGAACGCCACATCGCCGCCCAGCTTCGACATCACGAACGGTTCGCGGAAGGTGTGCGGAAAGCGCACTACCGTGGCCTGCGCCGGCAGCGAGACGGCCATCGCCTGCGTATCGCCACGAAACTCGCCGTGGATGCCATCGATACCGGGCAACTTGCCGACCGGGTTGATCGCCACGTTGTCGAAGGAGACGTCGAGCGAGCGCAAACCTTCAGCGTGATTCCAGCCGAACTGCGCCTGTGTGATCTGGCCGCGCGGCTTTCCCGTCCCGACCCACTGCGCCAGGCCCGGCGACAACTGCGGCTTGAGCGCCAGCCAGGGCACCAGCGGCGCCAGTTGCAGGTTGCGCGCAACGACATCGACGCTGGCCTGATCGGTGTTCATGCCCTTCAGCGCAGCTACGGCGATACCGCCGTCATCCGCCGCCCAGCGTATGGTGTAACTGTCCTTGCCGATGGCCACTTCGGCCAGTCCATCGAGGCCCTCCGCGCTGGCGGTGGCGCCATCGGGATTGCCAAGTTTCAGATCGCTCAGATGAAAACGCGTGAGGCTGCGCACCACGCGCGCATCGCGCCAATCCAGCCAGCTTTCGAACGAACCGCTGCCGCTGTCGGCCGTATAGCCGGCCATATCGATGCCGGTGGACAAGGCGTGCAGGTCAAGATTGCTGCCGCTGATCCACAGCTTGCCGTCCGAACCGTCGTCGCTGAAATTGCCGGCGCCACGCAGTTGGCCCGGCGACCCTTCACGACGCAACAAGGCGCCGACGCGAATGCGGCTGCCCTGCCGACTCAGGCGCAGCTGGTCGGCCAGCAAGGTGAAATGACGATTGATGCGGTTATCTGTGATATCCAGCCGCGTATCGCTCAGCGACAAACCGATCGACAACTGGTTGAAGCCCGGCTTCTGTCGCTCGCCACCGCCCGCCAGGCCAAAGCCGTTGACGTGCCAGGTGCCATCGGTATCGCGGCTGAGGTCAAACTGCAGGCCACGCGCATGCAGGTTCACCACATGGCGCGATGGCAGCAACCAACCACCCGGATCAAGCTTGAGTTCCGCTTCGGGAATCTGCAGCGGCGCACCGCCGTCGCCCGACCCGATGGTGACGCCACGCATGACGAACATGGGACCGGACGGCTGCCAGCGACCTTCCATCGACTCGAAGGTCACCGGACGATGCAGTTTGGCGGCCAGCTGCGTCTCCACCCATGCAGGGTGCTTGGCCAGCAGCGGCAACAGCAGCTGGGCCAGTCCCATCAGCACGGCCAGCGAAATCACGGCCACGCCGACCACCCAGGCGACAGCCCGGGCGCAGAAATGAGTACGTTTCAACCAGGGTGCGCTCACGACTGGCTCGCGACGCGAAGCGCGGGGCGGCGCGTCTTACAGAAGAACCACATCGAACTGTTCCTGCGAATAATGCTCCTCGGCCTGAAAGCGTATGCTTTTGGAGATGAACTCTTCCAGTTCGGCCACTGCGGCGGACTCTTCTTCCAGGATGCGGCCGACCACGTTCGGGCTGGCCATCACCAGTAGTTTTTCGGTGTTGAACTGGCGCACGGCCCGGGTGATCTCACGGAAGATCTCGTAGGTCACGGTTTCGGCGGTCTTGAGCGTGCCCCGCCCGCTGCAGGCCGGGCAGGGTTCGCACAGCTGGCGTTCCAGGCTTTCGGTGGTGCGCTTGCGCGTCATTTCCACCAGGCCCAGGGCCGACATGGGGTAGACCGTGGTCTTGGCGTGGTCGCGCAGCAGCCCCTTTTCGAGCATGCGCAGCACCTGGCGCCGGTGCTCCTCGTCGGTCATGTCGATGAAGTCAATGATGATGATGCCACCCAGGTTGCGCAGTCGGAGCTGGCGTGCGGCGGCCTGCGCTGCTTCCAGATTCGTCCGGTAAACGGTTTCCTCCAGATTTCGCGTACCGACGTAACCGCCGGTATTCACGTCGATGGTGGTCATCGCCTCGGTCTGGTCGACGATCAGGTAGCCGCCGGACTTGAGCGGTACTTCTTTTTTCAGGGCGCGCTGGATTTCATCTTCGACGCCATAGAGGTCGAAAATCGGGCGCTCGCCCGAATAGTGCTCGATGCGGTCGTCCAGCTGCGGCATGAACTTGTGCACGAACTTGACGACCTTCTCGAAGGTCTCGCGCGAATCCACCCGCACCTTTTCGATATCGTCGTTGAGCATGTCGCGCAGGCTGCGCAGCGGCAGCGACAGCTCTTCGTAGACGCGCTCGCCGACCTTGGCCTTGACGATGTTCTCCTGCACCACGCGCCAGACCTTGCCCAGGTAGGTGACATCGAAGGCCAGCGATTCGGCGGTCTGCCCTTCCGCATTGGTGCGCACGATATAGCCCAGCGGGTTCTCGCCAATCAGCGAGGTGAGCACTTCCTTGAGGCGCTGGCGCTCGGCCTCCTCCTCGACCCGGGCCGAAATGCCCAGCGTGCGCGCATACGGCAGCAGCACCAGGTAGCGCGAAGGAATCGACAAGTGGGTGGACAGCCGGGCGCCCTTGGTGCCGATCGGGTCCTTGACCACCTGCACCACGATCTCCTGGCCTTCGTGCACCAGTTCGCTGATCGAAGGCGTATGACCGTTGCCGCTTGCCGCCACCTCCGCCCCTTCGGCGGCGGCCGGCACGGGCGGACGCACGATGTCCGAGGCATGCAGAAAAGCCGCACGCTCCAGTCCGATATCGACAAACACCGCCTGCATGCCGGGCATCACCCGCTGCACGCGCCCCTTGTACACATTGCCCACATAGCCGCGGCGGGAGGCCCGCTCGACGTGCACCTCCTGCAACATGCCGTTTTCAACCACGCCGACGCGTGTCTCGCGAGGGGTCACGTTGATCAGGATTTCTTCGCTCACCGGTGACTCCAATGCATGGACGATCTTTATAACGGCTGCATGCGCACACTGTCGATGCGTGAAAGAGGCTAGGCCGCGCGAGCTCCGCCACGTCGCCAACCAGCGCGCAAATCACGGGATTTCATGTACCGGCGAGTGTTCCATTAGCTGCGCAGGAATCGGCGGGCTATGCTTGTCCGGATGCCCGATCCCATCCTTCCTGATCTGCTGCGACCCGGCCTGGACCTGGTGTTCTGCGGCACCGCTGCCGGGCGACGCTCGGCCGAGCAGGCGGCCTACTACGCTCATCCGGGCAACCTGTTCTGGCGCGCGCTGCACGCCGTGGCGCTGACGCCGCGGCTGTTTGCGCCGGCCGAGTATCCGCAGCTCCCTGCGCTCGGCATCGGGTTGACCGATCTGGCCAAGCATCACGTGGGCAATGACGATGAGCTGCCGCGGGACGCTTTTGATGCAGCAGCACTGCGCGAGCGCATCGAACGCCATGCGCCCCGCGTGCTGGCCTTCACCAGCAAGGCCGCCGCACGTGCCGCGCTCGGGCGCGCGGCTGACTATGGCCTGCAGGAAGAACGCTACGGGCCGACGCAGCTGTTTGTGCTGCCCTCCCCGTCTGGCCAGGCGAGAGGCCATTGGGATCTTGCCCCCTGGCGCGCGCTCGCTGCCCTGGTAAGGGCGCGCTAGGCCTGCGTGTAGCTCTCCAGCGCCGACGCCAGATGATCGAACAGGCGCCGCACACGCAGGCTGGGACGCAGGTCCTCGTGCATCACCACCCAGGTCTCCAGCGCCAGCGACACGTCGGCCGGGAATAGCCGGATCAACTGTGCATCCCGCTTCGCCAGGTTCACCTGCATGATGCCGATGCCGAAGCCCGCGCGAATCGCGGCCAGGGCGGCCAGATCGCTGTCCGTGCGCAGGGCGAAGTGTTCCCGCGCATAAGGCACGCCCTGGGGACGCAGCCGACGGATATAGGGTGTTTCGGTATCGAAGCCGATCAACGCATGCCCGGGCAGTTCCGCCAGCGTCTGCGGAAAGCCGTGCGATTCCAGGTAGCGCTTATGGGCGAACATGCCCAATTCCACGCGCCCCACGTGACGGGCGATCAGCGCGTCCTGGGTGGGCTGGTGCATGCGGATGGCGATGTCGGCATCGCGTCGCAGCAGGTCGGCGGCCTGGTTGGACGGCGCCAGCTCGATCACGATGCCCGGATGGCGTTCGCGGAAGTCGGCCAGCATCGACGGTAGCACCTCGGCGGCGATCACCTCGCTCGCCGTCAGCCGCACTGTGCCACTGACCTCGCCACGACCAGCTGAGGCCGTACGCTGCAGCGCAGCCGAGGCCGAGGCCATGGCCTGCGCGTGCGGCAGCAGCTCCCGCGCCAGCTCCGTGGGCACCAGGCCTTGCGGCGACCGGGCAAACAGCGCCGCGCCCAGCGTCGATTCCAGCTCACGCATGTGGCGCCCAAGGCTGGGCTGGGTCATGTCCAGCGCGCGGGCCGCACCCGACAGGCTGCCTTCCCGCATCACGGCGAGAAAAGACCGATAAAGCTCCCAACCGGGTTCCACGTTGGCCATGCATATTTTTATAGCAGATCTTCGCCGATCGGCAATTTTCTTTTAGCTGCCGGGCTCGCAAGCTGTGGCCCTCCCCAACGAGGACTTGTCATGCAATCACAGCGTACGGCTCTAGTGATCGGCGCCAACGGCGGGATTGGCCAGGAAACCTGCACGGCCCTGCTGCGACGCGGCTGGCGCGTGCGCGCTCTGGTCCGCCAGGTCCCGGAAGCGGGTCCGAACACCATCGACTGGCGCATCGGCGACGCCATGCAGCGCGCCGACGTGCTCGAGGCCGCGGCCGGCGTGGCGGTGATCGTCCACGCCGTGAATCCACCGGGTTACAAGGCTTGGAACCGACTGGTGCTGCCCATGGTGGACAACACCATCGCCGCCGCCCAGGCGAATGGCGCCCGCATCGTGCTGCCGGGCACCGTCTACAACTACGGTCCGGACGCCTTTCCCCTGCTTGGCGAGAAGGCGCCGCAGCATCCACGCACCCGCAAGGGCGAGATCCGCGTCGAGATGGAGCGCCGTTTGCAGGCCGCCGCGCAGACAGGTGCCCACGTGCTGGTGCTTCGCTGCGGTGACTTCTTTGGACCGCGCGCCGGCAACAACTGGTTCGCGCAGGGTTTGCTGCAGGCCGGCAAGCCGGTCACGCGCATCGCTTATCCCGGCGACTACAGCATCGGCCATAGCTGGGCCTATTTGCCGGATGTCGCTCAGACGCTGGCACGCCTCCTCGATCGCGAAGCGGAGTTGGCACCGTTTGAGCGCTTTCATTTCGGCGGCTACTGGGTCGACGGGCACGCCATGCTCGACGCCGTGCGTCATGCCGCCGGCGACGACACGATCAAGGCTGGGCGTTTTCCCTGGTGGCTGGCGCAGCTCGCCTCGCCGTTCAACGAAACCATGCGCGAGCTCTGCAAGATGCGCTATCTGTGGCGCGACCGCGTCCAGCTCGACGATGCCAAGCTCAAGGCGTTCCTTGGAAACGAGCTCTATACGCCATTCGACCAGGCGGTTCGCGCAGCACTTGTCGGTGCCGGCTGCATCAGCAAGGTCGCCGGCCACGCAGATGCGCCGGCGTGATACGCGCAGCGCCGATCAGTCGATCGGCGTGTGGCGGTATTTGCCGACGTCGCGCTCCATCACCACCGAGGCGGAGTTCGTCCACGACCTGCGGATGTAGGTCACCACCGCCGCAACATCGGCGTCGCTCAATTGCTGCGCGAACGGCGGCATCGAATAAGGCCGCGGATTGCCCTTGGTCACAGGCGCAAATCCGCCCAGCAGGACCACGCGCATCGCATTGATGGCGGTCGGCTCATTCACCGAAGAATTGCCATTGAGCGGCGGATAGACACCCGCCACGCCGTTGCCGTCCTTGCCGTGGCAATCCGCGCAACGCTGTTCGTACACCTTCGCGCCCTGCGCCATGATGGCGTGCGTGTCGAGCAACGATTCCTGCGACTTTGTTGCGGCCCGCGGCGGCAAGGATTGCAGATAGGTGGCGATCGCACGCAGGTCTTCATCGTGCAGATGCTGCGTGCTCTGCATCACCACGTCGGCCATGGGGCCAAACGCCGTGCCGCGCGCGGACTGACCCGTCTTCAGCAGATCGACGATGTCCTGCTCGCTCCAGCCGGCAAGGCCGCCATTGGCTTGCATGCTCAGATCCGGCGCGTACCAGTTTTGCGCGGGAATCTGTCCGCCGGCCAGCGAAGCCTTGCCTTCCTGCCCGCCCAAGGAATCGCGCGGTGCATGGCATTCGTTGCAATGGCCCAAGCCCTGCACGAGATATGCACCGCGATTCCATGCATCGGATTTCGACGCATCGCGCTGGAACTCGCCTTCATGGAAATACAACGCGCGCCACGCCTTCAGCCCGCTGCGCACGCTGTATGGAAATTCCAGCGTCGGTTGTTGCGCTGGCGCATGCACGGGCGCCAACGATTGCAGATAGGCGAACATCGCCAACGCATCGTCGCGCGACACCTTGGTGTAGGAGGTATAGGAGAACACCGGATACAGCAATTCACCCTGGCGTCCCTTGCCGCTGTGCAGCGCCTGCCAGAAATCCTCGAAGCTCCAGTCACCCAACCCAGTCGCGTGATCAGGCGTGATATTGGGCGAGGGAATATTGCCGAACGGCGTCGGCAGCACGCGTCCACCTGCGTAACGCTCGCCACCTTGGGCGGTGTGGCACGACGCGCAATCACCCACCGCTGTGAGGTATTCGCCCTTCGCGATCAGCGCCGGATCCTTCAAGCTCGCTGTATCGGCCCTGCTGGTGGATGGCGCCACGGAAGGCTGCGCCTCATGCTGGAACCACCACCAGCCACCGGCCAGCAGCAGAACCACGACAACGATGATTGCCATGCGCTTCATGCGCCGTCTCCCTTGTCGCCAAGCACGCCACAACGAAGCGGCGGCGTCACCGACCCTGGCGCCTGCGCGTGCATGTCGGCCGGCAGTGCACGGCTGGCCAGCCATGCCGACACGGCGGTGATGTCCGAGTCGCTCAGGCGATTGGCGATTTCCGCCATGCAGTCCGGTGCCGTCATCGCTCGCGTTTTTGTCCGCCATGAGCCGAGCTGCGAGCTCAGGTAGTCGTACGGCAAGCCGACCAGTCCCGGAATATCGGGCTGCACGCCGGTGAGCTGACTGCCATGGCAAGACTGGCAAGCGGGAATCTGGCGCGACGGATCACCATGCAGCACCAGCGTTTCGCCGCGCTCTTGCGCTTGCGCGGTGATGCGGGGCAACGGTGAAGGCGCGTAAGGAACCTCTTGCGCGGCGAAGTACTCGGCAATCTCGTGCATGTATTCGGGGCTGAGCTGCCGCACGGTGTATTCCATCGGACCGTACTTGCGCAGGCCCAGCTGGAAATCCTTCAGCTGGCGCGCGAGATAGCCGGCGGGCTTACCCGCCAGGCGCGGAAAAAATCCGCTTTCCGGCGTGCCTTCACCATGCGCGCCGTGGCAGGCGGTGCATGCAGCAATGCGTTGCTGCAGCGTGTCGGGAATAACAGGATGCGGCGCGTCCTGTGCGTGGGCCAGGCCAACATGCGCCAACAAGATCAACGCCATCCATGCGCCCCATGCGCGCCCGGCCTGCGACCACTTCGCTGAAAGGGTTTTCATGTTTCCCCGACCTACGCGTGAGTGCGCGGCGAGAACGTGCCGCGCCGCAACGGTGGTCGATTATAGGCGCGCATCCACGCTGTGCAGGATCAAACCATCAGACGGCGCGATTTAGCGACATCATGCCGCACAAGCTTGATCCCGGTGCTGTCGATTTCCCGTGTGGGTCAGGCCGACACCGCTCGATCCAGCGGCGGCATCTGCAGCGAAGCCGGCGTGTCGACGCGCAACGCGTCGTGCAACAGCAGGGTCACCCCAAGATGATCCTGGCTCTCGCGTTCGTGCACCACGCCACCGTAGATGAGCGCGCGTTCGCGCACGGTGGCCATGCCCTGTCCATTGGTGCCGAGCAGCGATACGAGCTGGCGCCATTCGGGTACTGGCCGACCGCGCTGCGCAGGCGCCGAGCGAACGGCGCTCATGCGCAACACTACCCAGCGCCGGCCGTGCGAGCAGCCGCCGCGAATATGTACGCGCACGCGCTTCATCGGCTCGCGCGCCAGCATGTACACCAGCACTTCGCAGGCCTGGCGGTAGAGCATCATGTGGACGTCGGGCGCCAGCAGGTTGAGGCCGCTGCCGGTGAGCGTGCAGCTGTAGGCCGCGCCCACCAGCGAGGCGGCCTTCGACAATGGACCGCTCTCGAAGGTCGCCGCCAAACCATGTTCACGCCACGCGCGCGGATGCAGGGCGTCGGCGAGGCGCTGCATTTCCAGCTGGGTCAGATCCAGATGCCGTGCATAGGTCTGCTCCATGCTGGCCGGCAGCACCGGCCGCAGGCGCTCCATCATGCGGTGCTGGCCATCGCGCATCGACTGGCCCAGGCGATCGAGCGACTCGGCCACGTGGCGCAGGCGCAACTCCTCCTGATAAAGGCCTTGCTGCGCCAACAGGAATCCACGCAGGCTCTCGTTGCTTTCCAGGCGCCCGTCCTGATCACCGACCGACTTCGGCGCCAGGCGTGCGCCCAGCATGATCAAGCTGGAGACGGCGAAGGAAATGAGTGCCTGCGCCTGCATGACGGCCGGGTCGCGCTCCACCGTCATGGTGAGCTCGACGGCGATGCTGGCGAGCAGGCCACCGATGGCCGCACCCTGCCAGCCCAGGCGCAGGGTGAGCCATGCCACTGGCAGGAACATGGCCATGCGGGCGACGGCCACCACCTCATCGCCAAGCTGGGTCGAGGCCAGCCAGATCAGCAGCAGCAGCGACGGCACCACGCCCTTCAGGCAATCGATCAATGCATCTCGCTTAATCGAGGGGGCACCCACCACCTGCCGACCCGACCAACTCAGCCAGGCGAATACTGGCGGAACCAGGGTCAGCGCACCAAGGTAACTGCCCAGGAAATACTCGAGCACCGTGTGCACGGTCAGCGGATGCGGTTTTTCGCTTGCCCGGAACGTCATCGTGGCAAACGAAGCGCTATTGACCAGAGCGCTGACGGTACTGCCGGCAAGAATGCAGGTCATGATCGCGGTGATGTTCACCCGGCCGTCCGCCCACACAGGCACGCGGCGCCGGCACCAGGCAATGACCGGTGCGGTCACCAGCATCGGCGACACAGTGACCGAAAGTGCCCAGAGTGTTCCAAAACGGTCATGGTAGGCCCAACCCAGCCCGATCAGGGGGATCGTCTCGCCGATGATCATGGCCGGCCAGTAGCGATACGGCACCACCAGCAGACACAGCAGGCGCAGGCCGGCAATCATGTTCCAGTGGGACGTGGAGATTTCCTTGAGCAGCGAGAAACCCACCGCATAAGCGACGACAACGCCGACCTGGCGAAGCTTTGCGTGGAGCGCCGCACGTTTCCCTGCGTCGCCGTATTCTTTCGTTGCCGTGCCCATCGAGTGGTGCCAAACCCCTGTTTCAATAAACGCGTGAGACCGATCCAGGCGTTGCGGAGCGGTGAGATCGGGCCGTCAGCGAGTCGCCGATTGTCGCAGGAAACGTCCTACGCAACGCGCTGCATCGCGGCAGTCGCGGGCCTTTGCCGTTCTCCATGCAAAAACAAAGCCCGGCGACGGGGCCGGGCGCTGATTTTCACATCTTTTTTTGCAGGTTCACGCGCACAGCCGGTCAGCGCGGCGACGAGCCGACGGATTTGCGCACGATCAACATGGCCAGCTCCAGCGACTGCTCGTAGTTGAGCCGCGGGTCGACCATGGACTTGTAGGCGCGATCAAGATCCGCCTCGTTGAGATCGCGGGCGCCACCCATGCATTCGGTCACGTCTTCGCCGGTCAATTCCAGATGCACGCCGCCCAGTCGCGTTCCCGAGGCCGCATGGATATCGAAGGCCTGGTCCAGCTCGCCCCGGATATTGTCGAAACGGCGCGTCTTATACCCATTGGAGGTGGTTTCGGTATTGCCATGCATGGGATCGGCCACCCACAGCACACGGCGCCCTTCCCGCCTGACGGCCTCGAGCAACGGCGGCAGTGCACTGCCGATGAGACCATTGCCCATGCGGTGGACCAAGGTGAGGCGGCCGGGCTCGTCTTCCGGGTTCAAGGCATCGATGACGGGCAGCAATTGATCCGGCGTGACCGAGGGCCCCACCTTCACCGCGATCGGATTGCGAATGCCACGGAAATATTCAACATGGGCGCCATCGAGCGCCGCGGTACGCATGCCGATCCACGGAAAGTGCGTGGACAGGTTGAACCAACCCTGGTGCCGCGGCACCTTGCGCGTCAGCGCCTGCTCGTAGTGCAACAACAGCGCTTCGTGCGAGGTGAAGAAATCCACGCGGGAGAAACCGGCAATCGGCCCGGCCAGCGTTTCCATGAAACGCAATGAATCTCCGATGGCCGCGACCATGCGGCGATATTCGGCCGCCAGCGGCGAGTGCTCGACCCAGGCCAGATCCCAGTATTCAGGATGGTGCAGATCGGCAAAACCGCCATCGATCAGCGCACGCACAAAATTCATGGTCAGCGCCGAATGCGCATGCCCCTGAATCAGGCGCTGCGGGTCGGCTCGACGCGCTTCAGGCGTGAACTCCGGTCCATTGACCACGTCGCCGCGAAAACTCGGAAGGGTCACGCCATCGCGCGTCTCGTGATCGGTCGAGCGCGGCTTGGCGTATTGGCCGGCAAACCGGCCCACGCGCAGCACCGGCTTCTTCAGCCCATGCACCAGCACCAGGCTCATCTGCAACAGCACCTTGAGCCGGTTGGAAATGATCGGGCTGGTGCAGTCGGCGAAACTCTCGGCGCAATCGCCGCCCTGCAGCAGGAAACGTTGCCCTTCCTGCGCTTCGGCCAGCGCTTTCTTGAGGGACAGCACTTCCCACGAGGTGACCAGCGGAGGCAGCGTGGCCAGCTGATCGGTGGCGCGCGCCAGTTCGGCGGCGTCCTCATAGAGCGGCTGCTGCAACGCCTGGCGGCCCTGCCAACTTTGTGGCGACCAGCCTTCCAGATCTGCAGAGGGTGAAGGCTTGACGGGCATGACCTGCGACATAGAAAACGACCTTGCTCAGACTCGCTTGCGTGTGGCGGCGACGACCGCCGCGATCACCAGCAGCACATACCACATCAGCGTCCACGCCGGCATGGGCAGGCCAAGCACCGGTTCGATCTTGGCGCACTCGCCCGAGCCGGTGAACACCAGTTTTAGCACTTTGGCGAACGGGAACGTATCCATCATGTAGCCGAGATTCGGGCCACATGCGGGAATCTGATCGGCAGGCAGCGTCTGCAGCCAAAGATGGCGCGCCGCCGTGACGATGCCGCCCAGGGCGCCCAGCAGGACGCCACCGGTATAAATCCAGCGCGCGCCCCCGCGCGGTGCATGCAAGCCGCCGAGCAGGAAAAACACGGCCATCACCATGAAGGCGATGCGCTGAAAAATACACAGCGGACACGGGATCATGTTGAGCACGTGCTCGGCGTACAGGGCAAAGCCCAGCAGAGCCACGCAGATGAAGAAACCGGCGAAGCAGGTGGCGCGATACGACCAACGGAAAGGGTTCATGACCTGACTGTGCTGCAATGCGAAAGCGGACATTACCCGCTTGCCCCGCCCCTGTCAGCCCTGCCGATTCACCCACGCGCTGGTGGCGCAGTCGCAGGTCGGCGGCGTGCTCGCCAAACCGCAACTCCCCGCGGCCGCGGTCAGCTGAAATGCCACGCCGAGGCGCTTGCGCGTCCCATGGCAGCACTCCCACTCCCTGCCCCAAAAAGCAAAAACCCCGGCAGGTTGCCCTGCCAGGGTTTTGCAAAACACTTGTTGCTACCGATTACTCGGCAGCTTCGTCGGTCTGCGGGCGATCGACCAGCTCGACGTACGCCATCGGAGCGTTGTCGCCCGGGCGGAAGCCGCACTTGAGGATGCGCAGGTAGCCGCCGGGACGGGTCTGGTAACGCGGACCCAGCTCGACGAACAGCTTGCCGACGGCCTGCTTGTCGCGCAGACGCGCGAAAGCGAGACGACGGTTGGCAACGCCATCGGTCTTGGCGAGCGTGATGAGCGGCTCGGCGACGCGACGGAGTTCCTTCGCCTTGGGAAGGGTGGTGCGGATCAGCTCGTGCTTGATCAGCGACGCGGCCATGTTCTTGAACATGGCTTCGCGGTGGCTGCTCGTGCGGTTGAGCTTGCGACCGGATTTCTGGTGGCGCATGGCAATACTCTCTATGTCTGTTGTTATGAAAAGCCGGCGGTTAGGTCCGACTTCCCGCGGTTACCCGCTGATGAAGCCCTTGGTACTACGGGCTCTTATTGAGCAAGACGGCCAAGCTGGCCGTTTCAGGTGTCTGCAAAATCCGAGGGTAGAACACTCGTCAGAGCACCAATACCGGCGACCAAAGTAGTCACCCAAAACATCATGCGGTTTTGATACCGCTTTAGCAGCTGGCGAGCGCACCGAAGTACGCTCGCCAGTTTGCCGTTACAGCCGGCAGTCGCGAACGACCGCCAAAACACTTAACCCAGCTGCATGCCGTGGGACAGACCCGGCGGCGGCCAGTTTTCAAGCTTCATACCGAGCGCGAGACCACGACCACCCAGCACGTCCTTGATTTCGGTCAGGGACTTCTTGCCGAGGTTCGGCGTCTTGAGCAGTTCGACTTCCGTCTTCTGCACCAGGTCGCCGATGTAGTAGATGCTCTCGGCCTTCAGGCAGTTAGCCGAACGCACGGTGAGCTCCAGATCGTCGATCGGACGCAGCAGCAGCGGATCGAAACCGCCCTTCTCCGCCTTGTCGGTGGCGCTCTCGCGACGCGAGAAGTCACCGAACACCGACAGCTGGTCGTTGAGGATTTCAGCGGCCTTACGAACCGCGTCTTCCGCACCGATGGTGCCGTTGGTTTCAATGTCGAGCACGAGCTTGTCGAGGTTGGTGCGCTGCTCAACGCGAGCGGCGTCAACTTCGTAGGCAACACGCAGGACCGGCGCGAACGACGCGTCGAGCTGCAGGCGGCCAATCGGACGAGCCTCGTCATCCGGATGCTGGCGCGAGCTGGCCGGCTGGTAGCCGACGCCGCGACGCACCTTCAAACGCATGTTGAGGGCAATGTCCTTGGTCAGGTGGCAGATCACATGCTCGGGGTTGATGATTTCCACCGAGTGGTCGACGGCGATGTCGCCGGCGGTGACCACGCCCTTGCCCTTCTTGGACAAGGTCAGGGTGACTTCATCACCCGAATGCTGGCGAATCGCCACGTCCTTGAGGTTGAGCAGGACTTCAATGACGTCCTCCTGCAGGCCTTCCAGGGTGGTGTACTCGTGCAGCACGCCATCAATTTCCACCTCGACGATGGCAGAGCCAGGGATCGAGGAGAGCAGCACGCGGCGCAGCGCGTTGCCCAGGGTGTGGCCAAAACCACGCTCGAGCGGCTCGACCACCACCTTGGCGCGGTTGGCTCCGAGTTGCTCGACGCTGAGGCCGCGAGGGCGCAGCACGCTAGTTGACGAAACTGCCATGCAGGGCTCCGGTTGATTACTTCGAGTAGAGCTCGACGATCAGGCTCTCGTTGATGTCGGTCGGCAGATCGCCGCGGTCCGGCATCGACTTGAACGTACCTTCGAACTTCTTGCTGTCGACTTCGACCCACTGCGGACGCAGGTCCATGGTGTCGAACACGGTTGCCGCTTCCTGCACGCGCAGCTGAGTGCGCGCACGCTCGGTCAGTGCAACCGCGTCGCCCGGACGGACCTGGTACGAGGGGATGTTCACCTTCTTGCCGTTGACCAGCACAGCCTTGTGGCTGACCAGCTGACGGGCCTGGGCGCGGGTGACCGCGAAACCCATGCGGTAAACAACGTTGTCCAGACGGCTTTCGAGCAGGCGCAGCAGGTTCTCGCCGGTGTTGCCCTTGAGGGTCGACGCCTTGGAGTAGTAGTTGCTGAACTGACGCTCGAGCACGCCGTAGATGCGCTTGACCTTCTGCTTTTCACGCAGCTGGTTAGCGTAATCGGACATGCGCATGCGCTTGTTGGCGCCATGCTGGCCGGGCTTGTTTTCCAGCTTGCACTTGGAGTCCAGCGCGCGCGCCGGGCTCTTCAGGCTGAGATCTGCACCCTCACGACGGGCGAGTTTGCAGGTAGCTCCACGATAACGGGCCATGGGTATGCTCCTTAGACTCGACGCTTCTTGGGGGGACGGCAGCCGTTATGCGGAATCGGCGTGACGTCGATGATGTTGAGCACCTTGTAGCCCAGCGCGTTCAGCGAACGCACGGCGGACTCACGACCCGGACCCGGGCCCTTGATGCGCACTTCCACGGTCTTCACACCGTAGTCGCCAGCAGCGCGGCCAGCCTTTTCGGCGGCAACCTGGGCAGCGAACGGGGTCGACTTACGCGAGCCGCGGAAACCCGCGCCGCCGGCAGTCGCCCACGACAGGGCATTGCCCTGGCGATCGGTGATGGTGACGATGGTGTTGTTGAAGGAGGCCTGCACGTGGGCCACGGCATCCGTGACAACGCGCTTGATCTTCTTCTTGGTCTTGACAGGCTTAGCCATGTTCGGAATCCGTTACTTCTTGATGGCGCGACGCGGACCCTTACGGGTGCGTGCATTGGTACGCGTGCGCTGGCCGCGCACCGGCAGACCACGGCGGTGACGCAGACCGCGGTAGCAACCCAGATCCATCAGACGCTTGATGGCAATACCCACCTCGCGACGCAGATCGCCTTCAACGACGTACTTGCTGATTTCGTGGCGGATCTTCTCCACCTCGCCTTCACTCAGGGACTTGATCTGGGTGGTGGGAACCACGCCAGCGTCCGCGCAGACCTTCTTGGCCCGGCTGCGGCCGATCCCGTAAATGCTCTGCAGGCCAACCCAGACATGCTTCTGGACCGGCAAATTGACACCCGCGATGCGCGCCATGATGTACTTTCTCCGATGCGTTTCGTGCGCGGTAAACGCGCAATTCTAACCTTAAACAACCCATTAGGAAAGCCCTGCGGTACCTGGGGTACCGCCGCCCTCCGACTTAGACCAACTTCACACCACCCCAGCAGCCATCAGTTGCGGCGGAGGTTGGCCTTCTTCAGCAGGCTTTCGTACTGGTGACTGACCAAGTGCGCCTGCACTTGAGCAGTGAAATCCATCACCACGACCACGACGATGAGCAGAGAGGTGCCACCGAAGTAGAACGGGACGTGCCACGCTTTTTGCATAAACGATGGAACCAGGCAGACCAGCACCAGGTACAGCGCGCCGACACCGGTAAGACGGGTCATCACGTTGTCGATGTAGTCAGCCGTGGAGCGGCCCGGGCGGATGCCCGGAATCAAGGCGCCGGAGCGCTTGAGGTTGTCCGCCGTCTCCTGGGAGTTGAACACGATCGCCGTATAGAAGAAGGCGAAAGTGATCACCAGCACCGCGAAGACGATGTCGTACAGCGGTTCGCCCGGGGTCAGCGCCTGGGTCAGCTCGGTGATCCAGCGCGCCTGATGACCCTGGCCGAACCAGGTAGCAGCAGTCGCCGGGAACAACAGCAGGCTCGAAGCGAAGATCGGCGGGATCACGCCGGCCATATTGACCTTCAGCGGCAGGTGCGAGGTCTGGTTCATGTAGGCCCGCTGCCCACCGGAACGACGCGCGTAGTTCACGGTGATGCGCCGCTGGGCGCGCTCCATGTACACCACGAACGCTGTCACCAGCAGGATCACGGCAACCACCATGAGCATCTTGATGACCGAGAGCTCACCGTTGTTGGCCATGCTCAGCGTGTGCGCCACCGCACCGGGCAGGCCGGAGACGATGCCGGCGAAGATCAGCAGCGAAATGCCGTTGCCGATACCGCGCTCGGTGATCTGCTCACCCAGCCACATCAGGAACATCGTGCCGGCCGTCAGGCCAACCACCGACGACATGACGAAACCCATGCCAGGCGTATACACCACCGGCGCGCCACCCAGGGCGGTCTGCTTCTGCAACGCCATGGCGATGCTGAACGCCTGAAATGCCGCCAGGCCTACCGTGCCAAAGCGGGTGTACATGGTCATCTTGCGACGACCAGACTCACCCTCTTTACGCAGCGCCTGCAGGCTCGGGATCACCGAACCCATCATCTGCACCACGATGGAGGCAGAGATGTACGGCACCACGCCGAGCGCGAACACCGAGAAACGTGCCAGCGAGCCACCCGAGAACATGTTGAACATGTTCATCAGGCCGCCGCCCTGCTCGATCAGGTTCGTCATGGCTTCCGGGTTGACGCCGGGAACCGGGATGAAGGAACCGAGACGGAAGACAATCAGCGCACCAATCACGAAGAAGATGCGCTGACGCAGTTCCGTCAGCTTGCCGAGCGATCCGAGCGATGTGCCCTGGGCTGACGCCACGTGATTACTCCACGCTGCCGCCGGCAGCTTCGATCGCTGCCTTGGCGCCGGCCGTAGCCAGCACGCCCGACAGCTTCACGGCGCGGCCGATTTCGCCCTTGAGGACAACCTTCACCTTCTTGGCATGGCTGTCGATCAAACCAGCCTGATGCAGCGCGATCGTGTCGATCACGTCAGCCTTCAGGGTGGCCAGCTGGTACAGGAACACTTCCTGGCTTTCTTTCTTCTTCAGCGAGCGGAAGCCAACCTTCGGCAGGCGACGCTGCAGCGGCATCTGACCGCCTTCGAAACCGTACTTGTGGGTGCCGCCCGCGCGAGCGTGCTGACCCTTGTGACCGCGACCGGCGGTCTTGCCCAGGCCCGAACCGATACCGCGACCCACGCGAAGGCGGGTCTTGCGGGAGCCGGCGGCCGGCTTGATGTCGTTAAGACGCATGGTGATTACTCCTCAACCCGCACGAGGTAATAGACCGTGTTGATCAGGCCGCGGACCTGCGGGCTGTCCTTCAGTTCACGGACGTCATTGAGCTTGCTCAGGCCGAGCGCCTTCACGCTCAGGCGATGGCGGCTCTGCACACCGCGCAGGCCCTTGACCAGGCGCACGCGCACGGTGGCGGCGGTTTCGTTGTTCTTAGCCATTGCCCAGCACCTCTTCCAGGGTCTTGCCACGCTTGGCAGCGATCTGCTTCGGCGAGGCAACGGCCTGCAGGCCCTTGATGGTCGCGCGGACCAGGTTGATCGGGTTACGCGAACCAACGGCCTTGGCGAGCACGTTCTTCACGCCCACCACTTCCAGCACAGCGCGCATGGCGCCGCCGGCGATCACGCCAGTACCTTCGGAAGCCGGCTGCATGAACACGCGGGCTGCGCCGTGGTTGGCCTTGATGGCGTACCACAGGGTGCCGTTGTTCAGGTCGATACTCACCATCTGGCGGCGGGCGCGTTCCATGGCCTTGGAGATGGCGACCGGCACTTCACGCGCCTTGCCATAACCAAAACCCACGCGGCCTTCGCCGTCGCCGACCACGGTCAGCGCAGTGAAGCTCATCTGGCGGCCACCCTTGACGGTCTTGGCCACGCGGTTAACGGCAATCAGCTTCTCGAGCAGGCCGTCTGAATTTTCGCGATCGGTAGAAGACATGTTTTTTTCCATGTGCCCGGCAAACCGGGACTTTTACTTGCGGCTGAGCCGCTTGGAGTTGTGGGTACTTCAGCTGGCATCAAGTGCCGGCGAACCGGCACCCGATACCAAGCGGCCTTAGAACTTCAGGCCGGCTTCGCGGGCCGCATCGGCCAGCGCCTTGATGCGACCGTGGTAGCGGAAGCCCGAGCGATCGAACGCCACGGACTCGATACCAGCGGCCAGCGCACGCTCAGCCACGGCCTTGCCGACAGCGGCGGCAGCGGTGAGGTTCTTGGTGCCCTTGAGGCCTTCAGCAACCGACTTCTGCACGGTGGAGGCAGCAGCCACCACGTTCGTGCCCGAAGCGTCGAACACCTGTGCGTACAGGTGCTGACCGGTGCGATGCACCGACAGGCGAGCCACACCGAGCTTGCGGATGTGGGAGCGAGTCGACTTGGCGCGACGCAGGCGGGATTCGTTCTTGTTCATCGTCATAGTTCCTAGAAGCGGATCGACAAGCAGCTTTAGCCTTTTTGAAGAGTGCAGCCATGGATGGCTGCTCTTTCGCGAGGGACCGCTTACGCCTTCTTGGCTTCCTTCAGGGTGATCTTCTCGCCGGAGTAGCGCACGCCCTTGCCCTTATAGGGTTCCGGCGGACGGAAGCCACGGATCTTGGCGGCCACCTCGCCCACGCGCTGCTTGTCCGAACCCTTGATCAGGATTTCGGTCTGCGTCGGGGTTTCGATGGTGATGCCTTCGGGCGCTTCGAACACGACCGGATGCGAGAAGCCCAGGGCAATGTTCAGCGACTTGCCGGCCATCGAAGCACGGTAGCCCACGCCGACCAGCTCGAGCTTGCGCTCGTAACCGTCGGACACGCCCTTGACCATGTTGGCCAGCAGCGCGCGCAGGGTGCCACCGAACTTGTCGTCCGCGCCTTCGGCGAGAACAATGTTGGCCACGCCATTGTCGATATTGATCGAGGCGCCCGGCAGGTGATGGATCGCCAGGGTGCCCTTCGGGCCCTTGACGGAAATGCCGTTGGCGTCGGACTTGACTTCAACGCCCTTGGGCAGGTTGATCGGTTGTTTGGCTACGCGGGACATCGTCGGCTCCTTATGCGACCTGGCCGATGACTTCGCCGCCCAGACCCTTCGAACGGGCCTGCGCGTCGGTCAGCAGACCGGCGGAAGTCGAGATGATCGAGATACCCAGGCCACCGAGGACCTTCGGCAACTCGTCCTTGCCGCGGTAGACGCGGAGACCGGAACGGCTGACACGGGCAATGGTTTCGATAGCCGGACGGCCTTCGAAATACTTGAGCTTGATCTCGAGCACCGGCTTGCCTTCCACGGAGGAGGCCTTGGCGTCGAGGATATAGCCCTCATTCTTGAGAAGGTTGGCGATGGCCACCTTCAGCTTCGACGACGGCATGTTTACGGTCTGCTTGCCCGTGAGCTGGGCATTGCGGATGCGCGTAAACAGATCGGCGATGGGATCAGTCATGCTCATGAAAACATCCTTCAGAGTGCACCGATATCCGAAAAACCGGAAATCAATTCAATTGTGAGCCGGCACAGTGCCGACCTGCGGAACGCAGACCGACGACTATAACAGCTTTTTCCGACTTTGCGAACAGCAGCGCATAAATCGCGCCAACGGCGGCAGGCTGTGCCCACCGCCGCATCGAACGCCAACGGGCCGAAACCCGTCAACGCCCTGTTTGGGGTATTACCAGCTGGCCTTGCGCAGGCCAGGCACGTCACCACGCATGGTGGCTTCGCGCAGCTTGTTGCGGCCCAAGCCGAACTTCTGATACACGGCGCGCGGACGGCCGGTCAGAGCACAGCGGGTGCGCTGGCGAGACGGGCTCGCATCGCGCGGCAGCTTCTGCAGCTTGGTCTGGGCTTCCATCTTCTCGTCATACGAGGCGTTGGGGCTCAGCACGATCGCCTTCAGTTCGGCGCGCTTGGCGGCGTACTTCTTGACGAGCTTGGTCCGCTTGATATCGCGGTTGACCATCGAGGTCTTTGCCATGGATAGATATCTCTCGCGTGTATCAGTTGCGGAACGGGAAGCTGAAGGCTTCCAGCAGCGCTTTGGCTTCGTCGTCCGACTTGGCGGTGGTGGTGATGGAGATATCCATGCCACGCATCGCGTCGACGGCGTCGAAGTCGATTTCCGGGAAGATGATCTGCTCTTTGACGCCGAAGTTGTAGTTACCGCGGCCGTCAAAAGCGCGACCCGACACACCACGGAAGTCGCGCGTACGCGGCAGCGAGATGTTGATCAGGCGATCGAGGAATTCCCACATCTGCGCGCGGCGCAGGGTGACCTTGCAGCCGATCGGCCAGCCGTCGCGGATCTTGAACGAGGCAACCGACACGCGGGCCTTGGTCTGGATCGGCTTCTGGCCGGCGATCTTGGCCATGTCGGCCACGGCGTTTTCGAGCACTTTCTTGTTGCCCGCCGCTTCGCCCACGCCCATGTTCAGCGTGATCTTGGTGATGCGGGGAACCTGCATCACGTTCTGGTAACCAAAGCGCTCGGTGAGCTTCTGGATGACCTGGTCTTTGTAAAAGTTTTCGAGACGCGTCGTCATAGTTAATTCCTTACGCGTCCACGACTTCGCCGGAGGACTTGAACACGCGCACCTTACGCCCATCAGAGAGCGTCTTGGCGCCAACGCGTTCACCCTTGCCCGTGGCGGAGTTGAACAGCTGGACGTTGGAGAGGTGGATCGAAGCCTCACGCTCGACGATGCCACCGGCCTGGTTGGCCTGCGGATTCGGCTTGGTGTGACGCTTGACCAGGTTCACGTTGGAGACGAACACGCGGTCGCCATCAACGCGCAGCACGTCGCCGCGCTGACCCTTGTTTTTGCCGGTGATCACGAGGACCTGATCACCCTTGCGGATACGGTTCATGGTCTAGTCTCCGCTCAGAGCACTTCGGGCGCGAGGGAGACGATCTTCATGAACTTCTCGCTGCGCAGCTCGCGAGTGACCGGCCCGAAGATACGGGTGCCAATCGGCTCGAGCTTGTTGTTGAGGAGGACCGCTGCGTTGCCGTCGAAACGGATCAGCGAGCCATCGGGACGGCGCACACCCTTGGCGGTACGAACCACCACGGCGTTGTACACCTCGCCCTTCTTCACCTTGCCGCGGGGGATGGCATCTTTCACGGTGACCTTGATAACGTCACCGATCGCGGCGTAACGGCGCTTGGAGCCGCCGAGCACCTTGATGCACATCAGTTCGCGAGCACCGCTGTTATCGGCCGCGGATAGCGTGCTTTGCATCTGGATCATGTCTGCACCCTCCCTTAGACGTTAGCGCGCGTGATGATTTCGACCACGCGGTGATGCTTGGTCTTGGACAAGGGACGGCATTCTGCAATGCGGACCAGGTCGCCCTCGTTCGCGCCCAGGTCGTCCTGTGCGTGAAGCTTGGTCGAACGACGGATGATCTTGCCGATCAGCGGATGCTGTTCCTGGCGCTCGATCAGGACCGTCACGGTCTTGTCCATCTTGTTACTGATGACGCGGCCCTCGAGGGTGCGCGTCTGCTTTTGGTTGTCGCTCATATCAGCCGTCCCTTACTTCTTTCCGCCGAGCACGAACTTCGTGCGGGCGATGTCGCGCCGAACGCGGCGCAGCTGGTGCGGCTGATTGAGCTGGCCGGTGCCCTTCTGCATGCGCAGATTGAACTGCTCTTTACGCAGATCCAGCAGATGCTTGTTCAGCTCGTCGGCCGACTTGGTGGTCAAATCTTTGATGGCCATATCACATCACCGCCCGGGTCACGAATTGGGTCTGGACCGAGAGCTTGGCGGCGGCCAGGCGGAACGCCTCGCGTGCCGTCGCCTCGTCGATACCCTCGATTTCATAGAGCATGCGGCCCGGCTGGATCGGAGCGACCCAGTATTCGACGCCACCCTTACCGGCACCCATTCGAACTTCGATGGGCTTCTTGGTGATGGGCTTATCCGGGTACACACGGATCCACAGCTTGCCGCCGCGCTTCACAAAACGGGTGATGCAACGACGACCGGCTTCGATCTGACGAGCGGTCAGGGCGCCAAAGGTGGTTGCCTTCAGACCGAACTCGCCAAAGCTGACGAGGTTCGAGGAGAAAGCCAGACCATCGTTACGGCCCTTGAACTGCTTACGGTATTTGGTTCGCTTAGGTTGCAGCATGGCAACTCTCCTTACTTCGCCGTCCGCTCGCGACGGCCTTCACCGCCCTCGCGACGCCCTTCACGACGACCCTCACCACCCTCACGGCGCGGCTGGGACTGCTCTTCCTTCGACTCCTGGCCGGCTGCTGCAAGGTCGAAGATTTCGCCCTTGTAGATCCACACCTTGATGCCGATGACGCCGTAGGTCGTATGAGCCTCGGCGGTGCCGTAGTCGATGTCGGCGCGCAGCGTATGCAGCGGCACGCGACCTTCGCGGCTCCATTCGGAACGAGCAATCTCAGCGCCGTTCAAACGGCCAGAGACATTGATCTTGATACCCAGTGCGCCCAGGCGCATCGCGTTGCCGACCGAGCGCTTCATGGCGCGGCGGAACATGATGCGACGCTCCAGCTGCTGCGCGATCGACTCGGCAACCAGCTGTGCGTCCAGCTCAGGCTTACGGACTTCACTGACGTTGATGTGCGCCGGAACGCCCATCAGGTCACTGACTTCCTTACGCAGCTTCTCGATATCCTCGCCCTTCTTGCCGATCACCACGCCCGGACGGGCGGTGTGAATCGTCACGCGTGCGGTCTTGGCCGGACGCTCGATGAGGATCTTGGAGATGCCGGCCTGGGCCAGCTTCTTGCGCAGCATCTCGCGGACCTTGAGGTCAGCAGCGAGGTACTGGGCGTATTCGCCCTTATTGGCGTACCACTTCGAGTTCCAGTCCTTGGCAATGCCGAGGCGGATACCGGTGGGATGAACTTTATGACCCATCGTCTACGTCCTCTTTAGTTGCCAACGACCACAGTGATGTGGCTCGTGCGCTTCAGGATGCGGGAACCGCGACCCTTGGCGCGGGCGTACATGCGCTTCATCGCCGGACCTTCGTCGACGAAGATGCGCGCGACCTTCAGGTCGTCGACGTCGGCGCCGAGATTGTTCTCAGCGTTGGCGACAGCCGACAACAGCACCTTGCGAACAAGGGCTGCGGCCTTCTTGTTGGTGAACTGGAGCACGTCGCTGGCTCGGCCCACGGGCATGCCGCGGACCAGGTCAGCCACCAGGCGTGCCTTCTGCGCCGAAATGCGGGCGCTGCGCAGGATCGCTTTGGCTTCAGTGCTCATCACTTGCCCTTCTTGTCGCCGCCATGGCCCTTGAACGTACGGGTCGTCGCGAACTCGCCGAGCTTGTGCCCGACCATGTTCTCGTTGACCAGCACAGGGACATGCTGACGGCCGTTGTGGATGGCGATGGTCAGGCCGACCATTTCCGGCAGGATCATCGAGCGGCGCGACCAGGTCTTGATCGGACGCTTGTTATTGGCGGAAACGGCGGCTTCCACCTTCTTTACGAGGTGCAGGTCGACAAACGGACCTTTCTTTAGAGAGCGCGGCATGATCGTTTCCTATTACTTGCGACGACGCACGATGAACTGCTGGGTGCGCTTGTTCGAGCGCGTCTTGTAGCCCTTGGCCGGCGTACCCCACGGAGAAACCGGGTGACGACCGCCAGAGGTCTTGCCCTCACCACCGCCATGCGGATGGTCGACCGGGTTCATCACCACACCGCGAACGGTGGGACGAATACCCAACCAGCGCTTGGCGCCGGCCTTGCCGAGCTTCTTCAGGCTGTGCTCGCCGTTGCCCACTTCACCGATGGTGGCGCGGCAATCGACCGGCACGCGGCGCATTTCGCCGGAGCGCAGACGCAGCGTGGCGTAACCCGATTCGCGAGCCACCAGCTGGACCGAAGCGCCGGCGGAACGCGCAATCTGCGCACCCTTGCCCGGACGCATCTCGATGCAGTGGATGGTCGAACCCACCGGGATGGCGCGCAGCGGCAGGCTGTTGCCGGCCTTGATCGGAGCATCGCTGCCCGACACCAGGCGATCGCCTGCCTGCACGCCCTTGGGCGCGATGATGTAACGACGCTCACCGTCGGCATAGCACAGCAGTGCGATATGCGCGGTACGGTTCGGATCGTATTCAATGCGCTCGACCTTGGCGGCAATGCCTTCCTTGTCGCGCTTGAAGTCGATGATGCGGTAACGCTGCTTGTGACCGCCGCCCTGGTGGCGAACGGTGATGCGACCGTAGTTATTGCGACCGCCGTTCTTGGTCTTCGCCTCGGTCAACGCCGCGTACGGCGCGCCCTTGTGAAGGCCCTCGGTGCGAACGCTGACTGCGTCGCGACGACCGGGGGAGGTCGGCTTGTGAGTGATCAGTGCCATCTCAATTCAACTCCTGGCTCAGGCTTTGGCCGACACGTCGATGGTCTGGCCATCGGCGAGGCGGACATAGGCCTTACGCTTGCCCTGGCGATTGCCAGTGCGGAAACGGAAGGACTTGACCTTGCCCTTGGCATTGACGAGGTTCACCTGCTCGACCTTGACGTCGAACATCTGTTCCACCGCTGCGCGGACATCGGCCTTGGTTGCTTCGGGAGCAACCACGAATACGTACTGGTTCTTCTCGGCCAGGCGTGCAGCCTTTTCCGAGATGTGCGGCGCACGCAGCGTATTCAGAATGCGTTCGTTGCTCATGCCAGCCACTCCTCGATCTTCTTCACCGCATCGACGGTCATGACGATGTGGTCCGAACCGACCAGGCTGACCGGGTTCAGAGCCAGCACGTCCACGACGTGGATGTACGGGATGTTGCGCGCGGCCAGGAAGGTGGCTTCGTTGGCGTCTTCCGACACCAGCAGCACGCGACCCGAGACCTGCAGTTCAGCCAGCTTGGCAACCATCGCCTTGGTCTTGGGGGTATCGATGCCGAAGCTCTCGACCACCTTCAGACGGTCCTGACGGATCAGCTCAGCAAGGATCGAACGGATGGCAACGCGATACGACTTGCGGTTGACCTTCTGCTCGTAGCTGCGCGGCTTGGCAGCGAACGTGCGGCCACCACCGACAAAGATCGGTGCACGGTAGTCACCGTGACGGGCGCCGCCGCCCTTCTGCTTCTTGAACTTCTTGGTGGTGCCGGACATCTCGCCGCGCGACAGCTGCGACTGGGTACCGGCACGGCCGCCCGCCTGATAGGCGATGACGACCTGGTGGATCAGGGCCTGCTTGAGCTCACCGCCGAACACTTCGTCCGACACGTTGAGCGGCTTGGCGCCAATAACATTGAGTTCCATGGCGTCTCTCCTCAGCCCTTGGTCGTCGGACGGATGACGACGTCGCCGCCGGTAGCACCCGGCACCGCGCCCTTCACCGCGATCAGATGACGCTCGGCGTCGACCTTGACCACTTCCAGGCCCTGCTGCGTGCGGTTGACCGCACCCATGTGGCCCGACATCTTCTTGCCCGGGAACACGCGACCCGGGGTCTGACGCTGACCGATAGAACCCGGCGCACGATGCGACAGCGAGTTACCGTGGGTCGCGTCACCCATGGTGAAGTTCCAGCGCTTGATGGTGCCCTGGAAGCCCTTGCCCTTCGACACGCCGGCAACGTCAACGATCTGACCTGCCTGGAACACGTCGTCGGCCTTGATCTCGGCGCCCACGCTGTACTTGCCGAGATCGTCGGCAGACACGCGGAACTCCCACAGACCACGACCCGGCTCAACCTTGGCCTTCGCGTAGTGACCCTTCAGCGGCTGCGTCAGCAGGCTGGCGCGCTTGACGCCGGCTGCGACCTGCACAGCGCTGTAACCATCATTTTCTTCCGTCTTCAGCTGCGTGACGCGATTCGGGGTGGCCTCAATGAGGGTCACCGGAATCGAACGGCCATCTTCAGTGAAGAGTCGGCTCATGCCGCACTTGCGGCCAACTAGTCCGATACTCATCTTCGTATCCTGTCTCTCGCTCAACCAAGCTTGATCTGAACGTCCACGCCAGCGGCGAGGTCCAGCTTCATGAGCGCGTCCACGGTTTTGTCGTTGGGGTCGACGATGTCAAGCACGCGCTTGTGGGTACGGGTTTCGTACTGGTCGCGGGCATCTTTGTCGACGTGCGGCGACACCAGAATGGTGTAACGCTCGATCTTGGTCGGGAGCGGAATCGGGCCGAGCACCGTTGCGCCAGTGCGCTTGGCAGTCTCGACGATCTCGCTGGCCGAGCGATCGATCAGACGGTGATCGTACGCCTTGAGCCGAATGCGAATCTTTTGGTTCGCCATAAACCGTGTCCTGTTATCGAAAGAACAATTCTTGTGATTCGAGTGAGCTTCTCGCCCACCCGCACAACCCTTTACTGCCAACAACCAGTCGTTTCTTGGGTGGCTGACGCCACACCTCAAACCGACCTTAAAAGACTAGGCAGGCCCAAAACGGGCCCGCCTAGACGGAAAAGTATAAAACGCGCGAAATGGCCAGGTCAACAAAGCGTCATGCTTCGTCGTCCGAGCCCTCTCTTGCGTATTGGCCATCCAGGCCAGCGAACTCGAAGCACTTCCTGTGCCTCATTTCGCTGTAAGGTCGCCCGAACCAAGGTCCGGCGACAGGCAAGACGGCGACTATAGCTGACTATTCGGCGGAAGAAAAGCCCTAAGCGGTTCTTTTTGCATGATTCGTTGGTTTTTTTGATCGTCATCCCGGCGCAGGCCGGGATCCAGTGGCGACCAAATGCGGTGTTCGCGAACGAGCCAACAAAGCATCCACCCCTATCGCGACCATCAAACCATGCTGCTACTGGATGACCAGCCATTCGGCTGTTGTAGAACGCCTCCGGCCTGCGCCGGAATGACGAGCAAGGGGCGCAATCCGTACAAGTCACATAAAAAAAGCCGGCCCTGAGGCCGGCTTTTTTCCAGGTTGCCACCCGAAGGTGGCTCCCCAAGGGGTATTACTTGATGACCTTGGCCACCACGCCGGCGCCGACGGTGCGGCCGCCTTCGCGGATGGCGAAACGCAGGCCTTCGTCCATCGCGATCGGGTGGATCAGGCTGACCACCATCTTCACGTTGTCACCCGGCATCACCATTTCCACGCCTTCCGGCAACTGGCAGGCGCCGGTCACGTCGGTCGTGCGGAAGTAGAACTGCGGACGGTAGCCCTTGAAGAACGGCGTATGACGGCCACCCTCGTCCTTCGACAGCACGTACACCTCAGCCTCGAAGTCCGTGTGCGGGGTGATCGTGCCCGGCTTGGCCAGCACCTGGCCACGCTCGACGTCGTCGCGCTTCAGGCCGCGCAGCAGCAGACCGGCGTTGTCGCCTGCCTGGCCCTGGTCCAGCAGCTTGCGGAACATTTCCACGCCCGTGACGGTGGTCTTCTGGGTCGGACGAATACCGACCACTTCGACTTCGTCACCGACCTTGATGATGCCGCGCTCGATACGACCGGTCACCACGGTGCCGCGGCCGGAGATCGAGAACACGTCTTCCACCGGCATCAGGAACGGCTTGTCGATCGCACGCACCGGCTCCGGGATGTAGCTGTCCAGCGCGTCGACGAGGGCGATGATCGCCGGCACGCCGATTTCCGACTGGTCGCCTTCCAGCGCCTTCAGTGCCGAACCCTTGATGATCGGGGTGTCGTCGCCCGGGAAGTCGTACTTGGAGAGCAGTTCACGCACTTCCATTTCGACCAGCTCGAGCAGCTCGGCGTCGTCCACCATGTCGGCCTTGTTCAGGAACACGACGATGTACGGCACGCCCACCTGGCGCGACAGCAGGATGTGTTCGCGGGTCTGCGGCATCGATCGCGTCATACGCCTTGAATTCGCCACCGAAGCGCTCTGCGCCGACCTTGGTCAGTGCGGCCGTCAGCGTCGTCTTGCCGTGGTCCACGTGACCAATCGTGCCGACGTTGACGTGCGGCTTGGTGCGTTCGAATTTACCCTTTGCCATACGTCTAAAACCCCGATGGAGTCAAATGTTGAAAAGTAAGGTGATACCCGCGGACCGCGGTGAGATGGTGCTCATGACTGGAATCGAACCAGCGACCTCTTCCTTACCAAGGAAGTGCTCTACCGACTGAGCTACATGAGCACTGCAACAGCAAAAACTACGAGAGCCAATGGAGCGGAAGGCGGGAATCGAACCCGCGTAATCAGTTTGGAAAACTGATGTTCTACCATTGAACTACTCCCGCCCTGCGCGGAACTCGTCTGGTGGAGGGAGGTGGATTCGAACCACCGAAGGCGTAAGCCAGCAGATTTACAGTCTGCCCCCGTTGGCCGCTTGGGTATCCCTCCAACAAAGAACGGCTATTGTGTGGATCAGCCTCGAAGCTGTCAACACCTCTGACGGGAAAATTGACGTTTTCTGGCGATTTTTTTCACCGCTTCAGACGCGTCCGTCAGATGTTTTCGGCGACCTTGGCGTCCACCAGCTGCTCCATCTCCTTGGAAAGATTCATCAGGCGCATGGCCTGCTCCTGCAGCTGGCGCTCGTGGTCGTCGCGCGGCTCCCAGGCGGCCACCGGCGTGGGCCTGCCGTCGGGCGCATCGAGCGCCACGAAGACCATCACGCAACTGGTGGCCAGGCGGTGCTCGTCTTTGCGCAGGTCGCTCGCCAGCACGTCCACGGCCATGTGCATGCTGGAGCGCCCCGTGTGGATCAGGCGGGCGCGCACCGTGACCAGGTCGCCGATGAGGATGGGCTTCACGAACTGGATGCCGCTGACCGACGCGGTGACGCAGTACGCACCGCTCCACGCCACGGCGCAGGCGTAGCCGGCCTGGTCGATCCACTTCATCACCATGCCGCCGTGCACCTTGCCGCCGAAATTGACGTCGGTCGGCTGGGCCAGGAAACGGAAGTTCACTTCGTGCTGCTTGCCGGGCATGGACCGGTGACTCCAGGAACGGGATTAAGTGGCAATTATGCGCCGCGGCGTGCAATCGCACACAGCCGATCTTGCTCAAGCATGGTCGTCGACGCGATAAATCATCGGCACGGCGATGACCTTGCCGAGCACGCGCGCGGGATCGTGATCGATCTCAAAGCCCATGTGAAGATAGACCGGAACGGCGCCGGGCGCGGCATTGAGGGTAAAAGCCCGGGTACCCGCCTGACGCACGCAATCACCTTGCAGGCGCTCCCATAATTTCCTGGCGATGCCCTGCCCCTGGTAGCGCGTACCGACAAACAGCTGGAACACGTGACTGTCGTTGCGCACCGCCGCCACGCCGGCCAGCGCGCCATCGACAAAGGCCAGATGGAAACGCTGGCCCATCGCGATTTTCTCGCGGATGACGCTCGTTCGCAGCGACTCCTCCAAGGCAATTACGGCCATCGGAGGCTGATCGGGAAGAATCCAGCGACGCACAACACGACGGGCCAGCCGTGCCACGGCAGGTGCATCGTCTTTGTGCGCCAGTCGCATGCGCAATGCAGTCATGCGGGCATCACAGCACGCAGCTGCCGGACCCACAAGCGCACCGGAGCGCGCTCCTGATTGCGTTCGACAGGGGGAAATCTGACCGCCCCTACCTCTTTGCGACGAAGTTCTATCGGAGTCATCCGATCCACGCCTCGGGAATGCCCTGACATCGCAATTCCCGAGTCCTGCGTACCGTCCACGTCACTTAACCAAAACCTAATTGGACGGGGAGATCGGATGAACTTTAGGAAGAACAAACTTTGCGCTTCGGTGCGCCTGGCGCTGGGTGCACTCGTCATCGGCAGCTGCGGCACCGCGGCTTTTGCACAGGACGCCAGCGCGGATCACGCCAAGAGCAAGACGCTGGAAACGGTCACCGTCACTGGATCGCTTATCCGCCGCGTGGACGTCGAGACGGCCAGCCCTGTCGTCACGATCGATCGCGCTGCCATCCAGGCGACGGGCAAGCAGACACTCGGTGACCTGATTCAGCAGCTGCCCGCGATGACCGGCGGAAACGTCAACCCGCAGGTCAACAACGGCGGCGGCACCGGTAACTCGTCCATCAATCTTCGCGGTCTGGGCTCGCGGCGCACACTGATCCTGATCGACGGCCATCGCCTGTTGAGCAAGGACCCGAACGCCATCCCGGCCGATGCCATCGAGCGCATTGAAGTGCTGCCGACCGGCGCGTCGGCGACGTACGGCTCGGATGCTATCGGCGGCGTCGTTAACTTCATCACGCGCAAGAACTACCAGGGTGCCACTTTTGCCGCGAACGTCGGCCAGTCCGATCGTAACGACGGTGCCCAGAGTGGCTACGGCTTCACGTTCGGCCAGACGTCCGATAAGGGCAGCATCATGGCCGGCATCAACTACAACAAGCAGGACGGCGTTCTGGCGGGCAGCCGCGCCTTCTCGAAGAACGCGCTGAGCCTGTCCGGCTCGAAGGCATACGTCGGTGGCTCATCGTCGACCCCGGTGGGTCGCATCCAGGTCGACGCCGCCACCGCTGCAGCAGCCGGTCTCAACTGCGCCTCCAACGGCAGACGTGTTTCGCTCAATGCCGGCGGCAATCCGACGATATTCAACTCCGCGAACTATCACTGCTACAACGCGAACACCGACAAGTACAACTACGCGGCAGTCAACCTGATCATGACTCCGCAAGAGCGGACCGGCGGATTCCTCAATGGTGAATATCGCCTGGGCGATCACGTGACAGCTTACGTGGACGCGGTCTATGAGAAGACCTCGGCCAACTTCCAGCTGGCTCCGGCCGTGTATGGCTCGACAAACACCGGCGCATCGGTCGACCCGGGTAACGCGTTCAACGTGTTTAACCCGGCTGGCGGTTATGGCAATGGCACGAACAAGAGCCTTTCATTCACCCAGCGCCTGACCTCCAACGGTGTGCGTGAAGCGTTCACCGGTCGTACCGATGCCCAGATCAATACGGGCTTCAAGGGTGACTTCACTGTTCTGGACAAGAACTGGAACTGGGATGTTGGCTTCAACTACGGTCATGAGGGTGTGGTGACCACCACCGCCGGCCTTGTGAATCAGTCGCAGCTGTATACCGGCCCCTCGACGCTCGTGAATGGCGTGGCTACCGGCGAGGGCTGCCCAAGCGTCGCCGCGTGCCAGTTCAATCCGTTCGAGCCCAACTCGACTTCTGCCAGCATTGCCGCCGTCAAGGCCGCCAGCGTTACGGCACCATCCAACAGCTATACCATCGAAAAGACCTATCACGCTGGCCTGAGCGGTGAGCTTTTCAGCTTGCCGGCCGGCGCGGTGCAGTTGGCTGCCGGACTCGAGTTGCGCAAGGATTACCAGCACACCGCGCCTGCTCCGCAGCTGACGATCGATCCGTCGACAGGTAGCTGTACTTTGGGCAGTCAGTGTTTGAGCGCCGTGCAGGGTGGTTACACCACCAAGGATCTGTACGCCGAGACATTCATCCCTATCCTTTCCGGCATCACCGGCATTCAGGCGCTGAACCTGACCATCGGCGACCGATACTCCAAGATCGGTTCCTTCGGCAGTACGAACAACTTCAAGTACGCGTTGGAGTGGAAGCCGATCGACGACCTGCTCGTCCGCGGCACCATGCAAGACGTGTTTCGCGCGCCCACGCTAGGCGAACTGTATGCCTCCGGCTCGGATGCTCCGCTGGTCCATGACGATCCGTGTAACGGTTACACCGGTGCTCCAGCGGGTTCGCCACTGGCCCTGGCTTGTAAGAACGTCCCGATCAACGGCACCTTCGTTGATCAGTACACCCTACCGGGCGCGTCGCAGGGCGGTGCCGTCATCCAGGGTTCGCGCGTGGCCGGCTTTGACGTCAAACCGGAGCATGGCAAGTCGTATGACTTCGGCCTGGTGTACAGCCCATCCTACGTTCCGGGCCTGTCGACCACGATCGATTTTTGGCGCGTGAACCTCAATAACACCATCACCCAAGTCGGTCTGCAAAGCCTGCTGAACCTCTGCGCCAATGGTTCGACGGTCTACTGCCAGTACATCCAGCGTGATTCCAGTACCGGCGTAAACGCTGGCCAGCTGCTGTCATCGACAGTCGAACCGGTGGGCAACATCGGTAGCCTGAACACCTCAGGCATCGACTGGTCGGCCAACTACAAGCTGCCGCAGTTCTCGATCGGCCAGATCAATATCGGTCTCAACGCGACCTACCTGAAGTACTACGACCAGAGCACCGCGTCGGCTGCCGAAGGTGGCGTCACCTACAAAAATGCCGGCCACCTGCTGGCCAATGGCTCCTCGGCTGCCGCGGCTTGCCCGGACGCCGCTGGTGTGTGCCTGTTCCCGCGCTGGCGAGGACAAGGCTTCGTGGATTGGCAGAGTGGCGGCTGGAGTGCCCAGTGGCGTATGCGCTATATCGGTCGATTCGAGAACGGCGGTGCGGCGGGCTCGCCGCAGGATAGCGCTCCGAACGGCGTACCGGGCACGATCCTCAAGTATGGTGCGACGGTCTACAACGACGTGTCGGTCGGCTACAACCTGGCCATGATCAACACGCGTCTCGACTTCGGCGTGAACAACCTGTTCGACAAGCAGCCGCCCATGCTGTACGCGAACAACACGTTGAACGCCAACACCGACCCGAGCGACTTTGATCTGATGGGCCGTTACTGGTGGGCACGCGTGACGGTCAAGTTCTGATCGTTAGCTCGCTGGACTTCGAAAGACCGCGTGAGCAATCACGCGGTCTTTTTCTGCGGACCCAAACACTCACGCACAAAAAAAGCCGCGCAATGCGCGGCTTTTTCACGGATCGACCAATCGATCAGACGTTGAACAGGAAGTGCAGCACGTCGCCGTCCTTGACGATGTATTCCTTGCCTTCCTTGCGCAGACGACCTGCTGCGGCGGCGCCGGCCTCACCCTTGTACTGGATGAAATCGTCGTAGCTCACCGTTTCGGCACGGATGAAGCCGCGCTCGAAGTCGGTGTGGATCACACCTGCTGCCTGCGGCGCGGTGAAGCCGCGCTTGATCGTCCAGGCGCGCACTTCTTTCACGCCGGCGGTGAAGTAGGTTTGCAGGTTGAGCAGCTTGTAGCCGGCGCGGATGACGCGGTTGAGGCCCGGCTCGTCGAGGCCCAGATCCTTGAGGAATTCGTCGCGGTCGGCATCTTCGAGCTGCGACATCTCTTCTTCGATCGCCGCGCATACCGGCACGACTTCGGCGCCTTCGGTCACGGCGCGAGCGCGCACGGCGTCGAGGTGCGGATTGTTTTCGAAGCCGTCTTCGCGCACGTTGGCGATGTACATGAGCGGCTTGAGCGTGAGCAGGAACAGGTCGCGTACAAGCGCCTTTTCTTCCTCGTCCAGGCCCAGGCTGCGCGCGGACTTGCCTTCGTTGAGACCGGCGGCAAGCTTCTGCAGCACCGGCTTCCTGGCCATGGCTTCCTTGTCGTTGGCCTTGGCGGCGCGCTCGGCGCGGTTCAGCGCCTTCTCGACGGAATCGAGATCGGCCAGCGCCAGTTCCGTATCGATGGTTTCGATATCGGCGATCGGGTCGACCTTGCCGGCCACGTGGATGATGTCGGTGTGCTCGAAGCAGCGCACGACATGGGTGATCGCGTCCACTTCGCGGATGTGCGCGAGGAACTTGTTGCCCAGGCCTTCGCCCTTGGACGCGCCCGCGACCAGGCCCGCGATGTCGACGAACTCGACGGCGGTGGGAATCACCTTCTGCGGATTGACGATGTCCGACAGCGCATTGAGACGCAGATCGGGCACCGGCACGACGCCCACGTTCGGCTCGATGGTGCAGAACGGGAAGTTGGCAGCCGCGATGCCCGCCTTGGTCAGCGCGTTGAACAGAGTGGACTTGCCGACGTTAGGCAGGCCGACGATGCCGCATTTGATGCCCATTGAAATTCCGTAGATTCGGCGCTGACGCGCCAGTAAGTGGTGAATGGTAAAGGGTCGATGCCGCGCAACGCTTTCCGCTTGGTGCCCAAGCGCCGCAGCGGGCGATCTCAACCCACCGGTGTATGGAGTTTCTGCATCGCCTTATCAAACTGCCCATCGACCGCCAGCGGCAGCACATCAAGCGCGCGCGAGATGCCGTCGACGATGGCGTTCTCATCCTTCTCGGACGCTCGCCCCAGCACCCAGGAGGTGACCCTGTCCTTGTGACCGGGATGACCGATACCGACGCGCAGGCGATGGAATTTGGCGTGACCCAGGTGCGCAACGATGTCGCGCAAACCGTTCTGGCCGCCGTGGCCACCGTCGAACTTCAAGCGCACGGTGCCGGGATCGAGATCCAGCTCGTCGTGTGCGACGAGGCACTCTTCCGGCTCGATCTTGTAGTAGCGCAACGCCGAAACCACGGCGATGCCGCTCTTGTTCATGAAGGTGGAGGGCTTGAGCAGCCATACCGGCTCGCCGCCGATACGGACCTTGCAGGTCTCGCCATGCAGCTTGCCGTCGAAGCCGAAGCGCTCGCCCTGCCCTGACGCCAGGGCGTCAACAAACCAGAACCCGGCGTTGTGCCGGGTTCGGAGATATTCGGCACCGGGATTGCCCAGTCCGACAATGAGTCGAAGACCCGCCATAAGATCGAACGGCCCATGCCCGCGAGGACATGGGCCGCAGCGACTTACTTCTTCGGAGCTTCCGGCGCCGGGGCGGCTTCGCCCTCGGCCGGGGTCTCGTCGACTTCTTCCTTCACCGTGTTGGCGGTGACGACGGCCGTGTCGTGGTCCGCACCCAGGTGCAGGGCAACGATTTCCACGCCCTTGGGCAGCTTGAGCTGCGACAAGTGGACGATGTCGCCCGGCTTGAGGTCGGTCAGGTCCAGTTCGATGAACTCCGGCAGATCCTTCGGCAGGCAGGAGACTTCCACTTCCGTCAGGTTGTGCGAGATCACCACGCCCGAGGTCTTGGAGGCAGGCGACTTGTCCTGGTTCAGGAAGTGCACCGGCACCTTGACGCGCAGGGCGGCGTTCTCGTCGACGCGCAGGAAGTCCATGTGCAGCATCTGCAGCTTGTAGGGGTGCTTCTGCCAGTCACGCACCAGCACCTTCTGCACCTTGCCATCGATGTTCAGGTCGAGCACCGAGGAGAAGAACCACTCGTGCTTGGCAGCGAGCAGGATGGTGTTGTGTTCGATCTGGATGCTCTGCGGGGCCTGGCCGGCACCGTAGACAACAGCAGGAACGACGCCGGTATGACGCAGGCGGCGGCTCGCACCTTTCCCCTCGTCATTACGGGCCGAAGCCTTGATTTCATGAGTCGTAGCCATGTGGGCATTACCTATCAAAAGTGAGCTGCCTCGCGGCAGTCATGCGACTCCCCCGCGACCAGAGGAGCCGTGAAACAGCGGCAGACTCTCGCCCGCCGCGAAAACTCAGTCGATGTACAACGAGCTCACCGACTCGCCAAAGGCGATGCGGCGGATCGTCTCCGCCAGCAGCTCGGCGACCGAGAGCTGACGGATCTTGCTGCATGCGGCGATTTCCGGGCGCAGCGGCAAGGTGTTGGTGACCACCAGCTGGTCGAGCTGGGAGCCTTCGATGTTCTTCAGCGCCGCACCCGACAGCACCGGATGCACGCAGTACGCCACCACTTTGCGGGCGCCGCGCTCTTTAAGAGCCGCAGCAGCCGCACACAGGGTGCCGGCGGTGTCGACGATGTCGTCGACCAGCACGCAGGTCTTGCCGTCGACTTCACCGATGATGTTCATCACGGTGGCCACGTTCGCCTTCGGGCGACGCTTGTCGATGATGGCCAGATCCGCATCGTCCAGGCGCTTGGCCATGGCACGCGCACGCACCACGCCGCCGACGTCCGGACTGACCACGATCAGGTCGTCCATGCTGTAGTTGCGCCAGATGTCCGCCAGCAGCACCGGCGAGGCATAGACGTTGTCCACCGGGATGTCGAAGAAACCCTGGATCTGGTCGGCGTGCAGGTCAACCGTGAGCACGCGGTCCACGCCCGAGGTGCCGATCATCTTGGCCACCATCTTTGCCGTGATCGGCACACGCGCCGAGCGCGGGCGACGATCCTGGCGGGCATAGCCGAAATACGGAATGACCGCCGTCACACTGGCGGCCGAGGCGCGCTTGAGCGCATCCACCAGCACCAGCAGCTCGAAGAGATTCTCCGCACTCGGCGCGCCCGTAGGCTGCAACACGAAGACTTCCTGGCGGCGAACGTTTTCTTCGATTTCCACCTGGGCTTCGCCGTCGCTGAACTTGCTGACCAGCGCCTTGCCCAGCGGCACACCCAGGCGTTGAGCCACATCCTCGGCGAGGGCGCGGTGCGCGTTGCCGGTGAAGAGCATCGGGCCGGAGATGTCGACAGTCATTTCTCTAGAACCTGTGTGAGCCATATGAATGGCTGGGGCGGAAGGATTCGAACCTTCGCATGCAGGAATCAAAATCCTGTGCCTTAACCAGCTTGGCGACGCCCCAGTAACAACTGGATTTTCTACTTGCCGTTCCCGCCGACACCGCGATAGCGCGCCAGGGCGACATGCAACGGAGAAACATCTTCGCCCCTGGCCACGTGGGCCGTGAAATGGGCGGGACACCGCTCCGCGATGGCTTCGGCACGTTCCACGTCGCCTGTCTCCAGGAACACGCAGGCACCGCTGCCAGAAAGCCTTGCCCGGCCGAAGCCGTCGAGCCATTCCAGCGCCGCAGCCACACGCGGATGTCGCGCGCGGACCACGGGCGCGAAAGCGTTCTCGACCGTTTCGCCCGAAGCAAAGGATGAAATTGTGGCGGGCGGAGCATTTCGTGTCAATTCAGACGCTTGAAAAAGCGCCCCGGTCGGCACGTGTTCGTGGGGGTCCAGCACCACGTACCAACGCGGGGGCAGGCCCAGCGGCGTCAGTTTTTCGCCGATGCCCTCGGCCCAGGCCGAGCGCCCGCGCACGAACACCGGGACGTCGGCACCCAGCTGGCGGCCCAGTTCGGCGAGCGTGTCGTCGTCCAGGCCGGCGCCCCAAAGGCGGTTCAGGGCCACCAGCACGGTGGCTGCATCCGAGCTGCCGCCGCCGAGGCCACCGCCCATGGGGATGCGCTTATCCACCTCGATATCCACGCCCGCCCCTGCCGGCGCCTGGGGCTGCAACAGCCGGGCAGCCCGCACCACCAGGTCGGTGTCGGCCGCCACGCCGGGGACCTCGGTCAGGCGGTGTACCTCACCGTCACGGCGGACGCGCAGGCGGATCTCATCGCCCCAGTCGAGCAGGCGGAAGACGGTCTGCAGCTCGTGGTAGCCATCCGGGCGACGGCCGACAATGCGCAGGAACAGGTTCAGCTTGGCGGGCGCGGGCCAGACGGTCCAATCGGCCGGATCGGGCGGCGCCAGCGGCCGGCTCATGAAAACGCGCAGATCATCCGGAAAGCCGTTCTCGCGATCGCGTTCGCGGGCGAAATCAAACTCGGGCAGGTTCTTGTCCATCACCTGGAAGCCGTGCTTCGCATAGAACGGCGCGTTCCAGGGCACATCGGCGAGCGTGCCCAGGTCCACGCGGTGGTAGCCGGCCATGCGCGCCCAGGCACAGGCGTGTTCGAGCAGGGCCGCGCCGATGCCGCGCTGGCCGTGTGAAGGAAGCACGTCCATTTCGGCCACGCCGATGGCGTTGCCGCCCTCTTCCGCATCCAGCCAGATGAAGCCCACCGGCTCGCCGGAGCCGATCACGGCGACCCACACCAATCCACGCGCGATGGCTTCGCGCAGCACTTCCGGCGGCACGGAGACATTGCGGTAGGACGGCCACGCGCGGTGGCCGCGAAACAGTTCGACGGCCGTGCGCTCGATGGCGCATAGGGCATCGACCTGTTCGAGGTGGGCGCGTTGGATGTGGAAGGTCATGGGAGCATCAGGTGGTTGTAGGAGCGCACGCTGGGCGCGACCGGGGCGCCCAGGGTTACGCTCCATCGGGTCGCGCACAGGGTGCGCTCCCACAAGAGAGGGCGATGGTTATTGGATGGTCCAGGACTCGATCGACAGCCGCACCGAACTGGTCGGGTTGCTGGCGAAGACCTTGGTAGGCAGGGCCGGCTCGCGCTTGTTGTCCCAGCCGGGGTAGGCCACGGTCCAGCCGTCCTGGGTCAGGGTCTTCGGGAGGCCGTCGTCGCCGAATTTCAGCTCGGCCGGACCGCTGTCGGCGCGGGTGCCCAGCACCCAGGCGCGCAGGTCATGGAACGGCACCTGCCAGCCCAGCGCGTTCTGCACCAGCGACTCCACGTCAGGACTGCGCTGTGGACCGCCATCGAGGCCTTCCAGCACCGCACTCACCGGCGTCACCGTCAGCTTGAAGCTCTTGCTGCCAACCGGGCCCCGCACCACGAATTCGTAATTGTCGCCGTTCTGCGTCCAGGTCAGCGTGCCGCTGCCACCCTCTTTCTTGCCATTGACCTCGCCGGACACGCCGATCTTGCCTTGCAGGACCCAATGATCGGTCTTCTCCAAGAGATGCTCGCGGGCACGCTGCTCGTTGAGCAGCACCGCGTAATCGGCCTGGGGTTGCGGACGGATGGCTTCCTTATGGACGCAGGCGGCCAGCAGCAGCGGCAAGGCTGCCGCGAGGAGTCGAATAGGAAGCTTCATGGATTGAGGCGCTTGAGGGTGTTGTGGAGGTTGATGCTTTGCGGGTCGATCTTACGCACTTCGTCGAAGACGCGGCGCGCGTCTTCCTGGCGCCCCTGTTTCCACAGCACTTCGCCCAGATGCACGCCGACGTCCGCGTCCTTGTGCGCCGTCCAGGCGCCGCGGAGCGTGGTTTCGGCCAGGTCCAGATGCCCCAGCCGGTACTGCAGCCAGCCCCAGGAATCGAGGATGGCCGGGTCGTCCGGACGTGCTGCACGGGCCTGCTCGATCAGGCGCTGGGCCTCGGGAAGATCGCGGTTGGCGTCAGCCAGCGTGTAGCCGAGTGCATTGGTGGCATCGGTGTCGTCAGGCTTGAGCTGAAGCAGATGACGGAAATCATTGACCGCCTGGTCGGTCTGGCCGGCGGAGGCATAGGCCAGCCCGCGGCCATACAGCAGGCCCGGATCATCCGGCGTCACCTGCAGCGCCCGGCTGAAAGCGCGCTCGGCCTGGCTGTACTGCTGTTCGTCCATATACAGCTCGGCATCTACCTCGTAGGCGCGGCGCAGCATGGCCGGCTGGTCGAGGTAGTCGGTCTGCATCTGCGCGAGCTGCTCGTGCGCTTCGGCGCTGCGGCCCAGATCCTGCAGCAGCACGGCGCTGCGCAGGTCGGCATCGAAGGCGTGATCGTCATCGTCGGCGACCTGGTCGTACCACTTCAGCGCCTCATCTTTCTTGTCGAGCATCTCGGCCATCTGGCCCAGCAGGTAGGCGCTGCCCTGTCGCACGTCGTCCGGCGAGTGCTGCAGCTGGGTATACAGGCGATTGATGGTCTTGGTGTCGTGGGCGCGTGCGGCAAAGGCGGCGCGCATGGCGTAGGTGTCGGCGTCCTGCGGGCCACTGTCGAGCATGTGCGCGGCGGCGGCGTAATCACCGCCCTGCCCCAGCAGGGTCGCGTAGGCGAGACGTAGCTGGGTGTTCTTCGGGTCCTTGGCCAGCGCCTTGTCGAACAAGGCCTTGGCGCCGTTCTTGTCGCCGTCGTGGTACCGCATCTGGCCAAGCCAGGCATAGGTCTCGGCGGTGCCGAACCGCTTTACGGCGGCCTCGGCGATCTGCAGCGCATACGCATGACGGCCCAGCTTGTCGCCCAGTTCGCTCATCGCAAGCCAGGCCTGCGGGTCGTTGGGCAGGCGTTGCGGGGTGGCCACGGCCTCCAGCAACTGGGCGGATTGGGCGGCGTCGCGGCCGCTGACCAGTACCCGTCCGAACTGCCGCCATGCATCCGGATCGCCGGTATTGACCAGGATTTCCAGCTGACGGCGTGCCTCCTGGGTATCGCCCTGACTCAGTGCCAGCTGGGCGCGCGCCTGGGCCAAAGGCGCCGGCTTGCCGCCGAGGGCCTGCCAGCGGGCTATCGCCGCGTTGGCGCTATCGGTGTCACGCACCGCGATCGCCAGCGCAGCCGCCTGCTCAGCCACTTTGGGATCGAGCGACAACTGCGAGGCGCGGCTGTAGGCCGCCGACGCCGCCTTGAGATCGGTGCGGGTGAGCGCCATCTCGCCAGCAAGCAGCTGGGCCATCAGGTCGTGATCCTCATCGGGCACCGCGACCACCAGTCGACCCAGCGGCTGCTTGTCGTTGGCCAGCGAACGTCCCGACGAACCTGAGACGGTGGCGCACCCGGCCAGGGCCAGCGCCGCCAGACCGCCGACCGCAAAATGCCGCAGTTGCTTGAACTTGGACCACCTGCTCAGCACACTATTCTCCGCTCATCCGTCCGTGACACGGCCGTATCCACAATGTAGAACGGTCGTTGCTAACCGCTAGTTTACGCCGGATGCCCTTCGCCTCGAATCGCCCTGAACCATGAAGCTCATCGCCTTAGGGCTCAACCACCTCACCGCGCCGGTCAATTTGCGCGAACAAGTGGCATTCGATGCGGAGGCCGCCGGTGTGGCCCTGCAGGCGCTCGCCCGCGAGCCCGGCGTGGAAGAGGCGATGATCCTCTCCACCTGCAACCGTACCGAGCTTTATGTGAGCGTTTCGGCAGGAGCCGAGGACGTTCCGCAGGCATGGCTGAGCCGACACCACCATCTGACTGCGGGCAAGCTGGACGAGTTCCTCTATCGTCATGACGAAGATGAAGCCGTGCGCCACATGTTCCGTGTGGCGACCGGACTGGACTCGATGGTGCTGGGCGAACCGCAGATTCTTGGGCAGGTGAAGGACGCCTACCAGCAGGCGCGCGATGCGCAGGCCCTGCGCGCACCGATGGAGCGCCTGCTGCAGCACACCTTTGCCGTCGCCAAGCGCGTGCGTACCGATACGCGCATCGGCGCGCACACCGTGTCGGTGGCGTTCACCGCGGTGCGCCTGGCCGAACAGGTGTTTACCGATCTTCGTCAGGCCTGCGTGTTGCTGATCGGCGCGGGCGACACCATCGAACTGGCGGCACGCCATCTGGTGGACAAGCAGGTGCGCCGGCTCATCGTGGCCAACCGCACGCTGGAAAACGCGCAGGAACTGGCGACCCGCTATGGCGGTTATGCCATTGCGCTGAGCGACCTGCCGCAGCACCTGGCGGAAGCGGACATCGTGATCAGCTCCACCGCGGCCCGCCAGCCGATCGTGACGCGCAGCATGGTGGAGAAGGCCGTGACGGCCCGCCGCCGCAAGCCGATGTTCATGGTGGACATTGCCGTGCCGCGCGACATCGAAGCGGCGGTCGGCGAACTGGACGACGTCTTCCTCTACGGCATCGACGACCTGCGCCAGGTGATCGACGACAACCGCCGCTCGCGTGAAGCCGCCGCGCGCGAAGCCGACGCCATCATCGACCTGCAAGTGGAACGATACATGGCATGGCGTCGCGCGCTGTCGCTGCGCAACCCGGCGGTGGATCTGCGCCAGCATGCGGAAGGCTATCGCGACGAAGTGCTGGAAAAAGCACGCGCCATGATTGCGCGCGGCAAGTCGCCCGACGAAGCGCTGGCCTACCTGGCCAATACGCTGACCAACAAATTGCTGCACCACCCCAGCGCGCGCCTGCGCGAGGCAGCCCTCAGCGGCGACATGGACCTGCTGCATGCAGCCGGCCGTCTTTATGGCATTACGGAGAAGCCTGAGGTCAACGAAGAGTAGCGGGCCCCGAGAAAATCCAAGGGTCACCTCGCTGTTTCTCGTCCCTCACCTCTTCGCGTGCCTCCGCCATGACTCCTTCGATCCGCCGCAAACTCGAATCCCTCGCCGAACGCCATGAAGAAATCGGACTGCTGCTCGCGCAGCCCGATGTGCAGGCGGACAACAACCGCTTCCGCGAACTGTCGCGCGAATACGCGCAGCTCGAACCGGTGACGAACTCGCTGCGCGAACACGATGGCGCCGAGCGGGAGCTCAGCGAAACGCGTGCGATGCTGGACGATCCCGAGCTGCGCGAGATGGCCAGGGACGATATCGGCCGTCTCGAACAACGCCTGGCCGAACTCGACGACGAGCTGCAGATCCTGCTGCTGCCGAAAGATCCGCGCGACGAGGCCAACCTGTTCTTGGAAGTGCGCGCCGGCACCGGTGGCGACGAGGCGGCGATCTTCGCCGGCGACCTGTTCCGCATGTATACGCGTTACGCCGAGCGTCGCCGCTGGCATGTCGAAATATTGAGCGAGAACCACGGCGAGCACGGCGGGTACAAGGAAGTGGTCGCGCGCATCGAGGGCAAGGGCGCGTATTCGCGGCTGAAGTTCGAATCGGGCACGCATCGCGTGCAGCGCGTGCCGGAAACCGAATCGCAGGGGCGCATCCACACCTCGGCGGCGACGGTGGCGATCCTGCCGGAGATGGACGATATCGACGAGATCGAGATCAGTCCGTCCGACATCAAGACCGATACGTTCCGCGCCTCGGGCGCGGGCGGACAGCACGTCAACAAGACCGATTCGGCCATTCGCATCACCCACCTGCCCACCGGCATCGTGGTGGAGTGCCAGGACGAGCGCAGCCAGCACAAGAACCGCGCGCGAGCCATGAGCCTGCTGAAGGCCCGCCTGCTGGATGACGAGCGCAGCAAGCAGGCCGCGGTGCAGGCCGAGTCGCGCCGGCTGCAGGTGGGTTCCGGCGACCGCAGCCAACGCATCCGCACCTATAACTTCCCGCAGGGCCGCATCACCGACCATCGCATCAACCTCACGCTCTACCGTCTTCCGGAAGTGCTGCAGGGCGATATGGACGAGCTGGTGGATACGCTGACCCGCGAAAACCAGGCCGACGAATTGAAGGCGCTCACCGCCGGCTGAGCGGCCGACCCGTACGTACGGATTGGCAGCCATGCCCACCCTGCGTTAGTTTGGCGGGATGACTGACCTCTTTACCCCCTCTTCTCAGGTGCTCGCTCAGCAGATTGTCCAATTGCTCGAGCGCGGTGCGTTCCATGATGGCGAACAGGCTGCCGCCGAGGCGTGCGCGCAGTATCCCGACGACGGCGAACTGGCGCGCCTGCGCGGCGTGGCCCTGCTCCAGCTGCAGCGGCCGGCCGATGCCGTGAAAATACTGGAGCAGGCGGCCCAGCTGGCGCCGCAAAGCGTGGAAGTGCAGTGCAACCTCGGCAGCGCCCAGCTCGCCAATGGCGACGCCGACGGCGCCATCGAGCACCTGCGCGCCGCCCTGCGCCAGTCGCCCGGCCACCCGGCCATCCTGTTGACCCTGGGCAACGCCTTGATGGCGGCCGCCCGCTTCCAGCACGCCCGCGAGTCCTATGCCATGGGCACCCATGGCGCGCCGGCCCATCCGGGCCTGCGCCTCAACCTCGCGGCGGCCGAGCTGGAGCTGGGCAACATCGACCAGGCCAAGACGCATACCGACGAAGCCTTGCAGCTGCATCCTCGTTTCGACGCTGCCTATGCCTTGCGCGGCCGCATCCTGCAGACCCAGGGCAGCGGCGCCGAGGCGACCAAGGCGTGGCTGACGGCCGAACGCATTTCGCCGCGCAATCCGCAGTACCCGTTCGCTGCCGGCCAGGTGATGGAGGACAGCGGCGAACTGGCTGCGGCCGCGCAGGCCTACGAGCGCGCGCTTCAACTCAATCCGAACGACGGCCGCACGCTCAGCCAATTGCTGTTCCTGCGCCGCCGCCTGTGCGACTGGCATGACCTGGACGAACTGAGCCAGCGGCTGCAGCAGGCGATTGCCGACGAAACCGCCGTGGTCAGCCCCTTTGTCACGCTGTCCGAAGACATCGATTCCGAGCTGCAGCTGAAGGCCGCCAAGGCGTTTGCCGCCGTGGTCGAGCAGCAGCTTGCCGCGCTGCGCAAGCAGCAGGACTTCAGCCATGCCAAGCCGGCGCCGGACAGTCCGGTGCGCGTCGGTTTCGTGGCCGACGGCTTCAACGATCACGCCACCGGCTTGCTGGTGGTGGCCATGTTCGAGGCGCTCGCCAACGACGACGACCTGGATCTGCACCTGTTCGCCACCACGCGCGACGATGGCGGCTCGATCCGCCGCCGCCTCGCTGCCGCGACCACCATGCACGACGTCTCGGCGCTCAATGCCGCGCAGGTCGCGCAGCGCATCCACGACACCGGCGTGGAAGTACTGGTCGACCTCAATGGTTACTCGGGGCGCGACAACGCCGAACTTTTTGCCCTGCGCCCCGCGCCCATCCAGGTGAACTGGCTGGCTTATGCGGGCAGCATGGGTGCCCCGTGGATGGATTACCTGGTGGCCGACAAGGTCATCGTGCCGGACGATCAGCGCGCCACGGTAAGCGAAAAACTGCTGCGCCTGCCGCGTTGCTACCAGCCCAACGACAACACCCGCGAGGTGGCGCAACCGCCATCGCGCGCCGAGTGCGGCCTGCCCGAGCAGGGAACGGTGTTTGTCTGCTTCAACAACAGCTACAAGATCAATCCCGCCTCGTTTGCCCGCATGATGCTGGTGCTGCAGCAGGTGCCGGACAGCGTGCTGTGGCTGCTCAGCGGCGTGGATGGCGCCGACGACCGCCTGCGCGCCGCCGCCAGCGCGGCCGGCATCGCGCCGGAGCGGCTGGTCTTCCTGCCGCGCATGCCGCATCAGGACTATCTCTCGCGCTACGTCCATGCGGATCTGTTCCTCGACACCCTGCCCTACAACGCGCATACCACCGCCTCCGATGCACTGTGGGCCGGCTGCCCCGTGCTCACCTGCACGGGACGCACCTTCGCTGGACGGGTCGCCACCAGCCTGCTGCAGCAGCTGGGATTGCCCGAGCTGATCTGCGAGGACGAAGAAGCCTTCATCGCCATGGCGACCCAGCTTGGCAACGATCGCGAGGCGCTGCGCACGCTGCGCCAGCACCTGTCGCAGCAGCGCACGCAGAGCTCGCTGTTCGACATGCAGGGATTCGCCAGCGACTTCCGACGTGCCGTGCAGGCGATGAGTGCGCGCTACCGCATTGGACGCAAGCCGGCCGATCTGGATCTGTAAGCGCGGGCGGCGGCAGGGTTGGGGCGGCTTCTTCACTCCGTCCTTGCCCTGACTGGGGAAAATGCCAAGGGTCTTTACCCAAGGAGTCGCACCATGGGCAAGAAGAAACAGACCTATCGCCACGCCATGGCCGAGCTGCAGCTGGAGCTCGCTGGCCTGCATCGATGGTTGCAGCGTAGCGGCCACCGGCTGGTGGTGATTTTCGAAGGGCGCGACGCAGCCGGCAAAGGCGGCACCATCAAGGCCATCACCGAGTCCATGGATACGCGCGGCTATCACATTGCGGCGCTGGCCAAGCCTACCGAGGTCGAGTCGTCCCAATGGTATTTCCAGCGCTATGTGGAGCATCTCCCCAGCGCCGGCGAAATCGTGCTGTTCGATCGCAGCTGGTACAACCGCGCGGTGATCGAACCGGCCATGGGCTTTTGCAGCAAGGCCCAGTACAAGGCCTTCATGGCCGCCGTCCCTGCGTTTGAAAAATTGCTCAGCGACGACGGCATCATCCTGCTCAAGTACTGGCTTGCAGTGGATCAGGAGGAGCAGGAAGAACGCTTCGACGAACGCGCCAAGGATCCGCTCAAGCGCTGGAAGCTCTCTTCCACCGACCTTGCCTCGCGCGATAAGTACGAGGAAATCGGCCACCTGCGCGACCTGATGATCGAACGCACCAGTCGACCGCATGCACCATGGTTCGTGGTCGACTTCAATGATCAGAAGCGCGGACGCGTGAACCTGATCCGGCACCTGCTGGAACAGGTGCCGCGCAGCGAAGAGACCATCCCCGAACCCAAGATGCCCAAGCTCAAGGGCAAGCCCAAGGACGAGCAGGTCACGCGCAAGGCGGAATGGGTGCCCGACACGTTCGGCGAGTGAGGCTCAGCCCGCCGCCGCACGCCGCATCTCGCCCAGGTCCAGCTTCTTCATGCCCATGATGGCCGCATGGACGCGTGCCACGCTGGCAGCGTCACCACCGGTCAGCAGCTGCATCATCTCGTCGGGCACCACCTGCCAGGACAGGCCGAAGCGATCCTTGAGCCAGCCGCACTGGCCATTCTTGTCGGCCGCGCCCGCCAGCAGGCCATCCCAGTACTGATCGATCTCTTCCTGCGAGCGGCAGTGCACGACCAGCGACACCGCCTCGTTGAAGCGAAACACGGGGCCGCCGTTCAAGGCTGTGATGTTCTGGCCATCGAGTTCGAAATCCACTGTCATCACCGAGCCCTCGGTGCAGCCGGACGCTGCGGCGCTTGCCGCTGTGTAGCGGGTGGTCATGAGGATGCGCGAATTGGGAAAAATCGACACGTAGAACTGCGCCGCTTCTTCGGCCTGATGATCGAACCACAGGAACGGCGTGATGCGCTGGAATCGCGTGGACATGCGGCAGTCTCCTTGGTGAAGGACGGCAAGAGGTCGGCCTTATGAGGAAGACGAATAAGGTCGGCCGGTTTCGACACGCCGCCTACTCCCCTACGACCCATGTCGCTGCCGCGTGAACGGGGGCGCCGTGCCAGCGGTTCAAGCTTTGAGCTGCCAAGCCGATAAGACGACTGCCTGAACTCCAGGCACGCGCAGCGGGAGTGCGTCTATGCCAGGAACAGGCCGGGGGGCCGAGCTGGGCAAAGGGGATAGTGCGGCCGATATCGTGTGGCCGTTCGTGATGGTTGTCGTGGTGATGATCGGATTGTGCGTCGCCAGCCTGGACCTCCTGTCGGCGGCGCGCGCCTTCGTGGGCGGCGAAAGTCGCTGGTCCAAGGCCCAGAAGATCGCTGTTTCCAGCCTTCAGCACTATCTGTCCAGCCATGACGAGGCCGATTACCGGCAGTTTCTCGACGCCATCGACGTACCCCTGGGCGATCGCGCGGGACGCGAGGAACTCGATCGCACGTGGCCCGATATGACCGTCGTCGCCGCCGGCTTTCGCCGCGGCGGCACACCGGAAGACGATATTCCCGGCATGGCTCGCCTGTACCGTTATTTTCACGGCGTGGGCAGCATTCGCCGTGCGGTCGATGTATGGGTGGAGGCCGATCGCTCCATCGATCAACTGCTCGCCCTGGGCACCGATGCGCATCGGCGCATCAACACCGACCAGGGATCTGCCGCGTGGGCAGCAGCGGCCAGCGCACATTTGCGCCGCATTGATGAACGCCTCACGCCGTTGGAATACGCCTTCTCAGACGCGCTGGGCAACGCCTCGCGCGAGACCTCCAACCTGTTGCGAGTATGGCTCTGCCTCGCCGCGGCCGTGATGGTGCTGGTTGCCACACGGCGCGCGCGGCGCCTGCTCGATGATCGTGTGCGCGTCGCCGATGAACTGCGCGCCAGCGAAGATCGCTTTCAGCTTGCGGTGGCCGGCAGCAACGATGGCCTGTGGGACTGGGATCGCACCACCGGTCACATCTACCTGTCCCCTCGCCTGCGGCAGATGCTCGGACTCAACGTCACGGACGATGGCGCCGCCACCTCGGTGTTCCTTTGCATCCATCCGCAGGATCGTCGTCGCGTGATGCGCGCGGTGGCCGCCCACGTGTGGCGCAATCACCCGCTGAACGTGGAATTTCGGGTGCCGCAACGCCATGGCGCACCCCGCTGGTTTCATGCGCGAGGCGCCTCGTCCCGCGACGCGACCGGCAGCTCGCGGCGCATGGCCGGCTCAGTCACCGAGATCACGGAACGACGCAAAGCCGATGCCATGCTGTATGCGGCAAAGGAACGTGCCGAAGTCACCCTGCAGTCGATCGGCGATGCGGTTATCACCACGGATGCCAGGGGTTGCATCGCCTTTCTCAATCCCAGCGCCGAACGCCTCACGCGCTGGAGCACCGATCATGCCCGCGGCCTGGCGGTGGGCGCCATCTGCCAGCTGGTCGAAGAGACCAGCGGCGTGTCCATCGCCGACCCCGTCATGCAGGTGCTGCAAGGACAGCCGGCCTGGAGCCAGCACGACAAGCTCGTCCTGATGCATGCAGGGGGATCAACCACGGCAGTCGACCTGACGGCCACTCCTATCCGCGATCGCAACGGCAATATGGACGGCGTCGTGCTGGTGATGCGCGACGTGAGCCGCGACCGCGAACACGCGGCCCAGCTGAGCTACCAGGCCAGCCACGACGTGCTCACCGGCCTGATCAACCGTCGCGAATTTGAACGCCGTCTTGCGCGCGCCACGACGGCCGCCGAGAGCAACGGGCGCTCATTCACTGTGCTGTATCTGGATCTGGATCAGTTCAAGGTGGTCAATGACACCTGCAGTCATGCGGCGGGCGATGAATTGCTGCGCCAGATCGGCGCGCTATTCATCGGCCACGTGCGCGCCACCGATGCCGTGGCGCGACTGGGCGGCGACGAGTTCGTGGTGCTGCTGGAAGACTGCGATGCGGACGCCGCATTGAACATGGCGGAGAGCCTGCGGGTGGCGATCGGCGATCTGCATTTCGCGTTCGGTGAGCGCAGTTTCGCCACCACCGCAAGCATCGGCCTGGTCAGCCTGAGCGCCGACCAGCGCCTGCCCCGCGAAGACATCCTCGGCGCAGCCGATGCCGCCTGCCATCTGGCCAAGGAGAAAGGCCGCAACCGCGTGCAGACCTATCATCTGGACGACGACGAAGTTGCCGTGCGCCAGACCGAGATGTGCTGGGTGAGCCGCATCCAGGCCGCGTTGGCGAGTCACCGCTTTCGACTCTACGCACAGGACATCGTCGACCTGCGTCGCCATAGCCCGCATCGCCACGTGGAACTGCTGCTGCGCATGGTGGGCGAAGACGGCCAGCTGATCCCGCCGCGCGCCTTCATTCCCGCGGCCGAGCGCTACGGCCTGATGCCGTCCATCGATCGCTGGGTCGTGCAGTCGGCATTTGCCGCGCTACGCGATGCCACGGATCGCGGACTGCCCGATATTCCATCGCAATGCGCCATCAATCTTTCGGGCACATCGCTGTGCGAGGACGGCTTTGCCGTGTTCCTGCGCCAGCAATTCATCGCCTTCGATATTGCACCCTCGTCGATCTGTTTCGAGATCACCGAAACGGCCGCCATTTCGAGTTTGTCGCGCGCCACCGCCTTCATCCACGAGATGCGGGCGCTGGGCTGCTACTTCTCGCTCGATGATTTTGGCGCCGGCATGTCCTCGTTCACCTATCTCAAGCATCTGCCCGTCGACTTCGTGAAGATCGAGGGCAGCTTTGTCAAAGACATGATCGACGACCCGATCGACCACGCGATGGTCGAGGCGATCAACAATATCGGTCATGTCACCGGCAAGCAGACGATTGCCGAATGCGTCGGCACGCCGGAACTGCTCGCAGCCGTGCACCGGCTCGGCATCGATTTTGCGCAGGGCTTCGTGCTGTCCGTGCCGCGCCCGTTTCTGCAGGAGAGCGGAGTCGCGCCTACCGCGTTCAACGCGTGAGCGATCAGCGCGTGCGGAAGCCTTCGATGTCCAGTTCCTCGCAGGCTTCGCGAATGACTTCGTCGACCTGCGCGCTGGACGGGCCTTGCCACAGCCATCGCTCCAGTTTTTCGATGCACGGTGGCGCGCCGATGGCGACCACTTCGACGCGCCCGTCCTCCAGATTCCTGGCGTAGCCGGACAAGCCGAGCGCCATCGCCTGTTCGCGGGTGCTGGCGCGATAGAACACGCCCTGCACCCGACCTTTGACGAAGAAGCGCACGGCCGCCATGGTCATTTACCCAGGTTGATGGCCTGGCCCAGCGAGGCTTCGTTGACGGTGCCGACGAAACGCTTGGCGACCTTGCCGTCCGGACCGATCAGCCACGTCGTGGGCAGGCCGCGCGGCTCATCGAAATCCTTCAGCGGCTTGTCCATGGTGACCTGGGCCACCGGGTAGCTCACCGGATGCTTGGCGATGAACGCCTTGATGTCGGCCGGGTCGCTATCGTCGTACGCCAGGCCAATGGCGCTGACCTTGTCCTTGTGCACGCTGACGAACTTGGAAATGTCCGGCATCTCCTTGATGCACGGCACGCACCAGGTGGCCCAGTAATTGACGATCACCCACTTGCCGCGCTGGGAAGCCAGATCGTAGGGCTTGCCGTCGAGTGTGGTCAGCTTGATCGAGGGCTGCTCGGGCATGGCGGCATGCGCCGCGCCCGCCATGGCCAGCAAGCCACCCATGACGGCGAGCGTTTTCAACAACTTCATCGCGATGTGTCCTTGGATAAATTCGAGGCCGATTGGCCCAGCGGATAAGCATGGTGCAATGAGGTGTGCAGCACGCCTTCCAGCGATTGCGCCGCCTCATCGAGTAACGCTAGTAAGTGCGCGGGCAGGCGCAAATCGTTCACGCTCGCTTCCTGGGCCGGATGCAATGGCACGCGGTAGCTGCAATGAGCATATACGCGCATCAGGTCAGTGCTGTCGAGACTGTGCGTGAGCAGCCAGCCGGCGCCCACTTCGCCCTGGATCAGTTTCGCGCGCTGCAGGTCGCCGAAATAATTCACGATGGAGGAGCGATGCAGCCGCGGCTCACAGGCGCGCACCGTATCGGGATTGATCTTGCGCCCTTCCCGCTGCGCCTCGATGAAATGTCCCAGCACCACCAGCAGGCCCAGGAAGGCCGCTTGTTCGGGAAGAAATTGCGAAGGCGGCAGATAATCGAAAGCAGACACGGCCGCCGCAATCGACGCGCAAAGGATCACGATCACCCACGAGAGGTAGATCCACAGCAGGAAGATCGGCAGCGCCGCCAGTACGCCATACACCTGTTGATAGGTGTGCGCGTGATGGATGAAGCGCGCGAAACCCCAGCGCGCCAGTTCGAACAAGATCGCGCCCATCAGGGCGCCAATGGCAGCATTGCGCCAATGCACGCGGCGGTTGGGCACCACCATGTAGATCAACATCAGGGTGAGGAAGGTGACTACGAAGGGCAACACCGCCACCACTCGTACCTTCAGGTTGAGCGTGTTCGCGGCATCGCTGAGCATGGGCAACGCGGTAGCAAACGACGCCACCGCAATGCCGCCGACGATCAGGATCGGGCCCAGTGTCAGCGCGGCCCAGTAAAGCAGCAGGCGCGATACCCAGCCGCGTTGTCGCTGCACGCGCCAGATGCGGTTCATGCGGTCTTCGACGCTGACCATCATCGACAACGCACTGAAGAACATCACCAGCACGCTGATGCCAGTGAGCTGGCTGGCGTTGTTGGCGAAACCGTCCAGGTATTCCTGCACGCGTACGCCGGCGGCCGGCATGAAATTGTCGAAGGCGAAACTGATCAGCGTGCTGCGTGCGTCGGCAAAGGCGGGAAAGGCCGCAAAGATCGCCAGCGATGCCACGATCAAGGGCACCAGCGATACCAGGGTGGTGTAGGACAGTGCGCCGGCGGTCTCGAAGCACTTGTCGTCGATGAACCGCTGCCACAGGAACCGGCTGAAGCTCCGCAAGCGGTCGCGATCGAAACGCAAGGCCATGGTGACTCCTTTCAACGTCGAACGCTCTATGGTGGCGCGATCGCTCATGCAGGTGCGTGAACAAGGCGGCAACAGGGGCTTGAACGCCCGTTACACTAACCGATCGAGACACTCACGCCCAACGCCATGAGCCAAGACATCCTGGTCCTCTACTACAGCCGCTCCGGCCACACCGCCCAGCTCGCGCGACTGATCGCGCGTGGCGTGGAGGAGATTCCCGGCATGCGCGCCCGGCTACGCCAGGTGCCGCCGGTGGCGCCCGTCACCGAACTGGCGCAGCCGCCGGAGCCGGAGGAAGGCGCACCGTACGTGACCCGCGACGACCTGGCCGAATGCGCCGGCCTTGCGCTGGGCAGCCCGACCCGCTTCGGCAACATGGCCGCACCGCTGAAGTACTTCCTCGACTCCACCGGCGCGGAATGGGCCAGCGGCGTGCTCGCCGGCAAGCCTGCCGCCGTCTTCACCGCGACCAGCACCATGCATGGCGGCCAGGAATCCACCCTGCTCAGCATGGCCCTGCCCCTGCTCCACCACGGCATGCTGCTGGTGGGCCTGCCGTACACCGAGCCCGCACTCACCTCCACCCAGAGCGGCGGTACGCCCTACGGTGCGAGCCACGTGTCCGGCGCCAAGGGCGACAACGCCATCAGCGAACACGAACGCGAACTCGCCCGCGCACTGGGACGCCGCCTGGCGGATGTGGCGCGGCGCCTGGGCTCGGCTGCATGACGACGCCGCTGACTGCCAACTATCGCGTGGGCCTGGTCGCCTGGGCTGCGCTCACGCTGCTCCAGTTGGTGTGGCATGGCTGGCTGTTTCCGGCGCAGAGCATGCCGCCGATGCTGGTGCTCGCCATCACGGTGATCCCCTTGCTGCTGCCGCTGCTCGCTGTTGGCGACGTGCGTCGCGCCTTGCTGTGGGTCGGGATTCTCAGCCTGTTCTATTTCTGCCATGGCGTGAGTGAGGCCTGGAGTGCGCCTGGGGAGCGTTGGCTGGGATGGCTGGAGATCGTGTTTACGTTGACGTTGATTGGGGTGTTGGGGGCGGGGGTGAAGAGGCGGCGGTCGGCGTAAGTACGCGCGCCTTGTCTTCCGTTTGAGCCTGCCTCTGCTTGGCTTGTCGTCCCGCCGGACGCCGGAGGCACCTTTCCACAGCCGAATGGCTGGTCACCCCGATTCGCCAGTCTCCGCTTGGCGCGGCTGCGCGATCTGGCTCGCCTGCCGCGGGCGTTCGTGCCGCTGCCGCCGCTCGAGTTACTTTTCTTTGCTTGCCCACGCATGCGCAGGAGCGCGTGCGAACGGTGAAGCCAGCCCCAAGGGCGGGGGGCAGGATGCCAGGAGTGAAGAAAAGTAGGCAAAAGAAACGGCACCCCGGATGGCACGCCTTCCGGACCTGTGGCCCTCCATGTGCGCGGTCGGGTTGCGCGGCATCGCCGGGCGTGTTTTTTGTAGGAGCGCACTTGTGCGCGACCAGCCGACGGAGCGGTACATCCAGGTGGTGCGGTCGCGCACAAGTGCGCTCCTACAAGGRGGRCGCAGGTCCGTGGATGGCGGATCAATCTTGCCGGTCGGCTCGTCTGTGGGAGCGCACCCTGTGCGCGACAAACCTACGGAGCGGTACACCSCAGCGTGGCTGTCGCGCACAGGGTGCGCTCCCACAGACAAGCGGGCGTTGGAGAGAAAATGAGCGATGCCCAAAGCCGATGCGAAGCGAGGCCCCGCTYTAAGTCCTCAGCGATTCGGGCGCGTTGCGCAGCGCTTTGAACTACCCCCTGTGTACCCTCGGAGGTTGTCCCACCACGACGCACCTCAAGCGTTCGGGCTTATCCCAACACGATGCTGCGGGCGTTATCAGGCCATTTTCTTTGGGTTACTTTCGACGCGAAGCTAGTCCCGTGGGATCTTTTGGGCCAGCAAAAGAAAAGTGACTCGAGCGGCGGCAGCCGATCGAAACGCCCGCC
>NZ_JBFTQX010000020.1:0-86671 GCF_056399225.1 Dyella sp. 01N448 | reverse complement strand
AGGCTACTGATGCAGGCCATCATGGCCTGATGGCGTCGCTTCGCGTCGGCGCCTTTTGACGCACGACGAGCGAAGCAACAAGGCTGTGGTCGCCATCGGGCTTACGTTTTCACACAGCCTCGGTCGCAAGCGGACCCTAGCGTAACCACTGGGCTAAGCGCCGCGAACGGCACCAATGATTGCTGAGAACATGCACAGTGCGAACGCGGAGCCAAGCACGTCATTGCCCCCCTTAGCCACACGCAACCCTATGACCTGGCGTTTGATGTCATATGGAGCGGGCAGCGCAAACAGCGCACGCCAGCGAAGAGGGCCAAGCCGATATATCGCCTGATCGATTGCGTGGGTGTAGAGCGCTTTGGCGTAGCCGGGGTGAGTCTTCGCTATGCGCCCCAGGCTGCGCTCGCAAGCAACATCAGGCACCAGTAACTCAGCGCTGCCGCAATACTCAGCACTACAACGGTCGTAAAGCTCACAGCCATTCCCCCTTGTGGAACGATGTACTTCTGAGAGGTCAGTTATGGGTCGAAAGCGCACGTTAACGCGGCCCTAAACTTGCCACCCATTTTGCCTGGACCGAGGGCCCTTCCATCAGCTGAGCTAGATCCCACATTGATATCAGGTAGAAAGGGGGTATCGCCTCGCCCCTTAACATCGATACCCCCAACGATACCCCCAACGCGCGCGGAGATTCCTGGCCGCAGGAGTACCATCGCGAACAAAGGAACACATCCAAATGGGCTTTCGAGTGGGTTCGCGGATGATCGTGGCTCATCGGGGACCATCCTGATGCTTTTCGATCATCAGCAGCATACGGGGCCCAACTCTTTGATTTGGTTATACCAAGCAACGCGCCGCTGGCGCTGGACGGCGCCAGGCATCCCTACCGTCAGCGGGTGTCGGCGCGAGCGCCGACCTGCCCGATTGTAGCGGTGGCCGTCGCGGCGATGCAGCATGGAATTGTGGGGAAGCGCTGGATATGAGGCCGGCGGCCGGGCAGACGACACCATGAGTGCCGGAAACCGGCCCGCGGGTTGTTGGGCCGGCGGCGCTCCCGAACGCGCCCGAGTCAGCCCTTCAGGCGCCGGGGATCGAGCATGTCGGCGGTGACGCCGGCATCCTGCAGATGGCCGGGCAACGGACGGCCCAGGGCGAGATTCGCGCAGGCTTCACCCATCGCCGCCGAGGTCTGGATGCCGTAGCCGCCTTGCGCGGCGACCCAGAAGAAATCACCGGAACCCGGCGCGAAACCGCCCACCAGATCACCATCGGCAACGAATGAGCGCAGGCCTGCCCAGGTGCGCGTGGGGCGGCGAATGGTCATCGTGGTCGCCTCTTCGATGCGATGGATGCCGATGGCGATATCGAGCTCCTCCGGCTGCACGTCGTGCGGCATCACCGGATCCGCGTTCGCTGGGCAGCCGAGCAGGAGGCCGGCATCGGGCTTGAAGTAGAAAGCTTCGTCGACGTCGGTGACGAACGGCCAGCGCGAGGTGTCCATTCCAGCGGGCGCTTCGAACAGAAATGCCGAGCGTCGACGCGGCTGGATGCCGATGGGTGCAATGCCCGCGAGCGCGGCGATCTGGTCCACCCACGCGCCCGCGGCGTTGATCAGCAAAGGTGCGCGGTAGTGCTCGTGGCCGGCATCGATAAACCAATGGCCCGGTCCATGTTCAATCGAGCGGATGTCGATATTGCAGCGTAGTTGGCCACCCTGTGCCCGCAGGCCGCGAAGAAAGCCCTGGTGCAGTTCGTTGACGTCGATGTCGGCAGCGCCGGATTCGTACAAACCGATTTGCGCCGCCTCAGGACGCAGGACCGGTACCGTTTCCTGCAGCCATGCCGCATCCACCACGCGCAGGCCGCGTGTGCGCGCCGCCATCTCTGCATGCAGCGCGTGCACCTTCTCGATGTGATCCACCGTGCCGATGCTCAGCGAGCCGCGCGGCGAAAGCACCGGGTGCCCCGCGAAACCCTCAGGCGGATGATCGAAGAAGCGGCGCGCGGCACGCGTCAACGCACGCACCTGCGCGGATCCGTAGGTCTCGGAAAACAGCGCTGCCGAACGCCCGGTGGAATGCATGCCGGCATGCTCTTCGCGCTCAAGCACCAGCACGCGCGCATGCGGTGCGAGAAAATAGGCGACGGAGGCGCCGGCCATGCCGGCACCGATCACGATCACATCGACGTCGTGCAGCGTACTCATGCCTTGGCGCTATCCCGGGCGGTTTGACGGGCCACCACACTGGTGGCGGTGAGATCGGCAGTGACATTGCCCAAGGTCGCGAGCGCATCGGGCAAGGCATCCACGGCCAGCATCAGGCCCAGCGGCCCCACCGGCACGCCCATGGCCTGGGCGACCGGAAGGTTGGTCGCCATGAAGCTGACCGCGCCGGGCAGCCCCACCGATCCGAGACTGATCACCACCGCCAGCAAGGCCGCGGCAAACAGCGGCGCCACGCCCACATCGATGCCGTACGCCCAGGCGATGAAACACGCCGACGTCACGTACTGGATCGGGCTGGTGAGACGACAAAGGCTGACGGCCATCGGCAGCACCAATGCATTCACCTGCGGTGGATAGCCTAGACGGCGCTCTGCGCTTTCGAGCATGGCCGGCAACGAAGCCAGCGACGACTGCGTGCTTGCAGCCACGATCTGGGCCGGAAGCAGCGCGGGCACGAAGCGCCGCAGCGTTTCGCCGCCCCATACGATGGCGACCGGCAGCATCAACAAGGTGACCGCGAGATACAGCAGGCATTCCACCAGGACATAGATGCCCAGCGCGCTCAGCATATGCAGGCCAGCACGTGCGCATACCGCGAGGATCAGGGCGAATACACCAAGCGGCGCCACCCATAGCACCCAGCGCACGACCACGATCATGGTGTCGGCGATGGCCTGGAAAAACGACACGACCAGCGCGCGGCGGGTGGCATCGATACGCGTCAAGCCGAAACCGAAGAACAGTGCGAACACCACCAGCGGCAACATGGCGCTCTGCGCCGCGGCCATGATCGCGTTGGCGGGCACGATGCCATTGAACCACTCCGCCCAACCCACGGCAGCGGCCACCGGCGGCGCGTGTGAGGCCACCGCGCTGTCGAGCGCGGCCGTCAGCGACGGATTATGTGGAAACAGCGCAAACAACCACGGTGCGGCGACGGCAGCGAACAACGCGCCGCCAGTGAGTATCAGCAGGAAGGCCACGATGGCACGCCGCGCGATGCGCCCGGAGGCCGCCGCGTCGCTGGCCGTGTTCACGCCCACGACTACCAGCGCAAACACCAGGGGTACCACGGTCATCTGCAATGCGTTCAGCCATAGACGTCCAAACGGCTGCACGGCGTCGGCTACCGGTAGTGCCGCGCCAGGCCACCAGGCATCCAGGCTCAGGCCACCGACCGCGCCCAGGACCAAACCAATGAGTACCCTCGACGTCGGACTCAAGGCTGCTTGCCCAGCGAAGGCAGCTGCCAGGACGCCTGCAACCGCACGTATTCGCTTTGTGGCAGCAGGACGAATACCGGCTGCTCCTCCGGCTTCATCCAGCTCAGCAGACGGCGCATCACCGGCTCGGGCATGGCGGTGCAGCCGGCGGTCGCGTCGGTCGGCGATTTCCACAGGTGCGCGAAGATGCAACTGCCGCCGCCCGGCTTGCCCTTGGCGTTGTGCTCAATCACGAAGCCGATCTTGTAGCGTTGGTCGCCGTCCAGATGCAGGTCGCGGCGCATCGGTTCGCTGGCGCCCTCCACCGCTTTCTCGCCGACCTTCCTGGTATCGACGATCTGGTTGTAGTACGGCGAACCATCAACGTCGACGCACCAGTCGGTGTCCTGCATCGCCTCGTAAGGCATGTGCGTATCGGCCCTGGCGGCGTAACCGAAGACTTCGCCAACGCGATACACACCGGCGGCAGCGCGGCCGTCGCCTTCGTGCTTCTGCGGGCCCTCGGCCTGCGCGGCATTCAGACCGAGGCCCCAGGCGGAACCCGAGCGCCCCACGGTGACCGCTTGCGCGTCCACGATCGGCTTCCAGCGGTTGCCTGAGCGCTCGTACGCACGCAGCACGCCGTGATCGGCATTCCAGTCCGGCGTGATCACCAGCACCATCTGGCGCGAAGCCTGCCAGGCCAGCGGTTGCTCGGCGGCAAACACCGCGGCGACCGGCGCCACCGTGGTCAAGCTCAACGCGGCGGCAAGAAGATGACGAATCACAAAGCGACGGGCGGGAGAAGTCATGCGATTCCGCGAAATGGGAGACTAGGGTTCCAGCATCTGCTGGACGCGTTCGAGATTGGCGAGCAGCTGCACATGGCGGTGTTCGTCGCCTTCGCACAGCTGCACGTAGACGCCATCGAGCAGATGCTGCAGCGCCGATTGGTAGAGCACAGGCTGGATGTAAGGACGATCGTCGTGGGCAGACACCAGCAAGGCGATGTCCGCGATCGCACGCAGCGGATTGGAGGTATGCCGCGTCACCGTGATCAATCGACCGCGGCGCTCGCGAAAGAAGCGACCGATCTTGCACAGCGCCGGATGGTTGCCGTGCTCGGAAAATACCAGCAGCACGTCGCCTGCCCCGGCAGCGGAAACGCTGGCCGCCATGCGCGGCGCATCGAAGTTGTGTATCGACGGCACGCCCAGCAGCGACAGGCGCAGCGCGAAGCTGCGCGCATAGATGTCGTCGTCGCCCAGGCCGATCATGAAGACCTTGCCCTTGGTGCCGGCCGTGGCAATCGCTTCGGCCACGGCTTGCAGGGTCTCGGGGGCATTGATCAGCCGCGTCTCTTCTTCGGACTCGGCCTTGCGCCGCCACAGATTGCCCGAGGCCGATTCGTCGAAGGCCGCCCTGGCCTGCGTGGCGACATGGGCGGCGTCGCCGTTGTCGGCACGGGCAATCGCCTCGCCGACGGAATACTTGAGGTCCGGATAACCCTTGAAGCCCAGCTTCTGGGTGAACTTGACCACGCTGGACTGGCTGATGCCCAGCGCGTTGGCCAGTTGCTGCGAGGAGTAGTCGCGCAGCAGCTGGGCGTTTTCCAGGATGAAATCGGCGATGCGCCGCTCGACCGCGGACATCTGGTCGCGTTCCGAACGGATTTTCACCAAGGGCGACATATCAGGCTTCCAGCTTTTCCAGTCCGCGAATCTCCCGGATACCCAATCCAGGCGCCTCGGTGACCGAGATCTCCGACTCGTTGAAGACCACGCCCCCGTCCACCGGGTTGTACTGGCACAGCGAGGGGCCGTCCAGATCCACCTTGGTGATCACAGCCGACTTGGCCACCGCCACGTGCACTGCCGCAGCGACGCTGATGCTGGTTTCCAGCATGCAGCCGATCATGCATTCCACGCCGTACATGGCGGCGATGTCGGCAATGCGGATGGCGTTGGAGATGCCGCCCGTCTTCATCAACTTGATGTTGATGATGTCGGCGGCGCGCATCTGGATCAGGTCGATCACCTCCATCGGGCCGAACACGCTTTCGTCGGCCATGATGGGCGTGTGCACACGCTCGGTGACGTAACGCATGCCTTCGAGGTCGCGCGCCTTCACCGGCTGCTCGACCAGTTCCAGCCGCACGCCGGCGTCTTCCAGCGTCTGCAGCGCGTAGACCGCCTGCTTGGCGGTCCAGCCCTGGTTGGCGTCCAGGCGCAGCAAGGCGCGGTTTTCCACCGCGGCATAGATGGCCTTGACGCGCTCGATGTCCACACCGATGTCCTTGCCCACCTTGATCTTGAGCGACTCGAAGCCGCGTTCCACCGCGCTCACCGAATCGGCGACCATCTTGTCGATGTAGTCGACGCTGATGGTGATATCGGTGGTGATCACCGGATCGCCACCGCCGAGCAGCTTGTATAGCGGCGCGTTGTACAGCTGGCCCCACAGGTCGTAGAGGGCGATTTCCACCGCTGCCTTGGCGCTGGTGTTCTTCTCCATCGAACTCTGGATCAGCTGGGTCAGGCGATTGAGATCGGCGATTTCCTGGCCGACCAGGCGCGGCGCGATGTAATGGCGGATCGCATCGACGATCGAACCATGCGTGTCGCCCGTGATCACCGCCGTGGCCGGCGCCTCGCCGTAACCGATGTGGCCGCTATCGGTATGCACCATCACCACGATGTCTTCGACCTGATTGACGGTGCGCAGCGCCGTCTTGAACGGCGTCTTGAGCGGTACGCGCAGCATGCCGAACTGGATGTCGGTGATCTTCATGAGACTCGGAAGCTTCCTGTCTTCGATAGGGAATGGAGGCGCAAGACGATCACGGATGCACGCGCACGATGCTGGTCATGCGGTCGACATAGGTGTGCTTGTCGTCGTACATCAGCGGCAGCAGCGGCGTCACCGACACCTCGTTGAGCTTGACGCGGCGCATGCCGCCCTTGCCGTCGCGATAAGCCATGCCGCCGGTGTCGTGGATCACGTAGGGCTCGCCATCGAGCTTGCCGATCACCATCATCACGTGGCCGGGGATATAGACCAGGTCGCCCACCTGCAACGCCATCGCGACCTTGAGGCGCGCGTCGTGGCTGTCCTTGTCGCCGAATGCCTGATGAGTGAGGCCCGGGCTGATCGCCTGCTTGCTGGTGTTGCGCGGCATCTGCACGCCCATGCTGCGATAGACGTCCGATACGAAGCCGCTGCAATCGCGGCCATCGTAGTCGTGGCCCCAGCCGTATCGCTCACCGAGGAATTTGAAGGCCTGGCGGATGATGTTCGCGTCGGTGAGCGGCAGATAGTTGTCCTGCGTGTCAACGTTGCGCTGGATCAATGTCGGCGAGAACGCCAGCTTGCCATCGGGCTGGCGGATCGGCAGATCGACCACGTACGACGCATACGGCGACTGTCCGTTCACCGGCTCATCGGCCGGATGATCCGACAGCACCGGCACGGCCACTCCCATATCCAGTTGCAGCTGCGATACCGCCGGCTGCTCCGGCGTGAACACCGTACGGATGGTGCTTCCCGTCACCACGCGTTGCGGCAGGCGCCCGCCATACGCGAGCACATCCGCCGTCGCCCCTTCGGCGACATTGTCGCGATGCGTCCAGGCGGCATAGCGCTCGCTCACCACGAACAGCCAGCGGCCGTCGCGACTGGTGTGCGCGATCAGCACCGGGGTGCCGGGGAATTCCGCGGTCTCCTGGAAGCGATCGATATCCGTATCGTCTTTGGAGGTGAATACGCGCGTGTCGGTCGGGAACGTGCGCAAGGCGGCGCGCTGCACGATCATGCCGTAACGGCTGGTCTGCTGTGCCGGCACGGCATCGAGCGCGAGCGCCTCGGTGAGCTGCGCGCGCAAGCTGTCGGGCACCGGCTGGCCCTTGTCGTCAAACAACGGGCGCTTGGGATACTGCGAAAGGTCGTTGATCCAACCAGTCACCATGGCGCGATCGACGTTGGCCGGGACGCCATGCAGGTCGTGCATGGACCCATCGACCCTGAGCAGCTTCGCGTTCTGCGCGCCGATGGCATCGATGCCCGCAAGCACGCGATCAGGCTGCGCCAGCTGCTTGATCCAGAAATCCGGCGCCAGCATCGCGTTGTTGCTGATGCCGAGCACGCCCGAAGGCGGCACGGGGACGGGGTCGGGCCGCTGGTCCGCCAAGACCGGGGCCGCGGCCAGCGCGGCGAGCAGACACAACGTCAGGCGAGGCATGAGTCGCATGCTGATTCCTATGCAATGGCCAGCGACGACATCACCGACGCCACCAGCAATCCAAACCCTGTACCGAGGATATAACCGAGCAAGGCCAACAGGATGCCCACCGGCACCAATGAACGCGAGTAGCTGGCGGCGAGTATGGGCGTTGCCGCTACGCCGCCGATGCAGGCCAGCGAGGAAATGCCGCAGAGATACAGATCGAAATGGAATACCCGCGCGGCCAGCGCCAGCAGCACGGCATGGATGGCGATGATGCAGACGCCGCACATGAGATACAGCGGCGCCGAGGCAATGCCGTCGAAATTGCTTTGCGAGGCCAGGATGGCCACCACGCTGATCAGCATGGCGCTGGAAATCGTGCTGGCGCCAGCGAAGCGCGCCAGCGGTGTATGCGCCGCCACCAGACCGAAGGCAGTGGACAGCATGATGGTCCAGGTGGTGGACGACACCATCTCGGTTACCGGCAGGCGCCCGGCAAGCCATGCGGACAGCGCCGCCACCAGCAGGGCCATGCCCAGCCACAGCAGCACGTTCTCGGAGGTGGTCGGGCCGTGACTGCGCGAGGGCTCCACCACCATGTCGGCGCTGGAGGTGGCGCGAGTCCAGCGATTGAACTGGGTGGCCACGCGGCCCAGGCCGAACAGCACCACCACCCACATCGAGTAGCACAAGGCATCGGTGAGCAGCGAAAACGCCAGCAGGCGATCGGGCATGCCGATGGCTTGCTTGACCGCCACCATATTGGCCGTGCCGCCGATCCAGCTGCCCGACAGCGCGGCCAGCGGCTGCCAGGCATCGCCCTTCAGCCAGACGCGGAACATCAGGAAGGTGCCGACGAAGGCGATGAACAGGCACACCATGGTGACGAAGAACACCGCAAGGACGCGCGGCCCCAGCCGGTAGATCGCCCGCAGGTCGCAATTGATCATCAGCAGGAATAACAGGGCCGGCACCAGGTGCTCGATCAGCATGCTCTGGGTAGCGCGGATCTCCGCATTGACCTGCCACAGACCGGTGACGGCCAGCGCGGTCACCAGCAGGTAGGTCAGCACGATCGGCGGCAAAACCTCGAAGAAACGCCACTTGTAGCGCCGCTCCAGGGCGGGAAACAGGCCCGCTGCCAGCAACATGACAGCGAGATAAGGCCAGGCCGTGTGGATCATGCGTCCCCTTTGAATCCCGATCATCGTCGTCTTTGGAATATCTGATTCGGACGACGTTTGATCGAAGCATAAATTATTGACCGTCGATTGCAAGCGTGCTACACAGCGACTTCGCTTTTTCTTACGGGGAAGTGGCAGGTGCAGACGGTGCGACCCATCTCGTCCTTGCGACGTCGGCGATATTCGCTGGCGACGGCGCTTGCCTGCCTGCTGCTCGCCGGTGTCGCATCGGCCGCCACCCAAGCCCCGGTGCAGCATGCCATTGCGCAGATCGATGCGGGACAATTCAGCGCGGCGGAAGCCGGTATCACCAGCGCACTGGCCCAGCCCGGGGTATCGCCGGAGGTGCGTGATGCACTGCAGTTCCAACGCGAACGCATGCGCCGCATCCGGCTCGATTTCACCTTCGATGCCGATGCCGCCAAGGCCAAGGTGCGCAAACAGATTCCCGACCTCACCGACGCGGAGTTCGCGCGCTGGGATCAGCAGGGCTTGCTCGAACATCAGGTGATCGACGGGCGCACGCTTTACTTCAAGCGTGCGCCGGGCAACCTGTTCCTGCTCAGCAAGGATGCTGCCGCACGGCGCACGCATCCGGCGCCGTCCAACGACGACCCGATGGAGACGCTCAACGATCACCATCGCGACGCGCGTCGCGAAGCGCTCGCTACGCATCGCAGCAGCGTCACGCCCAACCATGTGCGCGTCACCGAAACCGTCACCGTCAACGCCGATGCCGTGCCCGCCGGCGAGACGGTACGCGCCTGGCTGCCGTTTCCGCGCGAACTGCCGGGACAGCAGGAAGGCGTGCGCCTCGTCGACAGCCAGCCTGTCGGCGCTCAAGTGGCGCCGGCCAGCACGATGCAACGCACGGTCTATCTGGAGAAGCCGGCCGTCGCAGGCAAGCCGACCACGTTTGCCGTCACCTACGAGCTGACCATTTACGCGCAATACCACGACATCGATGCGTCCAAGGTGGTGCCGGCGAAGATCTCGCCCGAGCTTGCGCCCTTTGTCGCCGAGCGCGCGCCGCACATCGTCTTCACCGACGACCTGCGCGCGTTTTCGCGCAAGGCCGTGGGCAACGAGACCAACCCGTATCGCATCGCGCAGAAGTTGTTCGCTGCCGTGGACCAGATTCCCTGGGCCGGTGCGCGCGAATATTCGACCATCGGCAATATCAGCGATTACACCCTGCATGCCGGCCATGGCGATTGCGGGGAGCAGACCATGCTCTTGATCGCCCTGCTGCGCCTCAACGGCATCCCGGCGCGCTGGCAATCAGGCTTTATTTTCTCCGACGGCAAGTACAACAACATCCACGACTGGGGCCAGCTTTACCTCGCGCCCTATGGCTGGGTGCCGATGGACGTGACCTTCGGGCAGCTACATCCGGTGCCGGGCGACGACCTGGCCTTGCAGTGGTTCTATCTCGGCGGGCTGGACGCCTACCGCATCGCCTTCAACAGCGATTTCAGCCAGCCGCTGGTGCCAGCCAAGCAGTTCTTCCGGTCGGAGACGGTGGACTCGCAGCGCGGCGAACTGGAGTGGCGCGGCGGCAACTTGTACTTCGATCAATGGGACTACGACTTCACGTGGCAGCTGCTGCCGGCGACTGAGCGCGCCAGCAGATAAGCGGTCTTTACATCAACGACGACAGAACCGGGGGAGACGGGGAAATGGTCAGTCGTACTTTCCGCAGGACCATGCTGTGCATGGCGTTGGGCATGGGTCTGGCTTCGATGGCCACGCCTCCGGCATTTGCAGGCAATAACGACGGCACGGTGGTCGGTCACACCGAACCCGGCGCACTCGTCACCATCAGCAATCCGCAGACGGGTTTCACCCGCTCGGTGACAGCCGACGACAAGGGCAATTACCGCATCTCGTTCCTCGCCATCGGCGATTACACGCTGTCCGTGGCCAAGGACGGCAAGACCATCACGCAGTCCACGCCCGTCACCGTGACGCTGGGCAATGCCACCACCGTGAACCTGGGCGGCAACAACGCGACCAACCTGTCGGCAGTCAATGTCACCGGCACGTCGATCATCACCGCGGTGGACGTCACCTCAACCGAGTCGTCCACCAATATCTCGCGTGAAGAGCTGCGTCGCCTGCCGGTGGATCAGAACATCGCCGCCGTGGCGACACTCGCGCCAGGCGTGGTGAAGGGCGCATCGGCGTTTGGCGGCTTGTCTTTCGGCGGTTCGTCGGTGGCGGAGAACGCCATCTACGTCAACGGCCTCAACGTCACCGACTTCTACAACCGCAATGGCTATTCCGAGGCACCGTTCAACTTCTACCAGGAATTCCAGGTGAAGACCGGCGGCTACTCGGTGGAGTTCGGCCGCACCACCGGCGGCGTGATCAACGCAGTGGCGCGCTCGGGTTCCAACGATTTCCACGCGGGCGTGGAAATGACGATGGAACCGGGGGCGTGGCACGCGCAGGCAGAGGATCGCTACGACGCCAACGGCAATCGCTACCTCACGGCCAGCGAGGACCGCGATTCGCTGATGAAGACCAACATCTACGCGTCCGGCCCGATCGTGAAGGACAAGCTGTTTATCTTCGCCATGGTGGAACAGCGCGGCGACAACCCGCGCAACACCAACGACGAGGGCACCACCCTCACCAGCAACAGCTCCAGTCCCGACTTCTGGGGCACTACCATCGACTGGCACATCAACGACAGCAACCTGCTCTCGCTGATGGCGTTCTCGGACAAGAGCAAAAACGTCGGCACCGTCTACAACTACGACTACGACACGCACACCATCGGCGCCAAGACCAATACCATCTACACGGACACCGGCGGCAAGAACTGGTCGCTCACCTATACCAACTACCTCACCGACAACCTGTCGATGAAGGTGTTGTACGGAGAGAACAAGCGCGAATCGTTCAATCGCGCGCTCACCGACCTCGATTGCAACCACGTCGCCGCTGAAACCGCCGTTCCCAAGCCTGGCGTGCCGTTGGGTTGCACGACGAATACGGCGGTGGAGAAACGAAACGACAAGCGCAAGGAAGGCCGCGCCGACTTCGAATGGAAGCTGGAAGACCACCTGCTGCGTTTCGGCTACGACCACGAGGACGACGACTCTGTCTACAGTCGTCACTATCCGGGCCCCGGCGCGATCTACTACAACGTCTATGCGGCCACGCCCGGCTCGACCATCCCCAATCCCAACGGCGGCGGCGTGATTCCGCCGGGCTACAACGGCTATGTGCGCGCCCGCCGCTACGAGATCGCAGGCAATTTCGACACCACCAACAACGCCTTCTATCTGGAAGACAACTGGCAGGTGACGCCCAACCTGCTGCTCAACGCCGGCATCCGTCGCGATGGCTTCGACAATATGGACGCCGCTGGCCGCAGCTATATCAAGATGGACAATATGTGGGCGCCGCGCTTGGGCTTCTCGTGGGACGTGAAGGGCGACGGCACCACCAAACTCTATGGCAACCTGGGCCGCTACTACCTGCCGGTGGCCAACGTGATCAACATCAAGCAGGCCGGTGGCTTGCTCGATCAGCGCACGTATTACGCGTTTGGTGGCTGGCAGACGCTTACCGATGCCAACGGCAACCAGTACGCCATTCCCGTCCTCGGACCGCAGCTGGGCGGCGTGGACACGTCGCAGGGCGACGGCACCGTGCATGACCTGCGTTCGGAAGTGAACAAGGATATGCAGCAGGTCTACCAGGATGAGCTGATCATCGGCTTCCAGCAGATGCTCAATGACAAGTGGTCGTGGGGCGTGAACGGCACCTACCGCAAGCTGCACAATGCCATCGACGACATGGAGATCAGCGCCACCGGCAAGTGCGGTCCGGACGGCTACATCGGCTGGGTGATGGGCAATCCCGGCAAAAAGAACAAGGTGTGGGGCGACACCAACTGCGACGGCACGGCCGATGGTTGGGTCACCGTGGATACGTCCAAGGAAGGCTGGGCGATGTACGACGAGGATGGCAACTACCTGGGCCAGCGCGGCTGGGTGAATCCCAAGCGCACCTACACCGCGCTGGAATTCCAGCTGGATCGCGCCTGGGACAACAAGTGGTCGTTCAATGCGTCCTACGTGTTGTCGTGGAACCGCGGCAATGCGGAGGGCCCGGTGAACTCCGACACCAACTTCGACGACACCGGCCGCACCGAGAATTTCGATGATCCGTGGGTGAACTTCGGCGGCGACGGCTACCTGCCCAACGACCGTCGTCATCAGCTCAAGCTGCGCGGCACCTATGCCATCACGCCGAACTGGCAAGTGGCGGGCGACGCGAATATCGCTTCGGGTGGCCCCATCACCGGTTTCGGCGTCGGCAATCCGTATGACGCCACGGTGTACCACAGCTACTACATCTGCGTGGCCAACTGCGATGCGGCGCGTTCGGAAGACCGCGTGTACGAATCCTCGCCGCGCGGCAAATACGGCCGCATGCCGTGGACTTACACCCTTGGCGCCAGCATCACCTACTTGCGCCAGCTGGCCGACGTCGGCCAGCTGCGCGTGAAGTTCGCGGTCTACAACCTGCTCAACGAACAGCGCACCATCCAGGTGGACCAGGATCTGCAGACCACCATTTCCAACAGCACCAGTTCCACCTTCGAACAGCCCTTGCGTTTCCAGTCGCCTCGCTTTGCGCAGTTGACGGTGTCCGTGGACTTCTGACGAGTCCGTCCCCACCGGCAGCCTGCGTGATGCAGGCTGCCGTTTTTTTGCGACAGGCTCGCCCATGATGGACACGATCGCTTCACCCTGCGCCAAGCTCGACGGCGTCGACCTGCACGCGCTGGCGGACCGTTTAGGCACGCCGCTGTATGTCTATTCGGCCAGTGCGATCCGCGAACGCATCGCTTCCCTGCAGTCCGCCCTGCACGGCACCGACCACCTGATCTGTTTCGCGGTCAAGGCGAACCCCAACCGCGGTGTGCTCGCCTTGATGCATGGGCAGGGCATCGGCGCGGATATCGTCTCGGCCGGCGAGCTGTGGCGTGCGCGGCAAGCGGGCATACCCCCAGAGCACATCGTGTTTTCCGGCGTGGGCAAGACCGAGGCGGAGATCGCCGAAGCTTTGGAGGTCGGCGTCCTGCGTTTCAATGTGGAATCACACGACGAGCTGCTGGCCTTGCAGCGCGTGGCGCTGGCTCTGGGCATCAAGGCTCGTGCCGCCGTACGCATCAATCCCGACGTGGATGCGCTCACCCACGCCAAGATCTCCACGGGCCGCGCCGAGAACAAGTTCGGCGTGAGCATCGAAGAGGCTCGGCGCTGGTTTGCCAAACGCGATGAACTCAGCCATGTGCAACTCGATGGCCTGCATGTGCATATCGGATCGCAGATCCTCCAGCTGGAGCCATTTCGACAAGCCTTGCAGCGCGTGGCGGCTTTCTGGCGCGAACTGGTGGCGCAGGGGCATGCGATCAACAGCATCGACGTGGGTGGTGGCCTGGGCGTTTGCTATCGCGAAGGCCACGATCACCCGATCGATGCAGCTGCCTATATCGAGATGGTACGCGAAACCCTGGCCGGCTTTGAAGGACGCCTGCTGTTCGAACCCGGCCGCTATCTGGTGGGCGAGGCCGGCCTGCTGCTGACGCGCGTGATCCGCCTCAAGCAGGGCGACGAGCGTACCTTCCTGGTGTTGGACGCCGCCATGAACGACTTGGCCCGGCCCAGCCTGTACGATGCATGGCACGACATCGCGCCGGTAGCCGGGGACGCACGCTCGATGACTTCTTACGACATCGTGGGACCGGTATGCGAAACCGGCGACACCTTTGCCAGGGCACGCGCCCTGCCCGCCTGCGTTCCCGGCGACCTGTTGATGATAGGCACCGCCGGCGCTTACGGCGCCTCGATGGCCTCGACCTATAACTCGCGCCCGCTCGCTGCCGAAGTGATGGTGGATGCGGGCCGCTACGCTGTCGTGCGACAACGCCAAAGCTTTGAAGACATGGTCGCCGGCGAGCAGCCGGCCAAACACTGGGAAACCGCATGAAGACTCTCGGCTTACTCGGCGGCGCCATCGCGCTTGCAATCACGCTGGCCAGCGCTCCCGCCCGGGCGCAGCAGGATCCGCCGATCACGCTCGACACGCACGTGGACATTCCCTTCGGGTATATGCACGAGGCGCGCTTCGACTTCGGCAAGACGACGCCGATGCAGGTGGACCTGGACAAGATGCGCCGCGGCGGCCTGGACGCCGTGTTCTTCATCGTCTACGTGGACCAGGGCCCGCTGACGCCGGCCGGTTACGCGCATGCCGTGGCCCAGGCCAAGCGCAAGTACGACGCTATCGACCTGATGCTGAAAACGTATCCGGATCAGATCCGTCTTGCCACCACGCCGGAGCAGGTGCGTGCCAACAAGGCCGCGGGCAAGCTGTCGGCGATGATAGGCGTGGAGAACGGCTACTCGCTCGGCCACGACATCAGGAACCTCGACCTGGCCTATAAGCGCGGCGCGCGTTACGTCGGCCTCGCCCATATGGGCAACAACGACCTGTGCAGCAGCTCCACGCCGCAAGCGGACCTCGGCGACACCCCGCTGCCGGAATACGGCATCACCGATTTCGGCCGCAGCGTGGTCAAGCGCGAGAACGAGCTGGGCATCATGGTCGACGTGTCGCACTCCTCCGACGCCTGCGTGCGCGAGGTGCTCGCCTTGTCCACCGCGCCGGTGATCGCCTCGCATTCGTCCTCGCGCGCGCTGATCAACCATCCGCGCAACCTGTCGGACGATCTGCTGCGCGCCATCGCTGCCAAGGGCGGCGTGATCCAGGCGGTGGCGGTGGGCGAGTTCATCAAGCTTGATCCGGGTCGCGAGATGGCCGTCAAAGCGCTGCAGGCGCAAGTGGCCAAGCAGGCTGGTGCCAAGACTTTCGACAGCGAGAAGCACGAATACCTGCCCGCCTATATCGACGGCATGAAGCGCATCGATGCGGCCTTCCCGCCCGCAACAGTTGATGAGTACGTCGCGCACATCAAGCATATGGTTGAGGTGGCTGGCATCGATCACGTCGGCATCGCCTCGGACTTCGACGGTGGCGGCAGTCTCGCCGGCTGGTCGGATGCCACGCAGACGCGCAATCTCACGGCGGCGCTGCGCCGCGCCGGCTTCAGCGATGCGGACATCGCCAAGATCTGGGGCGGTAACTTGCTGCGTGTGTGGGACGAGGTGACCAAGCACGCTACGGCAGGTCATGCGGGCTGAGCGAATACTGCGGCGGTGGGCGGTGGCGATCGGGCTTGCCGTCGCCGCCAGCGTCGCCACGGCAGCCGACGCGCCGTCCGCGGCCCAGCTCGATCCCATCGTCGATGCAGTGATGGCGCGTTATCACCTGGCCGGCCTGGCCGTCGGCGTGATCGACCACGGCGAGGTGATTTACACACGCACGCTTGGCGAACGCGTGGCCGGCTCCGGCCAGCCGGTCACGCCCGATACGCTGTTCAAGATCGCCTCCAACAGCAAGGCGATGACCGCCACCCTGCTCGCTCGACTCGTACAAGAAGGCAAGCTGCGTTGGGATGCACCGGTGCGCAGCTACCTGCCTGATTTCCGCATGGCCGATCCCTGGGTCACCGAGCATATGCAGGTGGGCGATCTGCTCACCCATCGCAGCGGGCTGCGCGAGGGTGCCGGTGATCTGATGCTGTGGCCGGAACCCAACGACTTTACGCGCAAGGACATCGTGCATGCGCTGGCGTATCTCAAGCCGGCCTACAGTTTTCGCGCGGGCTACGCCTACGACAACCTGCTCTACGTCGTCGCCGGCGAAGTGGCCGCAGCCGCGGGTCATGATCGTTACGACGCCTTGCTGCGCCGCGAAGTGTTCCAGCCGCTCGGCCTCACACGTTGCCAGATTGGCGCATGGGGGCGGGACGCCGTGGGCAACGTCGCCCAGCCGCACATGCGCGGGCATGATCGCAACATCGTGATCAACGCCGACGACGTGGAGATTCCCGACATCACCTCGGCCGCTGCCGGTGGCGTGCGCTGCAGCCTTGCAGACATGCTGGTGTGGGCGCGCAACTGGGTCGCACCGACACCGCAGCAGCTGCAATGGCTGACGCCCGAACAGCGCCAGATCCTGTGGACGCCCTACACACCGATGCCGATCTCGGCCCGGCGTCGCGCCTGGGATGGCACGCGTCTGTATGCCTATGGTTATGGCTGGCGCATTGCCGACGTCGATGGCGTGCACACGGTGTCGCATACCGGCACGCTGTCCGGTATGTATTCGGCCATGACCTTGCTGCCCGATCGCCAGGCCGGTTTTGTCGTGCTGATGAACAGCGAGGCGGAGGATGCACGCACGGTGTTGGTCGAGGCGTTGACCAAACAGTTCACGTCGCCCGCCAATGCGCACGATGTCAGCTGGTACGCCGACCAACTCGATCGCGCAGCGGCTGCCTCCCGCAAAGGGGCTACGCCGCCCACCTCACAACCAGCCAGAGCGGATGAACTGCGCAGCCGGTGGGGTCAGTGGCGTGACCCATGGTTCGGCGCGATCACCTTGTGCCCGCAAGGCAAGGCACTGCGTTTCGCCGCAGTCAAGTCGCCGCGACTGACGGGCACGGTGATGCGCGCCGGCCAGCGTTACCTGGTGCACTGGGATCACGGGGACGCCGACGCATGGCTAAGTTTCCCCGCCGACAACCACGGCAGCCTGCACATGAGCAAGGTCGATCCCTCTGCGGACTTCAGCTACGACTTCGAAGATCTCGCCTTTCATCGGGAGCACGGTTGTGACTAAGCGCCCACGCTTTATGCCCGGAGTCGCGCTGCTTGCGCTCGTCGCACTCGCGCATGCCGACGGTGCACCCAGGCTGTCGCCGGCAACCACGGCGGCACAAGCGGGCCTGGTCGATATCCGTCGACTCGCGCCCGATATCGCCGAGGACATCAAGTACGCCGGCAGCGACAATTTCGTCGGCAAACCCGTGGATGGTTACCTCGCGCCCAAGTGCCTGCTGCTCAAGCCCGCCGCCGAAGCGCTGGCACGCGTGGAGCACGACCTGCATGCGCAGCACCAGCGACTCAAGCTGTTTGACTGCTATCGCCCCGCGCGAGCCGTGCAGCATTTCGTGCGCTGGGCCGGCGAACTCAACGACCAGCGGACCAAGGCCACGCACTATCCGAAACTGGACAAGAGCGCGCTGCTGGGTGACTACATTGCACCGGTCTCCGGCCATAGCCGCGGCGCCACGGTGGATCTCACGCTGATGCAATGCGATGTCACCGACAGTCACTGCGCGCCGCTCGATATGGGTACCGATTTCGACTACTTCGGCACGCTGGCCAACACCGATTCACCGGAAGCCAATGCCGCGCAGCACGCCAACCGCGAGATCCTGAAGCGCGCGATGGAACGAGAAGGTTTCCGCAATTATGCGATGGAGTGGTGGCACTACACGCTGAGCCCCGAGCCCTCGCCCGACACCGTCTACGACGTGCCGGTGCAATGACCGTCCCGCCAATGACGAGGCCAGCCCTGATGCGCCAGTGGGTTTTCATGTGTGTCGCCGTTCTGCTCTGCTCCGGCGTGGTGCACGCGAGCGAGGTCGACGACTTGATGTCCCGCTACCAGGGCAACGGACCGGGTGCATCCCTGCTGGTGATCAAGGACGGCAAACCCTTGGTCAACCGCGGCTACGGCCTGGCCAACCTCGAGACACACGAGGCCGCCACGCCAGCTACCAATTATCGACTCGCCTCGGTCAGCAAGCAGTTCACGGCGGCGGCAATCCTGCTGCTGGCCGAACGCGGAAAACTCAGCCTGGACGATCATGTTCGTCACTGGCTACCGGAGCTTCCAGCCGCGCATGAGCAGATCACCATCCGGCAATTGCTCAGTCACGCCGGCGGCCTGATCGATTACGAAGATCTGATGCCCGCCGATGCCACCGCGCAGATCAGCGATGCCGACGTGCTGCGCATGCTTGCCGCGGAGCCACGCAGTTATTTTCCGCCGGGCACGGCGTATCGCTACAGCAATGGCGGCTACGTGCTGCTGGGCTTGATCGTTGAACGCGCATCGGGAAAGTCCTTGCCCGATTTCCTCGCGCAGAATATCTTCCGGCCGCTGGGTATGACGCACACGTTGCTTTACGTGCGCGGCGGCCCTCAGGTGACGCATCGCGCCTACGGTTACAGCGAAGAGAACGGGCACTGGGTGCAAACCGACCAGAGCCCCACCAGCGCGACACGCGGCGATGGCGGCATCTACTCCTCCATCGACGATCTCGCGCGCTGGGATGCCGCGCTCTACGACCATCGCCTGCTGTCCGATGCATCGCGTCGTCTTGCCTTCAGTCCCCAGAACAAAATCAACGACGAGCCCGATGTGGACAGTTACGGCTACGGCTGGCGCATCCACGGCGACGTGCTCTGGCATTCGGGCGAGAGCATCGGCTTTCGCAACGTCATCATTCGCTGGCCGAAGCAGCACGTGACGGTGATCCTGCTCAGCAACCGCAACGATCCGGAACCCTATCGCACGGCGCTCGCCATCGGGCAGCTGTACCTGAAGCCTTGAATCAGGTGACGCTGCGCCACGGGTGGTAACCCGGCAAACGGTGGGTGTCCTGACTCGCCATAAGGACGCGGGTGGCGCCACCGCCGCGCGTGGCTTCGCGTTCGGCCAGCAGCGTGGCCAATTCCAGCGCATTGACCAGCACGCAACGCCGACCGACGGGCGAGCCGTCGCGCAACACACGCCAGCCCTCGCCCTGTTGGCGTGCGACCAGATATTCGATGATGGGGGCGTCCATGAAGAAACTCCGCGCCAGGCTCGCGCCTGCACTGTGGGTCGGGATTTCTACACGTTAGCCAGCACGCATCCGGCAAAACATCGGAATAATCCGAAAATGCCGGGGAGCCGGAGAGAATCCGGCTCCCTCAGGCAATCGCCGGTCAGTTGGCGGCGATGCCAGCCTGCTGCAGGGGCACGCAGGCATCGCCCGCGCACTCGATCTGCACGTCGCTGGACGCCGGACACTGCGATCGGAACATTGCCTTGCTCCCGTCGACCATCACCACATGGATGGCGCGATCGCATTGACGAGAGGCCGCCACGTTCTGCGCGGCGTTGAACATGCTCTTGCTCACGCGACCGTCGAGGCTGGCCAGTCCATCGGCCGTGGGCGTGGCATACGTCGCGCCCGGCGTCGCGTTGACGCTCGGATAGGTCGAGGCCAGCGCATACGCCGAGGGCAGCACGATGGTGAGCTTGTCCGGATAGTGATGCGAGGCGCCGTCCGAGAAATCGATGGCCAGGCCGACGATGCCACCAATGATCAGGTTGCCCCACACCATGCCGCGGATGCTGGCGTCGTAGGACTGCTGCGCGATCTGCTTGCCGTCCTGCTGGCAGGTCACGCTGAGATCGTGCGACGAGCGATGGACCACCGCCGTACCCGGCGTCGTCACGCGCACCTGGCCGGTGCCATTGCTCAGCGTGCAATCGGCATGGATGCTCTGGTTTGCCGCACGCGCATCCACTTCCACCTTCTGATAGCGGCCACCCACGATCGACGCGCACGCCGATACGCTCAAGGCGCACGCCATCACGACGGCCTTCTTCCCTAAATGCTTCATGTCATTCCCCTGACTTGGTCCCGCGCATTCCCAGACATCCCCCCTTGGACGTCCGTAGCGCTGGTTGAAACAGGTGGCGGTGATGCGCATCGCGTTCGTATTGCACGAACGCACTGTCAGACGACAGTTCGACGCAAGACAGTCAGCCCCCGTGACTGCGTCGCGCATTTTTATCGAAGACGCGAATAAAAAACGAGGGGTTCGATATCTAACTTATGGCCGAGGCAGCGTCGGCGCAGCGAAGGCAATAACTTGCGATGTATAGGTTTCGACCACCAGGCTGAAGGGGCGATTGGCCTGATCGAACAACAGCGCACGGTGTTCGAGCACATGCGGCGGCATCACCAGTGAGGTGTTGTTCGCAGGCGGCAGCGTGGGCTTGCTTTCCCAGCCTTCGGGCAGCGGCGACCACAGCAATTGCGCGGACAAGGTCTGCCGGCGGAAGTGCAAGGCTTGCACCACCTTGCCGAACGGCGTGTCGGTGCTGTCGAGCTCGTGATTCATCGCATCGGTGAGGCGCGAGGGCACGTACCAGTTGTCTGCTTCGGACAGCACATGCTCGCCGCAGGCCAGTTGCACGCGGCGATAGCGCACGGGTTCGTCCGCGCCGATCTGCAGCTGGTCGCGCGCATCGGGCGGCAGCGGCTTGTCTTCGCCCTGCACGCGTTCGGCAACGATCTTGGCCACCGGCGCGAGCTGATGCGCGGCGCACCAGCGCTCCAGCGTGAGCGTGGCGCTGGGATGGCTGAGCAACTCGGCATTGAACGACTGCAGCAGCGCCAGCGCCTCGAGCCGCGAGGTGGCATCGTCGCGCCAGACCGGCGGCGTGCCGACCTCGCGCGCATGCAGCGGCGCCACCAGCAGGCTGCTGCCCAGTCCCAGCGCACACGACCAGGCCGCTCCGCGTCGTAGACGGCGCATGCTCAGAGACCCTTGGCTGCCTGGGCCACGGCGCGAAACAGCGCGCGGCCCTTGCTCATGGTTTCTTCCCACTCCGATGCCGGATCGGAGTCGTACACGATGCCCGCGCCAGCCTGGACGTGTAGACGTCCATCCTGGATCACGGCCGTGCGGATCGCGATGGCGGTATCCGCATCGCCCCACCAGCCGATCCAGCCGATCGCACCGGCATAGATATTGCGCTTATACGGCTCCAGCTCCTGGATGATTTCCAGCGCGCGGATCTTGGGCGCGCCACTGAGCGTGCCGGCCGGGAAGGTCGCCTTGAGCACATCCATATAGCCGACATCGGGACGCACGCTGCCCTGCACCTGCGACACGATATGCATCACGTGCGAGTAGCGCTCGACCACGAACGATTCGCTCACTTCCACGCTGCCGGTTTCGCTGATGCGGCCGATGTCGTTGCGGCCCAGGTCGATCAGCATCACGTGCTCGGCGCGTTCTTTCGGATCAGCCAACAGTTCGGCTTCCAGTGCCTGGTCTTCTTCCTCGGTGGCGCCGCGCTTGCGCGTACCCGCGAGCGGACGCACGACCACCTTGCCATCCTTCAGGCGAGCGAGGATCTCCGGCGAGGAACCGACGATCTGCGTGTTGCCCAGATCGACGAAGTACATGTACGGCGAAGGATTGAGCGCACGCAGTGCGCGATACACATCGACCGGTCGCGCATTGAATCCCACGCTCAGTCGCTGCGACGGCACCACCTGGAAAATATCACCGGCGCGGATGTACTCCTTCGCGCGCTCCACCATCGCTTCGAACTCCTCCTTGGTGAAGGAGGATTTGAAGTCGCCCTCGTCCAGCGCGGTGCTCTGGTTGAGCTGGGGGTAGGACACGCCGCTCTGGCGCAGGCGATAGACCAGCGCATCGAGCCGGCGCTGTGCCGCCGCATACGCATGCGGCTGCGAGGGGTCGGCATGCACGATCAGGTACAGGCGGCCCTTGAGGTTGTCGAACACGGCGACTTCTTCGGCCAGCATCAGCAGCACGTCGGGCGTGCCCAGTTCGTCCGGGCGATCCCATTGAGCGAGGCGAGGCTCGATATAGCCGATCGTCTCGAAACCGAAGTAGCCCACCAGGCCGCCGGTGAAGGCGGGCAGTTGCGGCAGGCGCGGCACGTCGTATTGCTTGCGCAGGGTTTCGATCTCGCCCAGCGGATCGGCCACATGGCGACGCTCGGTCACTTCGCCGGCGTCCTCCACTTCCAGCTCGTGGCCGCGAAAGCGGTACACGCGCCTGGCAGGCAGGCCGATGATGGAATAGCGCCCCCAGGTGGCGCCGCCCTCGACCGATTCGAACAGGAAGGTATACGGGCCATCGGCCAGCTTCAGGTACACGGACAGTGGCGTGTCGAGGTCGGAAAACACCTCGCGCACCAGCGGGATACGGGTATGACCCTGCGCTGCCAGCGCGTCGAAATCGTCTCGGGATATCACGTGGGGATCCGGATGGCCAAGCTTGAACGGCCATTGTAGGGGTAGCGAGGCGGGGAACCGAAGCATCCCTTCACGATCTCCCCGTGCACTTGGGCCCACGTGCCGCTTGTTCAGCCGCGCCAGCACGCCTAACCTTGCGGTATCGGTGCACATGGCTGCATCCGCAGGGGAAATCGATGGGTATGGACCAACGTTGCCTGGTACTTTCCGGTCGCCTGCTCGATGGGCAGGACCCTACCGCCGTGCACGAACGCATGGCTGCCGCCTTTGGGATGGAGATGGCGGGCTTCCGCGAACGCGTTTTCTCGCGGGCGCCCTTGATCATTCGCCGCGGCCTTGAGCCCGATGCTGCCGAGGCACAAGCGGCGCAACTGCGCGGCATGGGCGTGGAAGCGGACGTATGGCCCGACGGCGAACGGCTGATCTGGCTGCGCCGTGACCAGCAGGTACGTGGCCCGCTGCCCGAGGGTGCGCTGGCCCGCTATGCGCAAGAAGGCGACCAGTGGTGCCATGACGGCGGACAGAGCTGGTTCGCCTGGACGCCCGCATCGACCAGCGCGGAGCCGCCTCCGCTGCCTGCGCAGGAAGCTGCGATCCAATCCGATGTGCCGCCGTCGACCGAACCGTTGAGCGAGCCACTGCTGCTGGATGCCGAGCACAGCTATACCGCTCAGGAACCGCCGCCCCTGCCCACCGCTGCGACGCCGGCGCCGGTCCGCAAGCCTTTTTCCACCGCAGCGGTCTTTGCCGCCCTGTTCGCTTTGCTGGCACTGCTGTGGCATCCGCTTTCGCCGGTCGCGTTGTTGCTGGCGCTGTGCACTCTGGTCTATTTGTTTCAGCGCCCCCTGCTGCGCGGCCGCGCAGTGGCGGTCGTGGCCGTGCTGGTCAGCGTCGGCGCGCTCGCGCTATGGATGCACAAGCCAGCGGCCACCCTGGCGTCGCAGCCTTATGTGCCGCGACCGCTGGAGCCTTTGTCGAAAAGCGCACCGGCCACCGTGGCCAGCAATCAATGCATGGCCAAGACCGCCGCGCCCAAGAACGACGAAGACCGCTTCCTGCTCACCGGCCAGCGCCTGCTCACCGGTCGCGCCCAGCGCAAGGGCGACACCTATGTGGCAGAAGCGGCCGTCTCGGTGGACGATCAATGCCAACCCAACGCATTGCAGCTCTATGTCTTCCACAACGGCGTCTTCATCGGCACGGCGCTGGACACGGCCACGCGCCTGGCCAATACCAAGCTGACCGATTTCGACTTGGTGGATGACCAGCACCTGCGCGTGACGCTCGCCCAGTGCACCGACAAGCCGGCCAGCTGCGCGGCCACGACGGTGCGGCAGATCGCGGTAATGCCGGGTGGTGGTGGGTGGACGTTGGGGGAGATGAAATAGCGCGAGGTTGTTCGATCTCGATGACCTGGCGGATCCCTCACCCTCTGTGGGAGCGCACCCTGTGCGCGACGGCCACCGACAGAGCGTCGCGCACAGGGTGCGCTCCCACAGGGGTCGTTTGCTTCGCTTCAGAGCCTTTGCCGCGGCATTCCATGCAGCTGCAGCGTAAACGCCACGCCGCTGCCGTCCTCCAGGTTGCGCGCCACCGCCACGCCACCGTGGCGCTCGGCGACCAGGCGCACCACATAAAGGCCCAGCCCCAGGTGCGGCGCATCGCCGGGCGTCGCCTTGTCGCGCAGACTCACCAGCGAATCGAACAGGCGGCCCTGCATCGCTGCCGGCAGCGGCGGCCCTTGATTGGCGAGCTCGATCTCGGCGCCATCGTGGGTGGCGCGCAGGGTGAGGCGCAGCCAACCATCTTCCGGCGTGAATGACAGCGCGTTGTCGAACAATTTGTCCAAGGCCTGCGCGATCAATTCAGGTGCGCAATGCATGAACAGAGCGTCGTGCGGCAACACCGCCTGCATCCTGCGCGTGCCTGCAAGGGGACGGTAGGCCTCGCTGCAGCCGCGCACGACTTCGACCAGGTCCACGTCTTCCGGTTCGGCCGCGGCAATGGAGCGCTCCATCCGGCTGGCTTCGCTCATCGCGCGCACCAGCATGCCCAGGCGTGCCACGCCATCGCGCGCGCGCTGAAGGTAGGGCGCGGCATCAGGCGGCATCGCGTGTTCGGCTTGCAAGGCGTGCTCGAGGTTGTCCAGCGAGGACTTCACGATCGCCAGCGGTGTATTCAATTCGTGGGAAAGTTTGGAAGCGAGCGTGCGCAGGTAGTCGGTGTAGCCACCCACCACCTCGAACAAGCGCTCGAAGCTGCGCGCCAGATCGCCGATCTCGTCTTCCGAGGAGGTCATCGGGAATGGGCCGTCCAGACGTCCATCGTTCAACTGCGCACGCTCGGCGGCGTCGCGCAGACGGCCAAGGCGAATGCTCAGGCGCGTGGCGAAGATCAGCAGGATCGCGCCCGCCACCAGCAGCACGCCAAAGCTGGTCAGCAACAGGCCAAGCAGTGCGCGGTTGGCGAGCAAGGGCACCGCGCGGCTGGCCTGCTCCAGCAGCAGCACGCCGCGCACCTGACCATCGCGTTCGATCGGCACGGCGGCCGCGAGCACCACACTGCCGCGGGCTTCGCCTTGTCGCCACAGCGTGGCCGGCTTGCCCAGGCTTGCTTCGTGCACCTCGCTCACATCCAGCCGCGGCACGTCCTGCGTCCACAACTCCGCGTCGTCCACCTGATTGGCGAGCAGGGAGCGATACACCAGCGAGGCAAACCAGCCCGGCTGATCGCCCGGCGCCGATGCAGGGGTGGCGAGGCGGCCGGTCTGCGCGAGCAGCCAGCCCTGGGGCGCGAGCACGCGCGCTTGCACGCCATCGAGCGCCAGCAGGCCCAATTCCTTCGATAGCGCGCTGGAGTAAGTCACCAGCGGTCGGCTCTGCACGGCCGCGGGATCGCCGCCGGTGGCCGGATCGAACACGGCCAGCCCCAGGGCATCCAGCCCGGGACTGCGCGGCACGCGCAATTCCACCCGATAACCGCCGCCGTCTTCCTGCCATTGCGCGGTGATGCGCGTGGGCAGGCCATCGACCGGCGGATCCAGCGGGCGCGCGGTCAGCTGTCCCGGCGCCGCGCTGGCGAGCAGGTAGCGACGCGATTGCTCGCCCTTGCCCAGGCTCAGCACCAGATGATCGGCGCGCAAGGCGGTGGGATCGTCCGCATCGGCACGCGTGCGCTGCGCACCGCGCACATCGGCATACAGATAGAGCCAGTCGGCATCTTCGGCCAGCAGCAGCTTGCCGCGCTTGTCCAGCGGCTGGCTCCACGGCGTGAGCGGCGCCCAGTCGTCGCCGTAGCCGTCGATGGTGATGGGATTGCTCGCCTCCTGCACGTACCACACGGGACCTGCCGGCGGCAGCGGCGCATCGGTGACGACCAGGCTGCGCGCCATGGCGCGCGCCGAAGCGGTAAGCGCCTGCGCCTGCCCCTCGCGCAACAGGGTTTCCATCTGGCGCACGTACAACCAGCCGGCCACCGGCAGGGCCAGCGTGCAGAGGGCGACCAGCAGCAGTTTGTGGCGAAGGTTCATGGCGCGACGATACTGAAAACGCCGCTCAATGCTGCGTCTTGGCAGCACCCTGCCCGGCCGACGCTTGCCTGGTGTATTGCGACAGCCCGGCCACGTGACGGAACAAGGCGAGCAGGTCCGCCTTCTGTGCATCGTCATGCGCCAGCGTCAGCGACCAGCTGAAGCGGATGCCGCTGGCCAGACCGGGATCGCAGAACACCACCGCATCGTCCTTGTGGTCGCTGCCTTCGAACAGCACGCCGCGGCAGTTCACCGTCTTGTTGTCGACGGCGAACACGCTCGCCTTGCCGGCCGGATCGCGTTCCAGATAGCGATGCCTGTCGTCCTGCAATTCGGCCTCGAGCGAGGAGAGCTTGGCGTTCCAGACGTTGAGCACGATCACGCGCTCGGGCTCGCCGGTCCATTCGCCCTTGTACATCACCAGGTTCACGCCGATCGCCTTGGCGTACAGGCAGCAGTCCTGCGTCCAGCCGTCAGGCGTGGACGCCCGAATCGTCCAGCCGGGAACGTCCCCATCCGCTGCGCCCGATACGCTCGCCACCTTGTCTGCAGGCGCGGCCTGCGCAATGGATACCAGCAGCAACCACAGCAGCCCCCAACACCAGCGCTTCATCACGGCTTCCATCGATAACCCACGCCATGCACCGTCTCGATGGCGTCGAACTCCGGCGCCACGGCGATGAACTTCTTGCGGATGCGCTTGATGTGCGAGGTGATGGTGGCGTCGTCCACCACCAACTCGGCCTCACGCATCAGCTGGTCGCGATTCTTCACGTGGCCGGGGAAACGCACCAGCGTGTGCACCATCCAGAACTCGGTGACCGTGAGCGGGATCTCTTCGTGGTTCCAGGTGATGCGCATGCGCTCGGACTCGAGCTTGAGCGGGCCGTGCTCGATCACCGTCTCGCTGCTGGCCGGCACCTTGAGCGATTCGATGCGGCGGAACAGCGCCGCGATGCGCGCCGCCAGCTGGTGCAGGCTGGTGTCCTTGCTCAGATAGTCGTCCGCGCCCAGGCGCAGGCCGGAGATCACGTCGAAATCCGAATCGCGCGCGGTGAGGAAGATGATCGGCAGCGTGGCCGACTTGGCGCGCAGCTCGCGGCACAGGTCAAAGCCGCCTTCGGGCTCGTCGCCTAGGCCGATGTCGATGATGACCAGCTCGGGCAGGCGCATCGCGAACGCGCTGGAGGCTTCCTGCCGCGAGCCGTAGCCACGCGTCTCATAGCCGAAGCGGTTGAGCGCTTCGACGTAATTCGCGCGGATCAGCGGCTCGTCTTCGACGATGGCGATACTGCGGCCCATGCTTCACTCCTGAGGATTCCCTGGCAACGCCGCGCAGCGTGAAGCCTGGGCCCAGGCCGCGCAAGCCATCGCCACGCAATGCCCGCGTTTCGCCATGTTGGGCCGGCTGGCCGCCACAGAAGGTGGGACCGGCGTCACGATCGGGCGTGGCCGCCCGAGGCCGGGCCGATCTTGCCCGCGTTTTGCCATATCCGGGTCCCGCCCTATGCCCTTGCCGGCCGCCCAATGGGCTCGTCCTTGCAGGAGTCCAGTGATGCGTCCCACCGATCAAGCCCATGTCGATCCCAACGCCGAATTGCGGGGTTTTGAGCCGCTTCGCGTGATCTTGGCACTCGGTGGGCTATTACTAGGGCTGGTCATGAGCCTGCACTGAGGAGACCCGCTATGAGCAGCGACTTCGACCTGAACGACCCCTTCTTTTCCTTACCCGTGGAAGCCATGGAAGCGGCTGGTGCGCATGGAAGCGCGCCGGCCGCCGGGGCGGACGAACCCGACCCCGACTGGCAACCCATGTAACCACCGTGTTCCCATCCTAGGCACGTTCCTTCCCCGCCCACCGGCGGGGATTTTTTTCTAGCGTTAACAAAGCGCTATCGAAAGATGATGACGTCTCGACGGGAACCAAATCGCAAAAACCCGGTCAGAAGTTCTGACGGTCGCGGATTCTTGCCGTGGATCAGCGGCCGTTGTGTGGTCTCCTCACACGTCGTTCCGACGAAACTTCTCCCGGCGTTAACAGCGCCGGGATTTTTCTGTCCGGAACCGCTGATCAGCCGCGCACGGCGGCCAGCTGCTGATGCATGGCCGCGATCACGGCCTGGTAGTCCGGCGCGTTGAAGATGGCCGAGCCGGCCACGAAGGTATCCGCGCCCGCCGCCGAAATCTCGCCGATATTTGCCGCTGTTACACCGCCATCGATTTCCAGGCGGATCGGCCGGCCGCTTTCATCGATGCGACGGCGCACTTCACGCAGCTTGTCCAGCGCAGAGGGGATGAACTTCTGTCCGCCAAAGCCCGGGTTCACCGACATCAGCAGGATCAGGTCGAGCTTGTCCATCACATAGTCGAGCCAGTCCAGCGAGGTGGCCGGGTTGAACACCAGGCCTGCCTGGCAGCCGGAATCCTTGATCAGGCCCAGGGTGCGATCCACATGCTCGCTCGCTTCCGGATGGAAGCTGATCACGCTTGCGCCGGCCTCGGCGAAGTCCGGCACGATGCGATCGACCGGCTTCACCATCAGGTGCACGTCGATCGGCGCGGTGATGCCGTAGTCGCGCAGCGCCTTGAGCACCATCGGACCCATGGTGAGGTTGGGTACGTAGTGGTTGTCCATCACGTCGAAGTGCACCCAGTCCGCGCCAGCGGCCAGCGCCTTGGCGGTGTCCTCGCCCAGCCGGGCGAAGTCGGCGGAGAGGATGGAGGGGGCGATGACGTTGGTTTGCTTGCTCATATTCGGTTTCCTGTAGGAGCGCACCTTGTGCGCGACCTGAGGTGTCGTGATGGTCTGCGGTCGCGCACAGGGTGCGCTCCTACAGGTCACGGCAGAGTTTATTTGAACCCGCGCTCGGCCTTGATCCGCTCGTAGGCGGCATTGATCTCGCTGGCGCGCGATTCGGCTTGTTTGCGCATCGTCTCGGGCAGGTCGCCCAGGCGGTCGGGGTGGTGTTCGGAAATCAGCTTGCGATAGGCGCGCTTCACCGCCCGGTCGTCGACGTCGCGGGCGATGCCGAGCACGGTGTACGGATCGGGGCCATTGGTGTTGCGCTGAGGCGGCACGTAGCCGCCGTTGCCGCGCTGGCCATAACCGCGCGAGCCGCCGCTGGCGTTCCAGGCGTAGCCCTTCATCGCCATCAGCGCCATCAGCTCCATGTCGCTCACGCGCAGCGCGAAGGCGAGCTGGCGCAGGATGGCCATTTTTTCCGGCGGCGGATTGCCTTCGGCAATCACCGTCTCGATCACCACGTCCAGCACCGGGAAGGCGTGGTCGCGGCGCAGGCCCACCCAGCGGCGCAATTCCTCGATGGCCGGCGTCACGTTGAACTCCGGCTGCTTGCCGGCGTTGAACGCGGTGACGGCCTGCTTGCGTGCGTCCTGTTCAAGACCCATGCGCTGCATCAGGCGCTCGGCGACGGCGATTTCCGCCTCCGACACGCGGCCATCGGATTTGGCCACGGCACCCAGCAAGGCGAACAGCGGGCTGATGTAACCGCCGGCCTGGGGCGTGGCGCGACGGCGCTGGCCCTGGCGCAGGCTGTCGATGATGAAACCGGTGATGCCGCCCACCACGGCGCCGGGCAGCCCGTGGCCGAAGATCAGTCCGAATAGGGCGAGCCAGATGGTCCAGGTGAAATTCATGGGTTGCCTTGGGTGGGCGACGGCGTTTGCGCGCTGTACCAGCGCGCCAGTTCATCGAGGTCGGCATCGCTCATGGGGCCGATCGCCGCCCGCATCAACGGCACGTTGCGGCGACCGTCGCGGTATTGCTTGAGCGCTTCGCGCAGGTAATCGAGCTTCTGCCCGGCGAGATTGGGTGCACCCGGAATCTGCGCCATGCCGGTTTCGCCATGGCAGGCGGCGCACAGGCCCAGGCGCGCTGGCCTGGCCGGCGCGGCGGCCTGCGCCGAGGCCACGGCAACCCACGCCAACAGGGCGAATGGGAGGTGCCGGAGCAAACGCCGACGGTGGCTGGGCGGCTGGACCATGACAAAGACCCGGGCTCAAAAAGCGCCCAGTCTAGCAGCCGCTCCTAGGCCTGCCGGGAGGGACCTGAGGTCGCAACACCTCGCGCCCTGGCGTCACCCGGTAGAATGGCGGGCTTGATCGCGACCCGTCCGGGGTCGTACCGCCGATTTTCCGGCCTGCCATGCCAGGTCGGCCTTCTCAGGAGCGAACGACGTGCCCACCACCCTGCTGCAATCGAATCTTCCGGGCCTTGAGCTGATCCATCGCGGCAAGGTGCGCGACGTTTATGCGCTGCCTGGGAACCGGTTGTTGATCGTGGCGAGCGACCGCCTGTCGGCGTTCGACGTGGTGCTGCCCGATCCGATTCCGGGCAAGGGCGAAATGCTCACGCAGATTTCCAACTTCTGGTTCGCCAAGACCGCGCACCTGGTGCCCAACCACCTGCTCGACGTGCCGCTGGCCGACGTGCTGCCCGCCGGCACCGATCTGAAACTGTACGAGAAGCGCGCCGTGGTCACGCGCCGCCTGAAGCCGGTGCCGGTGGAAGCGATTGCGCGCGGCTACATCATCGGCTCGGGCTGGAAGGACTATCAGGCCACCGGCTCGCTGTGCGGCATCAAGCTGCCGGCCGGGCTCAAGCAGGCGCAGCAGCTGCCGGAGCCGATCTTCACCCCGTCGACCAAGGCCGCCGTGGGCGACCACGATGAGAACGTGAGCTTCGATGCGGTAGTCGCCGCCGTCGGCCCCGAGCTGGCCGAGCAGGTGCGCGAGGCGACGCTTTCCATCTACAAGTGGGCGGCGGCGTATGCGGCCGAGCGCGGCATCATTATCGCCGACACCAAGTTCGAATTCGGCAGCGACGAGACCGGCAAGCTCTACGTGATGGACGAGATGCTCACGCCCGACTCCTCGCGCTTCTGGCCCGCCGAGTCCTATCAGGTGGGCATCAGCCCGCCCAGCTACGACAAGCAGTTCGTGCGCGACTACCTGGAAACGCTGGACTGGAACAAGACCGCGCCCGGCCCGAACGTGCCCGCCGATGTCATCGCGGCCACCTCGGCCAAGTACGCCGAAGCGCTGCAGCGCCTGGCCAATATCACCGTCGATTGATCGGCGGCGATTGATCGCACCGGGTGGATTGCGCGCGAGGGCGTGCTAGCGTTCCGTCGACAGCTGGACTCGGCCACTCCTATGCGGCGTGGCCGATATCCCATCTTTTTCCATGAGCGGGGGGCTCAACGATGGCAGCAACCGATTCGACGCAAGGCATGCAAGGCTGGCTCGACAGTTACAGCAGCGATCATCAAAACCCGACCAACCGCTTGCTGCACTGGATCTGCGTGCCGCTGATCCTGTGGTGCGCGATCGCCATGATGTGGACCATCCCGGTGCCGCCGATGATCGGCCGCCCCGGCTTCTGGTCCGTGCTTGCCCTGGTGCTGGCGTTTACCTGGTACTGGAAGAAGTCCCGCCGCCTCGCAGCCGCCCTGTTCGTGGTGCTGGTGCTGCTATGCCTGCTCACCGAGTTCGCCTATCGCACGCTGGGTGCGCACAACTTGCTGCTTACCGGTATCGGCGTGTTCGTGGTGGCGTGGATCGGGCAGTTCATTGGACACGCGATTGAAGGCCGCAGGCCGAGCTTCTTTACCGACTTGGCGTATCTGCTGGTGGGGCCGGCTTGGTTGATGGATAAGTTGTTGCGGCGCGTGGGTATCTAAGGCGCCCGCCCCTACCCGTCATTCCGGCGCAGGCCGGAATGACGAACAAAAGAACCAGGAACACTGCATGACCACCCTGCTTACCCTAATCAGCACCCTGCTTTGGTGGGTGCTCTACAGCAGCATCGGCGCGTTGTTCTTCGCGATACTCGCGTGGTCGGTGCTGCGCTGGGTGGAGCGTTGTCCGGTGGTGTTCAACCGTACGTATCTGGCGTGCCTGGTCTGGAATCTGATCGGCCTGCTGATCGTGGCCGGCGTGGCCATCCATGAAGGTCACACCAAACCGCCGTACGCACTGCTGCTCGCCTCACCGCTACTGCGTGGGGCGCTGGTGGTGGACATGATCGTCGGCGTGTTTGTGCTGTGGCGACTGATTCCACGCATCGATGCGCATCGCATCCGGCCAGCGAGTGCGTGTATGGCGGTGGCTGTTGTGATGGCAGTGGCGTTTGGGGCGGCGACCAGCCTCGCCTGATCTCGTCTCGCGCCTGCCCTTCTTGTGTAGGAGCGCACTTGTGCGCGACACCAGTCCGCGAGGAACAACCCTGCGCCGCGGTCGCGCACGAGTGCGCTCCTACAAGGGTAACGCCGGTTGTCAGTAACCGGTCTTGCGATTCGCCGCGCGCACCGCTTCGACAAAATGCGTGAACGGCCGGTCGGTGATCGCCACCAGGCCGATGTGCGCGTTCTCGCCATCGAGCACGCGGCCGGTGACCGGCTGGTCGACATACTGGAACCAGTGCACGCCCACGATGGACGGATTGGCCACCGCGTCGGCGACGTAGTGCGCGTACGCCTCGCCGCGCTGCTGCTCGTTCCACACCGGTACCACGCCCTTGCCGAACGGACCGCGGTCGTCGGAGCCGAAATGGAACTCGGTGATCAAGGCAGGCTTGTCGAGCTTGGCGAACGCCGCTGCGTCAAACGCATGCTCGGGTAGATCGGCGTAGCCGTTGAAACTCACAACGTCGCAGAACTGCGCGCATGACGCCACCGCTTCGGGCGTGTGCACGGCAAAGCGTCCGCCCAGGAACAGGTGATGCGGATCGTGCTTGTGGATGGCCTGCGAGACGGTGCGGAAATACTGATCCGCGTACGTGCGCAGCCACGCGCTGTAATCGTCGGCGATGGCGGCATGCGCCTCGTCCGGATGGGGCGCCGCGAAGTTGGTGGCGTTGAGCGCATCCCATGAATCCAGCGAGATACCCCAGGCCGCCGCCAGTTTCGCCGGCGTGCCGTACTTCTTCTTCAACTCCGCGATGAAAGCCTGCTTGGCCGGGCTGCGCGCTTCGCCGCGCAGCGTGCCCTGCGCCAGACCCCAACGTCCCTGCGGACCCTGGCCCGCCCAGGCCAGTTCGTTGTCGGCGAAATAGCCGAGCATCCACGGGTCGTCACGCACTTCCTTGGCCGCCTGCGCCGCGGCGGCATCGGCCGCCTGCGCAAAGCGCGGGTCGAACGGATCAGGCATGCGGCCCCAGTAGTCGTAGCCGCTGGAGACATTGCCGAACACGCCGGCGATATTCACCGAACGCGTATACGCCATGCGGTGCATCTGGCTCAGCGCGTCGTCGCTCCAGTTGCCCAAGGTGTTGAAGCCCCAGTTGTCGAGGCGCTCGATGGTGCGCGTGCGCCACGCCTGCCGCCAATGCCGGCCATCGGCCAGGAACAGGTTGGCCGAGTAGTAATCGAACCACTTGCCCTGGTGATAGGCGATGCCCGCCGACGCCCCCTGGTCGCCGCCGGTCTTGCCGGTGGTGCCGTAGAACGGCGCCCAGCGGCCGCTGTCGCGCGGCAGATCCCTGAACATGAATTCGCGGCCTTCGATGATCGTGCGGCCGCCGTCGTCGTCAACCACGTTCACGCCCAGCGAGAAGAACGCATGCCCCTCCGGCGTCACCAGCTGCCAGCGACCATCATGCTGCTCGGTACGGAACCAGCCGGTGGCTTTGAACGCGGGCACATCCGTGCGACCGCCATAGCGGTCGAAACCCTTGCGCGGCGCCGGCGCCTCGACCGTCGCGCCCGGCTTGCTCTTGGGACGACCGCCGCGCAATACCTCATCGGTATCGACCTTGCCCGGCCACTGGCCGCGCGTGTACTGGCCCCAGGCGTCGACGATGCCGGTATAGGCATCGCGAAGATCATGATCGCCGCGCGACGTCTCGAGCTTGCCGAACATCAAGGTCTGCGCCGCGGTCGGTGCCGGTATGCCCAGGCGCACGGCCTTCACATGCGCCAGATCCAGCGTGCCTTCCACCGTGGTCGCCACGAAGACGCGCTTGCCGCCAGCCATATAAGGCATGGGCGGAGCGGCCTGCATGCCCATCGCGCGCGGCGAGGTGGCGTGCAGCGGTATCACCAGCGTCTGCGGCGCACCGGCGGGAATGCCAACGGTGGTGTGCAGATGCTCGCCCTGCTTGGCGCCATCGATGTCGACGGTGAGCGTCACCGCCCACTGCATCGCATTCTGCATGTCTACGCGCAGCGAGCCTTCCTTCGACCAGTCGCCCTTGTCCAGCATCACCGTGACCTGCGGCTGCGCCGCCGGCTGGAATACATAGCGCTGCAAGGACATGCCCTGCACCGTGACCGGCTTGCCGTCGAGCACGACGTGATCGAGCGTGGTCTGCGGCGACGGCGGCGCGGGCGTGGCTACCGGTGCAGCGGGAGCGCTCGCCGCAGGAGCAGGCTTGGCGGCGGCATGACTGAGATCGGCCCGGTCGGTGTCGCTTGCCTTATGGCAACCCGCAAGCACCGGCAGGCACGCGATGGCAAGGAAAACGATCCGGTTCATCGGCGGCTCGGTGCAGGGAAATGGCGGCAGTATGCCTGTGCCGTCTGAAGGACGCCTTGCTGGGTCGACGCAGGTTTTTGCACTGGCGTGTTCATGCCGATCTCCGCTGCCATGCACGCCATGCGTAGTAGACGGGCACGCCGACCAGGATCAGCACCAGGCTCATGCCTGCGTCGCCGGGGGAATGGATGGCGGTCGCCACGATCACGCCCAGCACGGTCAAGACAAACAGCAGCGGCAACACGGGATACAACGGCACCCGGTACGGCGACGGCTCGTCGCGGAACCGGCGGCGATACCAGAACAGCGTGGAGATGCCGAACGCATGCGACAACCACTCGCCCACGGTGGTGTAGTCGACCAGCTGGCCGAAGCTGCCGGAGACCACCAGCACGATGGCCCAGCCACCCAGCACCGCCAGCGCCACGCGCGGCGCATGCGAGCGTGCATGGATGCGACCCACCGGGCCGAACAGCATGCCGTCCGCGCCCATGGTCTGCAGCACGCGTGCACCGCCCGCGATGGCGATGCTGCAGTAGCCGAAGGTGGAACAGGCGATGCCTACCGCAATCAGCGTGGCGCCGCTTTCGCCAAACAGGTGGCGCATCAAATCCGCTGCCGGCGCCTGGCTTGCCGCGAGGCCCGCGTGCCCCAGCCCGGCGAGATACGCAAAGTTGACCAGCACGTAGCAAACGACCACGCCGCCCAGGCCCAGGCCCAGCGCGCGCGGCAGCGTGCGTTGCGGCTCGCGTACTTCGCCGGCCAGATCGTTGAGATAGTGGAAACCGCCATAGGTGAACAACACCGGCAGCAAGGCTCCGAGCAGGGCGCCCGGCGGCAGCGATTTGGTGGTGTCAGTCGCCAGCACATTGCCAAACTGGCCATGCGCCAGGATCACGCCAGTGACCACGACCAAGGCGATGGCCGATAGCTTCAAGAGCGTGAACACGTTCAACATGCGCGAACCCGCGCGTATGCCGAAGAAATTGACGCCCACGATGAATGCGATGGCGCCCGCCGCCACCGGCTTCACCCACATCTGCGGCGAAAGCCCGACCGCGGCGCACGTGTAGTCGGCGAACGTGGTGGCCACGGCGGCGACGCTGCCGGGGTAATTGATCAGCGCCATGGTCCAGCCGAACAGGAAGGCCGGCAGCTGGCCATAGGCTTCGCGCAGATAGATGTAGACGCCACCTGCCTGCGGCCGGCGTGCGCCCAGCTCCGCGTAGCAGAGCACGCCCGCCAGGGTCAGCAGGCCGCCGATCGCCCATAGCGTGAGCAATTGCGCGCCCGAGGAGGTGCGTTCGGCCACGGTGGAGGCACTGCGGAAAATGCCGGCGCCAATCACGCCGCCGATGACGATGGCCGCGGCATCCCAGGTACCCAGGCGGCGCAGATACGCGGAAGAAGTCTCAGCGGTCATGGGGCGGCACGGCTTCCTACGCGACAGATCGAGCCCCGGACGATAGCCGACTGGCGCCGACTCTTCGACATCTCGCTGCAACATGCTGGACCGCCGCGGAATTTTCGGCCGCAGGCGCGGCCCTTCGCCAACGCGTCACGGCCGAGGGGGCACAGTCCAGGTTTCCGTCGCTGCGCGCTGGCCACGCCCGACCAGCCCCTGAGGAGGACTCATGAGCACCGTCGCAAGCGCCGTTCGTCCCGAAGACGACAAGACTCTCGGCCCCTTGCTTGAGTGCGACCGCGCACTCTTGAAGGTCGGCAAGAAAATCCGCGTGCTGAAGGCCATCGACTGGCCCGCATCCATGGAAGCGCCGTTCCTCGCCTCCTGGGAGAAAGGTGATCCGGTGCTGCCGCAGCCTCCCGTGCGCCATCCGGACCTCAACAGCGAAGCGGCCGCGCTGAAGGCCATCATGGACAAGATCGATCGCGGGCATCCCATCGGCAATTGGTTGTTCAAGACGGCGTGGAGCTACCGCACGGCCGCGCAGATGCTGATGAACATCGGCACCGAACGCTTCACGCAATGCTCCACCGCGCTCTATGGCCGCCCCGACACGACGTATCGCAGCCAGACGTCCAATGCCGTCGACGCTGCCAAAGATCTGCTCGCCATCAGCGACGACCTGATCCATCGCGAAGAGATCCCACGTGTCGCCGCCGACATACCCGCCGAGGAATTCGCCCGGCGCCTGCGCGAGCGGCTGGGCCCGTTCTTCGACAAGGACAAGGTCGAGGTGGTGCTCGACCCGGATCTGCCTTCAAAAGCGACGGCCGGCAGCAAGAGCATCAATCTGCGTTCGACTGCCTTGTTTTCCGAGCTGGATCTGGAGCAGCTCACTGAGCACGAAGCGTTCGTGCATACCGCGACCTCGCTCAACGGCAAACACCAGCCCTATTTCAAGTCACTGGGACTGGGCGCGCCCCGCACCACGCGCACGCAGGAAGGGCTGGCCACGTTCTCGGAGATCATCACCGGTGCGATCGACCTGAACCGGCTGCGTCGCATCGCCTTGCGCGTGGTCGCCGTGAAGAACGCGCTCGATGGCGCCGACTTCATCGAAGTGTTCCGCGGCTTTCTCGAAGCCGGGCAGACGCCGACCGAGAGCTACCAGAGCGCGGCGCGCATCTTCCGCGGCGGCGATCCGAAGGGCCGCATCTGCTTCACCAAGGATGGCGCCTATCTCGAAGGCGTGATGCTCATCTATGTGTTCATCCGCAAAGTGCTGCAGGCGGGGCATGCGGAAATGCTGCCCATGCTGTTTGCCGGCCGCGTGACGACGTCCGACGTCATCACGCTCAGTCCCTATCTGCACGATGGCCTGATCGCGCGCGCGGTCTACGTGCCGCCGTGGGCGCGCAATCCGCAGCGCATTCTGTCGCTGATGGCGTTCTTTACGGCGGCGCAGCGTTTTCGTCTCGACACGTTTGATCTCAACCGTTTCGTGGAGTTTGAGGACGAGCGGATTGACGAGAGCCTGCATACCTTGTGGCAATGAGGGAACGCGAGTCGGGCACAGGGTGCCCTCCCACAGTGACCGCGCTCATTGTGGAGGGGTGTCCTCCAATGTGACCGCGCTATTTGTGGAGGGGGGCCCTCCAATGTGACCGCGCTATTTGTGGAGGGGGCCCTCCAATGTGACCGCGCTATTTGTGGGGCGGTGTCCTCCAATGTGACCGCGCTATTTGTGGAGCGGTGTCCTCCAATGTGACCGCGCTATTTGTGGAGGGGTGTCCTCCAATGTGACCGCGCTATTTGTGGGAGGGGTGCGGTCCGATGTGATCGCGCCTTTGTGGGAGGGCACCCTGTGCCCGACACGCCACGCGCCGGAGAGACCGTTTCGTGTTTGACTATGCCCCTCTCCCACCAACCGCTGCACTGTGCCCGCCCGACCCCGCAAGATCATCCATGTGGACATGGACGCGTTCTACGCGTCGGTGGAGCAACGCGACGATCCCTCGTTGCGCGGCAAGCCTGTGGTGGTGGCATGGCGCGGCGCGCGCTCGGTGGTGTGTGCGGCAAGCTATGAGGCGCGAAAGTTCGGCGTACGCTCGGCCATGCCTGCCGTCCGCGCGGAGCGACTGTGTCCCCAGGCGGTGTTCGTGCCGCCCGACTTCAGCCGCTACAAGGCGGTGTCGCGGCAGGTGCGCGAGATCTTTGCGCGCCACACGCCGCTGATCGAACCGCTGTCGCTGGACGAGGCCTACCTCGACGTCACCACCACGTTGACCAGGCTGCCCTCGGCGACGGCCACGGCGGAGGCGATCCGCGACGCGATTCGCGAAGAAACCCAACTCACCGCCTCCGCTGGCGTCGCGCCCAACAAGTTTCTTGCCAAGATTGCGTCAGACTGGCGCAAGCCTGACGGTCTCTTCGTCGTGCGCCCACATCAGGTTGCCGCCTTTCTTGCACCGCTGCCGGTAGGCCGCCTACCCGGCGTGGGCAAGGTGATGGAAGCCAGGCTTGCCGAGCTGGGCATCGTCACTGTCGGCGATGTGCGCAGCTTCAACGCGCTCGAGCTCGAACAGCGCCTCGGGCGCTGGGGACGACGCCTGCACGAGCTCTCGCTCGGCATCGACGATCACCCCGTGCAACCGGATCGTCCCACCCTGCAGGTATCGGCTGAAGACACTTTCGAGCACGACCTGACGCTGGACGAGATCGAGCCGCATATACGGCGATTGGCTGAAAAAGCCTGGGCTGCGCACGAACGCGAGGCTTCGGGCGACCATGCGCGCGTGGCGCGCACCGTGGTCCTGAAACTGAAGACGTCGGACTTCCACACGCTGACACGTAGTCTCACGCCAGCTTCACGTCCGGACTCCGCGAGGGAGCTGGCCGACATCGCTTGTGCCCTGCGTGATCGCGTTGAAAGACCGGCGCAAACCCGCTATCGCCTGGTCGGCGTAGGACTGGCGGGCTTCGTGGAGGCCGACAGCTTTGTCGCGCAAAGCGACCTGTTTGGAGCTATTGGTTTCAACTGAAACCACGCAAGGAAGTAAACCTAGGCCGAAAGAATTGTTAAAGAGGTCTTGTCTCGATCTCTATTTCCTGAAACAGTGGACTCGGGGAACCCATCAAGCGGTGCAACACCTGTAGACGTCTAGGCGCCTATAGCGGGGACTCTTTTGCCTACGAATTCGGGGAGACAACCATGCAGTCCAATTACAATCGACTATCGATAGCGGTACGTTTAGCGCTTTCCGTAGGTATCGCTTCCACGGCCGTGATGGCCCAGGCCGAGGACGTCGCAAACAAGGACGCAACGGGCGACCAGGCCCAAACGAACGCACAGACTCAGGGGACCGCCGACCAGGCCGCAAGCAAGTCCACGGCCAAGACGCTTACTGCTGTTTCGGTCACCGGCTCGCTGATCCGCCGCGTCGACGCGGAAACCGCCAACCCGGTGGTGACCATCGATCGCACGGCGATCACCAATAACGGCTCGCCCACGCTGGGCAATGTGATCCAGCAGCTGCCCAGTGTCTCGGGCAACGCGACCAATACGCAGAACAACAGCAACGGCGGCGGCGTCGCCAGCCCGACGCTGGAAGGCGGCGACGGCGCAGCACGCGTATCGCTGCGCGGCCTGGGTACCGACCGTACCCTGGTGCTGATCGACGGCCAGCGCCTGGCCAACCCCGATCTCAACATGATCCCGCAGAACATGATCGAGCGCGTGGACGTGCTGGCCAACGGCGCCTCCACGGTCTATGGCTCGGACGCGGTCGGCGGCGTGGTGAACTTCATCCTGCGCAAGGATTACAAGGGCGCCGAGCTGAGCGTCAACGACGGCATCTCCTCGCATGGCGATGGCCAGCGTCATGGTGGCCAGTTCACCGTGGGCGCCACCGGCGACCAGGGCAACATCGTCGCGGGCATCGACTACAACAAGCAGGATCCGGTGATCGCCACGCGTCGCAGCTTCTCGGCGCATCAGCTGTCGCTGTACAGCTCCGGCCCGCAGATCTCCGGCTCGCACACGGTTCCCACCGGCAAGTTCCAGCTGCCTGCGGGCAATCCCAACCTGCCCGCGGGTTGCACCTCCGGCCTGCTCACCCTGGCCAGCGGCAACGGCAGCAGCCCCAGTGACTATCGCTGCTTCAACAACGCCAGCGACGTCTACAACTACAACGCCTTCAACTACATCCAGACCCAGTCCGAGCGCACCAACCTGTTCGTGCTCGGCAATTACAAGATCAACGACCACGTCACCTTCTTCGGCGATGCGTTCTACAACCACACGCATTCGTCCGGCCAGGACGCGCCCGCACCCACCAGCGGTACGGACGGCTGGTCGGTGGCCGCGAACAATCCGAACAACCCGTTCGGCGTGCCATTCGGTGATCCGGCGGTGGCAGGCAACAACCTGATCAGCACGCGCCTCACCGGCGTGGGCAATCGCGTGCACACCTTCAGCACCGATAACCAGCAGGTCAATGCGGGCCTCCGTGGCGACTTCGGTGGCAACAACAGCTGGATCTGGGATGCGAGCGTCGACTACGGCCGCACGCATCGCGTGCAGACCAACTTCAACGAAGTGAACATTCCCGCCCTGCAGGCATCGATCGATGCGGGCGCGAATATCTTCGACCAGGCCGATCCGGCGGTTACCGCACAGCTCAAGAATGGCGTGAGCAACCCGGTCTACGCCATGACGCAGACCATGAAGCAGGTGCAGGCCAACGCGTCGGGCGGCCTGTGGGATCTGCCCGCCGGCACCATGCAGCTGTCCACCGGCGTGCTGTATCGCAAGAACACGATGGATTACACCGTCACCAGCGATGCGTTGCTCGACATCTCCAAGGGCACCTGCGTGGTGTTGCAGGAAGCCTGCGGTTCGCCGGCCAGCGGCAGCATCAACGTCAAGGAAATCTACGCTGAAACGCTGATCCCGCTGCTTTCCGAACAGCCCTGGGCGTACTCGTTGAACGTCGACCTTGGCCTGCGCACGTCCAACTACAGCACCACCGGCACCACCACCAACGGCAAGTTCGCGGTGGAATATCGTCCGATCCAGGACCTGCTGGTCCGCGGCACCGTTTCGCAGGTGTTCCGCTCGCCGAACCTGGACGAGCTGTATGACGGCCAGACCATCACCAACCCGACCGTCAACGACCCGTGCTACAACCTGTCGGCAGCCCAGCTGCAGCAGCACGCAGCGGCCTGTCAGTTCATGCCGCCCAACACCAACTACACCAGCACCCTCAATACGCAGATTGCGGGTCACTACTCGGGTGCGGCGACGGTGGGCAGCACGCTCAAGCCGGAAAAGGGCAAGTCCTATGACCTGGGCTTCGTCTACTCGCCGAGCTGGCTGGAAGGCGCGTCGGGCACGGTGGATCTGTGGCGCATCACGCTGAAGGACATGCTGACCATCATTCAGGCGCAGACCGTGCTGAATGAGTGCTACGCCGACAACGGCAGCCCGTACTGCCCCTTCATCAACCGCTACGGCACCGGCACCTCGATCCCGGGTGGCATCAACTACGTCAACACGCCGTACGTCAACCTGGGCAACCTCAGCACCAGCGGCGTCGACTTCACGTTGAACTACGCCATCCCGCACTTCGATGTGGCCGGCGTGAACCCGGGTAACTTCAAGACGTCGCTCAGCGGTACGTACATCGATACGTTCAAGAACGACGCCACGCCGGGCGCACCGGGTGCCGAGACGATCAACTATGCCGGCACCTACACCCAGCAGTTCGGCAACATCAGCCGCTGGCGCGGTGCGTTGACGATCAACTGGGCACTGGGCAACTGGAGCGCCCAGTGGCAGAGCCGTTACATCAACCACCTCAACAACCTCACGTCCTACGCCGATACCGGCCAGGCCGTGTCCATGCCGATGGGTGGCATCACGTACCACAACATCCAGGCAGGCTACGAGTGGGCGGCGATCCACACGAAGATTGACCTGGGCATCGACAACCTCAGCGGTCGCATTCCGCCGCTGGTGTACCAGAACGGCCTGAACTACAACGTCGATACGGCAACGGCTCTCGCTGCGGCCACACCGCTGTTAAGATCGGGCGATGAGCACGTCTGCACATCCATCGCCCACTGCCTTGGCGGCCAGCATGCTTGCCGCCTATAACGCTGGCGACATGTCCCGCGTGCTGGAACTGGGTCGCGCGATCGGCAAGCTGTCCCAGGCCGATGAAACCAGCCTGCTTTTGCTCAGCGCCGCGCAGCAGGCGACAGGTCACCTCAACGATGCGCTTGTCCTTTGCCGCGAACTCACCCAGCGGCGTCCGGACGTCTCCGCGTACTGGAACAACCTGGGCATCGTCGCCCGACAGACGTCGGAGCTGAACCTCGCCGAAGAGGCGCTGCGCAGGGCCCTGGAGCTCGCGCCGCACGAAGCGGAGGTCTGCTACAACCTCGGCCTGCTCTACGCACAACAACAGCGCTGGCTATTGGCCCGAGAAATCCTGCTCGAAGCCGTCACACTCGCGCCCACCTTCATCGAGGCACGCCTGCAGGCCGCCTACGCCTGCCACTTTTGTGGCGACACCCGCGGTGCCGAGGTGATGCTTGAAGGCGCGCACGCGTGGCCTGCGCAGACGGCCGAACAGGCCTTGATCCTGGCCACCATCCTGTCGAGCCTGGGCTATCAGGACAGCGCCTTCCACAGCCTGGCACAAGCCATCCTGCCCGAGGGGCCAGAGCGCATTTCCCTGATGCGACGGATCACGGCGCTGCGCGCCTCGATGCACGAGCGCAGCAATCGTCTTGAGGAGGCCCGCGCCGAGTTGAGCGAATTGCCGCTGGACATGTTGAGCTCGCTGCCGCCAGCCGAGTGGGAGCTGCGCCACGCCGGCATCCAGGTGCACGCCAACTTGGCGGCCCGTGACGGCGAGCGCGAGCAGGCCGCGCAGTTGTTCGCACAACTGCAGGGCGAGCGCAGCGACGCCCATCTGCAGGCCAATGCCGCCTTCAGCCTCGCCGGCATACGCGACAAGCAGGGTCGGCACGATGAGGCCTGGCAAGCACTGCAGGAAGCACATGCCGCGCAGCTGCGCTTTGCCAGCGACTTCGTGCCGGAGATGCTGGAGGAAGATAGTCAGCCGCTGGAGATGGTGGAGCACACCGTCAGCCGGCTGGCGCATGATCGCTGGTCTGCCCTGCGTGCACCGCGCAGCGAGGCCAGCCCGGTCTTCGTCGTCGGCTTCCCGCGCTCGGGTACCACCCTGCTTGAGCAGATGCTCGACGCCCATCCACACTTTCGTTCGATGGATGAGCGCGCTTTCATCTATGAGCTGATCAAGCGCATGCAGCTGGCGGGGCAGTCCTATCCCGCCGATCTTGCCGGACTCACCCAGGGCAATGCGGAGCAGCTACGCAGCATCTACGCCGATGTCGTGCGGCGGGTCGCGCCCGACCTGGGCGATCGGCAGCTGGTCGACAAGAATCCGCTGAACATGTTGTGCCTGCCGATGATCATGCGGTTGTTCCCGGAAGCGCGCATCATCCTGTGCCTGCGCCATCCCTGCGACGTCCTGCTGAGTTGCTATATGCAGGCCTTTCGCTCGCCGGCGTTCATGGTGCTGTGTTCGTCGCTGGAGCGGCTGGCGCGTGGCTATGTGGATGCCTTCGAACATTGGTTTGGCCATGTCGAAGTATTCGCGCCGCGCGTGCTTGAGTGGCGCTACGAATCGGTGGTGTCCCGCTTCGACGAACACGTCGCCAAGCTCGGCCAATTCCTCCAGCTGGAGGACAGCACGCCGATGGCGCGCTTTGCCGAGCACGCGCAGGCGAAGGGTTACATCAGCACGCCCAGCTACGCGCAGGTCACCGAGGGTATCCATCGCAAGGCGGTCAATCGCTGGCACGCCTATCGCGAGATGTTCGAGCCGGTCCTGCCTATCCTGCAGCCCATGCTGAATCGGCTGGGCTACGAAACCAACCTTTGAATGCGGTGCCCGCGGCACCGCGCGTTTGATGACCGCGATGGAAGAATTCAACATGCATTTCGAAGTCCCCAAGGTGAAGATGCATTCGCTGCGCGAATTCCTGCAGCACTACCTGATGATCGTGCTCAGTATCCTGACCGCGCTGGGCCTGGAACAGTGGATCGAGGGCGCGCACCACCGGCACGCCGCCGAGTATGCGAGCACGCAGATCGATTCGGAGCTCGACACCATGCTGCGCGACATCCAGTCGACCATCCAGACCGACGAGAAAAGGCTTGCGCCACTGATCGCCATCGACAAGGCGATCCACGATGACGTGCAAAAGGGCTTGCCGGATGCCGAGATCAACAAGCACATCCGCGAGCTGAACGGAGGTTTCCGGCTAAGCATCAACTGGCCCACCTTCAACACGCAGGCCTGGGACGTCGCCGTCGCCAACCAGTCGGCCACGTGGATCGAAGTTGCGCGCCTGCATCGGTACACCGCCGCTTACGCCGCCGTACGCGATACCGCCAGCTGGACCACGCACAACGCGACGGTGGCGCTCGACGCGCCGCGGATGATCAACCTGCAGACGCGCATCAACCTGGGCAGGGATGTCGACCCGGTGGAATTCCTCAGTGTGTCGCAGCAGATGATCAACAGCTCGAAAGAGACCATCGCGTACCTGCAAGACGCGTCGAAGCCGATCAAGGCTGCACTGGCGAAGACTGAGCATTGATCGACTTCAGCAGCTGATGGCGCCGTCGCATGGCGGTGGCGCCACATCGCTTCACTTGATCGCAGTCACCCTGCAATACAACGCGATGAAACTGCGCACTGCATGCGGCGTGACTCGCATCCCATGCATCGCGTCGAAAGACTTCACGAACCAGTCACAACTCGACGCGCTGCTGTGCGCAAAGTGCGCAGCACGTCACAGACATTGCCGGCATCACGAAAACCGCTTGTTTTAAGCACTCTGCGACATGCGCGAAGCAGGTCGAGGCAGGTTTTCTCAAGGCGTCGCAATGGCGCCATTCGCGTCCGTGCAATTTTGCGACAGCATGGAAATCGATACGCGCAAGTTCACCTAATGCGCGAAACAAGAACTTGTTTGTACTCAATAGCTCGCGTCGCTTTGATCGATGCAGGGCTTGCTGTCGAATTGCTTACAGCGGCGGACGCACTTTATTTCGATTTGCAACAATGATTTTTATGCGTTACCAAACCCGGCAGAGCACTCGCCGTCACTGGGTTTTCTGAGTGTTCGTGATCGAAACGTGATCGCTCCAACTCCTTCCGTCCGGAAGGATCAACGCAACCGCAAGTGACGCGCCGCAACGTTCCGTTGCTGGCGTGAGGGTTAGTTGTTGCCTGTGATCGGCCACCGGAATTCCCCGGGGTCGAAACCAATAGCTATTCGCGTATCAGGGAGAAATCAATGCGTGCACAAACCAAGATCGCTGTTCTTGCCGGCCTGATTGCCGCCGCCTGCCTGCCTGCCGTCGTTTCCGCCCAGACGGCGAACCGCATCGGTTCGCTGGAAGAACAGGCACAGGCCAGCTGGCGCGAGAGCATGGCGCACATCGCCACGCCGTCGGAAGGCTGTTTCCAAGCCACTTATCCCAGCGTCATCTGGCACCAGGCTGCCTGCCACGCGCTGCAGCCGCGCGTCGCGCCGGTGCCGCGCTTCAAGCTGTTCAATAGTGGCGCTGCGCAAACCGCGGGCAACGGCAATGACTACACCATCCAGACCAGCAGCTTGATCACCCAGGCAGTGGGCAGCTTCCCGTCGGTGACGGGTGTTACCTCGGAGAAGGGTGTGGGCGTGGCGGCTTATGGCGGCGGCGGCATCCTGGGCGCAAACGAATACTCGCTGCAGATCAATTCGAGCTTCGACGACACCACGTCGGTGTGCAAGAGCCATTCGGGTTGCACGGTGTGGCAGCAGTTCGTCTACGCGCCTGACTACGAGGTGCAGGGTTCGGCGGCCGTGTTCATGCAGTACTGGCTGATCGGCTGGGGCAGTTCGCGTTGCCCGAGCGGTTTCGGCAGCGACGGTGAAGGCGATTGCTATAAGAACAGCGCCGCGGCGTCGGCACCCGATGTAGCGGCCACGCAGCTGGGCAACGTGAAGCTCACCGGCACCGTCACCGCTGGTGGCAATGACACCGTGGTCTTCACCAATGGCACCACGGCCTATAGCTCCAGCGGCAAGGACAGCGTGCTCTTGTTGGCCAGCGTGTGGAAGGTCGGCGAGTTCAACGTGGTCGGCAATGCCGGCGGTTCGGAAGCCCAGTTCAACAGCGGCTCCTCCATCACCGTGAAGCTCGCAGTGACCGACGGCTCGACCGCCGTGCCGTCCTGCGTGGCCAACTCCGGCTCCACCGGTGAAAGCAACAACCTCAACCTCGGCAGCTGCACCGCCAGCGGCGGGTCCACGCCGTCGATCCAGTTCACCGAATCGAACTGATCGCAGAAAAGAAGAGCCCGGGATTTCCCCGGGCTCTTCGTGTGCATCACCAGCGATCGCTTACTTCTTCTTTTTCGGAATATAGAGATCGGTGATGGTGCCTTCGTAGACTTCGGCCGCCATGCCCACCGATTCACCCAGCGTGGGATGCGGATGGATGGTGAGGCTGATATCGGCCGCTTCCGCGCCCATCTCGATGGCCAGGCACAGCTCGCTGATCAGGTCGCCCGCGTGCGGGCCGACGATGCCGGCGCCCACGATGCGATGGGTTTCCTCATCGAAGATCAGCTTGGTGAAGCCCTCCGTGCGATCGATGCCGATCGCGCGACCGCTGGCCGCCCACGGGAACTTGCCCACACCGATCTTCAGGCCCTTTTCCTTCGCCTCGCGCTCGGAGACGCCGACCCAGGCAATTTCCGGATCGGTGAATGCCACCGACGGGATCACTCGTGCATCGAAGTAGCTCTTCATGCCGGCGACGACTTCCGCCGCCACGCGTGCTTCGTGCGTGGCCTTGTGCGCCAGCATCGGCTGACCGACCAGGTCGCCGATGGCATAGATGTGCGGCACATTGGTGCGCATCTGCGTATCGACGTTGATGAAGCCACGATCGGTCACGGCCACGCAAGCCTTCTCGGCGCCGATCTTGTTGCCGTTGGGCGAGCGGCCCACGGCGACCAGCACGCGGTCGAACACGGTGGTTTCGGGAATGCTTTCGCCTTCATAGCTGACCTCGATGCCCTTCTTGCCGGCCTTGGCCTCGACCACCTTGGTCTTGAGGTGCACGCCCTTGAGCTTCTTGGCCAGGCGCTGCGCCAGCGGCTTGATCAGGTCGGCATCGGCGCCGGGGATCAGCTGGTCCATGAACTCGACCACGGTCACTTCGCTGCCGAGCGCGGAATACACCGTGGCCATTTCCAGGCCGATGATGCCGCCGCCGACAACGAGCAGTTTCTTCGGTACGTCCTTGAGTTCTAGCGCGCCGGTCGAATCGATGATGCGCTCGTCGTCCCACGGGAAGGCCGGCAGGCGCACGGCCTGCGAACCGGCGGCGATGATGGCGTGCTCGAAGCGCAGCAGCTTGGTGCCTTCGGCCGTCTGGACTTCCATTTCGTTGGGCGACACAAAGGTGCCGACGCCCTGCACGGTACGCACCTTGCGCTGCTTGGCCATGCTGGCCAGGCCGCCGGTGAGTTTGCCGACCACCTTGGTCTTGAAGTCGCGCAGCTTGTCCAGATCGAGCTTGGGCGCGCCGAAGGTGACGCCGTGCGCGGCCATGGCCTCGGCTTCGTCGATCACGGCTGCCGCATGCAGCAGCGCCTTGGACGGGATGCAGCCCACGTTGAGGCAGACGCCGCCGAGCGCGGCATAGCGCTCGACCAGCACGGTATCGACGTCGAGATCGGCGGCGCGGAACGCGGCGGTGTAGCCGCCCGGGCCTGAGCCGAGCACGACCAGCTTGCATTCGATGTCGGGCGTGCGGCCCGAGGCGCCAGCGGCCTTCGGTGCCGGTGCTGCAGCAGGTGCCGGCGCGGGCGCGGCAGCGGCCGGAGCGGGCGACGGTGCGGCAGCTGCGGCCTTGGGCGCTTCTGCCTTGGCGGCGCCATCGGCCACTTCCAGCACCGCGATCAGCGCGCCTTCGGACACTTCGTCGCCTACCTTGACCTTCAGTTCCTTGATCACGCCAGCGGCGCTCGACGGAATTTCCATCGTGGCCTTGTCCGACTCGAGCGTGATCAGGCTCTGCTCTTTGGCGACGGTGTCGCCGACCTTCACCAGCACCTCGATCACCGGCACGTTGTCGTGACCGCCGATGTCGGGGACTTTGATTTCGATGGTGCTTGCCATGGGGAATCCTTGAATTTCTTTTCGCTACGCAGTGAGGGACCGACGCAAGATTGGCCCCTCACCCCAGCCCTCTCCCCGGAGGGGAGAGGGAGCTAAGAGCGCGTCAGAGCAGCAGGCGGCGGATGTCGCCCAGCTGCTGTGCGAGGTAGGTGGCGAAGCGCGCGGCGAGCGCGCCGTCGATCACGCGGTGGTCATAGCTCAGCGACAGCGGCAGGATCAGGCGCGGGGCGAATTCCTTGCCGTTCCACACCGGCTTCATGGACGCCTTGGACACGCCAAGAATGGCCACTTCCGGTGCGTTGACGATCGGCGTGAACGAGGTGCCGCCGATGCCGCCCAGCGAGGAGATCGAGAAGCAGCCGCCGGACATGTCGTTCGGACCGAGCTTCTTGTCGCGCGCCTTCTTGGAGATCTCGCCCAGTTCGGTGGCCAGATCCAGCAGGCCCTTCTTGTCGCAGTCGCGGATCACCGGCACCACCAGGCCATCGGGCGTGTCCACCGCGATGCCGATGTGGAAGTACTTCTTCAGGGTCAGCTTCTCGCCCGACACATCCAGCGAGGAGTTGAACTGCGGGAATTTCTTCAGCGCGGCAACCACGGCCTTGATCTGGAACACCAGCGGGGTGATCTTCAGATCCTTGTTCTCTTCGCCGAGCTTCTTGCGGAAGGCTTCCAGCTCGGTGATGTCGGCATCTTCGTGCTGGGTGACGTGCGGGATCATCGCCCAGTTGCGCGCCAGGTTGGCGCCGGAGATCTTCTGGATGCGCGACAGCGGCTTCTCTTCGATCTCGCCGAACTTGCTGAAGTCGACCTTCGGCCACGGCAACAGGTTGAGACCGCCGCCTGCGGCGACCGGTGCACCGGTGGGACGTGCGCCCGACGCCAGTGCGTGCTTCACGTAACCGGTGATGTCTTCGCGCTGGATGCGGCCGCTGCGGCCGGTGCCCTTCACCTGGCGCACGTCCACGCCCAGCTCGCGCGCAAAAGCGCGGATGGCGGGGCTGGCGTACGGGGCGTCACCCGGCATCACGATGCCGGCATCGAACGGCGGACGCGCGGTGGGGGCCACGTCGCCTTCCGGCGCATTGCCCGGCAGCACGCTTCGGCCACCGACGGGCTCCGGCTTTTCTTCGACCGTCGGCGCGGCGACCTTGGCGGCAGCCGGTGCGGGAGCGGGAGCCGGTGCGGGCGCAGCGGCACCGCCGGCAGCTTCCACGAGGGCGATCACGTTGCCTTCGGACAGCTCGTCGCCGATCTTGACCTTGATCTCTTTCACCACACCCGCGAACGGGGCCGGCACTTCCATGGTGGCCTTGTCCGATTCCAGCGTGATCAGGCCCTGGTCCTTGGTGATGGTGTCGCCCACCTTCACCAGGATCTCGATCACCGGCACGTCGTCGCTGCCGATATCGGGCACCTTCACTTCCTGCACGCCACCACCGCCGGCGGGAGCCGCAGCAGGTGCCGGTGCGGGGGCAGCCGGCGCAGGGGCCGGCGCAGCAGCGACCTTGGCGGGCGCTTCGGCCTTGGCCGGCGCGGCAGCCTGCTGGGGAGCAGGCGCGGCAGCCTCACCGTCGGCTTCGATGATGGCGATCAGGGCGCCCTCGGACACCTCGTCGCCCACCTTCAGCTTGATTTCCTTCACCGTGCCCGCGAACGGGGCCGGCACTTCCATGGTGGCCTTGTCCGATTCCAGCGTGACCAGGCCTTGTTCCTTGGCGACCTTGTCACCGGGTTTCACCAGCACTTCGATCACCGGCACGTTCTCGCTGCCGATATCGGGAACGCGTGCTTCTTTAAGGTCGGCCATGGTTGCTCCTACGGATGGCGATGGCGAGCCGGCGGGGATGACGGCCGCGTAAGGTTTTCAATGATAGCGAACGAGACCGCGTTCTGGACGCTTTTGGATCGTTTGAAGGCACCATTCGCATACGTATGCAAGACTTTGGTCTAGCTATTCCGGGCCTGCCGCAACGACGATCCCGGCCGCAGCATTCCACTTCGTCAGGTGGTCTGCTCCGACGGGCGTCCTTGCAGCAATACCAGCTGCTGCTGAGGCGCGGCGAGGCTGATGCCTTCCGCCTCGAAACGCTCCTTGAGCGCGCGCAACAGATCGGTCTGCGCGCCCCAGCCATCGGCGCTCTTGGTATAGGCGCGCAGCACCAGCATCACGCCGCTGTCGCTGAGGCTCTCGGTCCATACGCCCGGCGCAGGATCTTTCAGGATGCGCGCATCGGCGTCGAACAGGCCGCGGATCAACTCCATCGCCTTGCCGAGGTCATCCTTGTAGCCGACGCGTACTTTCAGCTCGAAGCGGCGGGTGCCGCGGCGGTTGAAATTGATGATGGCGTCGGAACCGATCTTGGCATTGGGCACGACCGCCTCGCGGTTGTCGGGCATGGTCAGCATGGTGTGCATCAGGCTCACCGCTTCCACCGTGCCTTCCACACCGCCGGCCTGAATGTAATCGCCCACCCGGAACGGGCGAAACACGATCAGCAGCACGCCCCAGGCCAGATTGCTCAACGACCCCTGCAAGGCCAGGCCAATGGCCAGGCCGCCCGCGCCCAGCGCAGCCACCAGCGGCGCCGAGGGCACGCCGGCCTGCTGCAGCGCCATCACGATCAACATCGCAATCAGCACGCCATAGATCAGGTTGCGCAAAAAACCGCTGAGCGTCACGTCCACATTCGCGCGATGCATGGCGCGCTGGGCGATATTGGCCACGCGCGCGGCCAGCCATACGCCGATCAGCAGCAGCAAGATAGCCAGGCCGATATTGATAAGCACCGAAATGGTGGCTTCGGAAAGGGGCAGACGGGCCAGAAGATCGTGCATGAGTGGCGGTGCTCTCAACGAAAAAACCCCGAGAGACTACCAGCGCAACAATCAAGGTTCTGTTTCGCCCACGAAAAATGACCGCGTCGACAGCACCGACGCGGTCCAGTGTCTGGCAGGGGAGCCCTGACGAAGGATCAGTGCGCGGATTCGCCTCCGCCGGCGCGGGCACTGTCCGTGGCTGTCATCAGCTTCTTGTTATGTTCTTTCTTGTCGTAGGCCAGCAGCTGCAGGCGCGAGCCATCCTGCAGCCGGAACTGGAACTGGTGTTGCAGGGCGTCCAGCGAACTGAGCTTCGGACACAGCGCATCGGCGTGCTTGTCCAGTTCGTCGGCGCGCTTGTTCACTTCGCGGTCGATGCTCTTGTCCAGCGACTCGGCCCGCGCCTGCAGCGCTGCCACCTTGCTCTGGTCACCGGATAGCGCCGCCGAGACGGCCTCACCAGCCACCTTGGAAACCAGGTCGGAGACGGAATTCTCGACGCTTTTTTCGACGACCTCTTCCATGTCGTCGGATTTCCACACGCCCTTGCCCAGCCCGTCGTCGACGCGTGCCAAGGCCAGGCGATGATTCTCATCCAGACGTCCCACCATGCGGTGGCGCTCGTCGTCGTTTTCGGCGAACGTCATCAGCACGGTGCGCATCGCGGCAAAACCGATGTTGACGCCCTCGCGCGCGACGTCGGCCACTTCCGGCAACAGCAGCCGTACTTGCTGCTCGTAGTCACGCAGGCGTGCGGCATCTTCGCCGCTCAACGCCACGTCGCGGCCATCCACGCGCAAGTGGCCGTCGTGCATGAACACGTCGGCGGGCTTGCCGTCATTACGGTGGAAACCGATGCCGCCGGGCATGACCTGCACATCGTAGGCGGTCGAATAGCCGCAATGGCCGTCATGTACTTCGAGATCGTGCGCGTGCGCCGCGCCGCCCAACGCCAGTCCCGCCGCCAGCGCGCAAGCCATCATGGTGGTACGCATGTCGTTCCCCTTCCGTGTGCCACATGCCGTGGGCCTCGATCGCCACGATGCAGCACGGCATGAGTGCGGGCATGGGCTTGAGGTCATGCCGTGCCACCAGTCACCCGAGACTTCTGGGCTATCGGGACTTCCTGGCTATGACGCAGCGCGCATAGGAATGCGCCGACAGGCACGCTAAGTTCCCGAGACGCAAATCGCCACGGGGAGGCGGGGGATGCGGGAAGGGTGCGATGTGGTCGTGGTGGGAGCCGGCCTCGCCGGGCTGGTGGCCGCCACGGAGTTGGCCGATGCCGGCAAGCGCGTGCTGGTGCTCGAGCAGGAACCGGAACAAAGCCTGGGGGGACAGGCGTTCTGGTCGTTCGGCGGGCTGTTTTTCGTCGACTCGCCGGAACAGCGGCGCATGGGCGTGCGTGACTCGCATGCCCTGGCGCTGGCCGACTGGATGGGCACGGCGGCGTTCGATCGCCCCGAAGACCACTGGCCGCGCCGTTGGGCACAGGCCTATGTGGACTTTGCCGCCGGCGAAAAGCGCGCCTGGCTGCACGCCATGGGCATGCGCTGGTTTCCGGTGGTGGGTTGGGCCGAACGCGGCGGGCACGGTTCCATCGGCCACGGCAATTCGGTGCCCCGCTTCCACGTGACCTGGGGCACCGGGCCCGGCGTGATCGAACCCTTCGTACGGCGTGCCCGCGAAGCCCAGGCCAAAGGCCTGCTGCAATTCGGCTTCCGCCATCGCGTGGATGAATTGATGGTGGAAGGCGGCGCCGTGGTCGGCGTGCGCGGCAAGGTGCTGGCGGCTGACGGCATGGCGCGCGGCAAGCCGAGTTCGCGCGACGTGCTGCATGATTTCGAACAGCGCGCGCAGGCAGTGATCGTGGCGGCGGGCGGCATCGGCGGCAACCACGCGCTGGTGCGGCGCAACTGGCCGGAACGTCTCGGACCGCCGCCCGCGCACATGCTGTGCGGCGTGCCCGCGCACGTGGACGGCCGCATGCTGGGCATCAGCGAAAGCGCCGGTGCGCGTCTGATCAATCGCGATCGCATGTGGCACTACGTCGAGGGCATCGAAAACTGGAACCCGATCTGGCCCAAGCATGCCATCCGCATCCTGCCGGGCCCTTCGTCGTTCTGGTTCGACGCCGCCGGCAACCGCCTGCCCGGGCCGCTGTGGCCAGGCTTCGACACGCTGGGTACGCTGGAACATCTGCGCCGCACCGGCCACGACTACAGCTGGTTCATCCTCGACCAGCAGATCATCCGACGCGAATTTGCCTTGTCGGGCTCGGAGCAGAATCCCGATCTCACCGGCAAGAGCTGGCGACAAGTCGCCAAGCGCGCGGTCGGCAAGGGCGCGCCTGCACCGGTGGAAGCGTTCAAGCAGCATGGCCGCGACTTCATCGTGCGCGACACGCTGGAAGAACTCGTCGCCGGCATGAATGCACTCGCCGGCAACACGCTGCTCGACCTGGAGCATATCCGCCGGGAGATCGAGGCACGCGATCGCCAGTTCGATAATCCGTACACGAAGGACGGCCAGGTGATGGCCATCCACAACGCGCGTCGCTATCGCGGCGACAAGCTGGTACGCGTGGCCAAGCCGCATCGCCTGCTGGATCCGGCGAACGGCCCGCTGATCGCGGTGCGTTTGAACATCCTCACGCGCAAGACGCTGGGTGGTCTGGAAACCGATCTGGATGCGCGCGTGCTCGGCCAGGATGGTCAGCCGATGCCAGGGCTATATGCCGTGGGCGAGGCGGCGGGCTTCGGCGGTGGCGGTCTGCATGGCTATCGCGCACTGGAAGGCAGCTTCCTCGGCGGCTGCCTGTTTTCCGGACGCATCGCCGGTCGCGCCGCGGCCAAGGCCGTCGCATGAGCGTGCATGCCCTGCCCCGCATCGCCATCTACGGCGCGGGCAGCGTGGGCGGCTACCTCGGCGCCCGGCTGCACGACAATGCACGCATCACCTGCATCGGCCGCCGCCGCGTCATCGACGCCTGGCGCATCCACGGCCTGGACTGGAGCGACCTGCTGGGCGGCCATGAACACGTCGCCGCACGCGATGTGGAATTGCAGGTCAATCCCTTCGCTGCGGCGAAAGCGCACCTGGTGCTGGTGACCGTGAAGTCGTCGGCCACTGAAACGGTGGCGCGTGAGCTGGCGGAAGTGATTGCTCCCGGCGTACCGGTGGTGAGTTTCCAGAATGGCCTGCACAACGCCGCCATCCTGCGCGATGCCCTGCCCGGTCATCCAGTGTTGGCCGGGATGGTGCCGTTCAACGTGCTTCAGCGCATTCCCGGCGATTTCCATCAGGGTTCCGGCGGCGAGCTGATGGTGGAGGCGCACGAAGCGCTGGCGGCGTTTCTGCCCGTGTTCGAAGCATCGGGTCTGCCGCTGTTGGCGCGCAGCGATATGCCCGCGGTGTTGTCCGCCAAGCTGCTGCTCAACCTAAACAACGCACTGAACGCGCTGTCCAACCTGCCCTTGAAGGAACAACTCTCCCAGCGCGACTGGCGTCGTTGCCTGGCGCTGGCCCAACGCGAAGCGCTGACGGTGTTCGATGCCGCAGACATGCATCCAGCCAAACTCACGCCCTTGCCGCCAGCCTGGTTGCCGCGCGTGCTGGAGATGCCGGACAGCTGGTTCCGCCGGCTCGCCTCGCGCCTGCTGGCGATCGACCCGGTGGCGCGTTCGTCGATGTGGGAAGACCTTGAACGTGGCCGCTCCACCGAGGTCGACGCCATCAACGGCGAAGTGGTGCGGCTGGCCGCGGCGCACGGTGTCGCCGCACCGGTGAATGCGCGACTGGTCGAGCTGGTGCATCAGGTCGAACAGGCGCGGCGTGCATGGACGGCGCAGGAGTTGCTCGACGATTTGCGCAGCCGCGCGGCGACGTAAGCGCGTTACTCCTGCGCTTCAGCGGCGTAAAGCTCACGCCGCAGATTGCGCAGCGAGATGGTTTCCCACAGCGCGACGCCGACCAGCAGCAGCGTGGTCGCCGTCGCCAGCGCCACTACTGGCAGCGCATGCGCTGGCCACGCCAGGGCCGCCAGCAAGCCCAACCCCACCAGATGGGACAGTGGAAAATTAGTGTTGTTGACGGTCTTCTTGAACAGCGCATTGCCCAGCAGATAAAGCGCCGGGCCGCCCAGCAACACGGCGATCTGCGCCGTTTGCGCCGTGGCGAGGGGATGCGCCAGGCTCAGCTCGTCGCCAACCGCGCAAGCCACGATGCCGGCCACGATCAACAGGTGCAGATAGGTATAGCCCAGCCGCGCCGTGCGTCCCGGATCGGTCGATTGGATGATCGAGCGGCTGCCGCGCTCCACGCCGAGGTCGAAGTAAATCCACCACATCGCCACGCAGCCGACGAACGCCATGATGAAGGCAAACCACAGATCGGCCGTGCGCGTGCCTTCCGCGAACGTGCTGCCCATCACCACCACGGATTCGCCCAGCGCGATCATCACGAACAGACTGCAACGCTCGGCGATATGGCCGCCTTCCACGTCCCATTCGCGCGTGTAGGATCGCCCTAGCCCCGGTACGTAGAAATACGCCGCCGGTCCCACGTACTCGATACCCAACGCGACGGCCCACCAGGCCAGGCGCGCCTGGTCCGAGGCCAGGCCGCCCATCACCCACAGCACGCCCGCCACCGCGAACCATAGCGTGATGCGATAGAAGTTCAGGCGCGCCGCCGGTGTCGACACCCGCAACGCCCAGACCATGAACAGCGAACGCCCCACCTGCATCGAGGCGTAGGCGCAGGCGAACATCAGGCCGTGGCCGTCGAATGCCTCGGGCAGCGCCACCGACAGCAATAGACCCGCGAACATCAGCGCCAGCACCAGCAGGCGTACGGCAAAGCGATCGGGGTCGAGCCAGTTGGTGACCCAGCCAGTGAAGATCCATACCCACCAGACCGACAGAAACAGCAGCAACACGTGCACGGCGCCCAGCACGCTCAAGTCGCGCAGCAGCGTGTGCGACAACTGCGTGACGGCATAGACAAACACCAGATCGAAGAACAGCTCGATATTGGTGACCTTGCCGTGCGTGCCCGGCTGGTGCGGGCGCAGCAGGCTTGGCGAGCGGCGTTGCGCCGATGCAGACGTTTCGGACATGACGCGATCTCCCTTCCCTCGCGACAGTTATCGCATGAGCGGCGGCCGCGCCGCCATCTCACTCAGTGGCCATCGTCGCGGATCGCGCTGACCTTGCCGTCGGCTACCACGATGGTGACGACGCGACTGCCCTGCCGGTACTGCCATTGCTCGCCGCCCGACGATGTCGATCGACCGCCGTGTCTGCGGCTGCGTCGGCTGCCCCGGTGACTGCTCGAAGACGAAGCGGCATGCGAGCGGTACGACGGCTTGCCCAGCAGCTCCAGGACCCGCGTGGCGGAGTCGCCCACCACCAGCACTTGGCTGCCGACGCGCAAGGTTCCGCTGCCTGCGTGAGCCGCGCACGCGAACAACAGGACACTCAGACACATGGTTCGACGCATCGCTCGTCCCTCTCCGTGTGCACGTGGCACGGAGAGTCACCTTAGCGATGCGATATCCGATCACGGCATGGGTTTACGGCCGCGGCTTGCTGTCGGCAGGCATCGCCTGCTGTCGTCGTTCACGTCGATGACGCATCGCTCAGCGCGAGCGGTCGGCGATGTCCGACACCTTGCCATTGAGGATGGTGATGATGACGACGCGTCCGTCATCGCGCATGTACTGCCAGCGCTCGCCCTGGTAGCCGCCAAAGTCGCTTTGCACCGGCTCCTTGAAATCCGGCTTGCCCATCAGCTGCATGGCGCGCACCGCACTGTCGCCGACGGTCAGCACCTCGCTGCCCACGCGATAGGTATTGGCTGCCGTGGCGCTTGCGCTCAACAGCAACAGGGCAATGAACAGATAGCGGCGCATGATCAACTCCGTGTCGTCGGTGACGCTCAGAAACCCGATTCCGGAGTCGCAAGATACGCCTGTTCCGCAGGTGTATCGAGACGGCCGAGGACGGCGTTGCGGTGGGGAAACCGGCCGAACCGCGCTATCACATCGTGATGGCGACGGGCGTAATCAACGAAGTTCTGGAAACACGGGCGCTCCGACGCTGGTTGACCGGCCACCAGCCGTTCGAACAAGTGCACACAGTGCACCTGCAATACCAGGCTCTCGGCATGTTCGAGCGGCATATAGGCAAAGACGCGCTGCATCGGCGTCAGCCGCTGGTCGTCGCCGCGCGCGATGCCATCGAGCGCAAGCACTTGCGTCATGGGATCGGCCGACCACGCGCGGGCGTCGTCGCGATAGAGATTGCGACTGAACTGATCGCGCACGATCAGCAGGGCCAGCCAGCCCCCGGGCGTTTGCGCCCAGTGATCGAGATCGCCGCGCCGGGCCGCGTCCAGCGTGTCGCCAAAGCGCTGGCGAATGGCCGCGTCGAAAGCGTCGTCGCGCTCATACCAGTGCGCCTGCGAATCTTCGGCGAACCAGAAATCCAACACGTCCGTGGGGGTCGGCACGCGCGCTCCTTACGATGGGCGACCGGTCAACCGTGGGTGGTACCGGCCAGGCAGTGCATATCCTTATGGATGCCGTGCAGGCGCGACAACTGGACTCTCAGCACGCGCGCCGATTCGTCCGAGGCCAGCGCCATCTGCTGCTCGAAACTCCTCAGCAGAGCGCACTCGTGGCGGGCCAGATAGTGGACCCAGGCCGAATCGCGGTTGGAGGCCATGCCGGTGACCATGTCGGCCAGCGCCCCGCGCACGGCGCCAGGCAGCGTGCCGTGCCTGGCCGGTGTGCGGCCCGCGGCATGCATCTGTGCCTGCAGGTCGCCGATCAGGGCGTCCAGGGTGTGCAGGTTCTCGGCCAGCAAGGCCTGCAGTCCCGGTTCGCGAACCTGGACCAGGGCCCTGCGGTACAGGTCCCGGTCATCGATGCCACGCCGGATAAGGGCGTTGTATTGCGGTGCACGCGACACGAAGTCGCCTCCTGCTGAGCTAAAAGCGAATGCAGGCGCCATCCTCGTCCTTCGCCACTTAGCGTAGGGTTAATCTGAGGCTTCGTGAGAACCCTCGCTCAGCCGGGGTTTTACTGACCCACGTCCAGCAAGTTCAGGGGTTGGCCGCCGGTACCGCGGATGCCCTGCTGCAGCTCGGCCAGCCGCTGGACTGCCGGGCACAAGGCCTGGACCTGCGGCCCCAGGGCCTGCATGCGCTGCTCCAGACGGGGGCGCAGCTGGGTGGTGAGGTCGCCGGCCGTATCGCGCAGGTTGGCCGCCGCCTGCAGATCGCCGGTCATGGCGGCATTCATGGCCTGCTGGCCGAGATCATTGGCCAGCAAGGGCATCAGGTCAGAGGCCAGCTGGTTGGCGTATTGGTCGGCCAGGTTGCCCTGCCAGTCGTGGGTACTGTTGCTGGCCGCCAGGCGCTGTTTGAGCTCTGCCGCGCGGGACGCCACGCGGCGGTCGAGTTCTGCCCGTGTCGCGGGGTCCAGCGATAGGCGGGTGCCCTCGTCGTGCATGGCGGCCGCGAGCATGTCCACGCCATTGGCTGCCACCGCCTTGGCGCGAGGCGCCAGGGCTCGTAACTCACGCTCGAATAAGGCCAGGCGGTCCTGCTCGTCCGCACGCAGGGCGACCTTGCTGCCATCGGTGCGCAGACTGCCATCGCGCAGTTCCACCTGGCGTGGCAAGGGTTGCGAGCGATCGAACAAGAGACGATCAGGCGCAATCGTCAGGTCGTAACTGCTGGTGGCGTGGCAGGTGGTCGCCAGGTCCTGCGCGTGCAAGGCCACGCTGGCCAGCGAGAGGGTGGCGAGGAGGGACAGGCGGCGCAGGAACATGGGAGGGCCCGGAGCAATCGATGCCGCAGCGATAACCCGCGCCGCGGCAACCGGACCTGAACCGAACGTGCTCAGCGTCGCGAGCGGAACTGGGCACGCACCGACGGGCGCCCCAGCCACCAGGCCAGCCACAGCAATACCGGCACACCTACGAACTTGATCCCCACTGCCATCAGAAATGACCGGCGCATATGCGCCATCGCCATCTGCGAGGCGGTATCGAGCGAGTCCTGGGCATTGGTCAACGCCACCGCCTGGCTGAAGTCGCGCCACTGCAGGAACAGCATCAGCCCACCCACCAGGCCCCAGCCCACCGCCAGCAGCACACTGGCCAGCTGCAGCGAAGGCCGCGCCCAGCCCTGGCGAAGAATCGCCCCCGCGCAGATCACCACCAGCGCCAGCGCTGCGACGAAATACAGCACATCCCAGGCCAGCATCTTGTGCAGCTGCAAGATGTCGCCCGTATTGGACGCGGGCAGCGGCTGCAGCACACGCCACAACTGGGTGACATGCAACGCGTACTGCATGCAGCCATAGGCCGCCAGCAGCAGGATCAGCCAGGTCACGATGCGCCACAGCGCGAAGCCGTCGCGGCGGGTTTCGCTACGCAGCATCAACGGCATCAGGAAGACGCCTTCAGCGATGCGAGATCGGCCAGCACCTGGGCCGAATTCTTCTCCGGATCCACATCCTCATAGACCTTGGCAACCCTGCCCTGCGGGTCGATCAGGAAGGTGGTGCGGCGCGCGTACTTGAAGCCCATTTTGGAAGCGAGCACGCCATAGGCCTGCGCGGTCTTGCTGTCGGCATCGGACAGCAAGGGGAACGGTACGTGGTACTTGGCGGCGAAGTCCGCGTGCGATTTCACATCGTCCAGGCTCACGCCCAGCACGTCGGCACCCTGCTGGCGCAGCTTGGCGACATCGTCGCGGAACGCGCAGACCTCGGTGGTGCAACCGGGCGTGAAGTCCTTCGGATAGAAGTACAGCACCACCCAACGCCCCTGATGATCGGCCGGCGTATGCCACTTGCCGTTCTGGTCCTGCAGGTGGAAATCAGGCGCTTTCTGGCCGACCTGCGGCAGCGTGGCGGCGGGCGCGTCGGCATAGGCCGGAGCCAGCAGGCCCAGCAGCAGACTCAACATCAACAGGAACGAGAGGCGAGGCATCGGGACACTCCGAAAGAATTCCGGGCCAGTTTACGCGCAGCAAAACAAAGGGCGCCATGCGGCACCCTCTGCATCGAGCCTGCAACGGTGACTTATTCGCGCTCGATCTCGAACGCGCCCACCGAAACGCCGAGGTTCACGCCCTCGCCACTGCCATGCAGGGCCAGCGACGTGGTGCCCTTGGTCAACACCTGGGCCTCGCCACTCTTGACCACGCCTGCTTCGGCACCGGCCTGCGCATAGGTGCCGAACACATCGTCGATACTGCGCACATGGGTGATGTCACCCTTGCCGTTGTCGATGCGGTACTTGCCGGCGGTGATGCCGCCGCCATTGACCGAGATCTTCACCTTGGACTTCTGGCCGTTATTGCAAACCACCGTGCCACTGCCCGAGGCATGCTTGTAGATGAGCGACCATCCGGAAATGCTGAAGGAGAGATCGCACTTCACTTCGGCTTCGGCCGCACGGGCTGCGGATACCGGTGCCATCGACATGGCGCCTGCGCAAGCCAGTACGAGAGCCGCCATACCCATTGAACGCTTGATCATTTTCATCTCCTTGCAGTGAATGAGGACTTCGGACGACGTCAGCCACTGTGGTCAGCGTGCACCTGTCCGCCGTAGCACCTCCATGGTCGGCAGTTCCCGTGAACGCAGTGTGCAAATAGCTGGATGCTTCGTTAACGGCTTCGCAAGCAATGCTGGCTCAAGGCTTAAAAAAGCCTGTCGTGCCCGTACGTTGCGCCTGGGGAAGCCCTGTGTTTCGGCCGCCTGATGAGCGCGCATGGATTGGGCGCATCACCCGTAGCGCAGGCGCGCGGCGAGGATTACGCTGACCCTCAAGATCCGAGAAAACCGCAGGCCGATCTGCCTTGGGCCGCCTCGCACCCGTGCCCGACACAGCAAGCCTGCCTGTGCCCGAGGTAGCGCATGTCCAACTATTCGCTGGTCGGCTATGACGGCTCCGCCACATCGCAACGCGCGCTGCGCTTTGCCGTGCAACTGGCGCAGGCCACCGGTGGCCGCGTCCGCGTGGTGTCGGTGTTGCAGTTGACCGAAGGGAGCGCCGACACCTGTACGCTGATGATCGCCGACCAGGGCGGCAAGCGTTGCTCCCAGTTGCTCGACGAAGTGAAGGATCTGGTGCCGGGCACGGCGTCCCTGATCGACGCCGAGGTGGTGCGCGGCAGCCCCGGCGATGTCCTGCTGGAGCAGGTACGCAACCACGCCATCGATCACATCGTGATCGGCCATACCGAGCGCGGCGCGCTCGCGCGCTGGCTGCTCGGATCGGTCTCCAGCGACGTGCTCGAGCGCGCCCACGTGCCGGTGACCGTGGTGCGCTGAGCCACCCGCCAGCCCCGCGGGTCGGCGCTCGTTAATCCCGCGTTGCCGTCTCGTCGTATGCTGTCACACGATCGTCATGCCAGGCTGGCGCCGTGCCCCGCGTCAAGCCAGCCCTTCGGCCCCCCGCACAGGAAAGCCCGCGTGAGCTATGCCCAATCGTTGCCCTGGACCCTCGAAAGCCTGGACTTCAGTCGGATCGACATCCAACGTGTACGCCAGAACGAAGACCTGTTTTTCTTGCTGTGCAGCGCCTCCTTCGTCGAGAGCGGTTCGGACCTGTATACGCACAATCTGGTCGACCACTTCGCGGGTGACGAGACCCTGCAGACCTGGCTCAGCCAGCATTGGGAACACGAGGAACTGCAGCACGGCCGCGCCCTTGCCGCCTATGTGAAAGCGGTGTGGCCGGAATTCGACTGGGACAAGGGCTTCGCCGCGTTCTGGGCCGAGTACGGCGCGGTGTGCACCGCCGAACAACTGGAACCCATCCGCGGCCTGGAACTTGCCGCGCGCTGCGTGGTGGAAACCGGTACCGCCAGCCTCTACCGCGCACTCAACGACATCACCGATGAACCCGTGCTCAAGCAGCTCACCGGTCACATCAAGAGCGACGAAGTCCGCCACTACAAGAATTTCTACCAGCACTACCGCCTGTATCGCGAACGCGAGGGCTTCGGTCGCTACAAGATATTCCGGGTCATCCTGCGTCGCCTCAACGAAATCCGCGGCGAAGACAGCGACATCGCGCTGCGCCACGTGTTCGACCAGTGCTATCCGCAGCACAAGGACAACCACGCCGAGTTCAAGCGCGTCACCGGCCGCGCACAAGACCTGCTGCGGCGGAATATCCCCGCGGAAATGACGGTGAAGATGCTGCTCAAGCCGCTGGAGTTGCCGCCGCGTTTGCAGAATGCGATGGAGAAGCCGCTGGCGAAGTTGGCGGAGAGGTTGTTTCTCAATTGAAGGAATGGCTCGGCGGCGATTGCTTCGATCGGCTGCCATTGCCACACCCGGGTGCCTCGCTCCGCAGGTTTGTCGCGCACAGGGTGCGCTCCCACAAATAGCCCGTCGGCAGCGTTGATCCGCCGTCCACGACGTGCGCGCTCCCCTTGTAGGAGCGCACTTGTGCGCGACCGCGGCGCCGGGGTGTACCGCTCCCTAGGTTGGTCGCGCACAGGGTGCGCTCCAACAAATAGCGGCCCGCGGTGTGTGGTCCGCCCCCAAAACATGCGAACCCTCCTGTAGGAGCGCACTTGTGCGCGACCGCAGCGCGTGGATGCACCGCTCCGGCCGGTCGCGCACAAGTGCGCTCCTACAACAGACAAACTGCCGACCGGCACGGTGGGCGTTCGGCTCTTGATGTGGCTCTTGATGTGGCTCTTGATGTGGCTCTTGATGTGGCTCCTGCCCCCGGGGTCCCCGTATGACGCGGCGGGCGGGTGGAGGAAAGCCCGCAGGGTGGCCGCATGGATGCGGCCAGTTTTTCGACAGGACAGGGATGTCCTGTCGAAAAACCCCGTAACCCGACCGCGCACCTGGAGGGCCAACGGCCCGGAAGGCGCGTCATCCGGGGGGCCCTTTCTTTTGGTTACTTTTCTTTGGGCAAGCAAAGAAAAGTAACCCGGCCTCCGGCAGGAGGACGGAAGCCCGCAGCAGGCGGGCCAGGTCGCCGTATCGCGACAAGTAAACACCGAGGCTCTGGATCCCGGCCTGCGCCGGGATGACGAGTTAGCCAACACAGCGGCTCAAACTCCCGCCGAGCGTCATGCGCACGCGCGCCGCAAAAATCATGCTGCAAAGCAACACAAAACTCACCACCCTCGCCACCAGCCATCACCACCCCACAAACAACCCCACCCTTCTCCCAACGCACCCGCAACATCCCCTCCACATCCCCAAAGCTCGACATCCCGCCCACTCTGATGCATACGTATTCACTTCAATAAACCGGCACTGCCAGCGCAGAATCGCCGGACTCTGGATTGGGGAGAGGCAATGAATCTGAATTCCACACCGACGTCGACGAACTCCGTCGGTGACCTTGGTCAACACGCCACCGCGCGCGTTGTCTTGATCGCTGCGGCCGCTGCACTTGGCGGCTTCCTGTTCGGCTTCGATACCGCCGTGATCAACGGCGCGGTCGACGCCGTGCGCGGCAATTTCGGGCTGGATGCAGCCCACATCGGTTTCGCCGTGTCATGCGCGCTGCTAGGTTCTGCTGCTGGTGCGTGGTACGCCGGCCCGCTCGCAGACCGCGTCGGCCGAGTACGCGCGATGCAGGTGGCGGCCGTGTTGCTGGCTCTGAGCGCCTTGGGCGCAGGTTTGGTGAACGGCGTTGGCCTGTTGGTGTTCTGGCGCCTGGTGGGCGGCATCGGCGTCGGTGTGGCCTCGGTGATCGCGCCGACCTATATCGCGGAAATCTCGCCTGCCGCCGTGCGCGGCCGGCTCGGTTCGTTGCAGCAGCTGGCCATCGTGCTTGGCATCTTTGCCGCGCTGCTGAGCGATGCATGGCTGGCCGGTACGGCGGGCGGTGCCTCGCACAAGCTCTGGTTCAACCTGGACGCGTGGCGCTGGATGTTCCTGGTCGCCGTGGTGCCTGCATTGATCTACGGCTCGCTGGTGCTCGGCGTGCCCGAATCGCCGCGCCACCTGGTGGCCAAGGGTCGCCTGGCGGAAGCCAAGGACGTGCTGCGCCAGGTGCTGGGCATGCACAACGAGGCTGCCCTCGATGCCAAGGTGAAGGACATCCAGCAGAGCCTGCACTCGGAATACCGCCCCACCCTGAAGGACTTGCGCGGACCGCGCCTGGGCCTGCTGCCGGTGGTGTGGATTGGCATCCTGCTGTCGGTGTTCCAGCAGTTCGTGGGCATCAATGTCATCTTCTATTACTCGTCCACCCTGTGGCATTCGGTGGGCTTCAGCGAAGCCGATTCGTTCTCCATCACGGTGGCCACCTCGGTGGTGAACGTGCTGGTGACCCTCGTCGCCATCGCGCTGGTCGATCGCATCGGTCGCAAGCCCTTGCTGGTGATCGGTTCGGCCGGCATGGCCGTCACCCTCGGTGCGATGGCGTGGTGCTTCTCGCAGGCCACCGGCAGCGGCGCCACGCTCAGCCTGCCGGCGCCGTGGAACATGGTGGCCCTGGTTGCCGCCAACGCTTACGTGGTGTTCTTCGGCCTCAGCTGGGGCCCGATGGTGTGGGTGCTGCTGGGCGAGATGTTCCCCAACCGGATCCGCGCCATTGCACTGGCCGTGGCCGCCGCCGCCCAGTGGCTGGCCAACTTCGCCATCACCAGTACCTTCCCGTCGCTGGCCGAAATGGGCCTCGCCTTTGCCTACGGCCTGTACGCCGCATTCGCCCTGATTTCTCTGGTCTTCGTGCTGAAGGCCGTGCGCGAGACCAAGGGCATCGAGCTGGAAGATATGCAGAGCTGAGTATTTAGGGACGAGGGGCGAGCGTGGGCAGGCGGTCTTGGCGCCCTCACTACTCGCCCCTGACCCCTTTTAAGGCCCAGCCAACCGGCATGCGACAATACCCGCATGACTGATTTCCGCACGCTCCCCTTAAAGCCCGCGCTGCTCGCCAGCGTGGAAACCCTCGGTTTCACCGAGATGACGCCAGTGCAGGCACAGAGTCTGCCGCCGATCCTGGAAGGTCGCGACGTGATCGCGCAGGCGCGTACCGGCAGCGGCAAGACCGCTGCGTTCGGGCTGGGCCTGCTGCAGCAGATCGACGTGGAGACGATCCGGCTGCAGGCGCTGGTGCTTTGCCCCACGCGCGAGCTGGCTGACCAGGTGAGCAAGGCCATCCGCAAACTGGCGGCCAATATTCCCAACGTGAAGTTGCTGACGCTGTGCGGCGGCATGCCGCTGGGCCCGCAGCTCGCCTCGCTGACGCATGACCCGCATATCGTGGTGGGCACGCCAGGGCGTATCCAGGAACATCTCAAGCGCTCGAGCCTGCACGGCGGCGGCATCAAGGTGCTGGTGCTGGACGAGGCCGATCGCATGCTCGACATGGGCTTTTCCGAAGCGATCGACGACATCGTGGGGCGCATCTCCAAGCATCACCAGACGCTGCTGTTCTCGGCTACCTATGCCGAGGAAATCCGCCAGGTGAGCAAGCGCCTGCAGCGCGATCCGGTGGAAGTGACGGTGGAGACGCCGCACGAGGAGACCACCATCGAGCAGCGTTTCCACGAAGTGGAGCCGGCGCAGAAACTCGATGCGCTCGCGCAATTGCTGGCCAAGGGCACGCTGCGGGACGAACAGGCGCAGCACGCGCTGGTGTTCTGCAATATGCGCAAGGACGTGGACGGGGTCGCCGAGGAACTGGACAAGCGCGGTTTCTCGGCGCTCGCACTGCACGGCGACATGGAGCAGCGCGATCGTGATGAAGTGCTGGTGCAGTTCGCCAACCGCAGCTGCGCCGTGCTGGTGGCCACTGACGTGGCGGCGCGCGGTCTCGATATCGTGGCCCTACCCCTGGTGGTGAGCTTCGACATTGCACACGACCCGGACACGCACACGCATCGCGTGGGCCGCACGGGTCGCGCCGGTGAGAATGGCCTCGCCATCACCCTGGTGACGCCGCGCGAACGCCCCAAGGCAACCAATATCGAACAACAGCTGGGCCAGCCGCTGCCGTGGCATCCGCTGCGGGTGGCGCCCTCGCGCGGCAAGCAGCTCAACCTCGCGCCGATGAAGACGGTGGTGATCGATGCCGGCCGCCAGGACAAACTGCGACCCGGCGATATCCTCGGCGCACTGACCGGCGATGCCGGGCTCGACGCCAAGGACATTGGCAAGATCGACGTGTTCGCCACGCGTGCCTATGTGGCGATCCGTCGGGATCTTGCGAACAAGGCGCTGGAGCGGCTGCGCGCGGGCAAGATCAAGGGGCGGAACTTCCGGGTACGCTCGCTGCACTGAGGTTACCCGCTGCCCGCCACGCGCGAGGCTGCCCTTCGCAAAGGATGTCGTTTTCATGATACGCCGGCTCAGCTACGCGCTCGCCCTGATCGCCCTTGTCAGCTCTGCGTCCACTCATGCCGCCACGCCGGTGTACGGTTATCGCGTGGTGCATGTCTATCCGCATGACACCTCGGCGTATACGGAAGGCTTGTTCTACAAGGACGGCTATCTGTACGAGAGCACCGGCGAAGCGGGCGAGTCGACCGTGCGCAAAGTGGAACTGGAAACCGGCAAGGTGCTGCAGCGCCATGATGTGCCGGATGCGTATTTCGGCGAGGGCATCGTCGACTGGAATCACGAGCTGATCCAGCTCACCTGGAAGAGCGAGCTTGGTTTTGTCTACGACCTGGCCAGCTTCAGGCAGCAGCGCACCTTCCGCTATCCCGGCGAAGGCTGGGCGCTCACGCGCGACAGCAGGCATCTGTATATGAGCGATGGCTCGCCGGTGCTGCGCGTGCTCGATCCGGATACGCTCACCGCCACCGGCAGCATCATGGTCACCGACAACGGCGAGCCGGTGACCAATCTCAATGAGCTGGAATGGGTGAGGGGGGAGATCTACGCCAACGTGTGGATGACCAACCGCATCGCACGCATCGACCCGGCCACCGGCCATGTCACCGGCTGGATCGACCTCAGCGGCTTGCTTGATGTGAGCCGCCTGCCTGACCCGGGCAACGATGTGCTCAATGGCATCGCTTACGACGAGCAGCACGATCGCTTGTTCGTCACCGGCAAGCGCTGGCCCAAGCTGTTCGAGATCACGCTGGTCAAACCGTAAGTCCCTGCGAAGGCCCGGCAATACGATGCGGCGAGCTCCGGGGAGGGCCAAATGGCATGGTTCTGCGCGGCCACATCTGCGATGTAAAGTCGGGGGCTGATCACCGGGAGACCCTGATGCGCCTTGCCCCGACCCTACTGCCCTTCGCGCTGTGCCTTGCCATCTCTACCGCCTATGCCGACGACGCGCCGGCGCAGCCGAGCCAGCATGCATCGCTGCAAGCCTTGTCCACCGCACCGAGCGAAGCGGAACTGCATGCCACGATTGCCAAGCTGGTGAGCTTCGGCACGCGCCACACGTTGTCGGACACCAAGTCGGACAAGCGCGGCATCGGCGCTGCGCGGCGCTGGGTGAAGTCGCAGTTCGAGGACATCTCCAAGGCCTGCGGCGGTTGCATCGAGGTGGTGACGCCGTCGCAGATGTTCACCGGCAAGCGCATTCCGCAATCCACCGAAGTGATGGATGTGGTCGCGATCAAGCGCGGCAAAAGCGATCCCAAGCGCGTGATCGTGATGACGGGCCATCTCGATTCGCGCGTCACCGACGTGATGAACGCCAAGTCCGATGCCCCCGGCGCGAACGACGATGCCTCAGGCGTCGCCGCCTTGATGGAAGCGGCGCGGTTGCTGTCCAAGGAAGACAACGACGCCACCCTGGTATTCGCGGCGCTCTCCGGCGAGGAGCAGGGCCTCTACGGTGGCAAGGTGCTGGCCGACTACGCCGTTGCGCAGGGCTGGAACGTGCAGGCCGACCTCAACAACGACATCGTCGGCAACAGCCACGGTTTGAACGGCGTGCTCGACAACACCACGGTGCGCATCTTCTCCGAAGGCACCAAGACCAACGAAACCCCGGAACAGGCGAAGTACCGCGCCTATCACGGCGGCGAAGTGGATTCGCCCTCGCGCAACGTGGCGCGCTACATGGAGCAGATGGCAACCACCTATCTGCCAGATCTGCGCGTGCACATGGTGTATCGCACCGACCGCTACAGCCGCGGCGGCGACCAGGTGCCATTCCTGGAGGCCGGTTATCCCGGTGTGCGCGTGACCGAAGGTCATGAGGATTACACGCGCCAGCACCAGGATCTGCGCAGCGAGAAGGGCATCAAGTACGGCGACACCATCGATGGCGTCGACTTCCGCTATCTCGCCCGTGTCACCGCGCTAAACACGGTGACCATGGCCGCGCTGAGCCGCGCCCCTGCCCCGCCCTCCGGCGTGAGCATCGAGGGCGCGCTGGCCAGCGACACCACCGTGCACTGGAAGAAAGTGCCGGGCGCTGCGGGCTACATCGTGCATTGGCGCGACACCACGGCGCCGCAGTGGCAGTACAGCCGCGTGGTCGGCGACAGCGACCAGGCGGTGATCAAGGACGTGGTGATCGACGACTGGTTCTTCGGCGTCTCGTCGGTCTCGGCCGATGGCTATGAAAGCCCGGTGGTATTCCCTGGCGATGCCGGCAGCTTCGAGCGCTCGCCTGCTCCGAAGTCGCCCTAAAGCGGATTGTTCCGAAGGCGCAAAGCCTTGCGAAACGATAAGATCGGCCGGTTGCTGCTCCGGGGGGAGCGGCAACCGCATCCCGAGGGATGCGTATCAACGGACGATACCAGGGGAAAATCCATGCTTCGCAAGACGTTTATGCCGGCAGTGGCTTTGCTGGCCGCTTTTGTTCTCGCCGCGCCGGTCGCGGCCATGCCCGAAGATGGCGGGCATCAGACGTCCGCCGAGGCGTTTGTCAGTTCGCTGCATCCGACCACCGGTGAGGTGTCCATACCGGGCGCACAGGCCACGCTCAAGCTGGCCAATGGCTACAGTTTTCTTTCTGCCGCCGATGCGCAGCGCGTGCTGACGCAGGCCTGGGGCAACCCGCCGGACAACAGCGTGCTGGGCATGATCATCCCCAGCAGCGATGCGCATGCCGTACTCGATGAGAAAACCTGGGCGGTGGTAGTCACCTTTATCGACGAAGGCTATGTGTCCGACAAGGACGCCGAGAAGATCGACTATGACGACATGCTCAAGGATCTGAAGAAGGCCGCCCAGGACAGCAATCCAGAGCGCCTCAAGGAAGGCTATCCGGCGGTGGAACTGGTCGGCTGGGCCGAACCGCCGCATTACGACGAAGCCAGCCACAAGCTGTACTGGGCGCGCGACCTGAAGTTCAAGAAGGCCGACGGCAGCGCCGACGGACAGTCGCTGAACTACGCGATCCGCGTGCTCGGCCGCAAGGGCTATCTCTCGCTCAATGCGATTGCACCGATCGACCAGCTCGCCCAGGTGCGTGCCGACATGCCCGACGTAGTGGCGATGGCCGAGTTCAATCCCGGCGAACGTTATGCCGATTACAACTCGAGCACGGACAAGGTTGCGGCGTATGGCATTGCGGCGTTGGTGGCGGGCGGTATTGCCGCCAAGGCTGGCTTGTTCGCGAAGCTCGGCCTCATGTTGCTGGCGTTGAAGAAGTTCGTGGTGATCGGCATTGCGGCGATCGGTGGTTTGTTCGCCAAGATCTTCAAGAAAAAGCAGGCCTGATGCTGGTGTGGCGCTGCGTTGCCTGAGGGGGCGCAGCGATCACCTACCCATGTAGGAGCGCACTTGTGCGCGACCCGCCAACGGAGCGGTGCACCTCAGCGCTGCGGTCGCGCACAAGTGCGCTCCTACAACGAAACGAAGCGCCTTCATCGGCGACTCTCCCATGGCACGCCGAGCCCGATCAAGCGGCGTAATCCGTCATCGCTGGGTTGCAACGCGCGGCTACCGGCACGGCGACGCAACCAGCCTGCGTCCAGCAAGGCGTCGGTGAGCGAAACACCGAGTGGGCCGCCCAGGTGCAGGCGGCGTTCGGTCCAGTCCAGACAGCTGCGTCCGGACAGTGGCAACAAGGCTTGCACGCGTGCGGCGTCGAGGCCGGCTTGCACCAGCGCTTGCGCACCGTCGTCCTGCAAGCGCATGCCTTCGCTCGCGGCTAGCAGGTAACCCTGCTGCAGCAGGGCATCGCACAAGCCCACGCCCAATCGTCCCGCAAGATGCCGATAGCAGGTGCGTGCCATGCGCAAGGGGCGATCGCCGCCGGTCGGATCAGGCAACACGGGTCGCGCGCGCGGCGCGGCCAGCGTTTCGATCAGCGCGGCTACGTCATCGTCGGCGAGCCGGTAATAGCGATGACGCCCCTGCTCCTGCACCGCCAGCAGGCCGCCCTCGAGCAGGCGCTTGAGATGCGCGCTTCCCGTCGCCGCACCCACACCGGCCGCGCGCGCCAGCTCGCCTGCCGGACGTGCCGTCCCGTCGATCAAGGCCAGCAACATGGCGGCGCGTGCCGGTTCGGCGAGCAGGGCGCCGATCTCGGCCAGCTGGTAGCGGCTTGGAGCGATCGCATCGTTCATGCGCGCAGTCTAGCGCGCCCGTTTCGCTGAACACTTCGACGCGCGGCGAAACGTTCAGCGGCATAGGCAACGACACTGAACTCATGGACATGCATCGCTACCCACATACCCGAGTCATCCACCCGTCCATTCTCTATTTCGGCACGCCGGTCGTGCTGATCACCACCTGCAACGAGGACGGCTCGACCAATATCACGCCGATGTCGTCCGCCTGGGCGCTGGCCGACCGCATCGTGATCGGTCTCGCCGGCGGCGGACAGGGCTTGGCCAACTTGCGGCGCGAGCGCGAATGCGTGCTGAACTTTGCCAGCGAAGACATGCACCGCGGCGTGGAGCGCATCGCCCCCACCACCGGCCGCGATCCTGTGCCCGGGTGGAAACAGGCCAACGGTTATCGTCACGAGGCAGACAAGATGGCGCTGGGCGGGTGGCACGCCGAGGCTTCCCTTTCGGTGAAACCGCCACGCATCGTGGACTGCCCGCTGCAAATGGAAGCGCGCGTGATGCTTGCGGTCGAGCGCCCCCTGGATGCCTGGCGCGATGGCGCCGGCGGCTACGCGATCATCGAGCTGGAAGCGCTGCATGTGCACGCGCATGAGGATGTGACGGTGGCCGGGACCCAGCACGTGGATCCACGGCGCTACCGTCCGCTGTTCTATCTGTTCCGCCATTACGTGGGACCGGGCAAACCGCTGGGCCGTACGTTTAAAGCGGAAGTTTGAGCGTTGGACGTGATGTTCATGCCGTGAAAACCGATGCTAGGATCAACTCCCATCTCAGCTCGATCGCGGTAGCGGCCCACTATGCGCATGCTTGTCACAGGCAGTTCGGGGCACCTGGGTGAGGCGTTGGCGCGCACCCTGCTTGAGCTCGGCCACGAAGTGATCGGGCTGGATGTGGTCGAGGGGCCCTACACCCAGCGGCTGGGTTCGATCTGCGACCGTGCCTTTGTGCGTCGCTGCATCGCGGGCTGCGCCACGGTGTTCCATCCCGCCACGCTGCACAAGCCGCATGTCGCCACGCACACTCGGCAGGATTTCATCGACGTGAACCTCACCGGCACGCTCAACCTGCTGGAGGAGGCAGTGGCCACCGGCGTGGAATCGTTCGTCTACACCAGCACCACCAGTGTGTTCGGCGACGCGCTGGCGCCGCCGGCCAGCGAGCCGGCGGTATGGGTGACCGAAGACACGCCCGCCGTGCCCAAGAACATCTACGGCGTCACCAAGGCGGCGGCCGAAGACCTGTGCCAGCTGTTTTCGCGCAACCAGGGGCTGTCGACCATGGTGCTGCGCACGTCGCGCTTCTTTCCCGAAGAAGACGACGACCGCTCGGTGCGCGCCCGCTATACCGACGGCAACCTCAAGGCCAACGAATTCCTCTACCGCCGCGTCGACATCGAAGACGTGGTGAGCGCGCATCTGCTGGCCGCGCGCCGCGCGCCAGCGCTCGGCTTTCGCCGCTACATCATCAGCGCCACCACGCCGTTCCTGCCGGAGGATCTGGCCACCTTGCGCGCGCATGCGCCGCTGATCGTGCGTCGACGCGTGCCCGGTTACGACGCCGTGTATGCACGACACGGCTGGAACATGGCCCAGGGCATCGACCGGGTCTACGTGAACCAGCGGGCGCGCGAGGAACTTGGCTGGGCGCCGCGCCATGATTTCGCTGCTGTGGTGGCTCGTCTCGAAGCGGGTGAGGACATCCGCAGCCCGCTGGCGAGGCTGATCGGTTCCAAGGGCTATCACGCGGACAGCTTCAGCGACGGTCCGTATCCCGTCGACGCCTGAGGCTTATCCGCCGATGCTGGCTCAACCCACGATGGCCAGCACCGCCGCCAGCCAGATGGCGACCACCCCACAGGCGAAGGCGCGGCGCGCGGGACGGATGCGTTCGGCGCTGTCGTCGACCACCGGCGTGGTGATGATCCACGGCACCGAAGCCAGCAAGGCGAAGCCCACAAAGGCCAACACGATCACGAAGATGTCGACGACGCGCCATGGCACCGGCTCGTGCACGCCCCAGTAACCCAGAAACGCCATCCCCATCGCGCACAGCGTGGCCGACGCGGAACACAACCCGACAACTGAACCTGTTGGCGCGCGCATGGCGTGGCCCCTTGGCGGAAGACGGTGCGGCGTACAGCCTACCGCAGCCGGCCGGCGAGAGCCCCTGCCGTCCGCGAGGCGCCGTGTCGAAATCCGCCCTGCCCGTTCGTCATAAGGGTGAGCGCGCCATAGCGGCGCCCGCCAGCCCCCTCGAAGGAGTCGACGATGTCCCTGCCCCATCGCACCACCACCGCCCTTGCCTGCGCCCTGCCATGCCTGACCGCCGCTGGCGCGGCCCATGCCGCCGCAGCGACCTATGTGATCGATCCGGCGCACACCTACCCCAGCTTCGAGGCCGATCACATGGGCGGACTCTCCACCTGGCGCGGCAAGTTCGACCGTAGCTCGGGCAAGGTCACGCTGGACAAGGCCGCCGGCAACGGCAGCGTGGATATCACGGTAGACGTCGCCAGCGTGGATTTCGGCCTGGACAAGTTGAACGATGCCGCGCGCGGCAACGAGCTGTTCGACGTGAGCAAGTACCCCACCGCTACTTACCGCGGCAAGCTCGCCGGTTTCGTCAACGGCGCGCCGACCAAGGTCGACGGCTCACTGACCCTGCACGGCGTGACGCGTCCACTGGAGCTCAGCATCAAGAGCTTCAAGTGCATGCCGCATCCGATGTACAAGCGCGAACTTTGCGGGGCCGACGCCTATGCCACCTTCAAGCGCGACGAGTTCGGCCTGGACAGCGGCAAGTCCTACGGCTTCAGCATGGAGGTAGTGCTGCGCATCCAGGTGGAAGCGCTGATCGACGACGGCAGCGCCGGCAAGGTTGCCCTCGCCGCGCCTGCCCACTGACCCGGGACGCCACCATGTCACTCACGCTCTATATGCATCCGCTGGCCTCGTACTGCCACAAGGTGTTGGTCGCGCTGTACGAAAACGACACGCCCTTTGATCCGCACGTGGTGGACCTGATGGACGAGTCCGCGCGCGACGCGTTCTACAAGCTGTGGCCGATCGGCAAGTTCCCGGTGCTCAACGACCATGCACGCGGCTGCCTGGTGCCCGAATCGAGCATCATCATCGAGTACCTCGCGCTGCACTATCCCGGCACCACCGCGCTGATTCCCCATGACGCCGATCAGGCCCGCGAAGTGCGCTTCCGCGATCGCTTCTTCGACCAGTACGTGAGCGAGCCGATGCAGAAGGTGATCACCGACCGCCTGCGCCCCAAGGCCGAGCGCGACCATCTGGGCGTGACGCAGGCGCGCGACAAGCTGCGCACGGCACTGGACCTGATCGAACTGGAATTTGCGCGTGACAACGGCAGCCGTCCGTGGGCTGCTGGCCAGCACTTCAGCATGGCCGACTGCGCCGCGTCGCCCGCGCTGTTCTACGCCAATCTGGTGATACCGCTGGAGGACGCGCACCCGCTGACGGCGGCATACCTGTTGCGGCTGATGCAGCGTCCGTCATTCGCACGCGTGCTGCATGAAGCACAGCCCTATATGCACATGGTTCCCATGGAAACGGCGGAAGCCTGACTTCCGCCCTTCGCTATCGACATCAAGGAAGCTCCCCATGCTCATCGCACTCATCGTTGTGTTGCTGCTTGTCGCCGTCGTGCTGATCATCGCGGCGATGCGGCCCGATCAATTCCGCATCGAACGCTCCGCATCGATCAAGGCCCCGCCGGAACGCATCTTTCCCTTCATCAATGAGCTGCACCGCTGGCAGTCGTGGTCGCCGTACGAGAAGAAGGACCCCACCATGCAGCGCACGTTTGAAGGCCCCTCGTCGGGTCCGGGCGCCACTTACGGCTGGAACGGCAACAAGAACATTGGCAGCGGCAGGATGGAGATCAGCGAATCGACGCCGTCCTCGCTCGTGCGCATCAAGCTGGAATTCTTTACGCCCTTCCAGGCCAGCAACACGGCCGAATTCGTGCTTGAGCCGCAGGGTGATGCCACGCGCGTGATCTGGGCCATGCAGGGGCGTTCGCCTTTCATGAGCAAGTTGATGGGCGTGGTCTTCAACTTCGACAAGATGGTCGGCAAGGATTTTGAAGAGGGCCTGCTCAACTTGCGCGCGCTGGCCGAGCGTCCTTCCTGATTGCGCGCTGCAACAGGCGCGCAACTCGACTGCGAAACTTACGCCGCGCCTAAGCAAGCCGGCTTGCTGCTGAACGATTTGCGGTGCGCGAGTGTTGAGCGTCAACCGCCTTGGAGAACCCTCGTTCTCCGGCCTAAGTCATCCCTCCTGGGGATGACTGCAGGGGTCACACGATCCACCATGCAGAGAGCTCGCGCTCTGGACGGTGACGCCTGTCCCAACCGTCGGACCTACGAGGACATCGCCCATGAAGAACGTTTTGTCGTCACGCTGCAGCCTGCTCGCCCTCGGTCTCGTCGCCGCCTTCGCCAGTGCCGGCGCCATGGCACAGACCAGCACCACCGATGTGCCGGGTCATCCGCGCGTCAACGAGGTGAACCAGCGCCTGGACAACCAGCAGAACCGCATCCAGAACGGCGTCGCCGACGGCCAGATGAATGCCAGGCAGGCCGCCCGCGATGAAAAGCAGGATGCCAATATCGCGCAGCGCGAAAGCCGCGACGAAGCCGAGCACGGCGGTCATCTCACCAAGCAGGAACAGAAGAACCTCAACAAGTCGCTGAACAAGGACAGCACCCGCATCCACAAACAGCGCACCGGCGGCTGATCGCCTCCGTCAGATCAGTGCAACGGCCCGGCCCCTGCCGGGCCGTTTGCATTTGGAAACCGGGCCGGCAGCGCCACGCGAAGCCCGATCGTGCTTTTTGGCAAACCCGACGTTCTTTTGGCAAACCCCGCAGGCGTGCTGGCGCGAATCTATACCTGCCAGCTCAACGACGTATGGCTTGAAAGATCCGCCGCTCCCGTCAACCGCTCCACGGTTCCCTCTACCGGCAAATATCAGCCATCCCGAACAAGGCCGCGATGTCGCCCAAGCGATACGCGCCCAACTTTCGAACCTGCGAGGAATCCACCATGAAGCACATCCGCTACGGCCTGATCGCCTTCGGCCTGGTCGCCGCCTTTGCCAGCGCCGCCGCCTCGGCACAAGACAGCCCGATCTATATCCCGGGCCATGGGCGCATCAACCAGGTGAACCAGCGTCTTGCCAACCAGCAGAATCGCATTGACGCCGGCATTGCCGATGGCCAGATCAACGCCCAGCAAGCCTTCCGCGACGAGCGCCAGGATTCCAACATCGCCGCCCGCGAAATGCGCGACATGGCCGAGCACGGCGGCCACCTGACCGCGGCGGAACAGCAGCACCTCAACCGGTCGCTCAATAACGACAGCGGCCGCATCCACTCCCAGCGCAACGGGTACTGATCCCCAGCCGCCAGTGAGGCCAGCGGCCCGGCCTGCCCGGGCTCCTGGCCGTGGCTGGACCACAACTTCCAGCACTGGCCGCACCCCGCCGTCGTGCCAGTATCCCGGGACCTTCATTGGGGCGGGAGTGGCGTATGGTCAGCAGGATTCTGGCGGCAGCGTGCGCATGTGCACTGAGCCTGGGCGTGGCTCACGCGGCCGATACGGCCACGGGCAAGCCGCAATACGGCGCATGGGGTTTCGACCAGGCGGGCGCCGATACCTCGGTCAAGCCCGGCAACGACTTCTTCCGTTACGCCAATGGCACCTGGCTGGATCACACGCCGATTCCTGCCGACAAGCCGGCCGTCAGCCTGCGACTGGCCATGACCGACCTCACTGAGCAGCGTCTGCACGAGCTGATGGAGGCCGCGGCGCGGGACAAGACCAACGGCGCCTCAATCGAAGGCAAGGTCGGCGCGTTCTATCAATCGTTCATGGATCAGGCCCGCGTCGATGCGCTGGGCGCCAAGCCAATCGCGCCGCAACTGGACGCCGTCAAGCAGGCCACCACGCGCGACGCGCAGGCGGCGCTGATGGGTCGCAGCGGCCTGGATTTCGAAGGATCACTGTTCAACATCTATTTCGATGTCGACCTGAAAGACACCAATCGCTACGCCGTCTACGTATCGCAGGCAGGTCTCGGCCTGCCCGACCGCGACTACTACCTCAAGCCAGAATTTGCCAAGCAGAAAGCGGCCTACCAGGCGTACGTGACGCAGCTGCTTACCCTGGCCGGATGGCCACAACCGGAAGCTGCCGCCAAGGATGTGCTGGCCTTCGAAACCGCCATCGCGCAGGCCAGCATCAGCAAGGTCGAGCAACGCGATCCGGTGGCGATGTACAACCCGATGAGCATAAGCGACCTGCAGAAGCTCGCGCCCGGCTTTGCGTGGAATGATTTCCTCAAGTCCGCCCAACTCGACCAGCGCAAGCAGCTCGTGGTGATGGAAAAGACCGCGTTTCCCCAGCTCGCGGCGCTGTATGCGAAGACGCCCGTCGCCACCATCCAGGCGTGGCAGGCCGCACGCATTGCCGACAACGCGGCGTACTACCTCTCGACGCCCTTCCAGCAGGCGTACTTCGAGATGCACGACAAGACCCTCGCCGGCCAGCAGCAGATGGAAGTGCTGTGGAAGCGCGGCGTGCATGCGGTATCCGGCGGCGACTGCGGCGCCGGCGATCGCCTCGCCTGCTTCGGCAATCTGGGCTGGGCCGTGGGCCAGCTGTATACCGACAAGTATTTCCCCGCCTCCTCGAAAGCCAAGATCGAAGCGCTGGTGGCCAACCTCAAGGCCGCCTATCGCGTGCGCATCGAACACCTCGACTGGATGGGCCCGGCAACACGCAAGGAAGCCCTGAAGAAGCTCGACACTTACACCATCAAGGTGGGCTACCCCGATCATCCGCGCGACTATTCGAAAGTCACCATGCGCAGCGATGATCTTGCCGGCAACGTATTGCGCGCGGCGCAAGCCGACTGGTCGTTCAATGTCGATCGCCTGGACAAGCCGGTCGACCGCAGTGACTGGAGCATGACGCCGCAGACCAATGACGCGTACAACGGCTCGCTGCGCGACATCGTATTTCCCGCGGCGATCCTGCAACCGCCGATCTTCGATCCCAACGCCGACCCGGCCATCAACTACGGCGCCATTGGCGGCGTGATCGGCCACGAACTCACCCATGGTTTCGACGACCAGGGCCGCAAGATCGACGCCAGCGGCGCGCTGCGCGACTGGTGGACACCCGCCGACGCCAAGGCCTTCGACGAACGCGCCAAGAAACTCGGCGCGCAGTACGACGCGTTCGAACCGCTGCCCGGCGTGCATATCAACGGCAACCTCACCATGGGCGAGAACATCGCCGACCTCGGCGGCCTCACCCTCGCACTCGACGCCTACCACGCGTCACTGCACGGCAAACCCGCACCCGTGCTCGATGGTCTTACTGGCGACCAGCGCGTCTTCATCGGCTGGGCCCAGGCTTGGCGCGGCAAGCTCACCGACGACGCCATCCGCCGCCAGGTCACCAGCGATCCACACTCACCGCGCAAGTTCCGCGTGAATGGGCCGGTGCACAACATCGATGGGTGGTATCAGGCGTTTGGCGTGCAGCCGGGGGATGCGTTGTATCTGGATCCGAAGGAGCGGGTGCGGATCTGGTGAACGTCTCCGACGACAAGCATGTGAGCTCTGCCGGCTGACTGCAGTGGCTTGAGAAAGCCACGGGAATGCCGGCAAGCCGCCCGGCGCGGCACATTGCTGCGCCTGATCGCCATGACTAGACTGCGGCCATATTCCGGGAGGGGGAATGCGTCATGGCTCGTTGGGGTTCGGCTGCCTTCGTGGCGGCCATGTTGCTGCTGGCGTCGTCGGTCCACGCGACCAGTCCGAAGGATCCCATCGAAGCCAGCATGCTGTTGAGTGGAACCGTCGAAGTTCTTCCTGACGGAAAGGTTGGCAGCTACGCGCTGTACAAGGCAGAAAAGCTGCCGCCTGCTGTCCTGGATCTCATAAAGCGCGTCGCGCCGACCTGGAAATTCGAGCTCGGCGAGGCCCATACGGCACCGTTTCAGGAAAGAATGTCGCTGCGCATCGTCGCTACCAACGCCGACGATCGCCACATGACGTTACGCGTTGCCAGCGCCGATTTCAGCGACAAGGACGAGGCGGAAGGTGCGACGATCACGTGGGCACGTCGTGTGCCGCCCGTCTATCCATCGCTTTCTCGCAACAACAACGTCTCCGGCACGGTTTATCTCCTCGTCCGTGTCGGTCAAGACGGCAAAGTCACCGATGTGAGCGCCGAACAAGTCAATCTCGGCGTCTCCGTACCAAGCGCTGCGCGGATGGCCGAATTTCGCGAAGACCTTGCCCACGCTGCCATCAAAGCGTCGAGATACTGGAAGTTTCAACTGCCCACATCGGGCAACCTGGTACAAGCGCCCTATTGGGACGCGCGGATACCCGTGGGCTTCATAATGAGCAGCGGCTCGGAGACGCCGTATGGCGAGTGGGACGTGTACGTGCCGGGTCCCCGTGAGCACATCGCCTGGGCTGAGGATTCTGCGCTAGTCGCAGAAGCGCCCGATGCCATTCCTGACGGCTCGATCCATCTGCTGGGAAGTGGCACACATTTGATTTCACAGACAGCGCCCAACTGAGTTATCGACACACGGAACGCCACTCGCCGGAGTTCCTTTGGGCATCGCCGCTAAGCGCGGTCAGCTCGAACTGGGCTCGTCCACCGAACGCGCGCCTGCATCGACATGAAACGCCGACACCATCGGCGTCGTCATCATCGTCGTCACAATCGCCATCACCAGCAGGATGGTGAACATCGCACTGTTGATCACGCCCGCATCGAGGCCAACCTTGATGACGATGAGCTCCATCATGCCGCGCGCATTCATCAGCGAGCCGATGGTAAGGCTGTCGCGCCAGTTCTGACCGGAGAGGCGTGCGCCAGCTGTGCCGCCGATCAATTTGCCGGCCACCGAAACAGCGAGCACGAGCAACAAGGCGATGCCTGCTCCGCCGGTCAGCAGCTTCGAACTGGTGCTCAGTCCGGCCAGCACGAAGAACACCGGCAACAACGCGGCAATGGTGACGCGTTCAACGCGATCGATCAGGTTTTCCAGCAGGCGATCGTCGCGCGGCAGGCAGGCGCCGAACAGGAACGCACCGAATACCGCATGCAGGTTCAGCCATTCGGTGATGGCTGCGCAACCGAAGGCGCCGGCCAGCAGGAAGGCCAGCACCGCGCCGTCGGCATTGCCGTCCGGCGCGTGACGCGCCAACAGCTTTGCGCATAACGGGCGCAGCACGAACCAGGTCAGCACGAGCAAGGCGGCCAGGCCGATCATGGTGCGCCAGAACGGCGCCCAGTCGCCATGTGCGCTGATCAGCGCCACCACGAAGGCCAACATGATCCAGGCCAGCACGTCGGCCACCGCTGCTGCCGCGATGCCGAGGCGGCCGGGCAGCGACTCGGTGATACCGCGCTCCTTCACGATGCGCGCCATCACGGGCAATGCGGTGATCGCACACGCGGTGGCAAAGAACAAGGTAAAGCCCAGTCGACTGATGCCTGGCGGCGCATAGTCCACATACAGCCATGGCGCGGCGAGCAAGGCGAGCGCGACAGGAATCACGATGGCCAGCCCGCCGATCCACGCCGCCGGTCGCAGCAGACCACCCTGCGCACTGGCCGGCACGCGCAACTCCGCACCCACCACCGTCATGAACAACACCAGGCCCAGCGTGCTGAGGCTCTGCAGGTTGCCGAGGCTGTCGATGGGAAACAGCTGCTGCTGCCACTCCGGTGCGATGGCGCCGAACACGATCGGGCCCAACGCGAGACCTGCCAGCATTTCGCCAACAACTGCCGGCTGGCCGATGCGCCTCGCGAGCGCAGCGATAAGCCGCGACACCACGATGATCACCAGCAGTTGGACGAGCAGCAGCGGATGGCCCATGGATTTCCCGGTGAAATAGAGGGCCGAACGGCCAAGCCCGGAGCTTGCCTTGTATGTGCGGTGACCCGCAACATGCGTCGATCACGTCATCCGCCAGGATGCGCCCACATCGAAGGACGCCCGTCGCATGGCCCACGTACTCATCCCCGTTCCGCATCAGGACTTCGATCCCAGCGAAGTCGCGGTGCCCTGGCGCGTCCTCATCGAAGCGGGACATCGCGCGACGTTCGCCACGCCCGATGGCCGGGTGGCCAGCGCCGATCCCATCATGTTGAGTGGGGAAGGGCTGGATCCCTGGGGTTTTGTGCCCGGTTTGCGCAAGCTGCGCTTGTTCGGCTTGCTGTTGCGCGCCAATGCCGATGCGCGGCGCGATTACGCGGCGCTTGAGAAGGATGTGGCGTTCAACGCCCCGATCGCCTGGGATGCCATCGATGCCGAACGCTTCGACGGCTTGCTGCTGCCGGGCGGACATTGCGCGCGCGGCGTTCGCGAGTATCTGGAAAGCGAGCAGCTGCAGCGCGTGACGGCTGCCTTCTTCACCGCAGACAAACCGGTGGCTGCGATTTGCCATGGCGTCGCACTGGCGGCGCGCAGCCGCGGTGCGGACGGTCGCTCCGTGCTGCATGGGCGGCGCACCACCGCCCTCACCTGGGCGCTGGAAAAGTCCGCGTGGTCGCTCACCCGCATCACGCGCTTCTGGGATCCGGACTACTACCGCACCTATCCCGACGGCGCGGGCCAGCCAGCGGGTTATATGTCCGTCCAGCAGGAAGTGACGCGTGCGTTGGCCAGTCCCGACGATTTCCTCGACGTACCCCAGGACGCCACCGACCATCAGCGCAAGACCTCCGGCCTGGTACGCGACAGCGACACGGACGACACGCCCGCCTTCGTCGTACGCGATCGCAATTACGTGTCGGCCCGCTGGCCGGGCGACGTGCACCGGTTCGCCCGTGAATTCGCAGCCCTCCTTGAGACGCAGGCCGAAACGCGCCTTTGAGACGCTTTTGGGAGAGGCGGCACTTGCACTGGCCGAGAGTCGCCGCAGCGACCTCCCCTATGAAAATTTCCTAGCAATTCCTAACTCCGCCCCCATCTTGGAGTTTTCGGGCTTATCCACGGTCAATCCACAATCTGTTGGGTTGACCGACCCGGTGTAGCCCGATATGTTGTGCCTCGTCGGTGCCACTCTCAGACCTACGGTCGGAATGGCTTAATAGGGAACTCCGGTGCAAATCCGGGACTGCCCCGCAGCGGTAAGTGGAAACGAAAGCCCCCATCGCACTGGCCCTCGGCGGCTGGGAAGCGGGGGCAACTAGGCCGGGCCTCACCGCCCACGTCCACGAGTCCGAAGACCTGCCGGCACATCAGGGCCCAACGCCCTGGTGCGTAGTGACGGCTTCCGCGGGGAAGCGCGTCGATGCGCGGGGCGGCTGCCCTGCTGCTCGACCGTCCGCGAAACGTCACCTTTTTTCAGCCCTGCGCGCGGGAGCAGGCGGTTGATGACCAAGCTTGGAGCGAAGTCGCGATGCAACCTATCGATACCACCGGGCGCGAACGTGCAGACGATCGTGCCGACCCTGCTTTTTCCACCGACACCGCCGTGGCCGACGCGCCGCGCACGGACGCGCCGTTCGCGCTGACCCCGCCGCACAACCCCGGCCAGATGCGCGTGACCAAGCGCAGCGGCCGCCAGGAAGTGGTGGACGTGAACAAGATCGTCCGCGCCGTCACCCGCAGCAGCGAAGGCCTGCATGGGGTCGATCCCATGCGCGTGGCGCTCAAGACCATCGGCGGCCTGTATGACGGCGCCACCACGCAGGAGCTGGATCAGCTATCGATCCGCACGGCCGCTGCGCTCACCGCCGAAGAACCCGAATACGGCCAGCTCGCCGCGCGCCTGCTGGGCGCCTTCATCGACAAGGAAGTGAGCGGCCAGGAAATCCAGAGCTTCTCGCAGTCCATCGCGCGCGGCGCGGAACTGGGCATCCTCAACGAACGCCTGCGCGACTTCGTGCAGATCAATGCGCGCAAGCTCAACGACGCGATCGACCCGCTCGCCACGCGCCGCTTCGAATACTTCGGCCTGCGCACAGTGTACGACCGCTACCTGCTGCGCCATCCGCAGCTGCGCAAGGTGATCGAAACGCCGCAGCATTTCTTCATGCGCATCGCCTGCGCGCTCGGCGGCAACGAGATCGGCGAGACGCTGGAGTTGTATCGCCTGCTCTCCTCGCTGGAATACATCGCCAGCTCGCCGACGCTGTTCAATGCAGGTACGGCGCATGAGCAGCTCAGCTCGTGCTTCCTGCTCGACTCGCCGCTGGATTCGCTTGAATCCATCTACGAGAAGTACGGCGACGTGGCCAAGCTCAGCAAGTTCGCCGGCGGCATTGGCCTGGCCTACTCGCGCGTGCGTTCGCGCGGCTCGCTGATCAAGGGCACCAACGGCCATTCCAACGGCCTGGTGCCGTGGCTGAAGACGCTGGACGCCTCCGTCGCCGCGGTGAATCAGGGCGGCAAGCGCAAGGGCGCGGCCTGCGTGTACCTGGAGCCGTGGCACGGCGACATCGAGGAATTCCTCGAGTTGCGCGACAACACGGGCGACGACGCGCGCCGTACGCACAACCTCAACCTGGCCAACTGGATTCCCGACGAATTCATGCGCCGCGTGGAGAACGACGGCGACTGGTCGCTGTTCGATCCCAAGGTGGTGCCGCACTTCGTCGACAGCTGGGGCGAGACCTTCGAGAAGGCTTATCGCGAAGCCGAAGCCGCCGGCCTGGCCGTGAAGACGGTGAAGGCGCGCGAGCTGTACGCCCGCATGCTGCGCACGCTGGCGCAGACCGGCAATGGCTGGATGACCTTCAAGGATCGCAGCAACGCCACCAGCAACCAGACGGCGAAGGCGGAAAACGTCATCCACCTGTCGAACCTGTGCACCGAAATCCTGGAAGTCACCAATGCCGACGAAACGGCGGTGTGCAACCTGGGCTCGGTGAACCTGTCGCGCCACGTGGTGGACGGTCAGTTCGATTTCGACAAGCTCGCCGGCACGGTGCGTACGGCTGTGCGTCAGCTCGATCGCGTGATCGACCTGAACTTCTACCCGATCGACACCGCCAAGGTCGCCAACAACAAGTGGCGTCCGGTGGGCCTGGGCGTGATGGGCTTGCAGGACGTGTTCTTCAAGCTGCGCCTGGCGTTCGATTCAGCCGAAGCGCTGGCGCTTTCGACGCGCATCGCGGAAGAGATCTACTTCAACGCGCTGTCGCAGTCGAACGAGCTGGCGATGGAGCACGGCGCGCATCCTGGCTTTGCGGAAACCCGCGCGGCCAATGGCGAGCTGCAGTTCGACTACTGGACCAATGCGCAGCCGAACGATGTGGCACGCTGGGATGCGTTGCGCGAGTCGATCAAGGCCAAGGGCTTGCGCAATTCGTTGCTGATCGCCATTGCGCCGACCGCGACCATCGCTTCGATTGCCGGCTGCTACGAGTGCATCGAGCCGCAGGTGAGCAACCTGTTCAAGCGCGAGACGCTTTCGGGCGACTTCCTGGTGGTGAACCGCTACCTGGTGGAAGAGCTGAAGACGCTGGGCCTGTGGACCAGCGAAATCCGCGACGCCATCAAGCTGGCGGAAGGCTCGATCCAGGGCATCGCCGCCATTCCGGAACGCCTGCGCCTGATTTATCGCACGGTGTGGGAGCTGCCGCAGAAGGCACTGATCGATCTGGGCGCCGCCCGCGGTGCGTACATCGACCAGAGCCAGTCGCTGAACCTGTTCATGGAAAACCCGAACATCGGCCAGCTCAGCTCCATGTACATGTACGCATGGAAATCCGGCATCAAGACCACCTACTACCTGCGCTCGCGTCCGGCCACCAAGATCACCAAGACCACGGTGTCGGCCGCGCCGGTGGCGAAGCCCGCACCGGTCGAGGAGCAGGAAGAGGCGACGGCGGCAGTGTTCTGCTCGCTGGAGAATCCGGAGTACTGCGAGGCCTGTCAGTAAGAAGGCGCCACGATGAAGCCCTACCGGAACCTCAGCGGCAAATCCGGGGTCGCCAGCTACGAAGCTGGCAAGGGCTACATCCGGGTTCGTTTCGTCAAGGACGGACTCTACGAATACACCGACGCAACACCCGGGCGCCTGCATGTGAAGAACATGCAGGCGCTCGCCGAGGCAGGCCTTGGCCTGTCCACCTATATCAGCCGCTTCGTGCGCGACCGCTACGCGCGCAAGCTGGATTGAGCAGCACGCACCGAGGAACACCATGTCGAACATTCTTGATCCAGGCTTTGAACTCACCTTGCGCCCGATGCGCTACCCCGAGTTCTACGAGATGTATCGCAACGCGATCAAGAACACGTGGACGGTGGAGGAAGTGGATTTCTCGCTGGACGTGACCGATCTCAAATCCAAGATGTCCGATGCGGATCGTCACCTGATCCATCGCCTGGTCGCGTTCTTCGCCACCGGCGACACCATCGTGTCGAACAACCTGGTGCTCAACCTTTACCAGCACATCAATGCGCCCGAAGCGCGCATGTATCTGTCGCGCCAGCTGTATGAGGAAGCACTGCATGTGCAGTTCTACCTCACCCTGCTCGACACCTATATTCCGGACCCGACCGAGCGCAACAAGGCGTTTGACGCGATCGAGAACATCCCGTCGATCCGCCAGAAGGGCGAGTTCTGCTTCAAGTGGATCGACTCCATCCAGGGCCTGCAGCGTCTGGAGACCCGTGAGCATCGCCGCCAGTTCCTGCTCAACCTGATCTGTTTTGCGGCGTGCATTGAGGGCCTGTTCTTCTACGCCGCGTTTGCCTACGTCTACTTCCTGCGTTCGCGCGGCCTGCTGCATGGCCTTGCCTCGGGCACCAACTGGGTGTTCCGCGACGAGTCTGGCCATATGGCGTTTGCGTTTGACGTGGTACGCACGGTGCGCTCCGAAGAGCCCGAGCTGTTCGACGAAGAGATGCGTGCGCAGGTCGAGGCCATGCTCGAAGAAGCCATCGCCTGCGAAACGCAGTTCGCTGAAGACGTACTGTCCGGCGGCGTGGCCGGTCTTTCGCCGAAGGAAATGCGCCAGTACCTGGAGTACTGCGCCGACCAGCGCCTCGTGCAGCTGGATATGCCCAAGAAGTACGGCTCGAAGAATCCGTTCGACTTCATGGATCTGCAGGATGTGCAGGAAGTGACCAACTTCTTTGAGCGTCGTGTGTCGGCGTATCAGGTGGGTGTGCAGGGGGATGTGGCGTTTGACATGGCGTTTTGATGGGCGGCGGGTTTGCGGTTTACGTTTCAGCTCGCGTAGGTTGAAATTTGGATCTCGCTTGTTGTCTCGGCGAGACCTGCTTTTTGTTCGTCATCCCGGCGCAGGCCGGAGGCGCTTTTCAACAGCCTCATGGATGGTCATTCAGGGCCTCGGTCTTCGGTTGCCGCCTTGAGGCCAGGGTGCCGCCTACGCGGCGGGCGTTTCGAACGGCTGCCGCCGCTCGAGTCACTTTTCTCTTGCTGGCCCAAGAGATCCCTCGGGACTAGCTTCGCGTCGAAAGTAACCCAAAGAGAATGGCCTGATAACGCCCGCAGCATGGTGTTGGGATAAGCCCGAGCGCTCGAGGCGCGTGGTTGTGGGACAACCTCCGAGGGTACACAGGGGGTACCTCAAAGCGCTGCGCAACGCGCCCGAATCGCTGAGGACTTAAAGCGGGGCCTCGCTGCGCATCGGCTTTGGGCATCGCTCCGTCCTTTGCCGCGCCTGCCGCTTGTCTGTGGGAGCGCACCCTGTGCGCGACAGCCACGCCTGGGTGTACCGCTCCGTCACGCCTGGGTGTACCGCTCCGT
>NZ_JBFTQX010000019.1:0-47700 GCF_056399225.1 Dyella sp. 01N448 | reverse complement strand
GGCTGCCGCCGCTCGAGTCACTTTTCTTTTGCTGGCCCAAAAGATCCCACGGGACTAGCTTCGCGTCGAAAGTAACCCAAAGAAAATGGCCTGATAACGCCCGCAGCATCGTGCTGGGATAAGCCCGAACGCTCGAGGCGCGTCCTTATGGGACAACCTCCGAGGGTACGCAGCGGGTACCTCAATGCGCTGCGCAACGCGCCCGAATCGCTGAGAACTTAAAGCGGGCCCACGCTGCGCATCGGCTTTCGTCGTCCCGCTTCCCTTTGCCACGCGGGCTTGTCTGTGGGAGCGCACCCTGTGCGCGACAGCCACGCCGCGGTGTACCGCTCCGTAGGTTTGTCGCGCACAGGGTGCGCTCCCACAAAGAGTCGACCGGCAAGGTTGATCCGCAACCCACGAAGCTGCCTAACCCTTGTAGGAGCGCACTTGTGCGCGACCGCGGAGCTGCGGTGTACCGCTTCGTAGGCTTGTCGCGCACAAGTGCGCTCCTACAAAAATGCAGAGGCTCCCAATCTTTTATCAGCGCCCCACGACGCGCGCTCCCACAAAGAGCGATCGCAAGATTGAATGGGCGCCACAGCGTGCGAAACCCTTGTAGGAGCGCACTTGTGCGCGACCGCCGCGCTGCGGTGTATCGCTTCGTAGGCTGGTCGCGCACAAGTGCGCTCCTACAAAAATGCAGCGGCCTCTAATCTTTTATCAGCGCCCCACGACGCGCGCTCCCACAAAGAGCGATCGCAAGATTGAATGGGCGCCACAGCGCGCGAAACCCTTGTAGGAGCGCACTTGTGCGCGACCGCGGAGCTGCGGTGTATCGCTTGGTAGGCTGGTCGCGCACAAGTGCGCTCCTACAAAAAGGACGGACGGCAGTGCCGCATACTGTCGGGCTCTTGATGTAGCCCGCGCCTATCGGGGGCTCCGTATGATCTTCCCTACGGAACCCCACCCTCACGCACCAGGGCGATCACCTCATAACACGCGCCCATGGTGTGATAGTCGGTCTTACCGGCAGGGCTCTTCTCGTCATCAACCTTGTGATTGTCACGAGTAAGAATGCGAAACCACGCCCCATACCTGTGGTCGACGAAATACTTCCACGCATACGCCCACAGCTTCTCGTACCAAGCGTCGTATTCAGCCAGGCCCGTACGTGCATGCAGCAGCGCCGCCGCAGCGAGCGATTCGGCCTGCACCCAGAAATACTTGTCGTCGTCGCAGACTTCGCCGTCGGGCGCAAAGCCGTAGGCCATGCCGCCGTATTCGTTGTCCCACGAGCGTGCGAGTGCGGTGTCGAACAGGTGCTTGGCGGTGGGCACCAGCCAGTCTTTCTCGATGCCGCGTTCGAGCAGCAGCGGTTCCATGATCAGCAGCAGCTTCGCCCATTCGGTTTGATGGCCGGGCTGGAAGCCCCATGGACGGAACAGGTGCTTGGGATTGTCGAGGTGGTATTTCCAGTCGACGTTCCAGTTCACGTCATAGTGTTCCCACACCAGGCCATCGGCCTTGGCCGCCTGGCGACGCGTCATATGGTCGGCCAGCTCCAGCGCGCGTTCCAGATAGCGCGGCTCATCGCTGGCCTGGTACGCGGCGAGCATCGCCTCGCACATGTGCATATTGGCGTTCTGGCCGCGGTAATCGCTGAAGTGCCAGTGCTCGTCGGCTTCGTCGCGATAGAGGCCGGCGTCGGCATCCCAGTAGCGTTGTTCCAGCAGCTCCCAGGTTTCGTCCATCCACGCTTCGGCCTCGTGCACGCCGGCCTTCTTGGCGGTCGAGTACGCGAGCAGTACGAAGGCCACGCCATACGCGTGATACGTGGTGTCTTCCGGCTTGCCATCGCGGATGGTCCACGCGTAGCCGCCGGTGGCGGGATTGCGGTGCACCTCGCGCAGGTAACGCAGGCCGTGATGCACGGCGTCGAGATACTCGGGATTGCCGAACTCGTTGTACGCCATCGCGTAGTTGAAGACGAAGCGCGTGCTGCTCACCAGGTGACGATGGCTGCGGTCGTAGATCGTGCCGTCGTCCTTGTAGTAGTGGAAAAAACCACCGGCGGGATCGATCGCATGAGGGTGGTAGAACGCCATCGTGGTCGCGATGTGTTCGCGCAGAAACGCCTCGCTGCGGAAATCAGGCGTCGTGGTCATGCGTACGTCTCCATGAAGTTGAGCACTTCGGCTTCATCGGGAATGGCCGAGAACGAACCCTGGCGCGTCACGGTGAGTGCGCCACAGGCCGCTGCGAAGCGCAGGGCTGCATGCAGGCGGGGCAGTTCGGTGATCAGGTGATCGATGCGGTCGTCGCTGTGTTCGAGCTTGGCCAGCTGATAGAGCAGGCCGCCGACGAAGGCGTCGCCCGCGGCCGTGGTGTCCACGGCAGGCACGGCATATACCGGCAGCTCGCCTTCCACATCCGGATGGAACCAACGCAGGGCCTTCGGGCCATCGGTGATGATGACCAGACGTGTGCGTCCTTCCCACAGCTTTTCCAGCGTGGCTTCCTCGCCGTCGACGGCGAGCCAGGCGAATTCCTCGGCGCTCAGTTTCACCACGTCGGCCAGATGAAGAGCCGGCCACAACAGCGGGCGTGGCTCCACATCCCGCGGCCACAATGCAGGACGCAGGTTGAGATCGAAGCTCACCAGCGCGCCGGCGTCATGCGCGCGGCGCATGCCTTCGCGGGTGGTCTCGGCGAGCGCCGCATCGGTCATGCTGTTGGAGCAGACGTGGAAGACGGCGGCGCCGCGGAAACTGTCCGCATGGAAATGCATGGGACGGAACAACAAGTCGGCCGACGGCGGGCGATAGAAGCTGAAACTGCGCTCGCCGTGGGCATCCAGCGACACGAACGCAAGCGCGGTGTTCGCTTCATCGGTGCGCGCCACGCCATCGGTGTTCACACCGAAACGGTGCAGGCTGTCCAGCAGGAAATCGCCGAACATGTCCTTGCCGAGCATGCCGGCAAACGCCGCATCGCCGCCCAGACGGGCAACGGCGACGGCCACATTGGCGGGCGCGCCGCCGGCGTAGGGCACAAAACTGCGTGGGAAGCCGGCTTCATCGCCGCCTTCACTGTGGAAATCGATCAGCGCTTCGCCGAAACAGAGGATGGTGCGTGACATCGACAAAGACTCAATGTTGGGGAACAACGGGATCGCGAACCAGCGAACCGCGCAGACCGTAGAACACGATGTAGCCGTAGCAGAGCAGCGGCAGGATGAAAGCGTGCTGGATGCCCATGTGGTCGGCCAGTACGCCCTGCGCCAGCGGCAGCAGCGCGCCGCCGACGATGGCCATGATCAGCAGGCTCGAAGCCTTGCCGGTGAGCGGACCCATGCGTTCGATGCCGAGCGCAAAAATGGTCGGGAACATGATCGAGTTGAACAGGCCGATCGCGATCACGCTGACCATCGCCACGTCGCCATGGGTAAGCATGGTGGTGAGCACCAGCAGGCCCGCGACACCGGCGAACACGGCGAGCAGCTTGCGCGGGTTGATGATCACCAGCAGGGCCGAACCGGCCAGGCGCCCGACCATCGCGCCGCCCCAGTACAGCGACACGTAGTGCGCTGCCTGCAGTTCGCTCATGTGGCCGATCTCCGGCAGCGACAGGTAGTTCACCAGGAAGCTGCCGATGGACACTTCCGCGCCCACGTAGAAGAAGATCGCCAGCACGCCAAAGAACACATGGCTGTGGCGCAGCGCGTCCATCAGCGTGTGATGCGTGGTGTCGGCCGCTTCGGTCGACTCGGTCAGCGGCGGCAGTCGGAACAGCCACACCACCAGCGCCAGTACCAGCAAGGCGCAACCGAGGCCGAGATACGGCTTCTGCACCAGCTCGGCCTGCTTCTGGCGATAGCTGGCCAGTTGCTGTGCGGTCTCCGGCGTCAGATTCGCGCGCACCTTGGCGAACTGGGCATCGCCGCTGGCATCGAGATGCGAGGAAGCGAGCTTGTCCAGCGCCTGGGCAAGATTGGCCGACGGCAACGCGGCAAGCTGTTGCGGCGACAGCGCGGAAAGCGTGGCCAGCAACGGGGCGCCGGCAAGCCGGTCCAGTGCGCGCGGCAGTTGATCCTGCGGAAGTTGCGCGATGCTTGCAGCCACGTCAGTCGCGGGCAGGCGATCGAGCGCCGTCGCGGCAGCATCGTTCAGTGCGGCCACCAGACGTTCCGGCGGCGCCTGACGCATCGCCTCAACCGCCTGCGCGGGCGGCGCATCGTTGAGCGTCTGCACCAGCTGCACGGTTTCCGGCGCCTTGCGCACGGCGTCGGGCACGGTGAAGGCAACGGCGGAAAGAATCAGCAGGCCGCCAAACCAGGGGCCCAGCGTGGTGCCCAGCGAATTCATCGCCTGCGCCAGCGTGAGGCGGCTGGAGCTGGTGCGTTCGGGACCGAGCAGCGCCACATACGCATTCGCTGCGACCTGCAGCACCGTGATGCCGGTGGCCAAGACGAACAGCGCCGCGAGGAAGGCCGCATACGAATGCAGCAGCGCCGCCGGCCAAAAGCCGAACGCGCCCACGGCAGCAATGGTCAGGCCCGCCACGATGCCCTTCTTGTAACCAAGCGCGGCGACCAGGCGCCCCGCCGGCAGCGACATCAAAAAGTACGCGCCGAAAAACGTGAACTGCACCAGCATCGCCTGTGCGTAGTTCAGCTCGAACACGGTCTTGAGGTGCGGAATCAGGATGTCGTTGAGGACGGTCAGGAAACCCCACATGAAGAAAATCGTGGTGGTCACCGCCATCGCCATCGGATAGTCGGTGTAGCGCGTCGAACCGGTGGTCGACGACGTGGTCGCCGACTGAATAGGTGGTGCTGCGAAGGCCATGCGGAATCCGTGGGTCAGGAAAGAGGACAGCTGCTTTCGCGCACGACCAGTTCCACCGGCGCGATGATGGTGCCCGAAGGCGCCTGCGGATCGCGCAGGCGAGCGAGTAGCATGTCGGCCGCCTGCCGTCCGCGTGCACGCGGGGCAGTGGACAGCGTGGTGAGCGACGGCATGCTCATCGAGGCTTCGGCGATGTCGTCGAAGCCGGTCACCGCGAAATCGCGGCCCGCCTGTCGACCATGCTGGTGCAGGCCGAGCATCAGGCCCAGCGCCACGGCGTCGTTGTAGCAAACCGCGGCGGTGGGCGCGGAGCCCGGGCCTTCGAACAGAGAACCTGCGGCGCGCGCGGCATCCATGCGCGTGGGCGTGCTTTGCACGCGCCAGTGCGACTCGACCGGAAGACCGGCCGCGTTCATGGCCTGCGTATAGCCCGCATGGCGTTCGCGGGTGGAGCTGGCATGGTCATGGCCGCCAAAAAAGGCGATATGCCGATGACCCTGCGCGATCAGATGTTCGGTGGCCTGGCGGGCGCCGCGCTCGTTGTCGAGCATCAGGCGATCCCAGTGCGCGTATTCCGGCAGCTCGCCGCCCAGCTCGCGGTTGAACAGCACCACTGGGGTGTGGGTGCCCACGGCGGCCAATACCTTGCGCGCTTCGCTGTCTTCGGCGGGCGACAGGATGATGCCGCCTGGTCCGTGTTCGATCAGCGAACCGAGCACGGCATGTTCGCGCTCGGCCGAATCGCCGGAGCTGCCGAGCAGGGTGACGAAACCGGCTGTACCGAGCGCGTCGTCGACGCCCGCAGCAAACTCGGCGAAGAACGGGTTCGCCAGTTCGTTGATGACCAGGGCCACGCTCGACGACGTACGCCGGCGTAGGTTGGCCGCGGCCCGGTTATAGACGTATCCCTGGCGTCGCAGTTCTTCCTCGACCCGTGCCCGGGTAACCTTATTCACGAGGGGACTGCCACGCAGCACCAGGGAAACCGTGGCGCGGGACACACCGCAGCCGGCTGCGATGTCGTTGAGTGTGATCTTTCTACCGACCGGGGTCTGGCTTTCCATCGCAGGCCTGGGTTGATTGGAACGATCCAAAGGTACCTGCCTCCGCGCACGAACGGAACCGATTTCGATGGCGCGACGCAGCATGCAACGATGCCTGCAGAGATGTTAGCGTCAGGCGAAATTAGAACGATTCAAATCCACTCTTTCGGGGAATTCTATGCGTAATTCGCGTTTCCGTGCATGGCTGCCCACTTTGCTGGCTGCAGCGGTGTCGATTTCCCTGGCTGCGCCGGCCTGCGTGCGGGCTGCCGAGGGGCATTCGGTCGATGTGGATCCCCGCATCGGCACCGGCGGCGACGGGCATACTTTTCCTGGCGCCACGGTGCCGTTCGGCATGATCCAGCTGTCCCCGGATTCGGCCATGCCCGACTTGAAGCACGCCTACAAGTGGGCCGCCGGCTACCAGTACGGCGACAGCAGCCTGCTCGGTTTCTCCCACACCCATTTCTCCGGCTCGGGCCATTCGGACCTGGGCGACGTCCTGGTGATGCCGATCGCCGGCGACGTGCGCCTGGAGCAGGGCGACCCGGCCAAGCCGGGCAGCGGTTACCGCTCCCGCTTCAGCCATGACACCGAAGTGGTGCAGGCAGGTTATTACGCGGTGACGCTCAGCGATTACGACGTGCGCGCCGAGCTGACCGCCGGCCGCCGCATCGGTTGGCACCGCTATACCTTCCCGACTGGCAAGCCCGCGCATCTGTTGCTGGATCTGCGCCCGAGCATCTACGACTACGCCGGCAAGGTGCTGTGGTCCAGCCTGCGCGTGCATGACGACGGCACGGTCACCGGCTGCCGCACCACGCGCGGCTGGGCGCCGGGCCGCGAGCTTTGCTTCGCCATGCGTTTCTCGCAGCCGATGCAGGCGCGCACGCTGTACAACCGCGAGACCGACATTCCCTATAAGGGCTTCAAGGGCCCGGGCTATCAGCCGGAAGACCACGATGCGCAGAGTGGCCGCGCCCTGGTGGGCGTGTTCGACTTCGGCTCGCTCAAGCAGCCGCTGGGCGTGAAGGTGGCCATTTCGCCGGTGAGCGAAGCCAACGCCATCGCCAACCTCGATGCCGAAGGCCAGGGCTGGGATTTCGATGCGCGTCGCGCCGAAGCCCGCAGCCAGTGGGACAAGGCCCTCGCCTCGATCGACGTGGAAGGCAGCAAGGATCAGCGCGTCGGCTTCTACACCTCGCTGTACCACGCGCTGCTGTCGCCCACGCTCAGCATGGACGTGAATGGCCAGTTCCGCGGTGCGGACAACGCCGTGCACCAGGCCGTCGACAAGAACGGCAAGTTCGAATTCCACTCCACCTGGTCGCTGTGGGACGTCTACCGCGCCCAGCAGCCGCTGATGGCGTTGCTGATGCCCGAGCGCAGCACCGACTTCATCCGCTCGCTGATCGCCTCGCGCGAAACCAGTCCGTTCGGCATCCTGCCGGTGTGGGCGTACCAGGGCCTGGAGACGTGGTGCATGATCGGCTACCACGCCGTGCCGGTGATCGCCGACGCCTATGTGAAGGGCGTGCGCGGGTTCGATGCGGACGCCGCGCTGAAGGCGATGGTCGCCAGCGCCACCTATGCGCCTTATGGCGATCTGGGCGACTACATGAAGCTCGGCTACGTGCCCATCGACAAGGAGCCGGAAGCGGCCTCCAAGACGCTGGAATACGCCTATGACGATTGGTCGCTGGCGCAGATGGCCAAGGCGATGGGACGCAAGGAGATTGCCGCCACCTTCGACAAGCGCGCCGGCAACTGGCGCAATGCATATGATCCGAAGACCGGCTTCATGCGCGCACGCAAGACGGACGGCAGCTTCCGCGAGCCGTTCAACCCGGATGCGGCCGGCTACGGCAGCGACTACACCGAAGGCAACGCCTGGCAGTACTCCTGGTATGTGCCGCAGGACGTGGCCGCGCTGATCAAGGCGATGGGCGGCGACCAGACCTTCGTCACCAAGCTCGACAGCGTGTTCGAGGCCAAGGTCGACAAATCGCACTTTGCCAACGTCGAGGACATCACCGGCCTGATCGGCTGGTACGCGCACGGCAACGAGCCCAGCCATCACCTGGCCTATCTCTACGACTACGCCGGCGCGCCGTGGCAGACGCAGAAGCGCCTCAAGCAGATCATGGACAGCCAGTACGCCACCCGCCCGGACGGCCTGGCCGGCAATGACGACCTGGGCCAGATGTCTGCCTGGTACATCTTCACGGCAGTGGGCTTCTACCCGGTGACGCCGGCCAGCGACGAATACGCCATCGGCCGCCCGTTCGTGAGCAGCGCCACCCTGCACCTGTCCAATGGCAAGACCTTCAAGGTCACTGCAGAGCCGCTGGATGACGCCCACCCCTATGTCGGCAGCGTCACCCTCAACGGCAAGCCGCTGGACCGGGTGTTCCTGCGCCATGCCGAAATCGTGTCCGGCGGCGAGCTGCACTTCACCATGCAGGCCGAGCCGAACCGGGCCTGGGGGCAGGCTGTGAGCGCACGCCCTAGCTCAATGAGCGTGTCTACGACCAAAGTCCACGGTAATTCCGACAAAGCTGCCCCTAAAACGCCACTTTAAGAGGTGGCGTTCTCTGGGGTGATTCTGCAACCATGCCTGTCATGTTGCGCTCATCCTGGAAACTGGCGTCGACGCTGCGACCGGCCATGAAGGACCGCGTCGCCCTGCGCTGGCGCCTGGGCGGCCTGCTGGCGGCGGTGCTGGTGATCGTGGCCTTGCCCTACGTGGTCACCCGCAGCGGTGCCAGCGAGGCCATCCTCGCCAATGAGCGCGTCACCCACTCCAGCGAGGTGAAGTCGCTTACCTATCGCATCGCCTATGTCACGCGGGACAGCGAGGCGGCCATTTACCGCCTGATCCACGGCGACGCGGACGCGACGGTACGCATGCGTGCCGAGCGGGCTGCCCACGAAACGCCCGGCCTGCTGCAGCAGTTGCGCGACATGACGCGCGACAGTCCGGATCAGCAAGCCCTGATCGGCTCGCTCAGCTCCACTGTGAGCGGTCGCCTCGCCTTGAGCGGGCAGGCCATCATGCGGCACGACCATGGCGACGAAGCCGGCGCATCCGATGCGATGCGCGACTCCGGCACCTTGTTCAAGATGGACGATCTGATCGACGGCATCGTGCGCAACGAGAACACCACGTTGCTCAGCCGTCGCGATGCGGCCAGCCGCGAATCGTTCAACAGCGCCCTGGCCTTGACCATCACGGCGATCGCCCAGGTGCTGCTGCTGACCATCGTGGTGATCGTGTCCGAACGCCAGATCAGCCGACGCCTGCGTGCCGAGGTGCGCGAAGGCCAGGCGGTGCAGCGTTCGCAACTGATCGTGCAGGCCGTGCGCGAACCGATCGCCCTGCTCGACGCCGGCCTCGGCACCCTGCTGGTGAATGCGGCCTTTGGCGAGCTCTATGGCCTGCCGCCCGATTTCCGGCAATCGCTGCCGCTGACCGATATCGGCGATGGCGCGTGGACCGACGGCGCACTGCTTCAACGGCTCAACGACGTGCTGCTGCTGGACCGCGAGTTGTGGGATTACGAGCTTATCCAGCGCACCGTCGATGGCGTCGACCGCCACGTGGTGATCAACGCCCGTCGCCTCGAACAGGACAACGGCGGCGATCCGGTGCTGCTGCTCACCCTGAGCGATGTCACCGCACGCGCCCTGGTCGAGCAGCAGGTGAAGGAGCTCAATCGCCAGCTCGAAGGCAAGATCGAACAAGTGTCCGATGTGAACCGCGAGCTGGAAGCATTCAGCTATTCGGTATCGCACGACCTGCGTGCACCGCTGCGCCATATCAGCGGCTTCGCCGGCAAATTGCAGCAGCACCTGGGCGAGGCGGCGGACGAGCGCTCGCGCCATTACATCGAAGTGATCAACGACGCCGCCAAGCGCATGGCGCTGCTGATCGAAGACCTGCTGGTGTTCTCGCGCCTGGGTCGCGGCGCGCTGCGCCTGCAGCCGGTGGATATGCAGTCGCTGGCGGACGAGGCACGCGCGCTGGCCGAGACGGATGCGCACGGGCGTCACATCGTGTGGTCGATCGCGCCGCTGCCTATTGTCATCGGCGACGAGAACATGTTGCGCACGGTGTGGCAGAACCTGCTCGGCAACGCAGTGAAGTACACCGGCAAATGCGAGGTGGCGCGTATCGACGTGGACGTGCAGCGCCACCGCGACGGCAGCTACGAATTCGTGGTCAGCGACAACGGCGCCGGTTTCGACATGCAATACGCGGGTAAACTGTTCGGCGTGTTCCAGCGCCTGCACCGGGCCTCGGAGTTTCCGGGCAACGGTATCGGCCTGGCCAATGTGCGTCGCATCGTCACGCGACACGGCGGACGCGTCTGGGCCGATGCCCAGCCAGGGCAGGGCGCGCGTTTCCACTTCACACTGCCGTCTTCGGACCTCGCAGAAAGCTTCGCGCAGAGGCGCCAATGAACCACGACCTCCGTACCATCCTGCTTGTCGAGGACAGTCTCGCCGACGCTGAAATGGCCTTGGACGCGCTTGCCGGTGCCCATCTGGCCAATCCCGTGGTGCACGTCGAAGACGGCGTGGACTGCCTGGACTACCTTTATTGCCGCGGCGAATGGGCCGGGCGCGAACCGACCGATCCGGCCGTGGTGCTGCTGGACATCAAGATGCCGCGCATGAGCGGGCTGGAAGTGCTCACGCAGTTGCGTGCCGACGATCGATTCCGCCGCGTGCCGGTGGTGATTCTGTCATCGTCGCGGGAGGAAAGTGATCTGGCGCGCAGCTGGGACATTGGCGCGAACGCGTACGTGATCAAGCCGGTGGACGTGGACCAGTTTTTTGAAGCGGTGCGAACCGTGGGGCAGTTCTGGGCAGTGCTCAATCAGGCACCTGACCATATCTGAATGGGACGAATGTTAGGGGTGGTTCCACGACGGGGTGGTTGACAGTGGATAGGCAGCAGTGGGCGTTACCCCGAATCCGTGTACTGCAGATCGAGGATAGCCAGCTCGATGCGGAGCTCGTGTTGTCCGAGCTGGACGCCGATCACATCGAATACGACGTGACCCTGGTGGACGCCGAGCGCGAGTATCTCTCGGCGCTGGAGGATTTCCAGCCGGATATCGTGTTGTCCGACTTGAGCATGCCGGGTTTCTCCGGCCAGCGCGCGCTCGACATCCTGCGCGAACGCGACCAGGACCTGCCCTTCATCTTCGTCTCCGCCACGCTGGGCGAGGAAGCGGCGATTGAGGCGTTGCGCAACGGCGCGACCGATTACATCCTCAAGCAGAATCCTGCGCGGCTGGCCTCGGCAGTGCGCCGCGCCATGCGCGAAGCCGAAGCGCAACGCGCGCGTCGACGCGCGGAAACCGAACTGATCCGCGCGCAGCGTTTCGAGAGCCTGGCGATGCTGGCGGGCGGCCTGAGCCACGACTTGCGCAACCTGCTGCAACCCTTGTTGCTCGCCGGCGACAGCCTGCAGGACTACCAGGACGATCCACGGCTGGCGCGCCTGGGACGGCTGGTGCGCGACTGCGGCAAGCGTGGCCTGGACATGGTGCATTCCATGCTTTCCTTTGCGCGCGGCGCACGTCGCGCGGAACAAGTACGCGTGGGCGCGCTGCTCGAAGCACTCGGCTTGTTGCTGCAGGGCAGTGTGCCGCGCAATGTGACGCTGGAACTGGATGCTTATGATCCCGATCTCAGCTTCGACGGCAATCACACCGAGCTGCAGCAGTGCCTGCTCAACCTCAGCCTCAACGCGCTGCAAGCGATGCCCGAGGGCGGCAAGCTGCGCATCTGCACATCGGTGGCCAGCTTGCCGGAGCATTTCTTCCAGCCCGGCGAGGAAAGCCGCGAAGGCAACTATGTATGCCTCAGCGTGATCGATACCGGCACCGGCATGGACGAGAACGCATTGCTGCATCTGTTCGAACCGTTCTACACGACCAAGGAAAGCGGTACCGGCCTCGGCCTGGTCTCATGCAAGCGCATCATTACCGCGCATGGTGGCGTGATGCGGGTGGAGAGCGTGCTCGGCGAGGGCACCAGCTTCCATATGCATATTCCGCTGATGCAGCAGCCCGCCGATGTGGTGGGCGAGCAGGAAACCGCCAACCTGCAGGGCGAAGCGGAGCGCGTGCTGGTGGTGGTGGAAGAAGCCGGTCAGCTCTCGCTGCTGGTGGATACGCTCGATTCGTGGGGCTATCAGGCGCATGCGAGCCAGAGTGGTACGGCTGCCTTGCAGTGGCTGGAGGCGCAAGGCGTTCCCGATCTTGTGGTGCTTGATGCCGACATGAATCTCTTTACCGGCGTGCGCACGTTGGCGGCCTTGTTCGACCATGGTTATCGCGGTGCGGTGCTTTTGCTTGCGCGTCCGGATGCGCCGCCGGATATGGATGAGTTGCCGGTGATGGAGCATTTGTATCTGGTGGACAAACCGGTTTCGACGTTGCGGTTGTTGAAGACGGTCAGGGATGCGTTGGAGGAGAGTACGGGTGGGGATGGGCCGCAAGGGCCAGTGTGAGTTTTTGCTCCCTCTCCCCTCCGAGGAAAGGGGTGGGGTGAGGGGCCAACCTAGCCTCGTTGTTTGGATGTGCCGCAGTCTTGTTCTTGTTCGTCATCCCGGTGCAGGCCGGAAGCGCTCGTCAACAGCCGAATGGCTGATAATCCAGAGCCTCGGTGTTTTGTTGTCGCGTATTCGCGACCTGGTTCGCCCGCCGCGTCATACGGGGACCCCGGGGCTGAGCCACATCAAGAGCCGATAAGTGCTCTGCGCTGCCGAGCCGGCAGCTTTTTTGTAGGAGCGCACTTGTGCGCGACCAGCCTACGGAGCGGCACATCCCAGTCCTGCGGTCGCGCACAAGTGGGCTCCTACAAGGGTTATGCAGGTTCGTGGGTTGCGGATCAATCTTGCCGGTCGGCTCTTCTGTGGGAGCGCACCCTGTGCGCGACAAGCCTACGGAGCGATACACCAAGGCGTGGCCGTCGCGCACAGGGTGCGCTCCCACAGATGGTGCGCACGCCACCACAAAAACAAAAAGGCCGCACTGTGTGCGGCCTTTTCTGTGCATCGACCTATCAATCTCAATCGATACCCAACTTCTTCAACTTATACCGCAGCGCCCTAAACGTAATGCCCAGCTTCTTCGCAGCTGCCGTCTTGTTGTAGCGCGACTCCTCCAGCGCCTTGATGATGGCCGTGCGCTCAAGGTTGCTGATGTAGTCATCCAGGCCGCCGCTGGCCGACGGTGCGGCAGCCACGGCAACGGGTGCCGGTTCAACGGCGGGCATGCCGGTGGGAGACGGTGGTGCCGTTTCGTTCTGCGGGCGCGGCGTGCGCTGCGGCAGCATCAGGTCGCTGACGTCGACCTGGTCGCCGTCGCACATGGCCATGGCGCGTTCGAGGATGTTCTCCAGCTCGCGCACATTGCCCGGGAAGTCATAGGCTTCCAGCGCCTGTTGGGCGGCAGGCAGCAAGTGGCCGGGCGTGCCGCCGCTCTTGTTGGCGAGCTGGCGCAGCACGAAGTTGGCGAGCAGCGGCACGTCGCCGCGACGCTCACGCAGCGGCGGCACGCGCAGTTCGATCACGTTGATGCGATAGAACAAGTCCTGGCGGAACTGGCCCTGGTCCACCAGCGCGGCAAGATTCTTGTGGGTGGCCGAGAGGATGCGCACGTCGACCGGCACTTCCTCGCGTGCACCGATCGGGCGCACGGCTTTTTCCTGGATCGCGCGCAACAGCTTCACCTGCATGTGCAGCGGCAGTTCGGCGACTTCGTCGAGGAACAGCGTGCCGCCGTGCGCGGCCTGGAACAGGCCTTCCTTGTCGCCTACCGCACCGGTGAAGCTGCCTTTGCGATGGCCGAAGAACTCGCTTTCCATCAGTTCGGACGGAATGGCGCCGCAGTTGACCGGCACGAACGGCCCGGTGGCGCGCGGGCCCTGCTCATGGATCAGGCGGGCGACCAGTTCCTTGCCCACGCCCGATTCACCGGCGATGTACACCGGCGCCTGGTTGCGCGCCAGCTTGCCGATGGTGGCGCGCACCTGGTGCATCGCCGGCGACTCGCCGATCAGGCGCTCGTTGCCGTCGGGTTTGGCGGCGGCCTGGCCGCTGCGTTTTTCCTCGGCCAGTCGCAGTGCCGTGCGCACGAGGCGACGCAGCATCTGGATGTCGACCGGCTTGGAGACGAAATCGAAGGCGCCCGCCTTGAGCGCGCTCACGGCCGCATCGACATTGCCGTAGGCGGTGATCATCGCCACCGGCGTGTCCGGATGTTCGGCGGAGATCAGCTCCACCACTTCATGGCCGTTGCCGTCGGGCAGGCGCATGTCGGTGAAGCAGAGGTCGTAATGCCGTTCGGCGAGGGCGCGTCGGGCTTCGGTCACGGTACCTACCGCATCGACCAGCAAATCCATGCGGCCGAGGGTGATGGTGAGAAGCTCGCGGATATCGCGTTCGTCGTCGATGACCAGAACGGTCTGTTGGCTCATGTCGTCACTGTTTGCTGTGGACACGGCTAGGATAACCGTCCCCCTCGCGGGGGGCAAAGACTGATATGCGTGAACGCCTACCCGCGCGTCAAATGTTTGTCGAAGAATTTCACGATGGTCTGGTAGGCGGCCCTCGATTCAGGCATCTCCGGGTCGGAGAAGAAGGAGTGCCACATGCCCTCCCACACCTGCAGGTCGGTGGCCACGCCGGCCTGGCTGAGCAGGGTCTGGCTGCGGATCACGGCGCTCATGGCCGCATCGCGGGTACCGGTAATCAGCAGGGTGGGCGGAAACTGGTGCAGCAACTCCGGCGAAAGTCCGGGAAAAACCAGCGGATCGGTCGCGCTGGCGCCCTTGAAGTAGGGCAGCTCGCCCAGCCGCAGCGGGTGATCCGGCACCGGGGCGCCGTTGAGCAGCGGGCCCACCATCACCGAATCGCCGGCCATATCCACCACCGACCCGCAGAACGTGCCGATGGCGCCGGGTACGGGAAGCTTGTCGGTGATCAGTCGCGCCACGGCCTCGCCGGTGAGCACGCCGCCGGCCGAACAGCCGTAGATCCCGATGCTGCCGGGCTTGTACTGCTTGAGCAGGGCGCGATAGACGGCCTCCACGTCCTCGCTGGCGGCGGGAAAGACGTGCTCGGGCCCCTGGCGGTAGTCCACGCTGATCACCTTGATGCGGCCCAGGCTGGCGATGGGGATGGATTCCACCAGTGCACCGCTGTGCGCGCCCCACAGGAACGCGCCCCCATGCAGGTTGATCAGCACGCGCCCCTGGTTCTCGGGCGCGATGCCCTGGGCCGGCTCGACGACATCCGTCAGCACCCCGGCAATGGTTTCGCGATGGGTCTTGACCGGGTAAAGCGCCATCAGGCGATGGGCGCGATCGGTGTTCATGCGGTCGTAGAACGCGCGGCTCTGTTCGATCGGCGCGGTGATCGGCGGCGCCTTGCTGCCGGCGGCGAGCATCTTGGGAAAGAAGGCGTGCGCCTCCGGCGAAGCTTCCGATGAGTAGGGAAGGGTGATGTTGCCTACATGCACGCTACCGTCGGCGCGTACCGTGGGCTTGGCATCCTGCGCGTGAAGCACACCACCCAAAAGCGCCGTGGCGAGCGCAAACCGAACGGCCGCGCCGCGCGTCACGGCGTCTTCTCCGTCTTGGCAGCAGGTGCGGCCTTCTTCGCCTTGCCATCGAGCAACTCATGCAGCTTCAGATACACGCCGTTGGTCCAGCCGAAACCCACCACGTTTTCGCTATAGCCGGCCATCACTTTCACATCGGCGTTGCCGAGCACCATGTTGTATTTCTCGCGGATAGTGCCGTCGTCGGCCAGGCCCTGGTCCACCGTGGTGGCGAATTTGCCGGCGAGGCGGCGGGCATCGTCGTGGAAGCCGTAGTCGTCGAGTCCCTTGATCGCCAGCCAGTTAGTGGGCGCCCAGCCAAATGGCTCGCCCCACTGCACGCCTGCCGGATGATTGTCCATGCTCAGGCCGCCCTTGCGCTCGAACACACTGAGCTTGCCGCGCACGGCCGCAGCCTGTTGTGGTGAAGCCAGGCCGGCCCACAGTGGGTAATAGGTGGTGACGTAGGGCAGCGGCGAGGGCTTGCCGGCGATGAAGTCGTAGTCGAGATACATGCCGGCCTGCGCGTTCCACAGGTATTTGTCCATCGCTGCCCTGCGTGCGTCGGCGGCCTTGGCCCAGCGATCCGCCTCGCCGGCCTTGCCCAGCTGCAGGGCAAAGTCGTGCAGGTCGCGCTCGTAGCGATAAAGCAGGCTATTGAGGCTGGCATCGGCATAGTGATGGGTGGAGCCGCCAAACGGGCCGAAATGCGCGTTGGTGTCGAAACCCGATTCGCGCATCGCGCGGTCGCCGTGGAAATAGTCCGCAGTGAGCCGATAACCATCCACCCAGGCGCCTTCACACACTTTCGAAGCGTGCACGTCGCAGCTTGCATCCTTGAGCGTGGCCGCCTCTGCATCGCTCGGATGCTCAGCAGCCTTGATCAGATAGCCGGGATCGTCTTTGGGATGCGCACGCAGCCAGCGGATCACGCCCTTGTAGTACTCGCTGTCCTTCGCTTCGAGCACCGGGCCGCTGGCGAGGTCGTAATAGCGCGCCAAGCCCGTATCGCCGGCGCGATGTTCGGGACGCGTCCAGATCTCGTAATTGCGCACCGCAAGTGGATAAGCCTTGGCCAGCCACTCGCGTCGCGCGTCCGCGTTCGGGAAGGCGGCGGGGTCATCCAGCACCGCGGTCATCATCGCGGTGAGGAAAGGCGGCTGCGAACGGCTGAGGTAATACGTGCGGTTGGCATTGAGCACGCCGCCGTAGTTCTCCACTTCGAACAGCGCGTTGTCGACCATGTCCCTGGCCAGGTCGAGGCGGTGATCCGCCACCAGTCCGAGTTGGATGAAATAGCTGTCCCAGCCGTACATCTCGTTGAAGAAGCCGCCGGGCACTACATAAGGATGCGGCAGATAGAGCAGGCCCTGCTGCGGCAGCCGGGTCGCATCGATATCGCCCAGCTGCTCCACCTTCTTGGGCAACGGACGCACGTCGACGCCGCAACGTTTGCCGATGGCCGTCACCGCATCCGGAACGGCCTGGCCGGCGGGCACGTAGAGCACCGGATGCCCGACCACCTTGGTATCGACCAGCGACGCGCAGGCTTCCTGCGAGCGCGTCAACGTGGTCCAGGCCTTGTCGATATAGGCGCGCGTTTTCGCCGGATCGGGTGTGCCGGCGGCGAACGCCGTGCTGGCGACGGCGCATGAAAGCGCGAAGGCGATAAGGCGAGGACGAAGAAACGAAGGATGGGCTTGGCGATTCATATCGGCTCCCGGGTCGGTGCGTGATCGTGTGTCTTCATCGCGTTGGCGCTTACAGGGTCTTGCGCGTCAGTCGCGCCTTGCCGTCGGCGCCATGCTCGACGGTGATGTCGTATTGCTTGCCGCGGAAATGCACGCCCTTGAGCTGCATCGATTTCCACGCGGATGGCAAGGTCGGTGCGTAGGCCTGGGTGAGGCCATCGTCATCGATGCGCAAGCCGCTCAGTCCGTAGACGAAGCTCTGCACGAAACCGGCGGAGGTGGCGAGGATGTAGCCCGCGTTGTTCGCCACCGTTTCGGTGCGCACGTTGAACGGCGGCTTGAGGAAGCCCACCAGGTTTCGCTGGATCCAGTCGTTGGCGCCCTGCGCGTCGCCCAGTTCGGCCGAGCCTACGGCCAGCATCACCATCATCATTTCGTTCGGATCGTCGCCGTGTTCCTTCAGCTCGTGCAGCTGGAAGTCGAAATCGTTGCGGCGAATCTGCGGCGTCATCGGCAGGTCGAGGTTGGGATACATCAGCCATGCCAGCGACGAACCCATCCAGGTGATCTTGTCGTGCGGCACCGACGCATCGAAATCGAGATGGCGCTGGTTCTTCTCATCGAACGGAACATACATCTTGTCGGCGATCACGCTCCACTGCGGATCGGCGTTTGCGCCCACCTTCTTCGCCGCCTTCACCGCAATGCGCAGCGCCTTCTGCGCCACCGCATTGGTGAACGAGTCGTTGGGTACGTCGTCGTAGGCTTCGTCGGGCGAGGTGACGTGGTGGATCTCGTAGCGGTCGCTGGCCTTGTCATAGCTGACGCGGCTGGCCCAGAAGGTGGCCACCTGCTCGATCACCGGCCAGCCGACCTGCTTCAGCCACGCCTCGTCGCCGGTGGCGTTGTAGTACTGCCACTGCGCGATGGCGATGTCGGCATTGACGTGGACCTCGCGGAACACGCCGTAGGCAAAATGCGGTGTGTAATCCTTGCCGGTTTCCGGATCGGATTCCCACGGATACATCGTGCCCTTCACGCCGTACTGCCTGGCGCGATCCTGCGCGGGGCCGATGGTGCGGTGACGGAACATCACGATCGGCTTGGCGCGTTCCGGATGCAACAAAAGCAGCGCGGGGAACACCCATGAATCGCTGTCCCAGAACGCATGGCCAGCGTAGCCCGGCGTGAGCGCACACGCGCCCATCGGCCAGCTCGTGCCCACGGTGGTGTTGGACAGCAGATAGTAGAGATCCGAATGCACCGCCTGCTGCACCTTGGCATCGCCCTCAATGCGGATATCCGACTGCCACAGCGTATGCCACGCGGCCTGATGCTTGGCGAGCAAGGCGTCGAAGCCGGTCTTGCGCGCCTGCGTGGCGAGTGCGAGATCGGCCTGCGCATTGCCGCCCCAGCCTTCGCGCGACGCGGCGATATATTTGGTGAAGGTGTAACTCTGGCCCTTGTGCAGCCTGGCCTTGAGGTTCAGTGAGAGCTTGTACGGCCCCTTTTCGAGCTGCACGTCTTCGACGCCCAGCCCCTTGGGCAGCTCAACCGCCACCGCCTGCGCCACGGCGACGCCTTGCTCGGCGCGTCCATCCAGCCACAGCGTAAGCGTCTTGGTGTCGCCACCGTTGGACTGGATGCGCACCACGCCCGGGTACCACACGGCCGCGCGATCCGGCGTCGGCACGGGTTTGTTGTCCAGGTTCTGCCCGCTGGCGATCACCGCGGCGATCATCTCGTCGCCAGTCATCTTGCCGATGGGGAAGCGCGGCTGGTGTTCCGACCACAGGCGAATGGGAAAGGTCAGCTGCACGCTGCCGTCGAACTGCGGCGTGAGCGTAAGGCGCGTGGCGGCAAGATGCCCCGCGTCCTGGCTGACGAAGGTGGTGACCTGCACGTCGGTGGACTTGTTGGCGTAGACGAAGCGGTACTTCGTGCTCAGCGTGGCGCCGTACATGTCCAGCGTCTGCGAGTAGTCGGTGAAGATCTCCTTCGCCACGCGGGTGGAATTGAGCCAGCCGCCACCGGGGTTGTAGTCGATCTCGTTCCAGCCGGGCATGGCCGCGGGACGGGCGATATCGTCCTTCGCATAGTCCATGGTCGCGACCATGTAGCCCATGGTCGGTTCGGTGCCACGCACCGAGGTGAGCGTGGAGTAGTAGCCGTTGGCCAGGTAACTGGGGAAATAACTGCCAAATTGTTCCGACGTGCCGGTGAGCACAAAGCTGGGATCGGTGGCCGCGCTGACGCGGGCGGCAACAAACAGCAGGCCTATGGCAGCCGCGCGTGGCAGTTGTCGTAGCGGGGACTTCATGGGGCGCGTCTTCCTTGTTCCATCGGGTGATCACTCGCGCGCTTAGCGGGCGGGTCCAAAAGGATTGGTGATGCCGGCCATCCACGGATCGTGCGTGGCGGTGCGCCAGCGCGCGAGCTGCGTGCGTACGTCGGCCAGCACGTGGGCATGGCTCGCCTCGCCGGCCAGGTTCACTACTTCGTCCGGGTCGGCGTGCAAATCGTAGAGTTCTTCGTCGGGGCGATGCTCAAATGCTTCGAGCGTGCGCTTGCCCAGACGGGCGCCCGGCGTGCTCGTGATGGCCTTCCACGATGGCGATAGCGCCACGTCGCTGGCAATCGGCACGCGCAGGCTGGGCTGAAGATTCAGGAAATAGCTGTAGCCCCGCGTGCGCAATGAACGGGTGGGGTAGTACTGATCGATCTCGTGGAACGAGTGCGTGGCGAACACCTCGTCCCAGCCGCCGGGCGTTGCCTGCTCCAGGATCGGCAACAGCGAACGGCCGGGCAGCGGCAGATAGCGATAGCCCTGCGGCGGCGACACGCCGGCCCAGTCGAGGATGGTGGGCGTGATGTCGATCCAGCTCACCATCGCGTTGTTGCGGATGCCGCGACGCGTCGCCTTCGGCGCTCGAACGATCAGCGGCAGATGGATGCCTTCGTAGTAGAGATTGTCCTTGGCGCCGGGAAACGGGCGGCCGTTGTCGGACAGATAGATCACCAGCGTGTCGTCGGCGTGCCCCGAGGCCTGCAGTTCGCGCAGCAGGATGTCCACGCCGCTGTCCATCCGGCTCACCGCTTCGTAGTACTGGGCGAGGTCCTCGCGCACGCCCGGCAGGTCCGGCAGATGCGAGGGAATGGTCACCTCCTGCGGCCGATAGCTCATGCGCTGAACTTCCGGCCAGTCGCGCGTGTTGCCGAACTGCGAGGCATCGCCGGCGCGATGCGGGTCGCTGTAACCGATGGTAAGAAAGAACGCCTTCGCACCCTGAGCGCGCATCCACTGCCCGGCGGCATGCCCCATGGCGGCCACGTCGCGGTTACCCGCTTGCTCCGGCAATAGCCACGCATCGTAGGCAAGTGCGGCCTCCGGCTTCACATGCAGCTTGCCCACCAGCGCAGTGGCGTAGCCGTGCTGCTTGAGCATCCACGGCAGCGTCTTGACGTCTTCCAGCAGCGAGAAGTTGTGTACGTCGTGCGCCAGGCCGTACATGCCGTTGGTATGCGAGTACAGGCCCGTATACAGCGTCGAGCGGCTGGAGCTGCACGACGACACCGAGGCATAGGCATCGGTGAACAAGGTACCTTCGCGTGCCAGCCGATCAAGTGCGGGTGTATGTACTGCCGTCCCCACGCCGGACATGTCGTAACCGTGGTCATCAGCGACGATCAGAAGGACGTTGCGTGCCCCCGTCGTCCGGTTGCCAGCGGCTGCCGTCCACTTCGATGTCAGCGCGGCTCCCGCCGCCACCACGCCCGACGCCAGGAACTGGCGGCGCGTGAAACTCACGCCGCACCCTCCGGTGCCAGCAAGGCGGGCAGGGCCGATCGGTCGGTTTCGCGCTTGAAGAAGAACAGCGTCACCAGGATCAGCGTCATCGGCACCAGCGAAAAATAGAACGCGTGGATGCCGCCGAAGTTGGTGAAGACGATGGCGGTGATGCGCGAACCCAGCGTGCCGCCCAGCGCGGAGAAGATCACGATAAGGCCGGTCATGGCGGCGTGCGAGGGCTTGGGCAGCGAGCTCAAGGCCACCGAATTGATGACCGGGTAGATCGGCGCCATCAGCAAACCGATCAGCGGGATCAGGTAGGCAGCGACAGGCGCGTTGAACCAACCCACCTCCGTGCCAGTCGCGGGATGGCTCGCCAATGGAAGTACCAGCAGGATCAACGCGCCCATGCCCACCACGCACAGATTGAGCAGCACGTGCCACGACATCCGGCGAAGCAGCTGCCCGGCAAGAATGCGACCCAACGCCGTCGCACCGGCCAGGATGCTCGCCATCTGGATGCTCATCGCATTGGGCAGCTTGAGGATCTCGTTGTTGAATGTCGGCAGCCACGTGCTGAAGCTCTGTTCAATCAGCACGTAGAGAAACGCCGACAGCAGGAAGACGTACACCAGCGTGCGCATCAGCAGTCGATACATGTCGCGCATGGCCTGCACCAGCGACAGCGGCGAGCCGCCATGGGCTGCCGTTTCATCCAGCTGCGCGCCCGACAGCAGCGCAATGGTGCCGAAGCACATCAGGGCCAGCACCCAGTACACGTTGAACCAGGATGGGTTGGCCGGGTTGCCGTGGTCGATGAACGCGCTGAACAGCCAGCCGCTGGCCAACACGCCCAGCATGAACAGCCCTTCGATGGTATTGGTGAGGCGACCATGCTCGGCCTTGCTGTCAGTCAGCAGGCCGATGGAGGAATACACGGCCACCTTCGCCAGCGCGAACGACACGCCGACGCAGGTGAACAATAATTCGGTGGTGTGAAAACTCGGCAGCAGCGGCATCAGCACGCAGGCGCTGCCCACGATGCCCAACGCCAGCATCATCGCGCGGCGGTAACCCAGCCGTGGCAGAAACGAGGCCACCAGGAACGAGGTGAGGGCGATCGGCAAGTCCTTGAACAGTTCCAGCAGGCTGGCCTGCGGCTTGTCGATACCGAAGGTGTGGATGGACTGCAGGATCACCGTGCCGACACTGTTGAGCAGTATCGCGAACACCATGTAAATCGTCGCCAACGCCACGACCATGCGGAACCGGTTCATGCACACCTCGTAATGAGGTTTAAAAAGGTCCCGGTCCGCCGCACTAGTGGCGGACCGGGACAGTCGAGGGAAGTGCTCTTTAGAACTTGTACTTGACCTGCAGGTTGACCTCGCGACCTTCGATCGAGCGCGCCAGAATCACGCCGTTGGTGCTGGCGAAGCCGAACAGGCGCGAGTTGCCCTCCGTCACGCCGATCTCGTTGGTCAAGTTAGTGCCTTGCAGGTTCACCTGCCAGCTCTGGCCGATGTTGGCCGTGGCGCCGAAGCTCCAGCTGTAGTAATCGCCCAGCGGCTGCTGTTCGATCAGGTCGCCGTAGCGATTGCCCACGTACTCATAGGTGATCCAGAACTTCATGCTGCCGAACGAGGTGGGGAAGTCGTACGACGGCGTCAGGCGGCCCTGGAACTTGGGCTGGCGCTGCAGCTGCATGCCATCGAGGCTGGCGCAGGCCTCGGTGCCATCCTGCGTCATATAAGGCGTGCAGGCGGCGCTGTGGGTGTAGTGGCCGTCCATGTAATCGCCGCTGAGGGCGAGCTGGAAGCCCGGAACGTTCGGGATCGGCTTGAGCACCGTGGTGAAGTTGATGCCCTTGGTGGCCGAGCCGTAGTCGAACGAGAACTGCTGGCCATTGCCCTGGGTGATCGTGTAGGGCACGTTGTAGAACAGCTTGCGGTACGCGTTCACATCCAGGTACACCCAGTCCGCCTGGTATTTGTAACCCACTTCCATATTGTGGATCTTGTTGATCGGCTGGCTGGGCAGGCCGCGCAAGTCATCGAAACCCGGGAAGTGCACGCCGTCGTTGATACGGGCGTACACGCTCATATTGCTCTGGATTTCGTAGTTGGCGCCGATGGTCCACGAAGGCGCGGTCTTGGCGTAGTTGATGTAGTTGTTGCCGCCCACCACGTACTGCGAGTTGTTGTTGTAGAGCGTGGTCGGGTTGTTGTCCAGATCGCCCGTGGCAGTGTTCTGGATGCGGCCATTGGCTTCCTGGCGCTCCACGCGCACGCCGGCGTCGAACAACCACTTGTCGAGCTTCCACGAGTCGGTGAGGAAGAAGGCGGTGTTGAAGCCGTTCCACGCCTCACGAATGGCCGTGGACGGGCCGCTCACGAAACCACCCGGGCTGGACAGCACATCGCCATTGCTCAGCGACACAGCGATCGGGCTGGGGTTGTTCTTCGCCTGCAGCAACATGTTGTTGCCCAGGAACCAGGTGTCGTGATCGTTGTAGACCGCGGTGTAGTTGCCCACGGTCAGCGTGTTGCCGTCGAAGATTTCCTTGCTGATGTGGAACTCGTTGGTGGCGCCCTGGATGCGCTTGTGCACATACCACAGGCCTTGCGTGGTCACGTTCTGGTTCATGTCCGCCGCCTGGCCGTTGTTGGTGTACACGGCGGTGGCGGTGGTGCCGGCAGGAAGGCCGTTGGCGGTGATCTGGTCGTCGATATAGCTGCTCAGCGTCTGCGGGTTGGCGCCCGTGCTGAAGAAGGCGGTCGTGTTCATCTGGCCGCCGGTGAAATTGAACTTGTCCGAGACGTTCCAGTTGTCGCCAAAGGTCAGGTCCAGATTGCCGCCCACGGAGAAGATGTCCGCACCGCGGCCGTCGGCCAGGTTCACGTGCTGGCCGCCGGGCTGGCAGCCGGCCGTGTTGCAAGGCGTGGTCTGCAGGAAGTTGTACTGATCGGCCTTGCTGCCGAAGGTGCCGGTGAGCGCATCGAAGCCGGGGTAGTTTTCAAACTGGCCGCGGCCCGGATTGAGGATCGGCGTATCGGTGACGAACTGGTTGTGGTCCTTCAGGTCGCGCGCATAGAACATGATCGAGCCGCTGTCGCCGAAGTTGTGCGTCAAGGTGGCAGTGAGCTGGCCACCCTTGTCGGCATCGAACTGCGGATCGCGCACGCCGTCGGACTTGCGCCAGAAACCGCCGACGCTGCCGTACCAGCCATCGGCGATCTTGAAGCCGTAGAAGCCGTCCAGGCGCACCAGCCCTTCCGAGCCGTAGGTGACGCCGACATCGCCGCTGGGCGTATCAGTGCCTTCGCGCAGGATGAAGTTCGCGGTAAGGCCGGGCTGGCCATTGCCGTACAGCACGGCCGGGCCGCCGAGCACGAATTCGGCGTGGTCGATGGTGTCGTCCAGACGGAACATCGAGGAGTTTTCCATGAACGACAGCGTCGGCATGGGATACAGCGGCGAACCATTGAGCTGGAAGGTCACGAACGGGGCATCGCCACCGCCCGGGAAGCCGGCCACTTCGATGTTCGCACCGGTCTGGCCGCCCGAGGATTCCGGAAACACACCCGGCGCCATCTTCAGCAGGTCAGCGGAGCTCTTGGGATTGAATTCGCGAATCTGGTCGAGCGTGGCAGCGGTGACCGAGTACGAGGTGTCGATCTTCTTCAGGCCGCCCGCCGTGGCGGTGCCGGTGACCACCACCTGGTCGAGATTGGTGGCGTTCTTCTGGTTGGCCGCCGGAGCGGCTGGCGCTGCCGATGGACCTTGGGTCTGTGCCGGCGGAGCCTGCGCTGCGGGTGCCGCATCCTGCGCGTGCAGAGAACTGGCGACGAGCAAAGCAGCAATGCTGGTGGCAAGCAGCCTACGAGTCATGCGTTGCGTGTTCATGGTGTTTCCTCCCCATCAAAGAAAAGCAGTTGTAGTGTTTCTTAGGAGTGGTACTGCACGCTGTCAGAAGGGTCCTGATCAGTGGTTCGACACGGCCTCCGCCGCCGTTCCCGGAACGGTCGGTGGTCGGTTGAGATAGCGCTGGATATCGAACGCATCGATACCCGCCAAAATGTCCTCGGCACGCGCAAGCACGGTGGCATCGCCGACACCCACGGCACGCATGCCGGCGGCCAGGATGCTGTCGACGCCGGCAGCGGCATCCTCCACGCCGAGGCAGGCTTGCGCTGCGACGCCAAGACCCGATGCCGCCGTCAGAAAGATTTCCGGATGCGGCTTGGAGTGCGTGATGCGCGACGCATCGACCACATAGTCGAACAGTTCGGCGATGCCCAGCCGCTCCAGCAGCAGCGGGGCATTGCGGCTGGCCGATGCCAGTGCGGTGCGCAGGCCTGCCGCGCGTACGCTTTCCACGGCATGACGTGCGCCGCTCAGCAATTGTCCCGGGCCGAAGCAGTCGATCTGTGCGACGTAGTAGTCGTTCTTGCGGTCTTCCAGTACGCGTTTCTCGCGCTCGGAATAGGCGTGCGGCGCGCGCTCCAGCAAAATCTCGAGCGAACCGCGGCGGTCCACGCCTTTCATGCGTTCGGCGATGTGTTCGTCGAACGGCGCGCCGATGTCGTGCGCCAATTGTTCCCATGCAGCGCGATGCACCACGGCGGTATCGGCGATCACGCCGTCAAGGTCGAAGATCACGGCCTGCAGCGGCGCTTGCTCGAGTGCGCGATGCGGCATCGAGATCGATTCGCCATGGCGCAGGCGCACTGGCTCACCGGCATGGCTGAAGCGCACGCTGTCGCCGCGCGTGACGGTGTAACGCACGCCGGTGCGATCCACTTCCACGCGAAGATGACCCTGCTGCCAGGCGACGCCAAAGCGATAGCGGTGCCAGGCGTCGGGCAGTTGCGGGCGCAGGCGCAGTTCGCCGTTCACCACGCGCATGCCGCCGTATCCCCAGGCCAGCGACAACCAGCTGCCGGCCATCGCGGCCATGTGCAGTCCGTGCGCGGCATTGCCGTGCAGATCGTCCAGATCCACGCGCAAGCTGTCCTGGAAGTAGCGCCAGGCCTTTTCGGTTTCGCCCACTTCCGCGCCCATCACGCCGAAGGTGGAGGCGGACAAGGTCGAGTCGTGCACGGTGACGCCTTCGTAATAGTCGAAGTTGCGTCGCTTGGCGGCGAGGCTGACCTCATCGCCGGCGAGCATCAGCGCGAGCAGCGCATCGGCCTGCTTGGCGACCTGGTGGCGATAGATGGTGAGCGGATGCAGTTCCAGCAATAGCGGACGCTTGCCTTCGCCGTCCGCGTGCGCCGGCATGCGCGGCTTGTCGAGGAAGGTGTCGTCCTGCGGAAAGATGCCGAGCTGCGCATCTTCGGCCAGATACATCAGCTCCGCGGCACGCTGCCACTGCATGATCTCGAACGATTCCAGGCCGATGCGGCGGGCCAGTTCCGCGTAGGTATCCGGCGCCGAGCCGGCCAGCCAATGCGCCACCGCAGCCGCGTCGCGCAGATGTCGTTGCGCCATGCGGTTGGTGTAATGGTTGTTGTCGACCAGCGCGGTGTATTCGTCGGGACCGGTCACGCCATGGATGCAGAACGCCCCGCCGCGACGCGGATTGAAGTGGCCGATATCCAGCCATATGCGCGCCGTTTCGAACAGCATCTCGGCGCCAACGTCGCGCAGAAAGGCGTCGTCGCCGGTGGCATCCACATAGTGGCGGATCGCCCAGGCCACGGCGGCGTTGATGTGGTACTGCGCCGAGCCGCTGGGAAAATACGCGGAGCACTCGTCGCCGCTGATGGTGCGCCACGCATACAGCGCGCCGCGGGCGTGGTTGAGTTCGCGTGCATGGGCGCGGGCGCGCTCCAGCGTGCCGTGGCGGTACATCAGCATGCTGCGCGCCACATCGGGTGCAAGCGCGACCATCGCCGGCAGCATGAAGGCCTCGGCATCCCAGAAGTAGTGGCCTTCGTAGCCTTCGCCGGTGAGGCCCTTGGCCGCGGTGGTGCCCTGGCCATCGCGACTGCTGGACTGGAACACGTGGAACAGGTTGAAGCGCAGCGCCTGTTCGGTGGCCGGATCGCCATCGATGGCCAGATCGGCGTTATGCCACAGCTGTGCGAGTGCCTGGGTCTGGCGCGCAAGCAGGGCGTCGTAACCTTGCGTGCTCGCTTGCGAGAGTGCGCTGGTGGTGAGCGCTAGCAGTTGGGCGTCGGTGTCGTCGCCCTCGGGCTGCGTCCAGGCGTAAGCGACATATTTTTCGAACGACACCGATTGACCCGGCGCCAGCTCGCCTTCGAACACCTGCATCACGCCATGCTGCGCGAGATTGGCGAGGCGAAAGCCCAGGCTGTCATCGATGATCGCGTGCTGCTGCATGCACGCCACGCGGATGTTGCTGTGGGCGGTGCGCTGAAGCACGTGGGCGAGCAGGTCGCCCGCTGCCGCGTCGATACTGGCCAGGCCGCCGTCCACGCGCGTGCCGATGCGCGGGTCGTCGCCTTGCTCGGTGGCGTGGCGTGCCGTGCTGATGCAGGACTCCAGCGTGATCGGCCCGGAGTAGTCGATCGACTGCACGCGATAACGGATCGCCAGCAGGGCGGCGCTATCGAAACTGACGATGCGTTCGGCATCGATCAGCAAGGTCGCGCCGTCGGGCGAGCGCCAGCGCAACTGCCGGCGATAACTGCCGCTGCGCAAGTCCAGGGCTCGCTCGAAGTGCAGCCACTCGCCGTCGCCAAGGCGTACCGGCGTGTCTCCAAGGCGCAGATGGATGCGCGTGCCGTCGGCGACCGGAATGCGGGTGTCGGTATGGGCGGCGAAACCGGGAAAACGCTCGTGATACTCGATCGGCGTGCGTTCCCAGGCGCCAGCCAGGAAACAGGCCTGACTCGGGCTGTCGCCTTCCTCCAGTCCGCCGCGCACGCCCAGGGCGCCGTTGGAAAGGGCGAACAGGCTTTCATCCTGCGCGAAACCGGCAGGATCGGCGTTCTCACGGGTGACCACCCAGGCGTCGCGCAAAGCACAGCCAAAGGGCGGCAAGACCTGCGCCGTTTCTGGTTGATCCAACGTCTCTCTCCGCTCTTATTTTCTGCTTTTTGGCGGGACCACTAGAGGCGTGGACCAGCCTGGCTTTTTGGTGTGCGGGCGGAGCTTCGCAGCAAATGTTATCGATATCAAGATATCGATAACATTTGCTGCGGCACAACATCGTTGCGCCTGAAATCGATCTCATGGATGGTGTGTTGCGAGCGCAAGGTCTTGCGCCACCGAAAGAGCGCGTGCCGGCTGGGCAAGAGGTAGGGGAGCGATGTTTCCATACGGTGTTGGACGTTGGCAGTGCAAACCACGACACTGTCGGGGTTTGCCAAGGTTGGCCGTCGTGCGGATGCCGTGCGATCGCTCACAAGACATTGGGGCCAGGTCTTGAGTCGTCAGCAAAAGAATCGCCAGGGCGCCACGCCTTCCGCCAGTCTGACCATGGCGGATCTGGCGAAGGTGGCCGGGGTATCCAAGATCACCATCTCGCGGGCGCTCAGCGACAGCCCGCTGGTGCAGCGCGAGACCCGCGAGCGCCTGCAGGCGCTCGCGCACGAGCTCGGCTACAAGCTCAATGTGAGCGCGCGCAACCTGCGCCTGCGCCGCAGCCATACGGTTGCGGTAATCGTGGAAATGAAACCTTCCCACGACCGCACCATGCTCGATCCGTATCCGCTGATCCTGCTCGGCGGCATCTCCCAGGAACTGACCGAGCACGGCTACAGCGTGCTGCTGACCACCCGCCAGGGTGCGACGGCTGCCGCGGTGCAGGCGGCCGATGGCCTCATCCTGCTCGGCCAGGGCTCACGCCAGGACGCGGTGCGCCGCTTCGACAAGCTGGGCCTGCCGATGGTGGTGTGGGGCGCCCCGGGCGACGAACACGTCGTGGTGGGCAGCGACAACCGCCAGGGCGGCCGCGTGGTGGCGGAACACTTCATTCGTCTGGGTCGCCGCAATCCGGTGTTCGTGGGCAACCCCAATCACCCCGAGATCTTCGAGCGACTCAACGGTTTCGTGGATGCGCTGGCCGCGCACGGCATCAAGCCGCTGCTGATACGCCGCGACGAATTCACCCTGGCCTCGGGCGGCGACGCCATGCATTCGCTGATGGATCGCGGGGTGCCCTTTGATGCGGTTTTTGCCTGCAGCGACCTGTTGGCCATGGGTGCGATCCGCGCGCTCAACACGCTTGGCCGCACCGTGCCCGGCGATGTTTCCGTGGTGGGTTACGACGATATGCCGCTGGCCGCGAGCTTCCTGCCGCCGCTGAGTTCGGTGCGACAGGACTGGCAGGAAGGCGGCACCCTGCTGGCGCGCAAGGTGCTGGCGCTGATCGGCGACGAGCCGGAGCAATCGGAAACGTTGCCGGTGGAGTTGATCGTCCGCGAGACGTGATCGCACGCCTCGGTTCTCCGTTCTCTTTTTTTTGTAGGAGCGCACTTGTGCGCGACCGCAGCGCTTCGTCGATGCCTCATCGCGGGATGGTCGCGCACAAGTGCGCTCCTACAGAGAGCTGGGCCGAGGTTCGGCCAAATGTTGCAGACTCAGCCGGCCGCTGCTGTGTCCCCAGTCGCCTTGCCCACACGCGCCGGCGTCAACACCAGCCGGAAGCAACTACCGCCGCCCGCCACACGCACATATTCCAGCGAGGCCTGATTCGCCTCACTCATCTGGCGCGCGAGATAAAGACCCAGGCCAGTCCCATATTCGTGCGTCGTATAAAACGGCTCGAAAATCTGCGCGGCGACCTTGGGCGCAATGCCCGGACCGCGATCGATCACTTCGAGTATCGGCACGCCATGTTCGCCATGACGTGCCACCACCATCACGCGCGCCGGTTCGCCTGGCATGCGTCCATAACGCAGCGCGTTCTGCACGAGATTCCACACCACCTGCTGCAACTGCTGCGGATCGGCCACGGCCGCCACCGGCGTGCTGGCCTGGATCACGCGCAGCGAATCCTCGCCAAGGTCGTTGCCCTGGCGGTATTCGTCCACGAACTGGTTGGCCCAGGTGCCCAGGTCCAGCGTTTCCGGGCGTGAGCGTTCGCGCCGCGACAACTGCAGGATGTTCTCGATGATCTCGTTCAGGCGCACGCAGTGGTTGTTGATGATCTCCACCATGCGCTGGTCGGTGGGCGGCAGGTCTTCGGACTCGGCCAGCAGCTGCGCGGAATAGCGGATCGCCGCCAGCGGGTTGCGGATTTCGTGGGCGATCGAAGCCGACAACCGACCCAGCGAACTGAGCGTGAGCTCCTCGGCGCGACGCGACACCAGCGAGGTGTCGTCCAGGAAGATCAGCACGTGCGAATCGTCGTTCGGCGCCAGTCGGCTGAAGCGCGGCACCACTTCGGGCACGCCGTCGGCCAGCTGGGTGGCGGACTCGTCCAGCTTGCCCGAGGTCATCCAGTGGTACAGGCGGCGCGAGAGTTCCGGCGCCACGCGGCCCAGGTCGCGCTGGTCGGCGGCGGGATTGCCCAGCAGCATCCAGGCGGACTCGTTCATCTGGTGGATGCGGTTGGCATCGTCCACCAGCAGCACGCCCGTCTTCATGCGACGGATGATCAGCTCGTTGACCTGGGCCAGGTTGGCCAGGTCCACGCCGCGCTGTTCGGCCAGTGCCTCACTGGCGCGGATCTGCCGGCTCAGCACGTAGCACAGCATGGTGATGGCGAAGTAGGCCAGGCCGAACAGGCTCGATTCGAGCAGTTCGCGGTCCATGCCGCCCTGGCCCTGGGCTTCGAGCACCGAATGGCCGATCACGCCCAGGGTGGCCAGCGCCGCAAAAAAACACGAAAGCCGCAATGGCAGGATCAGCGCGCCGGCGGCCAGGTTTACTGCCAGCATCATGGCGATGCCGATGCGGGCGTCGTGCATGGTGATGATGGCCAGCACCGCCGCGATGATGTCCACCACCAGGGCGCCGGACACCGTCCAGCGCAACCAGGGCGTGGAGCGGCGGGTCAGCGAGAGCATGCCCAGCGCGAACAGCAGGAACAGCACCGCCACGCCGCGGGCCAGGCCGACATCCGCCAGCTTGGGCCAGCCCAGCGTGCTCGGGCTCAGGGCCAGGCCCACGTAGACCAGGGCCTGGGCCAGGCGGAAGCAATTGAGGAACAACAACTCGTGGCGCGCCGCCTCGGGGGCGGTGCGCGCGGCGGGGTAGGCAGGCTGGATGGTGCTCGACACCGGGTCTCTCTCAGTCGGCCCAAAGGCGGTCCGGACCAGTATAGACGGGGCTTTGGAGACTTGCGGGCGGCCCCGCTCAAGCAGGGTCCGATAGCCCCCGGGCCGCCCGGCCCCTTTCCATTGGTGGCCGCTGCTGCGAAAATACCGGGCCGTATTGCGCGGTTTTCGTCATGTCGACAGGCCTGACGGCGGCGCACTGCATCCCGGCAGCGCTTGTACCGCCGTCGTTCCCCTGACCGTACGGATCACCCACAGTCCGTCCGGCCGCCATGTTTCCCCGTACTCTCGAGGTATCCATGAATTTCCACGAGTACCAGGCCAAAGAATTGTTCGCGAAGTACGGCATTGCCGTGCCCCCGGGCAAGGTCGCCAACTCTCCCGATGCCGCTGTCGACGCCGCCAAGCACCTTGGTGGTTCGCAGTGGATGGTCAAGGCACAGATCCACGCAGGCGGCCGCGGCAAGGCCGGCGGCGTCAAGTTCTGCAAGAGCCTCGACGACGTGCGCGCAGCTGCCAAGGGCATGCTGGGCACCAACATGGAAACCTACCAGTCGGCCGGCCGTGCGCTGCCGGTGAACCTGGTGCTGGTCACCGACGCGACCAACATCGCCAAGGAACTGTACCTGTCGATCCTGACCGACCGTGACAGCAAGTCGGTCTCGTTCATCGCCTCCAAGCACGGTGGCGTGGACATCGAGCAGGTCGCCAAGGACACGCCCGAAGACATCCACACCATCGTGGTGGACTTCGTCGAAGGCCTGCAGCCCTACCAGTGCCGCCAGCTCGGCTTCGCCATGGACCTCAACGCGAAGCAGGTCGGCCAGCTGACCAAGATCATGCTGGGCCTGTACAAGCTGTTCAACGAGAAGGACCTGGCCCTGGTCGAGCTGAACCCGCTCGCCATCCTCGAAGACGGCAACCTCGCCGCCCTCGACGGCAAGGTCAACTCCGACGACAACGCCGAGTTCCGTCATCCCGACCTGGCCGCCATGCGCGACCTGACCCAGGAAGACGCTGCCGAGGCTGCTGCCGTCGTGCACAACCTCAACTACGTCACCATGGACGGCACCATCGGCTGCATGGTCAACGGCGCCGGTCTGGCCATGGCCACGATGGACGTGATCCAGCTGGCAGGCGGTGAGCCGGCCAACTTCCTTGACGTCGGCGGCGGCGCCACCAAGGAACGCGTCACCGAGGCGTTCAAGCTGATTCTTTCCTCCGACAAGGTGAAGGCCATCCTGGTCAACATCTTCGGCGGCATCGTGCGTTGCGACCTGATCGCCGAAGGCATCATCGCGGCCGTGAAGGAAGTGGGTCTGAAGATCCCCGTGGTGGTGCGCCTGCAGGGCACCAACGTGGAGCTGGGCCGCGAACTGCTCGCCAACTCCGGCCTGGCGATCACGCCGGCCAACGATCTCAACGATGCGGCGCAGAAAGCCGTGGCTGCGGCCAAGGCCTGAGGAGCAAAGATCCATGAGCGTTCTCGTCAATAAGAACACCAAGGTCCTGGTACAGGGCTTTACCGGCCAGCAGGGCACCTTCCACGCGCAGCAGGCGCTGGACTACGGCACCAAGGTTGTCGGCGGCGTGACCCCGGGCAAGGGCGGCAGCGAGCACATCGGCCTGCCGGTCTTCAACTCGGTCTCCGAAGCGGTCGATGAAACCGGCGCCGATGCGTCCGTCATCTTCGTGCCGCCGCCGTTCGCGGCCGACTCGATCCTCGAAGCCATCGATGCCGGCATCAAGGTCATCGTGGCGATCACCGAGGGCATCCCGGTGCTGGACATGCTGCGCGTGAAGAACGTGCTGGCCCAGCATCCGGAAATCGTGCTGATCGGGCCGAACTGTCCCGGCATCATCACCCCGGGCGAGTGCAAGATCGGCATCATGCCGGGTCACATCCACATGCCGGGCAAGGTCGGCATCGTCTCGCGCTCCGGCACGCTGACGTACGAATCGGTGTTCCAGACCACCAACGAAGGCCTGGGCCAGTCCACCGTGATCGGCATCGGCGGCGACCCGATCAACGGCCTGAGCTTCATCGACTGCCTCAAGCTGTTCCAGGACGATCCGCAGACCGAAGGCATCATCATGGTCGGCGAAATCGGCGGCAGCGCTGAAGAAGACGCCGCCGAATTCATCGGCGAGTACGTCACCAAGCCGGTCGTCTCGTTCATCGCCGGCGCCTCGGCTCCTCCGGGCAAGCGCATGGGCCATGCCGGCGCCATCATCTCGGGCGGCAAGGGCACCGCAGCGGCGAAGTTCGCCGCGCTGGAGAAGGCTGGCGTCACCACGGTGAAGTCGCCGGCCGATCTGGGCAAGACCCTTGCGGGTTTGATGAAGAAGTAATCGAGTCTTTCCGATCGAGCGAAGAAGGGCCGCAGCGATGCGGCCCTTTTTCTTTGGATAGCGTCCTGCACCACCTCGTGTGACACCGCATCTGTGGGAGCGCACCCTGTGCGCGACAGCGCTGCCTACATCGCGCGGCTTCCGGCCTGCGCAGGCCGTGCTCTGATTGCGATGCACCGCAGTCGCGCACAGGGTGCGCTCCCACAAAAATCGGACCGCGGGATTACCTCCGCTGACGCAGTCCATCTTGCGCAGCGCGCAACAACGCCTCCGTCACCGTCGCCAGCGTCGCCGAACGAATCGACCAGCACTGCCAGTACAACGGTACGTCGAGCCATTGATTGGGCGCTATTGGCTTGAGCGTGCCGGCCGCAAAATGCTTGGCCAGCATCGACTCCGGCGCCATCGCCCAGCCAAGCCCCAGCTCGGCGCCTTCCACGAAAGCTGTGGACGAGGGCACGTAATGCATCGGCGGCACCATGCGCGCGCGGGTGACGCTGTGGATATAACGCCACTGCAAGGCATCCTTGCGGTTGAACACCAGCATCGGCGCATGGCCGAGAGATGCTGCGTTGACCCCGCTGGCGAAGTGACGCTTCACGAATGCCGGCGAAGCGACCGGCAGATAGCGCATCACGCCGAGCTTCTTCACGCTGCAGCCCTGCACGGCTTGCGGCTCGGCCGTGATGGCGCCCAGCACGGAGCCGTCGCGCAACAGATTGGTGGAATGGTCCTGATCCTCCACGCGCACGTCGAACAGCAGCTGGTGGCGATCGTGCAGCTGCGCCAGCGCGGCGAGAAACCAGGTCGCCAGCGAGTCCGCATTGACGCCGATGGCGACCGTGGTCGGGCCGGCGCTGTCCGGGCCGACCCGGAATTCGTTCAAGGTCTCCGCTTCCAGCATGCGCATCTGCTGCACGCTGCGCAGCAGGCGTTGGCCGGCCTCGGTCGCTTCGCTGGGCGTGTGCCGCAGGATAAGCACCTGGCCCAGCCGATCCTCCAGCGCCTTGATGCGTTGGGAAATGGCCGAGGGCGTGAGCGACAGGCGCTGCGCGGCGCCGTCGAAACTGCCTTCTTCGAGGACGGCGGCGAAGGCGGCGAGTTGGGGATTGAGCAGGCTCATGCGGGCACCACGCTGGATATCTGTTGTGGGAGCGCACCCTGTGCGCGACAGGCCCGCAATAAGCCTCGAGGCATGGCCGTCGCGCACAGGGCGCGCTCCCACAGTGGCATTAGGGCGATTAAAGTAAGTTAAGAATATTTAGTTTTACTGTCCAAGACGTCTACGCCAAAGTAGCCGTCTTTTCGGAGTATCCCCATGATTTCCACGGCCTACCTGGCCGGCCTCGCCACAGGCGCGGGGCTGATCATCGCCATTGGTGCGCAAAACGCCTTCGTCCTGCGGCAAGGCCTGCAGCGGCACTACGTGGGCGCCGTGGTGAGCGTATGCATCCTTGCCGACGTCGGCCTGATCCTGCTGGGCGTGGCGGGCATGGGCCTGATCGTGCAGCAACATCCCAGCTTGTTGCAGTGGCTGCGCTTTGCCGGCGCGGCGTTCCTGGCGGGTTATGGCGCCATGGCGTTGCGGCGCGCATGGCAGGGCGAAAGCGGACTGCAGCCAGCCGGTGATGGCGCGCAGAGCCGGGGCCGCGTGGTGCTGGCCTGCCTGGCGTTCACCTTGCTCAATCCGCACGTCTACCTGGATACGGTGGTGCTGCTCGGCAGTCTTTCCACCCATTACGACGATGGCGCGCGATGGCTCTTTGCTGGCGGCGCAGCGACGGCCAGCGTGATCTGGTTCCTCGCGCTGGGCTACGGCGCGCGCCTGCTGCTGCCGGTGTTCCGCAGCCCGCTGGCCTGGCGCGTCTTCGATGTGGCGATCGCCGTATTCATGCTGACGCTGGCCGTCGTTCTGCTGCGACAGCCCGTGGCTTGACTCGCAGGCGGTACCGCCCGGCGGTGGGTCAAGGCGGGCCTCGGGTACAATTTCAGGCCCCAAGAGTATGGATTCCCCGGCATGCCCTCCTTACGCTTCGCGCTGGCCCAGTTCGATTTTCCCGTAGGCGCGGTTGCGGCCAATGCGGCCAAAGTGGGAGACCTGCTGGCGCAGGCGCGCGATGGCGGCGCGGCGCTGGTGGCGTTCCCCGAGTTGACCCTGAGCGGTTATCCGCCGGAAGACCTGTTGCTGCGCCCTAGCTTTCTGGCGGCCTGCCAGTGCGAGCTCAATGCGCTTGCCGGCGGCACCAATGGCGTGGCTGCGCTGGTCGGTCATCCGCACAGCGAGGGCGAGGTGTACAACGCGGCCAGCCTGCTGCGCGGCGGCAGCATCGAGCTGACCACGCACAAGCAGGCCTTGCCGAACTACGGCGTGTTCGACGACAAGCGCTATTTCCGCCCTGGCCATGACAGCGCCGTGGCGATGATCGAGGGCGTGCGCGTCGGCATGCTGATCTGCGAAGACATCTGGCAACCCGAGCCGGCGGCCAAGGCTGCGGCGGCGGGTGCCGAGCTGATCGTGGTGATCAATGCCTCGCCCTGGGACGACGCCAAGCAGTCATCGCGCGAGGCCGTACTCACCCAGCGTGCGCTGGAAACCGGCTGCGCCATCGCCTATGTGAACCTGGTCGGTGGCCAGGACGAAGTGGTCTACGACGGCGGCTCCCTGCTGGTGAACGCGGACGGCAGCATCGCCGCGCGCGCCCCGAATTTCGTGGACGTGATGCTATGGGCCGAATTCGACGGCGAAACGCGCACCCTGCGCGCTGAGAACTGGCCCACCGCGGCCGATGCGTCGATCGAAGCCACGCTCTACGCGGCACTGGTGCGCGGCATTCGCGACTACATCGAGAAGAATGGTTTTCCGGGCGTGCTGCTAGGCCTTTCCGGCGGCATCGATTCCGCCCTGACTTTGGCGTTGGCCGTCGATGCGCTTGGCGCCAACCGCGTCACCGCGGTGATGATGCCCACGCGCTACACCTCGCAGCTGTCGCTCGATGGTGCACGGGCGCAGGCCGTGCAGGCGGGCGTCGATTACCACATCATCAATATCGAGCCGATGGTCGATGCGTTTCTGGGGGCGCTCACGCCGGCATTCGCGGGCAAGGCCGCGGATACCACCGAGGAAAACCTGCAGTCGCGCACGCGCGGCGTCACCCTCATGGCGCTCTCCAACAAGCACGGCCGCCTCTTGCTGGCGACCGGCAACAAGAGCGAGATGGCGGTGGGCTACGCCACGCTGTACGGCGATATGTGCGGTGCTTATGCGCCGCTGAAGGACGTCTACAAGACCGTCGTCTACCGCCTCTCGCGCTGGCGCAATGAGCATGCAGCGCGCATGGGCGAGCCCGAAGCGATTCCCTCGGCGGTAATCGATCGCCCGCCCTCGGCCGAACTGCGCGACAACCAGACCGACCAGGATTCGCTGCCCCCGTACGACGAACTCGACGCGATTCTTGCGCGCTTCATCGAAGCGGAGCAGTCGCAGGCGGAAATCGCCTCGCAGGGCTTCCATGCCGATACCGTGCGGCGTGTGGTGCGGCTGGTGTTGCTCAATGAGTTCAAGCGGCGGCAGTCGGCGCCGGGGCCGCGCGTGACGACGCGTGCGTTTGGGCGCGAGCGGCGGTATCCGATTACGTCGGGCTGGAAATAGCGAGAGCGTGTACGTCCTCTGTGGGAGCGCACCCTGTGCGCGACCGCGGAGATGAGATGTACCTCGGTGTCGCCGGATGGCGTCGCGACAACCAGAAACCGCGGCGGGATTCAGCGCCGCGGTCGCGCACAGGGTGCGCTCCCACAGTGGGTGGGGCGCTACCCGACGTAAGACACAAAAAAAGCCGGCGGCCATGGCCACCGGCTTTTTCCATTCCCAGGTCGCAAAGCGACCGGCTTAACTCTTCACAGGTCGCAAAGCGACCGGCAATCCCGCTCTCGAATCAATGATGCCCCGAGAACGGCACCGCCTTGCGCAGCAGCGACGGCGAGTGCGGCCACTTCGGATCCTTCAGGTACGGGTGATCCGGGTAGTTCAGGGCCAGCACCTGGCGGGTCTGGTCGGCCAGGTTTTTCTGTTCCATGCCCAGGTAGCTGCGGGTGAGGATGGCCAGCGCATCGCCTGTCTGCGGGGCCTGCTGGTAATGCTCGATCACATACTGGGCGCGGTCGGCGGAGGCCACGTAGGCCTTGTTGCGCAGGTAGTACTCGGCCACGTTGATCTCGAACTGCGCCAGCACGTCGCGCAGGTAGATCATGCGCTGGCGCGCATCGGCGGTGTAGGCGCTGTCCGGGAAGCGGCGCGAGAGCTCCGAGAAGTCGTCGAACGACTTCAGGTTGAAGCCCTGGTCGCGACGCGTCTGCGCCTCGTTCTTCTGCAGCAGGCGCTCCATGGCGCCGCCGGTGCGATCGAAATTGATCAGACCGCGCAAGTAATAGGCATAATCTACGTGCTTGTGGGTCGGATACGTCTTGATGAAGCGGTTGATCGTGGAGTAGGCGTCGTCCGGCTGGTTGTCTTTGTACTGCGCATAGGCCAGGTCGAGCTGAGCCTGCTCGTTGTAATTACCGGACGGGAAGCGCGCAATCAGGCGCTGGTAGGCTTTGCTGGCGGCCGAATAATCGGCGTGTTCCAGCGAGTCGTGAGCTTTGTCGTAAAGCTTGTCTACCGGCAGCGTATCGTTGGTGTCCCTCTTGTGATGGAACATCGAGCATGCGCTCATCGACAAAACGATGGCGAGCACGACAAAAATTTTGAAAGCCGGCAGCTTGGTTACGCGCATGAGAAGGGTTCAGATGTTTGAGCGAAAAGGGATGATAGCCGAAACGGCCGGGCGGCCGGGCGGCCGACCATGACGATGATTCGTCATGACGCCACGGTACCCCTGTCGGCCGCGGGTCGGAGGTTCGACCAGACGGTGGCCGAGATGTTCCCGGACTACTCGCGGTCGCGTCTCACGGCGTGGATCAAGGCCGGTGCCGTGACCCTGGACGGCGCCGTCGCGCCGCCTCGCCAATTGCTGCGTGGCGGGGAAAAAGTCCAGGTAGAAGCGGAACTTGAGACCGAAGTGGAGCTCGAGCCGGAGGCCATCGCCCTGGACATCGTCCACGAGGACGACTACCTGCTGGTGCTGAACAAACCGGCTGGCCTGGTGGTGCATCCGGGCGCAGGAAATAGTGCCGGCACGGTGCTGAACGCCTTGCTGCACCACGATCCGAAGCTGGCCGAGCTGCCCCGCGGGGGCATCGTCCACCGCCTGGACAAGGACACCTCGGGCCTGATGGTGGTCGCCAAGACCCTGGCGGCCCATACGGGGCTGGTGGACATGCTGTCGCGCCACGACGTGGAACGGCAGTACGAAGCCGTGGTGCTGGGCACCCTGGTGGCCGGCGGCACGGTGGACGCGCCGATTGGCCGCCACATGGGCGACCGCCTGCGCCAGGCCGTGCGTGACGAGGAGGACGGCAAGCACGCCGTCACCCATTACCGCCTGCGCGAGCGCTTCCGCGGGCACAGCCTGATCCAGTGCAGCCTGGAAACCGGCCGCACCCATCAGATTCGCGTGCACCTAGCGCATATCAACCACCCCCTGGTCGGCGACCCGCTGTACGGCGGTGGCCTGCGCCTGCCCAAGGGCGCCACGCCCGAGCTGGTGGCGGCACTGCGCGGCTTCCGCCGGCAGGCGCTGCACGCCGAGCGGCTGGCCTTCGAGCACCCGGTGACGCATGAACCGATGTCGTTCAGCGCCGATCGCCCGGCCGACCAGCAGGCGCTGATCGACGCCTTGCGCGCCGATACGGCCCAGGCCGATCCGAGCGACTGGCGGTGACCCTGGATAGCGCCTGGCTCGTGCCGGACTGGCCGGCGCCCGCCCGTGTGCGGGCGGCGGTCAGCACACGGCAGGGGCCGGGCGTCTCGCAGGGCGCCTGGGGGCGCTTCAACCTGGGCGCCCGTTGCGGCGATACGCCCGAGGCGGTGGCGGCCAATCGAGCCGCCGTGGGTACCGCCCTGAGTCTTGAGCGCGATCCGCATTGGTTGCAGCAAGTGCATGGCGTGGATGTCGCCGATGTCGACCGCTCAGACGATGGGCAGGAGCCGCGCGCTGACGCCTCCGTCACCCAGCGTGCGGGCGAGCCGCTGGTCATCCTCACTGCCGACTGCCTGCCGGTGCTGTTCTGCACCGCCGACGGCCGCGCCGTGGCCGCTGCCCACGCGGGCTGGCGCGGTTTGCAGGCCGGCGTGCTGGAAGCTGCATTGAATTCCCTGCAGGCGCCGCCCGCCCAGGTGATGGCCTGGTTGGGGCCGTGCATTGGCAAGGCCAGCTATGAAGTGGGCGTGGAAGTGCGCGATGCCTTCGTGGCGCTCGATGGCGGTGCGGCTGAGGGTTTCGAGCCGACGCGTCCTGGGCACTGGTTGTGCGATCTGGCTTGGCTGGCGCGTCGCCGTTTGCAGGCGGCGGGCGTCGATCGGGTCTACGGCGGTGGCTTTGATACCCGTACCGACGATCGTTTCTATTCGTACCGCCGCGATGGCGCGCAGAGCGGGCGCTTCGCCAGCTTGATCTGGCTCGAAGGCTGAAGGAACCTATCGATCCCCTTGGACGCGACGGTCCCCTTGTAGGAGCGCACTTGTGCGCGACCGCGGAATGGCAGTGCACCTCTGGGCATCATTATGAAGCCCCTGTTGTCGCCTGGGCTGATGTTATCGAGCCCATCCGCGTGGCGGTCGCGCACAAGTGCGCTCCTACAAGGGAGAGATCACGTCAATCCGCCAACCGCCGCAAAAACGCATTCCGCCACGCCGTCACATCCTGCTTCTCCAGCACATCCATCATCCGACGCCAGCGAACCCGCCGCTCATGCAGGGGCATCTCCAGCGCAATGCCCAGCGCTTCGGCCAGTTCCTCGGTATCGGCCGGATTGACCAGCAGCGCATCACGCAACTCCTGCGCAGCGCCCGCAAAGCGCGACAGCACGAGCACGCCGGGGTCTTCCGGATCCTGGCTCGCCACGTATTCCTTGGCCACCAGATTCATGCCATCGCGCAGCGGCGTCACCAGGCCCACGCGCGCGGTGCGGTAGTAGCCGCTGAGCAGGCTGTGCGGAAACGAGTTGTTGACGTAGCGGATCGGCACCCAGTCCGGCGCCGCATACATGCCGTTGATATGGCCGGCCATGCGTTCGAGCTCGCGGCGGATCTGGCGGTATTCCAGCACGCCGCCGCGCGAGGGCGGGGCGATCTGCAGGAAGGTCACCTTGCGATGCAATTGCGGGGAGCGCTCCAGCAGGCGCGCATAGGCATGGAAGCGCTCGGGCAGGCCCTTGGAGTAATCCAGGCGGTCGACGCCAATGATCAGCGCACGCCCTTCCAGGCTCTGTTTCAGATCGTGGATTTCCTCATGCTCGTCCGCATGGCTGGCCGACTCGGCGACCTGCGCGGTGTCGATGCCGATGGGAAACACTTCAGCGCGGAAGGTGTGTCCTGCCGGGGTTCGGATGCGCCCGTCCCGGCGCATGCTCGCGCCCACCTCGAACAGGAAGTACTCCTGCAGGGCTCGCTGGTCGCGTGCTGTATGCAGGCCGACCAGGTCATAGCAGGCCAGGGTCTCAAGCAATTCCAGATGGCGCGGCAGCGCGATCAGCAGGCTGGCGGCCGGCAGCGGCGTATGCAGGAAGAAACCGATGCGATTGTGCACGCCGCGTTCGCGCAGCATGGCGGCCAATGGAATCAGGTGGTAGTCGTTGATCCAGACCAGGTCGTTGGGCCCGATCAGCGAGATCAGCTTCTCGGCGAAAAGGTTGTTGACGCGCAGATAGCCGGCCAGGTGCTTGCGGTCGTAGTCGACCAGGTCGGGTCGGTAATGCAGCAGCGGCCATAGCGTGCGGTTGGCGAAGCCGTCGTAGAAATCGTCGTGATCGGTGCGGGACAGATCGATGGTGGCGTATTCCACCGGACCATCGGATTGCTTGTGCACCTCACTGGCGGTTTGACGAGCGATCTTGCCGCTCCAGCCAAACCACACGCCTCCGCGCTCCTGCAGCGCGGCCCGCATGGCTGAAGCCAAACCGCCGGTTGCGGTCTGGTCGGGTAGTGCCACTCGGTTTGAAACCACGATCAGTCGTCCCTGACCGCTGTTTCTTCCAGCCATCGTCACAATGCATCCTCCCAGCGCCTGGACAGGCGCATTGCGGCCTGGATCAGGCCCACCATCGAATAAGTCTGCGGAAAATTGCCCCAGTGCTCACCGTTCGCCGGTGCGATGTCTTCGGACAACAGGCCCAGGGGATTTCGCTGCGCCAGCATGTGCTCGAACATCTCGCGCGCACGCTCCCGGCGCCCGGTGGCGGCCAGTGCTTCGATGTACCAGAACGTGCAGATGTTGAAGCTGGTTTCCGGTGCGCCGAAATCGTCCGGGGCGATGTAGCGGAACAGATAGTCGCCGCGTCCCAGCGCGTGGCCGATGGCATCCACGGTGGCGATGAAGCGCGGGTCCATCGCATTGACGAAACCGATATCGGCCAGCAACAGCAGGCTGGCGTCCAGGTGTTCGCCGTCGTAAGCATCGACAAAGGTGCCGAGCTTTTCGTTCCAGGCATGCGCTTCGATGCGTTCATGCAAGGCGACTGCCTCGTCATGCCAGTAGCGCGCACGGTCATCGAGGCCAAGCTCGGTGGCGATATGCGCCAGGCGATCGCAGGCGGCCCAGCACATGGCGGCGGAATAGGTATGCACGGCGGCGCGGCCACGATATTCCCATAGCCCGGCATCCGGTGTTTCAGCCACGCGCAGGGCCAGTTCGCCCATGCGTTCGAGCCGGCGGAAGGTGAGTTCGTCGCCGGGATGTTCGAGGCGGCGATCGAAAAAGATCTGCGCCGAGGCAAGCACCACCGAACCGTAGACATCGTTCTGCCGCTGCCGCCACGCGTCGTTGCCCACGCGCACCGGACCCATGCCGCGATAGCCGGCCAGGCTTTCCACCTGCGTTTCCATCAGGTCATGTTCGAAGGTGATGCCAAACACGGGTCCGATCTCGCCGTCGCCATCGGCGACCAGGTTGAAGACGTAGCGGATGTACTCCTCCATGCTGCGGGTGGCGCCGAGACGATTGAGTGCGCGCACGGTGAAGGCTGCGTCGCGGAGCCAGCAGTAGCGGTAGTCCCAGTTGCGGCCGGAATTGGCGGACTCGGGGATGGAGGTGGTGAGCGCGGCGACAATCGCGCCGGTCGCTTCGTACTGGCACAACTTCAAGGTGATGGCGGAGCGGATGATCGGCTCCTGCCATTCGTAGGGCACCGACAGATTGCGCACCCATTCGCGCCAATAGGTAAGCGTGTTTTCCAGCGTGTGATGGATGAAGTCCGCCGGACTTTCCGTCAGCGTTTCGTCCGGTCCGAACACAAAATGCGCGGGCTTTTCCAGGAAGAACGGCAGGCTGCGTTCAATCATGGTGGACGACACATCGCTGGTCAGTCGCTGCACCACGCCATCGAGCATGAAGCGGATATGGTTGCTGCCGGAGGTCGTCTGCGGCACGTCGCTGCCGTACCCGCAGAGCGGGCGCAGCCGCACGCGAATCCGCGGCGAGCCGCCGATGGGCCGCACGCGCCGCGCGATCAGCACGGGATGATAGAAACGGCCGCGCGCACGAAAGCGCGGCATATAGTCGACGATCTCCACGCCCGAACCATGATGGTCGTAAAGGCGGGTCACCAGTACGGCGGTATTGGGCATGTAGTGCTGTTCGGCGCGGTCGATGTCTTCCAGCTCGATCGACCAGTCGCCACCGTCGCGTTTAGGCGACAACAGTGCGCAAAAACTGGCGTCGCCATCGAAGCGCGGCAGACAGCACCAGACGATGCGGCCACGCCCGTCGATCAGTGCGGCGACGCTGCCGTTGCCGATGACACCCAGCTCCAGGGTCGATTTCGCTCCCGGATCAGGCTGGGTGTCAGGCGTTTCCTCCTGAGGAATGGGCATGCGCGAGGGCTCCATGCTTGAGTGCGTGCAGCACGCGGAACAGCCAGGCCCGCGCGGCGGCAGGCTCCGGCAGCGAATAGCGGGCCACGCTCGGTTCACGCGAACCCACGCGTACGCTCAACCCGTTCTGGAGATTGGCCGTGGCGAAGCCATGTTCGTCGGTGAGATCGTCGCCCACGTAGACCGGCAGGCGATCGCGGAACGGCCAGGCCGACATCAGCGTGGCCACGGCCGAACCCTTGTCCATGCCTTCGGGCTTCAGTTCGATGACCAGGTTGCCCGGCTGCATCTCGTAGCCGGCCAGCGACGGCAGCACTTTCTGCACGCGCTCGCGCAAACGTTCGAACATCTGCGGCGCGGTGCGGCAATGCAGGGCCACCGCCATGCCCTTGTCTTCCAGCATGACGCCGGGCAATTCCGCAACGATGGTGCCGGCGATATCGCGAACCAGCGAGCGGCGGGTGGCACCGATATGCACACCACGATAGCGACCGTCGGCGCCGCGCAACTCCAGGCCATGCAAACCCGCCATCGCCCACGGCGGATGGCCAAACAAGTCGTCGAGGTCGTCGAGCCCGCGACCGCTTACCAGGGCGAGCGCGCCATCGAGCGCGCCGTAGAGATCTTCGACCAATTCGCGCAGGCGCGAGTCCACGCAGACCTGATCGGGATGATCGGCAAAATCCAGCAGCGTGCCGTCCACGTCAAGAAACAACGCCCAGCGGTCATCCACGCCAGGCATAGGCGGAGCCGGAAGAGGCGTCTGGGCGGACATGGCGGAGTGGGGCACGGGGGATAGCACGAGCGCAGACTATCAAGGCAAATGTGAAGGCAAGCTCTGGGTGCGGCGTGCGTTGGCTGAAGAAAAGTCGTACACCTGACGTTGACGTGGCTTGAATCACGCGCGGGTGATCCGCATCTGTTTTGGCAGTGGCAGTCAGGGATGCCCTGATCTGCCAAATCCTATTGATCGAGGGGACAACCCATGCGGATGGACAAACTCACCTCGCGTTTTCAGCAGGCCTTGGCAGACGCCCAGTCGCTTGCCGTCGGACGCGACAACAACATGCTTGAACCGGTCCACGTGATGGCCGCGCTGCTGGACCAGCAGGGCGGTTCCACCGGGCCGTTGCTGACCCAGGCGCAGGTCAACGTGCCTACGCTGCGCCAGCGCATCAACGAGATGGTCGACCGCCTGCCGCGCGTCACAGGGCAGGAGGGCAATATCCATGTCGGCAACGAGCTGACGCGCCTGCTCAACCTCACCGACAAGCTGGCGCAGCAGCGTGGCGATCAGTTCATCGCCAGCGAATTGTTCGTGCTTGCGGCGTTGGAGGACAAGGGCGAACTGGGCGCCGCGCTAAAGGCCGCCGGCGCTACCAAGGCGAACGTCGAGGCTGCCATCGAGAAGCTGCGCGGCGGCGAAAAGGTGCAGAGCGAGAACGCTGAAGACCAGCGCCAGGCGCTGGAGAAATATTGCATCGATCTTACGTCGCGCGCCGAGTCGGGCAAGCTCGATCCGGTGATCGGTCGCGACGAGGAAATCCGCCGCACCATCCAGGTGCTGCAGCGTCGCACCAAGAACAATCCGGTACTGATCGGTGAGCCCGGCGTGGGCAAGACCGCCATCGTCGAAGGCCTGGCCCAGCGCATCGTCAAGGGCGAAGTGCCCGAAGGCCTGCGTGATCGCCGCGTGCTCGCGCTGGACATGGGCGCGCTGATCGCCGGCGCAAAATTTCGCGGCGAATTCGAGGAGCGCCTCAAGGCGGTGCTCAATGATCTGTCCAAGCAGGAAGGCCGCGTCATTCTGTTCATCGACGAGCTGCACACCATGGTTGGCGCCGGCAAGGCCGATGGCGCCATGGACGCCGGCAATATGCTCAAGCCCGCGCTGGCGCGCGGCGAGCTGCATTGCATCGGCGCCACCACGCTGGACGAATACCGCAAGTACATCGAGAAAGACGCCGCGCTGGAGCGCCGTTTCCAGAAGGTCTACGTGGGCGAGCCCAGCGTGGAAGACACCATCGCCATCCTGCGCGGCCTGAAAGAGCGCTACGCGGTGCATCACGGCGTGGAGATCACCGACCCGGCCATCGTCGCGGCGGCCACGCTGTCCAACCGCTATATCCCCGATCGCCAGCTGCCGGACAAGGCCATCGACCTGATGGACGAGGCGGCCTCGCGCATCCGCATGGAAATCGATTCCAAGCCCGAAGAGCTCGATCGCCTGGAGCGTCGCCTGATCCAGTTGAAGATCCAGCGCGAGATGCTCAAGAAGGAAACCGACGACGCGTCCAGGAAGCGCCTCGCCGATCTGGAAAGCGACATCGAAAAGCTCGAGCGCGAGTTCTCCGATCTCAACGAGATCTGGAAGTCCGAAAAGGCCGCGCTGCAGGGCGCGACCAAGGTGAAGGAACAGATCGAAGCCGCGCGCGTGGAACTGGACGCCGCCCAGCGTCAGCAGGACTACGCCAAGATGAGCGAGATCCAGTACGGCAAGCTGCCGGAATTGGAGAAGCAGCTCGCCGCCGCGCAAGCCGCCGAAAAGCAGGACTTCAAGCTCGTGCAGGATCGCGTCACCGAAGAAGAAATCGCTGAAGTGGTCTCGCGCTGGACGGGTATCCCCGTCAACAAGATGCTCGAAGGCGAGCGCGACAAGCTGCTGCATATGGAAGACGCGCTGCACAAGCGCGTGGTCGGCCAGGATGAAGCCGTGCGTGCGGTGTCCGATGCGATTCGCCGTTCCCGTGCTGGCCTTTCCGATCCCAATCGCCCCAATGGCTCGTTCCTGTTCCTCGGTCCCACCGGCGTGGGCAAGACCGAGCTGTGCAAGGCGCTGGCCGAGTTCATGTTCGACACGCAGGATGCGATGGTGCGCATCGACATGAGCGAGTTCATGGAGAAGCACTCCGTGAGCCGCCTGATCGGCGCGCCTCCGGGCTATGTGGGCTACGAAGAAGGCGGCTATCTCACCGAGGCAGTGCGTCGCCGTCCGTACAGCGTGATCCTGCTGGACGAGGTGGAGAAGGCGCATCCGGATGTGTTCAACATCCTGCTGCAGGTGCTGGACGATGGTCGCCTCACCGATGGCCAGGGTCGCACGGTGGATTTCCGCAATACCGTCATCGTGATGACCTCCAACCTCGGCTCGCAGATGATCCAGGAGCAGGCGGGCGACAGCGAAGCGGACTATCTGCAGATGAAGGCTGCAGTGCTGGGCGTGGTGCAGGCGCACTTCCGTCCGGAATTCATCAACCGACTCGATGAGCTGGTGGTGTTCCGTCCGCTGGAGAAGAAGCAGATCCGCAAGATCGCGCTGATCCAGCTGACTTATCTGGAGAAGCGTCTGGCCGAGCGTCAGCTGCGCATGGAGATCAGTGACAAGGCGCTGGATCTGCTGGGCAACGTGGGCTTCGATCCGGTGTATGGCGCGCGGCCGCTGAAGCGGGCGATCCAGCAGCAGTTGGAGAATCCATTGGCGCGGCAGATTCTGGAAGGGAAGTTTGCCGCTGGCGCCACCATCGTGGTGGAGGCGGAGCAGGGGCATTTGGTGTTCCACACGCAGTAACGCGCGGTTTGGATGTTGATGGTTGTGGCGCCCGTCCTGTGCAAACAGGGCGGGCGTTTTGTTTTGCGTGGCCTTTCAAAGGCGCGCCGCTTTGCTCCCTCTCCCCTGCGGGGAGAGGGCTGGGGTGAGGGGCGGGTGCTCGCGGGAACCTTTCTATTCGTCATCCCGGCGCAGGCCGGAAGCGCTCTTCAACAGCTGAAGGCTGGTCATCCAGAACCTCGGTCTTTGGTTCTAACGATACGGCGACCTGGCTCGCCTGCCGCGGGCTTCCGTGCCGCTGCCGCTGCCGCGGCCCGGGTTACTTTTCTTTGCTTGCCCACGCACGCGCAGGAGCGCGTGCGAACGGCGAAGCCGGCCCGCAGGGCGGAGGGCAGGATGCCCGGAGTAAAGAAAAGTAACCAAAAGAAAGGGCCCCCCGGATGACGCGCCTTCCGGGCCTTCGGCCCTCCAGGTGCGCGGGCGGGCTCCGGGGTTTTTCGACAGGACATCCCTGTCCTGTCGAAAAACTGGCCGCATCCATGCGGCCACCCTTCGGGCTTTCCTCCACCCGCCCGCCGCGTCATACGGGGACCCCGAGATCAAGAGCCGCATCAAGAGCCACGCGACTTCTGACGCTGTTGGGCCGCTCTTTTGTAGCTCTTTTGTAG
>NZ_JBFTQX010000018.1:0-56450 GCF_056399225.1 Dyella sp. 01N448 | reverse complement strand
GTTCGGGCTTATCCCAGCACGATGCTGCGGGCGTTATCAGGCCATTTTCTTTGGGTTACTTTCGACGCGAAGCTAGTCCCGTGGGATCTTTTGGGCCAGCAAAAGAAAAGTGACTCGAGCGGCGGCAGCCGATCGAAACGCCCGCCGCGCAGGCGGCACCCTGGCGTCAACGCAACAACTAAGCACCGGGGCTCTGGATGACCAGCCATGCGGCGCTTGAAAAGCCCTTCCGGCCTGCGCCGGAATGACAAGCCAAGGTCCGGCCTCCGCCGGGATGTCGCGCAAAAAAACAACCTCGCCCACCGAGACACCAAGCAAAAACCAAATCTGCGCCCAGCATCAAGATCAACACCAGCCGCATAACGATACCAAGCAAGAAAGGGCCGCCACGCGGCCCCCTCAAGCCCCACCTTACTTCGCCGCCTTCCCCTTCGGCGTCACCGTCAACGCCAACGCCTCGACATAAGTGACGACCATCATATCGCCTACTTTCAGCTTGTTCAGTTGCGCCTGGCGCTCCGGATCCTTCACCTCGATCGTGCGGCTCTTGCCGTCCGGACCGGCCACGGTGATGGTGTGGTGCTTGAGGTCTACCGCAGTCAGCCTGCTCGTCACCGTGACGCTCTGACTTGCCTTGGCGCCCGGCTCGCTGCCCTTGGGTGCGGAAGACTGGCCTGCAGAATAATCCACGCCTGGCTGGGCGCTGTCTGCGGACATCACCTGCAAAGCCACCGCGGCCTGATAGTGCGCTGTCACCTGATCGCCGGCCTTGAGCTTGTCGAGGTTCTGCACATCGGGGCCAGCCTGCACCGTGACTTCCTTGCCCTTGGGACCCTTCAAGGTGACCAGGCGCTTTTCCTGATCGACGGATACGACGGTTGCCGTGATCGTCTTGTCCTCGCGACCCAGCTCGTGCACCGTTGAATTGACCGCAGACTCGGAGGCAGCCTGTTGTGCCGTCGCAAACATGGGCGCGGACATCGCCATCGCCGCGGCCAGCACACATGCCGTGGAATGCTGGAATGTCTTCATGAGCTTGTCTCCTTTGGGTGTCGATCGCCGTTTGGCGGTTGGTGCGTTGGAAGGCGGACGCCAGGCGCCGGCCAGTTTCCTGGAGGGCCCGCGTGACGGTGTTTCACGTCGGCGTGATGGGCGTCCCCTCGCCCGATCATGTTCGGTCAGGACGTCGCGGCCCACGAGCGTAAAACCACCCAAGAGTGCTAGGTACTTTTACGGCTCGTGCGAACCCCGCGGGGCGTGACAGCGCCGTCGACGGGGAGCAAGCTTGCCGGCATGCATCGCGGCGAGTCACGCGATCTGGCCATCCATACTTGCGGAGTCATCGCTCATGTCCGTTGCCGAACCGCTCGACACCGTCCTTATCACCGGCGCCTCCACCGGCATTGGCGCCACGTATGCCGACCGTTTCGCCCAGCGCGGCCACCCGCTGGTGCTGGTGGCGCGCCGAGTGGAGCGTCTGGAAGCACTCGCAACGCGACTTTCCCGTGAATATCACGTGAAAGTGGACGTTTTTGCGGCCGACCTGACCTCGCAATCCGAACTCGCCAAAGTCGAACAGCGCCTGCGCGATGATGCGGCCATCGGCATCCTGGTGAACAACGCAGGCCGCAGCGGCGGATCGGTACTCGCGCAGACCTCGCCCGACGACGTGCAGGCCATGATCGAGCTCAACGTCACCGCGCCCTCGCGGCTGGTTGCCGCCCTGCTCCCGCGGCTGGTGACGCGCGGCCACGGCAGCATCATCAATATCGCATCGGCGCTGGCCATTGCGCCCGAGCTGTTTGGTGGCGCCTATGCGGCGAGCAAGAGCTATGTGCTGACTTACACCCTCGCGCTGCACAAGGAGGTGGCCGAGCGCGGCATCCGCGTGCAGTGCGTATTGCCCGGCGTGACGCGCACTGAGATCTGGACCCAGGCGGGCCTCGATGCCATCCCCGCGCACATGATCATGGAAGTCGACGAAATGGTGGACGCCGCGCTTTCTGGTTATGACCAGGGCGAAGTGGTGACGATTCCTTCGCTGCCCGACATCGAAGCATGGAACCGCTACGACGAGGCGCGCCGCCGAATGGCTCCGGAGCTGTCGCGCGACGTGGCGGCCGATCGCTATAAGAGCGATATCCCCGAAGACGCCTGAACTGAGAACGCCGGCTACGCCATTGCACGCGTGCAGGCTTATAGTGTGCTCGACCGCACCGCGCATTGGTGCGATCCACGCGGGCCTCTTACCCGCATGCCTTGCGTAGAGTCATGGGAGAACGACCATGCGATATACGTTACTGGCAGACAGCAGGGACGGCATGCTTCTGCTTGCCCGCCTTCTGCTGATGGTTCTGTTTGTTATCTTCGGATGGAACAAGATCGAGGGCTTTTCCGCGACCGTCGCTTATATGGGTTCCGTTGGCGTCCCGATGCCAGCGGCCACGGCCGGCATCGCGGTGATCATGGAGTTCGTCGTGGGACTGGCCATCGTGGTGGGCTTCTACACGCGGCCGCTGGCCTTGCTGTTGGGCCTTTATACCTTGGCTGCCGCGGTGATCGGCCATCAGTTCTGGCATATGGTCGATCCCGAGCGCGTCGGCACGATGATCAATTTCTACAAGAACGTGAGCATCGCCGGCGGACTGTTGTTGCTGGTGATTGCCGGCCCCGGGAGGTACTCGCTGGACAAGCGATAAGGCGGTTCCACCGACCCTGGCGCGATGGTGCGCGCCAGGTGGCAGCTGGCCCGATCAATGGAAGACGGGCGTGTTGTCACCGCCCAGGCTTTGCAGCAGTTCGTGCGCTTCGCGCGAACGCGGGGCCACGGCCACCAGGCGCTCGGCGTACTCGCGGGCCTTGTCCGCATGGCCCGCATCTCGCTCCGCACCGGCCAGCGCAAACAGCAGCGACGCATCGTAGGGTGACGCGCGTAGGCTTGCTTCCCATAGCGTGCGCGCCTGCTCGTTCTTGCCTGCGGAATTCAACGCCACGCCATAGACGTAAGCGAACCGCGCATTGTCCAGTTCGGCGCGGTGGGCACGCTCGAGCCATGGCATGGCTTCTTTCGTCTCGTTCTGCCGGATCAACGACAAGCCCTTGGCGTGCAGGAGGTTGGCGTTGCCAGGAACCGCATGCAAACCCTCGTCGATGACGCCCTCCGCCTGTGCCTCATGACCGCCGTTTCGATACATGTCGGCGAGATTCACATAGGCCGGCACAAAGTCCGGCTGCAGCTTGAGGGCCTGACGAAACGCCTGTTCCGCTGCCGCCGTGTCGCCGCGCTCAACATAGACCACGCCAAGGTTGTAATGGGACTCCGGACGATCGGCAATCGCCGCCTGCGCCTGCTGATACGCGGTGAAGGCACGATCGCGCGCGCTGCGCTGCGTGACGTCGAGCTGCGAATCGGGCACGCCGGCCAGCACGCGGCCCGCTTTCACGCGCACATCGAGTACTGCATCGTCGGCCAGCGGCGCCGCCAGTGGTCCGCGTACCTGTGTCGGGAAGGCGAGCAAAGCATCGAGTGCGGCGGCGCGCATGAGCGGATCTGCATCGGCCAGTGCGGACTGGATCGCGGGCAACGCATCGGGGCTGGCGTAACGACGGAGCTCGTTGACCGCCGTGGCGCGTGCAATGACTGGCGAGCTGGCATCGGCCGCCAGTGTGGTCAGCAGGGATGACGCACCCGGTTTGCCACGACGCGCGGCATCCAATGCCTCGACGAAATGCTGGTAGCCCTTGCGCTCGGGACCATGCGCCTTGGCGATCGCATCGGCAGCCCACGGCGCGCCCTTGTCGGCGTGGCAGTTGGCGCAAGCGTTGGGCACGCCGTACTGCACGGTGAGATCGGGGCGCGGCACGCGGATGGAATGATCCGGACGTGCATTGATCACCATGTAATTCTTCGAGGGCATATGGCAGGCCACGCACTGCGAACCTGCGCTGCCATCCTTGTGCATGTGGTGTGCCGCGGTGTCGTATACCGCGGGGGTATGACAGCTCTCGCACAAGGCATTGCCCTGCGCGCGCGTCCTGCCGGTATGCGGATCGTGGCAGTCGCTGCAGGTCACACCCTTGGCGTACATGCGGCTTTGCATGAAAGAGGCATACACATACACCTCATCCAATTGCTGACCGTCGGCGTGATAGCGGCCTTCGGCCAGCAGCACGGGGTCGTGCGTATCCATCAGCCGACCGGTGGGCGCGGTGTCCTTGGCAATGATGCTGCGGCGCGAATGGCAGACCGCGCAGGTTTCCACCTCGCGATGCGTCGCCAGCGGTGCGCTGCGTGCGGGGTTGCCGCTGGCCGGGTTGGGAATCCAGCGCACGCCTTTGCGCTCGTCGAGCGCGATGGCCAGGCCCATCGATGGATCGGCATGCTGCGCCGCCTGCCCCGCCTTCGACCATTCCATATGACGCGAACCTGGACCATGGCAGGCTTCGCAGGCGACGTTGATCTCGTTCCAGCTCGTCTTGAAGGTGTTGCTCGCCAGGTCGTAGTTGCGCTGCACATGGGTGGAATGGCAGTCGGCGCACATGTAGTTCCAGTTCTGGTTCAGGCGCGTCCAGTGCAGCGTGTCGTGCGCGTCGATATGCTCGCCGGGATACAGATTGAACCAGCGCTGCCCGCCTTCGGCTGCCGGGCGCGCGTCCCATGACGCGCGCAGCGCCTGCAGACGGCCATCGGGAAACGCGACGAGATACTGCTGCAATGGATAGACGCCGAAGGTGTACTTCACTTCGAACTCGCCGGGCTTGCCGTCGGGACCGTCCGTCTTGACGGTATACGAGCTGCCTCGCTTGGAAAAACTGGCGACGGCGCCGTCTTGCTTCAGCGCACCTTCGAAATGACCTTCGACGGTCTGCTCATTGGCCACCTGCATGGCCAGCGCGTGATGCGATGACTGCCAGGCCTGGGTCTCTTTCGCATGGCATGAAGCACACGCTTGCGTGCCCACATAGTGCGCCGGCGGCAACGCGGCGGCAGGTGGTGTTGGCGCCGAGGCGACGGAGGCCACGGGCGTGGTGGCCACACCAGGTGCCGGCACGCGCAGCCACCAGATGCCCAGCACCACCAGCACCAGCAAGGCCACGCCGAGCGGAAGCCACCAGAGCCCGCGACGCTCTTCGGTCGACGGGGGCGCGCTTGCGGGTGCGGCGGGACGCGCGGACGCGCTCTTGCCAGAGCGCTTGCCGTGGCTCTTCCTGGAACGCCCCATGCCCTCTCCCCAAACCTGTACGAGTGTATGCGCCGCTTCCCGTGGCGCTGTGTTTCAACAGCCGCGCGGGCATGGTAACGGGTATCTGCGATGACGCCGTGAATGCGCGCCGCGCTTCACGCGGCGGGATTGAGCGGCGGCAACGCCGACTGTTGTCGCCAGCGCCAGCGACTGCGCTTCCACTGGCGCCTTGCGGCGGCAAGCCCATCGACCAGTGCGTTGGCGGACCATGGCGAGCCGTTGCCGCCATACAGCGAATCCTGCAGCGCGTTCCACTGATCGCGCAGCGCGGCATCGCCATGGCGCGACACCCAGGCGTCGATGCTGGCGGGTGCGCCATCGTCCGCGGCCCGTCGCACCCACGCGTCGATGGCTTGCGACAGCGCGACCGCTGAAGCTTCGCCGCGCCGACGGCGAACGGCGCGGAAGGCGACGGCTTCACGATGGCGCCAGCGGTATCGCCAATCTTTCCACCGCTGCCATTGCCTCGCGCACCATGCACGGAAATACCAGCCAAGCCCCGCCAGCACGGCAAGCGTCAACACGGCCAGTCCTGCATCGCTGGAGAACCAGCCGATCAGCCGTGGCATGAAACCACGCTGCGGTAACGCAAATCGCGGCTTGTTCGCCGCTCCCCACCATGCATGGAAATGCACAGCTGGCACGGTGCTCTCGCGCCATTCGTGCGTGCGGCTGTCCATCCAGCGCACGCTGATCGGCGGCAAGGTGTAGCGACCACGGTGATCGATCACGTAGCTGGCCGTGTCCACGCGGGTGCCACCGACGAAACCGCCGTGGTTATCCACCGCATCGCGCACCACCGGCGAGGCCGGATACAAGGTCAACCCGTCCACCGGCGCGAACGTGCTGGGCGGCAACATCATCGCCGGCGCGCCTTCGGCGGATATCTCGATGCGACGCGTCAGTGTGTCGCCGACATGCAGCCCGCCGTCCTCCGGCGTGATGGTCTGGGTGATCTTGAGCGAGCGGGCGATGAGTGCCTCGGTGACGCCGGCTGGCAGCACCAGCGCCCTCACCTCCAGCGACAGGGGCTGGGTCTGCACGGCAACTGGCGTGCGTTGAGCGCCGAGATGGGCGGTGATCTCGAACGACGGAATGTCGATCGGCCCCGACATCAGGGGCGTGATCAGATACGTGCGTGAAACGCCGGACCACGACTGACCGTCCACCGTCTCGACCAAATGCCCCGGGGTTTCGGCCGACAACGACAAATAGGCGCCGTCGATGTGCAGCTCCGGCAGCACGGGTGCGTCGATGAAGAAATCCGACGTCAGTACATCCACGACGATGCGAGCCGTCTCGCCCTGCATCAGGGTGCCCACCGGCTCCTGGTGCACGCGTACCCGCACGGGCGGCGGTGCGGGTGGTGCTTGTGGCTCGTCGGCATAAGCAAGCACGACGCTCAGATACAGCAGGCATGCGATCAGCCACTTCATGGCTGCGGGCCTGCCGCACTGCTGGCGGGCGCGGGTGCCGGTTGGCCCTCTTCGATGCTGAACTTGGTGCGCAGGAAATCCGCAGGCGACACGCTCAGGTTGCGCATCCACACATCGGCGGGCAGCTGCGAGGGACGCTTGCCCGTCACCTGCATCTTGCCTTTTCCCTTGGCGCCCTCCTTGTCCTGCTTGACCTGGTCGGGGCGACTTTCGTCGTCCTCGTCCTCGGCCGGCACGCTCTCCCGCTGCTTCATCAGCGTGACCATCAGGCGCAGATTGGCTTCGGCGTCCGGGAAGGGATGACGCAGGCGCAGCGCTTCGTCGTAGGCTTCCTCGGCTTCCTCGTATTCGAACTGGTGGGCATAGCTGTTGCCAGTCATGAACTTCGCATCCGCACCCGGCAAGGTCTCGAAAATCTTGCGCGCATCGTCCCAGCGGCCATGCTGGTACAACGCCCAGCCCTTCCAGGTGGGATCCTGGAAATGCTGGGCCGCCTTCTCAAAATCGCGATGCTCGTAGTACCAGCGGCCTTGCTGATCGGGGGTGAAGAACCAGTCGGCCACATGCCAGTCCGCCGCCATCGCGGATGATGGATGCATGGCCAGCCCGGCAACGCCGAGCACGAACACCCAGCGCACCATCCAGCCGCGCCGGAACCAGAACAGCGCGATCAGCACCAGCGGGTAGCACAGGAAGTAGCCATACTCCTTCCAGTGCACCGACGATTTGTCCTTGACGATCTGCAGGTGATGCACGGCCTCGCGCTGCACCCATTGCATGTCTTCGCCACCTGAGGTGATGCTGGCCAGTGGAACATGCGCTTGCGCGGAGAGCCGCTGCAGCGCGCCGTCATCAAGCTTGGCGTTGAGTGGTGTGCCATCCGATCCCGTCTGGATCTGGCCATTGGCCCCGCGCAATGGACCGCCCTCGGTGGTGCCCACCGCCAGCATCAACACCTGCTGTCGCGAGTGCTGCCGATGCGCCACGAACGCCGGGATCTGTGCATCGTCGAACCCGCTGGTGAAGAACACGATGGTGCCCGGATCGCTTTCCGCGTTGAGCAGCTTGTCGGCCAGCGCGAGTGCGGCGCCTGCGTTGAGTCCCTTGCCGGCTGGCAGCAGGTCGGTGCTCAGCGCCGAAAGGAACATTTCCATCAATGCCGCATCGTCGGTGGGCGGCAACACCATATGTGCCGAACTGGTGTAGACGATCAGGCCGGTGCGGCCGCCCACGCGCAGGGCCATCAGGTCGCGCACCTTCTGCTTGGCGCGCTCCAGCCGCGTGGGCGAGACATCCATCGCGTTCATCGCCGCGGAGAGATCCATCGCCACGACGAGCGGCGCGCGGTCCTCCGCAAACGGCGGCGATTCCAGTTCCCACGTGGGGCCGGCGCAGGCAATGCTGCCCAGCACGAGCACAGCGCAGACCAGGTGAATGGGACGGGGACGCCAGCGCTCGCTGTCGCCGACCACCAGATGCGCCAGCAGGTGCGGCGCGATCATGCCTTTCCAGCGTTGCAGCGGATCGTTGCGACGGCCCCACCACCACAGCAGCAACGGCCCTGCCGGCAGCAACAGCAGCCACAGCGGTCGGATGAAATGAAAGCCCTGTTCCATCTCAGCTCTCCGACGTACCGGGCGACAGCCGGGACATGTCGCGGCGGCGTGCCAGCGGCGCCAACACGCCAAGCATCACCAGGTGATAGGCGATCATCAACAGCAGTGCAGCTCCCAGGGGAACGTAGTAGAGCCTGACCTTCGGCCGGTAGACCGAATGCTTCACCTTGCTGGGTGTCACGCGATCGAGCAGTGCATAGATGCCGGCCAGCTGTTCGCGGTTTTCGCCGCGGAAGGTGCGCCCGCCCGTGGCGCTGGCAATGCGCTTGAGTGCGTCCAGGTCGACGCGGTTTTCACCCTTGGCCATCGGATCGCCGATGCCTATGGTATGGATCACGATATGGCCGGCCTTGGCGATCTCGGCAGCCTTGTCCGCGGGAATGCGGCCCGCCGTATCGTTGCCATCCGTCAGCAGGATCAGCACGCGCTCGCGTTGCTGGGAATGTTCGGTCATCTTCACGGCCACGCCGATGGCGTCGCCAATGGCCGTCTGTTCGCCCGCCATGCCTACGCGCAGCTCGTCGAGCAACTCGCGCACGGCCACATGGTCGAGCGACAACGGCGCCTGCGGAAACGCGTTGGTGCCGAACACGATCAGGCCGATGCGATCGGTCGTGCGATGGGCGATGAAATCATCGACCACGCCCTTCACGGCGCTCAAGCGATCGATGCGCTGCCCTTGTGGATCCAGGAAATCAGGCGTGGCCATGGAACCGGACAGATCGATCGCCAGCAGCAGATCGCGCGCCGATTCAGTGCGTTCGATCGGCGGCTCCAGATGCTGCGGTCCGGCCAGGGCCAGCACGACCAACGCCCAGCACAATGGCGCCAGCACGCGGCGCAGCCAGTTGCCACGCAATACGACGGCACCACGCGCGGGCGTTTGACCTGTAGCCTTGGTCAATTCGTCGAAGAACGGCACGCGCACAGCGCGCGTGCGTTCGCCGTACGGCGGCAACAGCCACCACACCAGCAGCGGCAGAGGCAACACCAGCAGCAGCCAGGGGTGCTCAAGCTGCCACATGGTCGTCGATCCAGTGGCGCAGCAGTGCCATCAAGGCAGCGAGTTCGTCCTTGCCGAGCTCACGCGGCCCGTAAGCGAGTGCATCGAGCTGACGCCCCGGCCCTTGCACGAATCCACCGCGGGGATAGGTCCGATCGAGATAACGTAGCCACGCTTCGCCCGTCAGCGGCGCCACCTCTTGCCGTGGCGCCCACGACAGCACCGTGCGCTTGACCAGCACGGGCAGCGCGGCCAGTGCCTCATGGCGCGTGGCCGCATCGTTCGCCGCGCGCTCGATGGCGTCCAGCTCGACCTGCGCTTCGCGCCGATAGCGATTGCGCCGCCACCTGCGCCAACGAAAGAACGCGTACAGCAGCAAGCCGAGCACGATCAGGCCGCCGACTACCCACCATCCGGCGGTCTGCGGTGCGTAGGACACCGGCGGCGGCGCCGGAATATCCTTGAGATCCGCAATCGATGCCATCGGCTTGTCGGGAAGCAATAGCACCGCCTACCTCCCGCGCAGGGCGAAGCGCCCAAGCATGCGCGCCACCTGCAGGAGCGTGGGCTGTTCGGTATCGATGGCCAGCATGGGCACGCCGCAACGCTGCACCAGTTCGACGGTTTCCTGCAGGCGCCGGTCGAACATGACGCTCAGCGGCTCGCGAACCGTCTTGCGGTCGAAATCCAGCTCCACCTGCAGCTCGCCCTCGGTGACGACGATCTTGCCCCGGTCCGGTATCGCGCGGGCGGATGGATCAAACACCAGGGCGGCGACAACGTCGTTGTGCGTGGCCAGCTCACGGATCAGCTGCAGAGTCTCTTCGTCCGCCCCCAGGAAATCGCTGACGATGAAGACCAGGTAATCGTGCGTCGCCAGATGCAGTGCGGCACGCAGCGCGGCATCCAGTTGCCCGGGATTGATGCGCACCGGATCATCCGCGCGCAAGGCCTGGTTGCTGCGCGCCAACGCGCCAAGCATCGCAAGCAGGCGCGATCGGCTGCGATGGGCGCGGATGCTTTGGATATGGTTGTCATCGAACACTACCGCGCCGGCACGGTCGCCAGCCTGGAACGACATCCACGCGCCCAGTGCCGCCAACTCCGCCGCCACCACCGATTTCATCGCGCGGCGCGTGCCGTAGAACATCGAGATGCGCTGGTCCACCACGAACAGCGCGGGTCGATCCCGTTCCTCCGTGTACGAGCGCACCAGGGCATGACCCACGCGCGAGGACGCCTTCCAGTCCAGATGACGAAGATCGTCGCCCGGCACGTAGGCACGGATCTCCTCGAAATTGAGGCCGCGTCCGCGCAGGCGCGATGCATGTCTTCCCGCAAGAATGCTGTGATGCGGGCGGTGCGGCGTGGCTCGCAGGCGGCGCGCATCGAATTCCATCCGCGCCAGGTACGAAGGCGTGACGTAGACCGTACCAATGTCGCTGTCCGATACCGCTGCCATCGCACCGATCTCCCGCTCAGGCCGGCACGGCCACCAGCTCCAGAATCTTGTCGATCACCTGATCGGCATGGATGCCTTCGGCGCTGGCGTCGTAGGAAAGCATCAGGCGATGGCGCAGCACGGGATGCACCATCGCACGCACATCATCGGGCGTGACATGGTCGCGCCCTTCCAGCCATGCATGGACGCGCGAGGTGCGTTCCAGCGCAATGCCGCCGCGTGGACTGGAGCCGATCTGGATCCAGGTGGCCAGGGTCTTGTCGTAGTTGGCAGGATGGCGCGTGGCATCGACCAGGGCCATGATGTATTGCTCGATCGCCGGCGCCACATGCATGGCATGGATCTCGCCACGCGCTTCGAACACGCTGGCCGGTGCGATACGCGAATCCTGCCCCCCACCCGCACCATGGGATGCCCCCACTTCCTCGCTGCGCACCAGTTCGAGCACGCTGATCTCACTGTCCTTGTCCGGATAGTCGACCAGCACCTTCATCAGGAAGCGATCGAGCTGCGCCTCGGGCAATGGATACGTGCCTTCCTGCTCGATCGGGTTTTGCGTGGCCATCACGATGAACAGATCCGGCATCTTGTGCGTAGTGCCGGCGACGGTGATCTGCCGCTCCTCCATCGCCTCGAGCAGTGCGGCCTGCACCTTGGCCGGCGCACGGTTGATCTCGTCGGCAAGAATGACGTTGCCGAAGATCGGGCCCGGCTGAAACTGGAATACGTTCTGGCCGTCCTTCTGGTGCAGCACTTCGGTACCGGTGATGTCCGAAGGCAGCAGATCAGGCGTGAACTGGATGCGGCGCATCTGGGTATCGAGGTTCTTGGCCATGCTCTTCACCGCACGCGTCTTGGCCAGGCCAGGCAGGCTTTCGAGCAGCAGATGACCATTGGCCAGCAGCCCCACGATCATCTGACGGATCAGCTCGCGCTGCCCGATGATGGAGGTCTCCATCTGCGCCTGCAGCGTCGCAACGGCCTCTTTCGCATTCATGTCCACTCGCTCTCCGTCGCCCACCGCATCACGGTCCGCCGCCAGCGATCCAGCGGTAATAGGGGTTCTGGCCGTCCGCCTGCATGACCAGACCGAGGGCTTCTGACCAATGGTCGCGATCGCCCTGATACGCAGCCAACCCTGACGCGTAGAAAGTGAACAGCACGTCGCGTTGCGTGTGCATGGCATCGATCAGTTGGTCGTCGGCCCCGTGCAGCGGCGGCTCGGTGCGCAGCGTCACCAGTTCCGGCAGTACGCGGACGATTTCGTTGCGCCGCAGCCATGCCCCGTATTCGATGCTCGGACGGTCGTCGGTCACCGCGGTAGTGTCGCCGGCGTAGCGCTCCAGCCCGGCCCGATCGGTGACCCACGTCGCCAGCAGCGCAGCGGGCGTAGCCACGCCGACGTCGCCGAGCGATTGGGCCACAGACGGTTGGTTGAAGCGCTGCGCGATGCGTGCCGCATCCAGTTCGATCGGCTCGTTGGACCCAACCAGCAGCATTTCGTGAAGCTCGGTGGTCCACAGCGTGGCGTGCGGGAAGGCATCGAGGAAGGCGCGTACCATGGCGCGCGAATCCTCGTCGTTCTGCGTGGCGATGGGCCACCATTGCGCCAGGATGCCGCCCGGCGCGAGACGCCGCGATGCCAGCTGATAGAAATCGCGCGAATACAGGTTCACCACGCCGGCGGCCGAAGGCGGCGGCGGCTCCAGCGTGATCACGTCATAGGTCTGCGGGTTGGCCAGCAGTTCGCGGCGCCCATCGCGCAGACGGATATCGAGACCCGGGTCGCTGCCCGCCTGGTAATTGCCCTTGAACTGCGCTGCGGCATGGACCACCGCAGGCAGAAGTTCGGCGCAAACGCGCGTGGTGAGGCCGGGATACTGCGACAGTGCGCCCGCCGTGATACCGGTGCCGAAACCAATCACCAGCGCCGAATGCGGCTCACCGCGATGGATGATCAGCGGCAGTAAGGCCTGCAGACGCATATAGCGCTGAGAAGGCAGCGTATCGCCGGAATTGGACACGCCCTGGATATAGAGTCGATGGAAGCGGCTGTCGCCCTGCCCCTGTGCCAGTACTGCCACCGTGCCGCCACGGCTCTCCTGATAATAGGTGAGCTCGCCCCCGCGTACCTGCGCCAACAACGTGGCGAGCTTTTGTGGCGGCGTCAGTATCGCGATCACCAACGTGCAGGCGCCCACGGCGAGCACGATCCAGCGCGATCGATCGCGCGATGTGGAACCCGCAAACACTGCAGTCACGCCCACCACCGCCGCCGCGATGGCAAGCAAGGCCAGTGAACGCACCAGTCCAAACGTCGGCACCAGCACGAAGCCCGTCAGTGCGGTGCCGGCAATGCCGCCCAATGTGTTCACGGCCACCGCGAAACCCACACTTCGGCCACTGCGTCCCGGTTGCGCGTATAGCCGCAGCACCGCCGGAAACGCGGCGCCAAGGAGCAGCGTCGGCAGCAGCACGACCACGATGGCGGCCACGACAAATCGCGCGCACATCGCAGCGAGGCGACTGCCGGTGAGGCTCGTCATCACATTGGCCGCCTGGCTCTGCAGCGCCGGCAACCACTCGCCCAGCACGCTGACCTGCAGCAAAGCCACGAGACCCGCCAGCGCGATAAGCGCGCCGAAGACGAACCATCCGTTGCGTACGCGATCGGCGAAACGCGCGTGGATCGCACTGCCCAGCATCAATCCGAACAGATAGACGGCCAGCATCATGGCGAACGCGAAGGCGCGCGTGGTCATGAACTGCACGACGGTCTGCGACCAGATCACTTCGTAACCCAGCGCGATGCCGCCGGCGATGGCATAGAGCGTTAGCGCGAGGCGCGCGGAACGACGGGACGCCACCGGCGCTTCCTTGCTGTCCGGCGGTACGAAGGCATGACGACGATCCAGCATCCACGCCACGGCAGCAGCAATCGCGTTGACGGCGGCCGCAGCCAGCGCCGTTCCTTGCACGCCAAGCGCTGGAAGCAATACAAACGGCGCGGCCAGCACGCCGGTAATGGCCCCTGCGGTGTTCGCCGCGTAGAGCCGCCCGCCCGTGCCGGCCACGCTGTCGCTGGCGCTGGCGCGTACCAGCACAGGCAGCGTGCCTCCCATCGCCACCGCAGGTGCGCCCACGAGCACGAAGGGAAGCAGCCAGGCGAGCCAGCCGACCCGTTGCTCCCACTGCGCAAAGAGCTCGGCACTGTGCGGCAGCAGCAGGGTCGCCCCCACCCCAAGCACACCGACTGCCACTTCAAGCCACGCATAAAGACGCAAGGGATGAGAGAGCCCGTCGGCGGTACGTCCCCACCACGCACCACCGATGGCCAGTCCCGCGAAGAAGGCGCTCACGGCAATGGTGACGGCATAGACCTCCACGCCCACCACCAGCGAGAGCTGCTTGATCCACAGCAATTGATAGACCAGCGACGCGGCGCCCGAGCCGAACAACAAGGCGGCCGACCAGTGCGCTGTGGCGACGTTGACGGGCAGCGCCACAAAGGCATGTTTTCCAACGCGTGGCGGCTTCATGGCGGGCATGGATCTCGCGCGGGACGGTATGTCATTTGAGTATACGGACCAGGCGCGCTGCGTAGAGCTACTTAAGTAACCGCGGGCAAGCGCGCCTTGCGCACCGTCACATCGAAGACAAAGTCACCTAAAACGCAGACTGCCCGCACGGATGCGGGCAGCCTGCCTTTGACTTAGGACAAGTGGCGTTGATGCCATCTCTCGCCAGTCATTACTTGCCCTGCTTCTGCAGTTCCATCTTCAGCTGCTGGACCGCCTTGTCGATGGTGAACGAGTCAGGCGACTGGCTCGGCGGATAGTCCTTGAACGTTGCCAGGAAACGCGCGGCGCGCAGGTTGGCTTCCACCGTGACGTAGGCGTTCTCGGTCTCCCAACGGTAGTAACCGGTGGTCGGACCAATATCGGCACGCTCGTACGGATCCATGCGCAGGTTGTAGAGCTTGGGCAAACGCAGGCAGGTGAACGGCTCCATCCAGATCTGCAGGCCACCAGGTGCGCGCTGTTCGCAGAACACGGCCTTCCAAGCATCCGGCGTGACGGCGCCGGGCTCCAGTGGATCCCATCGCACCGCGACGAGCTCCGCATCGTCGTCGAAATAGAAGAACTCATCGCGCGGTCTGGTGTTGTTCTGCCCTGTCAGATACGGCAGGAAGTTGTAGCCGTCCAGATGCACTTTGAACGACTTTCCACCGATGCTCAGGCCCTTGGCCAACTTGTTCACGATGTCGCCTTCGCCGGCCGCCGCCACAAGAGTCGGGAACCAGTCCAGGCCAGACATCAGCGCATTGCTCACCGTATTGGGACGGATATGACCCGGCCAGCGAACCATGGCGGGTACGCGGAAGGCACCTTCCCAGTTCGAATCCTTCTCGCTGCGGAACGGCGTATTGGCGGCATCCGGCCAGGTGAAGAAGTTCGGACCGTTGTCGGTGGTGAAGACCACGATGGTGTTCTTGGTGATGCCGGCGTCATCGAGTGTCTTGAGCAGCTTGCCGACATTCTGGTCCATCTCCCACATGCCATCGGCGTACTCATGGCCCTTGCCCAGGCCGGCCTTGCCGATGTACTCCGGACGCACGTGGGTAAAGATGTGCATGCGCGTGAAGTTCATCCAGACGAAGAACGGTTGCTTGGCCTGAGCCTGCTTCTGGATGTAGCCGATCGCCGCGCCCGTCGTCTCGTCGTCGATGGTTTCCATGCGCTTGACGGTGAGCGGGCCGGTGTCCTGGATCTTGCCATCCGAGAAGGTGTGCATCACACCGCGCGGGTTGTAGACCTTCAGGAAATTCGGATCATTCGATGGCCAGTACGGACGCTCCGGCTCTTCTTCGGCATTGAGGTGGTAGAGGTTGCCGAGGTATTCGTCGAAGCCATGCTTGGTCGGCAGAAATTCATCGCGGTCGCCCAGATGGTTCTTGCCGAACTGCGCCGTGGCATAGCCTTGACCCTTCAGCGCCTGAGCAATGGTGACATCGCGGTCCTGCAGACCGGCCTTGGCGCCGGGCATGCCGACCTTCGATAGACCCGTCCGCAATACCGTCTGACCGGTGAGGAAGGTCGAGCGGCCAGCCGTACAACTGTTCTCGGCGTAATAGTCGGTGAAGATCATGCCTTCGCGGGCGATGCGGTCGATGTTGGGCGTGCGATAGCCCACCAGGCCCATCGAATACGCGCTGATGTTCGACTGCCCTACGTCATCGCCGAAAATCACCAGGATGTTGGGCTTGCCGTTGTCCGACTGATTCTGCTGTTGGTCCTGTGCCGGCGGCTGTGCCTTGGCCGTGGGCGGTTGAATGGTCACGGCAGCCACGACGAGCAATGCCGTCGCGACCACCGTGGTGATCGATGTCAACAATCTGCTGCGCTGCCACGGGCGAAACATGGGAACCTCCTCATGTGCTTCACGACTGCGCAAGGCAGCCAACGGTGACACATCGTTCATGCCGCAACGGCGCCCAATGCCCTGCGCCGTCTCTTGCGCTACTGCTTTTCAGCGGGGTAGATGACTTTCCAATCGTTCTTCATGTCCACCACGGTCCAGTGCCTGGCCGTGGCTTCATCCAATGCCTTGTCGAGCTTGCCGATCTTCGACTGGCGGTCGTACGACCACTCGCGCGCCGCATCGGTGTGATGGACCAGGCCCGCAAAGCGCGCACCATCGCCCGAGGCCGTCCACTCGAGCATCTGCTGGTCGCCGTCGGAGTTGCCGAAGGCGAAGATGGGTTTGACGCCGAGCGAGCGCTGGATGCCGACAGGTTTGCCGGGGCCGTCGTCGATCAGCGCCACCTTGGGCAGCTTGATCAGCACAGGCTTGCCGTTCTGCATCTCGTACTTCAGTTCGCCCTGGCTGCCGATGATCTGTTCCGGCGGAATGCCGTACACCGCAGGGACCCATGCGCGCATGAAGTCCTGCCCGCCGCCGGACACGATGTACGTCTTGAAGCCGTTGTCGCGCAGGTAGTGCAGCAACTCGAGCATCGGCTGGTACACCATCTCGGTGAACACCCTATGCGTCTTCGGATGCCGGGCCGTGGACACCCATTGGTTCACGTTGCGCGCGAACTCATCGGTGGTCATGCCCGAATGCGTCGCCGCCACCAGTTCGAGTATGCCCTTCTCACCCGATGCCGCGAGACCCTTCATGTCGCCCGCGAGCGCGGACTTGAACGGCTCGGTGGTCTTCCATTCCGGGTGTTGGGGCGACAACGCCTTGACCTGGTCCAGCGCAAAGAAGAATTCAAAGTAGGCCGGTTGCTCCGCCCACAAGGTGCCGTCGTTGTCGAACACCGCGATGCGTTTGGCCGGCTCCACGAAATCGGGCGTACCGTCGGTGGTGACTTTCTTGACGAAGCTCTCGATCTGCTGCCTGGTCGCGCCATCGTTCCACGAAGGCAAGGGATCCTGCGCGGCCATGCAGGCGTTGGTCCAAGCCATGGCGACGAGCAGACAGAGTGCCGCCCAGCGACAGGCAAGCGTCCTGCGTGCCGGCGTCCCGCCGGCGCGGACTAGATCGTGCATTCGAAGTACTCCCGACATATCCGATCCTTCGCTGTATCAAGCGGCCGCCGTGCAAGCTGGCAGCTGAGATCCGTGATGGGCGCAGCCTAGGCTGGGCGCCCCGGCGCAGAGGCAGCGCGCCAGCCATCACGGTCGCGAATTTGGAGGGGTCTGACAATCCGAGAGACTACGTACGTGGTGTACGTAAAATTACTCGGCACGTCCCTTGTGCTGTATCGCGCGGCGTTCGCTGTCGAGGAGACTCGGGACGCAAGAAGATGCTCGCGAGGTCGCGCCGACCCGCGACGAATAAGTCCTGGGCTGACCCGTGCTGTCCAGGTCGCCGCTCTTGTCTGCGTCGGTGTCGCAGGCCCTTACGCCTGAGGCTCGACGTCCGGCAACTTCCAGAGCTTGTCGAAGAACGCCTTCTCCGGCCCGTAGAAGCGAAACAGCAATTCGAAGGGACGCGCGGGATCGGTAGGAACCCAGTTGGCCTCCTTCCCGCCCGGCGCCCTGGGGCCGAAATAGATATCGACCGATCCATCGGCATTGGTTTGCAGGCCCGGCGTATTCGAACCGCGGCTGCCCCAGCGCATATTGCGGATAAGTGCGTGTGTTTCGCCGTCGTACGCCGTCACCGACCAATAGAGTTTGACAGGCACCTTGGCCGGCACATGCAGGCGGTAGTGTTTCCCGCCTTCCATGCGTTTGCCCTGGGCATCCTTGATCGCCAGCAGATAGAACTGCCCGGCGCCCAGATGTTTGGTGCTGAAATACGCCATGGAGTAAATCACGGCGCGGCCATCGATCGGATAGCTATCGGGGTTGCTGAAGGTGGTCATCATCCCTGCCAGCGTGTCCTGCGCGGCGGGCAACGCCCAATGGGTGTTGTCGAAGAACGGCGGGACGAACGCCTGCTCGTATCCCAGATCGATCGCCGCCTTCGCCTCCAGCGCAGCTGCATCGAAGGCCTGCCTGGTCTCGGTGGAAGGGTTGAACGACTTGCCCTTCTCGATGCCCAGCGACTTGAGCATGTCGATCATCGCCTTGTCGCGTGTGATCCAGGGCTCGGCCTGCACGAAGCGATTCAATGCCTCGAAGAATCGACTGTCATAAGGGATGGTGGCATCGAACGGCTTGTCGTACACATCCACGAACCTGGTCTCGGCGCCGCCAGCCTTGTTGGCCGTCGACAGCGGATAGAACTTGACGCGCCTGCCGTACGTCACGGCCTTGTCGATATCGGCGTCGCTGCCGCTCTTGAGGTTGGAGCGCAGGATGGCAAAACCGCGATAGGTGTCGGACGGCATCGGGATATAGCCCGCCGGTACCTTGTCCTTGTACCCCGGCGGAAGGATCAGATACTTGCCGCCTTTGCCTTTGTCGACACCGGCCGGGCCCACATCTTCCAGCGCGTTTTGCCAACTGTCGTCCACGCTACCCGTAATGGTCGCGCCCTCCTCGGCCGGAGGGATCTCCATCACGACAGGGCCGTTCCTGGTGTCGTAGAACGGCATGAAATAAATAGTGTCGGGATTGGGCGTGAGCGTCTGGTCTTTCCAGTTGACCGGCCGCGACCAATAGGCGACCTGGTTCGCACCGCCCTGCAGCTTCTCGAACGCATCCTGCATCAACTGATAGTTGACTGCCGGCATGCCCCAGATCACCGCCTCAGCCGCCCGCCGGGCAATCGTGCGTTGCTGGATATCCTTGGGGCTTGACGCTTGTGCTGCGAGAGCTGTGCTCCACGTCGCTGCCGACGCAAGAGCCAGACTGGTCACCATCGCGGTCGACAGCAGGAGCGCTTTCATGGCCTCAATCCTCGTCATCAAACGAGTGGTGCTTGCACCAGTTTGAGACAAGCCGCCCGGATCATGCCTCCGTAGTTCTACCTAATCAGGGCCGGGAGGAAGCGATTGACGGCGGCCATGCGCGCCATCAATTGAGGTAGATCGGATTGCCGACGATCAACAGGCTGCCATCGGCGCCACGCACATTGACCCGCAACCAGTGTCGCCTTCCATCGCTGCTCCAATCGAACGACAAGCTCTGCTTGGCTTCACGAATGGCCAGATCTTCCTTTGGCTGGAAGGGCTTTCCATCCACGATGATCTCCGCATGCGCCTGATCCAACGCGTCGGCACGCATCGTGATGCGAACCGTGCTTCCGGCCGGCGCGCTCAACGCATCGCCCATTTCCGCGGAATGCTCACCCACGGTCGCCACGACATCGATCGTCCGGTCGCGGGTGCCTTGCACATCAATGAAAACATGCCCGGCGCGAATGCCATCAAGGATGGCCTTCATCGACAACTCGCTTGCGTGAACCACCGTGGTCGGCAGACCGATCGCCATGCTGCCGCCGGGAAACGGCAAGGCCACCTTCGCATTGTGGTTGTCGCTGCCGCCGATCCCGGTCAGGTGGTAGCCGTGGTTAAGCTGCTCCTCCCAAAACGGAATGCCGGTGTGCTGCGGGCTCCTGGCGTCGATGCCGTTGACCGCCTCGATGGCCTGCACCAGATGCATGTCGACCGGCTTTTCCGGCGTCCAGCCGCAACCCATGCAGGTTTCGTCGTTGGGACGGATGGGATGGTTGATGGAAAACACGCCGTGCAAAGCTTCAGCCTGCGTCAGCAAGGCATTCCAGTCAGGCACGGACTTGCTGCCCAGGCGGAAATCCAGCGGCTCGGTGGTGCCGAACAGGTTCGCGTGCCCCTGGAAGGTGGTCACCTCGCGCGCAGGTATCAGCAACAGATGGTCGAAGTACGGATGCAGTTCGCGGATGTCGTTGGCCTGCGACACCGTGTTGTGATCGCTCAGCGCGATAAAGTCGAGTCCGCGCCTGGCGGCATCTTCCACGGTGAAGACCAGCGGGCACGGTGCACGCCCGTCGCCGCTCTGCGTGGGACAACTGCCATCGCTATGCGCGCCATGCATGTGCAAGTCGCCCCGATACCAGCCCGCCTCCTTGCGCAGCGGTGGATTGAGCACGGCAGGCAACCACGCCGGATCGCCCGGATGGCCAAACCAGATCTTGGCCGTGTACTGAGCCTTCGACGCGGGACGGATATTGGGGATACCGAGCAGTAGCGCCCAGCGTCCCGGCTGGATTGGACCCGGCGCGAATGACGGCGTCGCATCGACCGCGCCCACGGTGAACAGCTGCTTGCTACCGCCCGTCCAGCCGCGCAGTCCTTGCTGGCTGTGAAAGCCATCGGGATCTTCAAGGCCCAGATCGATCGTGCTGTGCTCGGCGCGCCCTGTAGACTCGAACTGCACGGTGATGCGATTGACGCCCGCCGGCACCTGGAACGGCACCTCGCGGTAGCTATGGTTGTCGCTGCCGATCAACTCGCCGTGCAACACCACGTCCGGCGCGCTCTCCGTGGCACACGCCACGCCCAGCAAGGCCAGCCACAGCGCCACCAACGCCAGATACCCAAGACGGCCACGCGTACTCTCATTCATTGCTTGCTTCCCGAAACAGGACAACCGTCCCGCGCGCCGCCATGCGGTGCGACGCGCAGGACGTCAAACGAGGTCAGAACCGGTACATGACCGAGGCGCGGAACGATCGACCGAGCAGCGGTCGTGCGATGAACACGCTCTTGGTCGCATCGCTGCTCGCCAGTTCGCCGGCACGTGGATTGCCTTCGGTGAGGCCGAGCGAATTGTTGAGGTTGTCGGCGTACAGGAAGAACGACAACTCCGGTGTCATCTGGTAACGCGCGCTCAAACCGATGGTGTGGTACTGCGGCAGCACCACCGAGTTGGCCGTATCCACATAGCGCCGTCCTTCATACTCGTACGACATCTGCAGGCGCAGCTTGTCGTCGAACAGGTTCACGCCCGGCACCACGCGGAAGCTGTTCTTTGGCACGCGGATCAGCTGGTTGTCGTCGTAGTCCAGCAGCACCGGCGCACCCGCCGTCACCGTGGTATAGGTCAGCCCCTTGTACTTGGGATCCTGCACGGTCGCGGTGTACTGCACGTCGAAATACTTGGACGGATAGAACGTGCCTTCCAGTTCCACACCGTAGGTTTCGGTGTTGGCGTAACCCGTCTGCGGGGTCGACACGCCGCTGTTCGGATCGAACACGTAGTTGCTGAAGCTGACGTTGTTGTACTTGGTGTAGAACAGCGTGGCGTACGCATCCATGTAACGGTTGCTGTACTTGTAGCCCATCTCCGGCAAGATCATCGTCTGCGTGATCGGCGTGGCGGTCGGCGTGGTGATGTACGAGCTGAGGTTGGGCAGGCGGAAGGTTGAGGTGTAACGCGCGAACACACCCTGGTGCTCGCTGAACTGATAGTTCGCACCCAAGGTCCAGCCCAGCTTGCTGAAGCTGTGGTCGTAATCCACGAACTGGCCGGTGCCGGTGAGGATATTGTTGGTCGGCGGCGTGCCAAGATTCACATTCTGCGACAGCTCGGTCCAGCCCGTGGTGTTAACGCGCTCCCAGCGCGCACCACCGTCGATGCGCAGCTGGTCGTTGATCTGCCATTCGTCGGACGCGTAGAAGGCATTGGTGTTGGATGTGCCGCTGGCGTGCGCCCACTCGTAGCCGTAGCCGTAGATGCCATTGTTGGTCAGCTTGCCCAGTGCGTTGCCCTTGGCATCCACGGCCACCACGTCGAGCAGGCGCGCATTGTCGGTCGCCGTGAGGATGGCGGTAGACGAATAGCGGTCGAAACTCTGGTTGAAGTGCGCGTAGTAGTAACCAAACGTCACATCGTGCGTCTGGTCGCCGAATTCGAACTTGCGCAGCAGGCGCGTGTCGCTGGTGAACTCGTTCATCGGCATGGTGATGCCGCGCAGACCACCAGTCACGACCAGGCCGTTGTTGGGACTGGCGTTGTAGGCCTGGCCGTTGTCGACATATTGCAATCGCATGCCGGCGGCGTTCGGGTAGTACTTGGTGAGCTGCTTTTGTGCGGTGGTGAAGAAATCGCCCGTGGTCTGCACCGCGTTCGGATAGACGCCGTTGCGCACGGTATCCGTATCGCTGTAACGCAGGTCTTCGGCAATTTTCCAGCCGTCGCCCAGGTTGTAGTCGAACTTCACCGTGAACTGCGTGCGCTTGACCTGCGTGCCCAGGCTGTTGTCGAAGTTGTACAGGCTGCCGTTGCCCTGGATCATCTGGATGTGTTCGGTCTCCGGACCGGCCAGCGTGCCGTAGTTGCCGTTGAAGCCCGGCACGGCCTGCAGGTCGCCACTGGCATTGCGATACATCGGGATGCCAAGGTCCAGCGCGACCTTGTCGTCCAGGCGCTTGATATCGAAACTGAGGCTGCCGTTCTCGAACTGCTTGGACAGCGTGGCGCGCAGCTGGCCACCCTGGTCGTTGGTAAAGCCCGGGCTGCGGATGCCGTTGTCCTGGCGATAGAAACCACCGGTGCTCAGCTTCCAGCCATCGCCGATCGGCGTGCCATACCAGAAGTCCAGACGGTTGAGCCCGTAGTTGCCCAAGGTGTACTTCACCAGGCCCTCGGCGGATTCACCCACCTGGCGCGGTATGAAGTTGATCGCACCGGCCGGCGCATTCGAATAGAAGATCGACGACGGACCACCGCGCACCACTTCGATGCGATCGATGGTTTCATCCAGGCGGAACGCCTGATCCGCATTGAGATAACCAAGCGCCGGATCGTGCTGCACCGGAATACCGTCTTCGAGCAGGTTCACCGAGCCAAAACCGTCCACCGGAATACCGCGGGCGCGGATATTGCCGCTCGCTTCGCCGCCCGACGCTTCCACCCAGAAACCCGGCACCGACTTCAGCGCCTCGGTGACGCTGGTGGGGTTCTGCATGCGCAGGCGATCTTCGTCGATGGTGGTGATCGAGTAGCTGGTCTGGGCCTTGGTGCGCTCATCCACGCCGGAGCGCGCCGTCACCACGACTTGATCCAGATCCTTGGTCGTCTTGCCATTGCCGGACGCGACCGTCGCATCACTCGCCGCTGCAACGCCTGCACTACCGGCCGTCGTCACCGCAGCGGAGGCCGGATTGCCCGCATTGGCTGCCACGTTTCCCGGGACGATCGTCACCGTGTTCGGCGTGACCAGGCGGTAGCTCAGGCCCGTGCCTGCCAGCAATTGACGCAACTGCTGCTCCGGCGGCAGACCGGCGTCGGCACCGGGACTGCGGATGGTGTCGGAGATCTCCGAACCATAGACCACCTGCATGCCCGCTTCGTGCGAGAAATTCTCCAGCGCCTTGGACAGCGGCATCGCTGCGATGGCGGTGGTGTGCACCGTGGCGTTGGCTTGGGCGAACGTGGCCAGCGGAAGAGTGACGCCGAGCACGAGGGCGATATGTAATGCCAATCGATTGCGCATGAGGAGTAACAACCTTGAGTGAGGTAGATGACTGGCCGGTCTGTGACGCGCTTGCTGCGTTTTTTTCGGCCTATACCTTTCAAGAGCCTCGTTTTGCGCAACCGGGCACCTCCGATTGCATGAATCTTTTCTTACAGGCGCCCGGCTTTCGTGTCAGTTTGATTCGAGGCGACGATGCGCACGCGGTTGCCCTCTTCCACGACGCGCACATCCGGCAGCGTGGCAAGGTAGGCCGCGAACGCCTGCGGATTGTTGGCGTGGAAGATGCCGCTGATGCGTTCATCGGCGATGCTTGCGTTCTCGATCACCAGGGGTTTGCTGGTGTAGGCATTGAAGCGCCTCGCCACATTGCCGATGGTTTCGTGCTGGAAGCGAATCTCCGATGGCAGCCACGCAATGACCTTGGCCACCTGCGCAGGCTGCTTGATGATCTCGCCCGAGACGTTCAGTGAAATCTGCTGCCCCGTGGTGAGATCCGCCACCGGATCGGCGTTCAACAGCGCCGCGAGCCCGCCCTGCTTCGATTCGTCGGCGGCATTGAGCACGCGCACGCGACCGCTGATCACGGTGAGCGTGTCGCCGCTGGCATCGCGCTTCACATCGAAGACGGTGCCGATGTCCTGCAACACATGGCCGCCCACGTTGACCAGCATGGGTCGACGCGCATCCTTGCCCACGTCGAACAACGCGTTGCCCTTGATCACCTCGATGCGCCTGAAGCGTCCATCGAAATGCACGTCGATCACGCTGTTTCGATCCAGCTGCACCAGGGTGCCGTCGGGCAAGGTGACGGCACGTACCGCCGCCACGTCGCCCTTGAAGCTCCGCTCCACCAGGCCGTTGGCATCGCGCCAGTAGCCGACGCCAAGCCATGCCATCACTACCGCCGCCGCCAGTGCGGCCACGCGCATCGCCGCCCGGCGTGCCCGTCCGGGCCGCGCGACGTTTTCCTTGCGAATGGCGCTGCCCACCAGGGGAAACATCACCACCGGATTATCGCGGCCAGCCTGATCCACCAGCTGCTCGACCGTGAGCGTCTTCAGCGCGGCTGCGGCCTTGAAGTCGCCGTGCATCTGCACCACCGCGAAATACTCCGCCACGTGGCGCGGCGAAGCGCGCAGCCAGCCGAGGAAGGCCACGCGTTGGCGTTCCGTCAGCGGCTCCTGTTGCTCGATATACCAGGACACCGCCTGCTCGGTGATGCGACGCGCCTGCCGGGCGGCATCAAATTGCGAGGAATTATTCATAGTCGGCCATCCTTTGCCGGCACGCCGCCAGGCCCTTCACGACGTATTTCTTCACCATGCTGGTCGAGATGCTCATGCGATCGGCGATCTCGCGATACGACATCTCGTCGCGGTAATGCATGATCAGCACAGCCTTGCACTTGGGCGACAGGCGATCGATCAGCACGCCGAGGCGCTGCTTGCGAAGGTCGCTGTCCATGTCCGCTTCGAGATTGGTGGGTGCAGCCAGCTGCTCCACCACCTGCTCCAGCTCATCGCTGCCCAGCGGCGCCTGCTGCCGGAGCACGGCATGCTCCTTCACCAGGTTCGCGGCCACCGTGAACAGATAGGCCTCCGGGCTGCGGATATTGGCCGCATCCGCCGGCTCGATCCGCAACAGGCGCAGATAAACCTCCTGCACGAGGTCTTGCGCATCCCAGCGATGCGCCACGCGGCGCAGGAAGTACTTGCTCAGCGTCGCGCCCTTCTCCGCGAACAACGCCGACCACGCCCCATGCTTTTCCCGCACCGCTCCTCCTTCGACCGTGTTCGCCGAGGAAGGCTACGGCACTCAGACGGCACGGAGCCTAGGGGGGTGTTGTGACGGCTTCGTGACTTCGATGGCCTGTGCATGACAATGGTGGTGTTGGTCACAGTATCCTCGGGGTGCTCGGCGCGACGCCGGGCCACCACTCAGTCACGGGATGTCATGCATGCAAAACCCGATGCGCGCAATCGTCGTCATGGGCGTCTCCGGCTGCGGCAAGACCAGCGTTGCCACCGCCCTGAGCGAACGCATCGGCGCACGCATGATCGAAGGCGACGCCTACCATCCCGAATACAACGTGCAAAAGATGAAGGCCGGCATCGCGCTCACCGATGCCGACCGCCAGGGCTGGCTGGAGCAGTTGGCCGCGGAGCTCGCCAGTGTCACGGCCACCGGCCAGGTCGCCGTCCTCGCCTGCTCGGCACTCAAGCGCCGCTATCGCGATACGCTGCGCGCCGGCGTGGCGGAGCTCGGCTTTGTCTATCTTGAAGTATCACCCGAAGCCGCCGCCGAGCGCGTCAGCCTTCGCTCCGGTCATTTCATGCCCGCTACGTTGGTTGAGAGCCAGTTCCGTGATCTCGAATCTCCAACGGCGGAGCCGCGGGTATTGAGCGTGAGTGGCACCGATCCACTACACGTCATCATCGATCAAGCCCAGCGCTGGTGGAACGCAGGCAATGCGTTGACCCCACGCGATCGCTGACGCTATCTGCAGCGCGCCGATGCTCCCTTCAGCAAGTGGCACCTGAGTAAGCCGATCCGCCTTTTTGCGAACCGATGGAACGCCCATGCGTGGCTCGCGATGGCGACCTGTGCTGCCGATCGCCCCGTGACGTGGTAGATGATGAATCCAGCTATCACCAAGAAGACGTCGACACCGGATCTAGCCAGTACGCTCGCCAGTGGCTTCGCCCCATGCGTGCGCATCGGCTGGATGTCGCTGTAGAACGCCTTGAGTGAGGCGATGTCACGCAAATCCCAGACTGTTTCGGTAGCGCATGCCTCGACCCTCCCTTCAATTTCGTGCGATCTAATGCGGCAGCAGGCGAACGTCACTTGCAGCCAATCACAACATCCGCTTGGCAACGCCATCGCGATTGATCACCAGATGCTTCAGCACGGCGCCCAGATGAAGGATGAGAAGGCCGCCGAGCGCCAGAGCGAGATCGACGTGGATGGTCCCGAACAGAACGCGCAGCGACTCGCTGGGGGCGAAAAGATCAGGCCAATTCCACAGACCGAAAAAACTGACCGGGTGATCACCGGCGACGCGATGCGCGTAGCCGGCAAGCGGCAGCACCAGCATGGCCAGATAAAGCAAGCCATGGACGCTGTGCGCTATCCCCACCTGCCAGGACGGGATACTGCCCGGCAGCGGCGGCGGTCGGTGGCCCAGACGCCAGATGATCCGCGCTACCGCCAGCCATAGCACGACTGCTCCGATCGAGCCGTGCCAGAACAAGATGCTGTTCCACTCCGGCGACTTGTGAGAGTAGCCAGGGAATCGCTCCATCCGCAGCCCGATGATCAGGTTGGTCAGTATGAACAGAGCCACCAGCCAATGCAGAACTTTGGCGGTGCGTGTGTAGCTTGGGGCGGCAGATACGGGAACCAGCATGGGGATAGGGACCTTGTCGAATGGACTGAGCGCCAAGCCCTTCGATGCCAGGCGCTATCCACATAACCGGGCCGCGGTCCGATTTATTCCAGCAAGCGCAAGCGCGGCTGAGCGCGCGTCCCTGAGAGGATCGGGTGCCCGAGGCCACCCGTCCTTGAGCCGCCCTACTTCCCGACAAATCCTTCGGCGACATCCTGCGCGATGGCAATGAAGGCACGCGTCGCTGCAGAGCAATAGGCACTACGGCGGCGCAGCAGAGCAGCGCGACGCGCCCCCAGTGCGGGCTGCAGTTTTATCGACACGAGCCCCGGCCGTACGACATTGGCTGGCAGGAGCGTTGCCAGGTCATTGTGGCGCACGATCTCCATCAGAGCCTCGATCGAGTTTGCTTCGACGATGATGGTCGGCCGAAGATTCTTCCCATGGAAATACTGGTCAGCCAGCCTGCGCGTGGAGAACGATGTATCGAGTATGGCCAAGGGCATCTGTGCCAACTCCTTGGCCGTTACCATCGCTTTATGCGCGTCCCTGTGCCCCTTGCCGACGATCAACATCGGACGCTCTTCGTGCAACGGCGTCGCCTCGATGTCTTCCGCGGGAAAGTCTCCAAAGCCTATGCCCAGATCCAGCGCATCGTCACGTAGTGCCGGTTCGATGACTTCCTGCGATGAAACGCGGACCGTCAGCGTTATGCCGGGGTAGCGCTTGCGGAAGCGCTGAAGCACCGGCCCGATGAAATAGCTGGCGACGCTGGGTGTCACGCCCAGTCGCAATGCTCCCGTGGAAAGATCCTCGACATCGCGGACCGCACGCGTCGCCTGATCCAACTCCTCCAAAGCGCGCGCCGCATGTTGAAGGTAGATTGCTCCCAGATCCGTAGCGCGGACCTTGCGGCCGGAACGGTCGAGCAGTTGCGCGCCCACGCGCTCTTCCAGCTCCTTGATCTGTTGCGACAGCGCTGGCTGCGAAACATGCAGCGCCTGGGCCGCGCGGGTAAAGCTCCCATGCTCGACAACCGCCTTGAGATAGCGGACATGGCGCAGGACGGTCACCTATAACCCCCAGATTATGGCTACGCTAATAAATCGGTCTTGGACAGTTATAGCTCGACGCCGTAACTTTTTCACCAGGCGAGCACTGGGTGCATCGTCTGCCTATCCAGAGCCATGCTTAGCCTCGCTCACGTCCGCCATGCGGAACGTAGCCATCGATCAGCGGAGATTTGACCATGCAACAGTTTGCGCGAGTCCTCACCAGCAACGGCGTCGTCCCGGTCATCCTGAAGGATGGCAAGCACCTGGATCTTCGTCCCATCCTGCCTGACATCACCGCGGATGCCATTGGCAGCGGCATTTTGAATGCGGTCGATACGACCGGCCTCTCTCCTGTCGAGGGCGACTTCAGCTTCCTCTCGCCCATCGCGGATATTCGCCAGGTTGCCGCTACCGGCTTCAATTACCGCAAGCACATCGAAGAGTTCAAGATGACGCCGCCGACCGAGCCGGAAGTCTTCATGAAGGCCACCAGTTCGTTGTCAGGCCCGAATGACCCGATCTCGCGCGGCCCCAATCCCAATGTGAAACTTGACTGGGAGGTGGAACTGGCGATCGTGATCGGGCGCGAAGCGACCGATATCACGGCCGGGGATGCACCTGGCCATATCTTCGGTTTCGTGTGCATCAACGACGTTTCCGATCGCGATACTCAGGTCGACCAGCAAGGCCAGCAGCATTTGGTACGCGCCAAGTCGCGCCCCGGTTATTCGCCGGTGGGCCCGTACCTGACCACCGGCATTGATGGCATGGCGCTCGATCTGTGGACCAAGCTCAACGGCAAGTACGAGCAGCAGGGAAATACCGGCGACATGCTTTTCCCGATCAACGACCTGCTGGCCTATTTCTCGACCCACATGACGCTGTTGCCCGGCGACCTGATTGCAACAGGCACGCCCCCTGGCGTCGGCTTCGGCAAGAATCGCTTCATGCAGGTGGGCGATGTTCTTGAATGCGGCATCACGCATCTGGGTGCGCAGCGGCACGAGATCCGCCGCTGAGCGTTCGCGATCATGGATCTTGACGGCGCTCCGTCGCCAGGCGAGACGAACGCATCGCCACCGGCGCAGAAAACGCCAGTCGCAAAAAAGCAAAACCCCCGAAAAATCGGGGGTTCATGCTTCAAGACCGTCTGGCCGTTCCAGGGTATGCCTTAGAACGGGATATCGTCGTCATCAAAGCTGTTGTTCTGTGCCGGCGGAGCCGACTGGCGCTGCTGGTTGCCCTGGTTGTCGCCACCACGCGAGCCGCCGCCGAAATTGTCGCCGCCGCGGGCCTGGCCGCCACCGTAGTTGCCGCCGCCCTGGCGCGGCTGGCCACCGCCACCGCCGCCACCCTGGGCGCGCTGGAAGTTGCCGCCGCCGCTGCCGGCCGCGCCGCCTTCGGTACCGCCGCCGAGCATCTGCATTTCTGCGGCGATGATGTCGGTGCTGAAGCGCTCGACGCCGTCCTTGTCGGTGTACTTGTCGGTGCGCAGCGAGCCTTCGATATACACCTGGCGACCCTTCTTGAGGTATTCGCCGGCGATTTCAGCGAGGCGGCCGAACAGCTTCACGCGGTGCCACTCAGTGCGTTCCTGCTTTTCGCCGCTCTGCTTGTCGGTCCAGTTCTCGGAGGTCGCGATGCGGATGCTGGTAATGGCCGTGCCATTGCCGGTGTAGCGGGTTTCCGGGTCGGCGCCGAGATTGCCGACGATGATGACTTTGTTGATGCCACGTGCCATGGATGGGTTTCCTCTGTGAGCCGGCGCTGCGTTCTTGGGCAGTCAGCACCGGGATGTTGGTCCGGCGGCCATCATAACCGTGCCCCGGGCGTGGAAGACAGGATTGACCTGCGCCGGGGAACCGTGAATCGAGCCAGCCTTCGCCCTGCCCCAACGTGCGGGGTGGACGAAAAAACGTCCGGGAATCAGATCACTAAGCGCTCTCAGGGGCTGCGACACCCGAGCAGGCGACTCAGACCCCGCTGATAAACCGGTAGCCCACCCCCGGCTCGGTCTTGAGCCAGCGGGGGGTGGTCGGGTCGTCGCCCAGCTTCTGGCGCAACTTGCCCACCACGATGCGCAGATAGTGGCTGTCGTGGGTATGGGTGGCGCCCCAGATCTCGCGCAGCAGCAGCTGCTGGGTCACCACGCGACCGGCGTGGCGCAGCAGCAGCGCGAGCACGGCGTATTCCTTGCGCGTCAACGAGAGCTGCGCGCCCTCGAGCCACACTTCGCGGCGACCGAGGTCGATGACGAGCCTGCCGTCGTCGTAGCGCTGCATCGCTTCGGGCTCACCCTGACGGGTACGCAGCAGTGCGCGCAGGCGTGCCATCAACTCCTGGATGCCGAAAGGCTTGGTCACATAGTCGTTGGCGCCGGCGTCAAGCGCCTTTACCTTTTCGCTTTCCGAATCGCGAACGGAAAGCATGATGACGGGCACGTGCGTCCACTGGCGCAACTCGGCGAGCACTTCATGCCCTTCGCGGTCCGGCAGGCCGATGTCGAGTATCACCAGATCGGGCGAACGCGTCGCGGCCAGGGCAAGGCCTTCCGCTGCATTGGCCGCGAGCAATACCTCGTAGCCCTCGGCGCGCAGGCCGATGTCGAGGAACTTGCGGATCTGTGCCTCGTCGTCGATGACCAGGACACGTGCGGCGGAGGTCATGCGTGGTTGGTCGGCGGCGCCGGCAGCGGCAAGGTGATGCGAATGGTGGTGCCAATGCCGTCGCCCGGCAAGGCCTCCACACTGCCGCCATGCGCGCCGATCATGCCGCGGCAGATCGCCAGGCCAAGGCCGGTGCCCTGCGGCGCGCGATCGCCGCGCGAAACGGAGTAGAACATGTCGAAGATACGCGCGCGTTCGTCTTCCGGGATGCCCGGCCCACGATCGACCACATCGATCTGTATCTGCTCGCCCTTGGGACGCACGACCACGCGCACGGCCTGGCCCGGCGGCGAGAAGCGCGCGGCATTCTCCAGGATGTTGAACAAGGCCTGCTCGATCAGGGCCGGATGCACGTAGAGCAGCAAGGTCTGCGGCGGCAGCTCAATGTCGACCTTGAGGTCGGGAAACAGCTTGCGCAAACGAGTGGTGGCCGCGGCGACGATTTCGGCGGCATCGGTCCAGTCGCGATTGAGCTTGAGCGTGCCGTGCCCCAGCTTGGTCATGTCGAGCAGGTTCTGGATGTAACGGTCCAGCCGCTGCCCTTCGCCAAGAATGGCTTCCAGCAATTCCTGGCGTTCACTGGGCGGCAATTGGTCGCCATAGCTGGACAACGTGCCGGCAGAACCAATCATCGAGGCCAGCGGCGAACGCAGGTCGTGCGACACCGAGGAAAGCAGCGCATTGCGCAAACGCTCGGTCTCGCCCTGCACGCGCGCGCCCTCCAGTTCCTCGGCCAAGCGTGCACGCTGCAGCGCCTGGCCGATGTCCTGCACCATGGTCAGTGCCAGGCTGCGCTCGTCGGTGGACGGTTCGCCCTGTCCCGCGGGTAGGCGCAGTGCGGCGACGCCCAGATGATTGTCATCGCTCCCCAGTGGCAACACCCAGCAAGGCGCCGCGTTGAGCGTGTCAGTAAAGCGGCCCGCTTGCTCCGAGTGCTTTTCGCTCCACTCGGCCGCACCCAGATCCTGCGAGGTCAGATCGAAATCACGCGGCGACGACGCCACCACGCGCAACACCTGGCTCGCGTCGCGCGCCAACACCGCCACCTCACAGCGCATGACATGCGCCAGCGCCGAAGCGCCCACGCGTCGGATACCTTCGGCATCGGTGCTGGTGGAAAGCCGCTGCCCGAGCGCGAGCAGGGCGCGCGCCTGCGCATGGGCGGTGCGCAGGGACTCGACCTGACTGGCCAGCTTGGTAGCCAGGCGGCTCGCCACCAGGGCGGCGACGAGGAACAGGCTGACCGCCAGCACATCGTCGAAGTTGGCGATCATCAAGGTGTAGCGTGGCGGCGCAAAGAAGAAGTTGTAGCCGATGAAGCACAACAACGCCGTATACACCGCCACCGCCATGCGCGTCCTCACGGCCACCACCAGCACGGCGGTGAGAAAGATCAGTGAGAGGTTGGCGACGGACAGGTAACGGTCGGCGATGAACGACAACCCGAATGCCACCAGCGTGGCGAGCGTCGCATAGATGTATTCGCCGCGACGTCCGGACCCTCCCGGCATACGCAGGCGCAGCCGCGACTTTGCCCGCTCGGCCGGCGTAGCGATGATGGTGAGTTCCAGATGCGCGCCACGACGCAACAGCAGCTGGGTCAGCGAACGGCCGAGCATGCGTGCAAGCGGACGTTCGCGCGTACGGCCAAGGATGATCTGGCCGATGCCTTCGCGATCGGCATGGGCGATGAGTTCATCCGCGATGGCGTGACCGCGCAATATCACCGTATCGCCGCCGAGCCGACGCGCGAGACCCATGGCCGCATCCAGTCGCTCGCTGCGCGCCTTGTCCAAAGCTGCGCCCGTATCGACGAAGGCTACGCTCCACGGTGCGCCACGCCGTTCGGCAATGCGGCGAGCGATACGCACAAGATATTCGCTCTGCGAATGGCCATCGATGGCGGCCAGCACGCGCCGGCGCACCGGCATCGCGCCGCCGCGTGCGAGCATGTGCTCGCGCAAGTCGCTATCCACATGGCCGGCAACGGTATCGACAGCCAGCTCGCGCAGCGCAACGAGGTTAGTCGGCGAGAAGAACGCATCGAGCGCCGCGGCCGCCGTCTCGGGCACATAGACCTTGCCTTGCTTCAGGCGCTGGATCAGCTCGCGCGGCGGCAGGTCGACCAGCACGATGTCGCGTGCACGATCGAGAAAGGCATCGGGCACCGTTTCGCGCACGGTCACGTTGGTAATGCGCCTCACCTGATCGTTGAGACTTTCCAGATGCTGCACATTGAGCGCGGAATACACCTCGATGCCGGCCTCGAGCAGCTCGGCAATATCCTGCCATCGACGCTCATGGCGACCGCCCGGCAAGTTGGTATGCGCCAGTTCGTCGACCAGGATGATGTCGGGGCGTCGCGCGAGCGCCGCATCAAGATCGAACTCGGTGAAGTCGCGCCCCTTGTAATTCACCTTGCGGCGCGGCAGCTGCTCAAGCCCCTCGAGCAGCGAAGCCGTTTCCTGCCGCCCATGCGTCTCCACCAGACCAATCACCACATCGATGCCCTGGCGCTTTAGCTCCCGCGCCGCAGACAACATGGCGTAGGTCTTGCCCACACCCGGCGCCGCACCAAGGAAAATCTTCAAGCGACGCGTGCGCTCTTCCTGCACGGCATCCAGCAGGGCATCGGCACGTGCTTCGCGAGTAGGTTCGGACATGGGTGTCGTTGGGGATGTGATGGGATAAGGGTAGGACTTGGGGTTCGGTGCGGATAGTGCTTCAAGCAGATAGCAACGTTACCGCGAGCACCCGCCCCTCACCCCAACCCTCGACCCACAGGGGAGAGGGAGAAGTGCAATGCACCGCGAAACCTGGCAAACAAAGGGCAATGCGAAGCGAGCCTCCGCTTTAAGTCCTCAGGGATTCGGTCGCGTTGCGCAGCGCTTTGGAGTATCCCCTGTGTACCCTTGGAGGTTGTCCGATCACGACGCACCTCRAGCGTTCGGGCTTATCCCAACACGATGCTGCGGGCGTTATCAGGCCATTTTCTTTGGGTTACTTTTCTTTTACTCCGGGCATCCTGCCCTCCGCCCTTCGGGCCGGCTTCGCCGTTCGCACGCGCTCCTGCGCGTGCGTGGGCCAGCAAAAGAAAAGTGATTCGGTCGGCGGCAGCCGATCGAAACGCCCGCCGCGTAGGCGGCACGCTGGCGGAGAGGCAACAACCGGAGACCGACGAAACTGGATTCCGGCCTGCGCCGGAATGACGACTAGGAAAGGACGCGCCGACCGGTCAATCAATCCCCCCGCGGCCGATCATCCGTCTTCACAATCCTCAACTTGGCAGCCTCCACCCCAGGCACCGCCCGAATCGCCCGCAACAACTCCGGAATAGCATCCACCCGCCATTCCTCGCCCAATTCCAGGTCCGCCTGCGCCGTAGCGTTGTGATACCCGTAAAGAATCACGCTAGCGCGCCCACCCCGGTACCCAGCCAACGTCCGCCGCAGGTCCTCGATAAAACCCGGATTGACCCCGTTCAGTTTTAAACGCAACAGGCGCGCATAGCGGCGGCAGCCGTCGCCGAGGGTGTAGGCGCTGCGGGCGCGCAAGRCGAAGCCGCCGCCAGAGAAATCGTCGATGCGCAGGCCGCCTTCCACCACCAGCATTTCGTCGCGCGTCAGCAACGGCGCCACCTGCTGGTAGAGCTCGCCAAAGAAGCTCACCTCGATGATCCCGGTGCCGTCTTCCAGCCGTACGAAGGCATCGCTATCGCCGCGCTTGCGGATGGCCGTGACCATGCCGGCCACGGTCCACGGAGTATCCGGGCCCCGACGGAAACGGTTGTTGTCGCCGTCGTCGTTCTTGCGCGGCTTGGGCGGCTGGTAGCGATCGCCGATCTCGCCCAGGGGGCAGGTGGACAGCTGCGCCAGCTCGTCCTTCCACGGATCGGTGGGATGACCGGAAAGATAATGGCCGAGCGTGTCGCGTTCGCCCTGCAGCAGTTGTTCCAGCGGCCATTCGGGCACGGTGGGCAGATCGACCTGCACGACCGGTGCGACGCTGCCCATCATGGCGCCGAACATATCGTTCTGGCCGCTCTGTCGATCGCGCAGATGCTGCTCGGCCACCTTCATCGCGTTCGGCAGCTGCGCCATCAGGCTGGCGCGATTCTCGGCGAGTGCATCGAGCGAGCCGGAAAGAATCAGCGCTTCGAGCACGCGACGATTGAGCTTGGTCGAATCCACGCGACGGCAGAAGTCGGGCAGGTCCTTGTACGGGCCGTTGCGCTTGCGTTCGTCCGCGATCGCTTCGCACGCGCCCTGGCCAACGCCCTTGATCGCGCCCAGGCCGTAGCGAATCGTTCGCGCGCCCTGGCGCCCCGTCGACGATGAGCCGTCTGCTTCCACCGCCACGAACATGAATTCGGACGCGTTGACGTCCGGCGGCAGCACCTTCAGGCCGATCGCCTTGGACTCGTCGATGAAGGTGACGGCCTTGTCGGTGTTGTCCATGTCCGACGAAATCGTCGCGGCCATGAACTCAGCCGGGTAGTGCGCCTTCAGCCACGCTGTCTGATACGAAACGAGCGCGTACGCCGCGGCATGCGACTTGTTGAAGCCGTAGCCGGCGAACTTTTCCATCAAGTCGAAGATGGCGTCGGCCTTGTCGCCGGTCAGCCCGTCCTTGGCCGCACCCTCGCGGAACTTGGCGCGCTCCTTCGCCATTTCCTCCAGTTTCTTCTTGCCCATCGCGCGGCGCAGCAGGTCGGCGCCGCCGAGCGAATAACCGCCCACGATCTGCGCCATCTGCATCACCTGCTCCTGATAGACCATGATGCCGTAGGTCTCTTTCAGGATCGGCTCGACGCGCGGGTCGGGATAGATCACATCCTCGCGGCCATGCTTGCGCGCCACGAAGCTGGGGATCAGATCCATCGGGCCGGGGCGATACAAGGCCACCAGCGCGATGATGTCTTCGAAGCGGTCGGGCTTGGCGTCCTTGAGCATGCGCTGCATGCCGGAGGATTCGAGCTGGAACACAGCCACCGTCTGCGCTTTTTTCAGCAGATCGTAGGTGGGCGCATCGGTGAGCGGCAGCGCGGCGATATCCAGCGGTGCTTCGCCGCAAGTCTCGCGACGCAGATTGATCGCCTTCACCGCCCAATCGATGATGGTCAGCGTGCGCAGGCCGAGGAAGTCGAACTTCACCAGGCCGACCGCTTCCACGTCGTCCTTGTCGTACTGCGTCACCACACCCGCGCCGCCCGGTTCGCAGTACAGCGGTGCGAATTCGGTGAGTGGCTTGGGACCGATCACCACGCCGCCGGCGTGCTTGCCGACGTTGCGGGTGAGGCTTTCCAGGCTCAGTGCCAGGTCGATCAGCGTGCGCGCTTCTTCGTCCTGCTCGTAGAGTTCGCAGAACTCCTTGACGATGCGATCAGGTTCTTTCTTGGCTTTTTCCGAACGTCCGAGCGCGCACTGCAAGGTGAGATCGAGCGGACGCGCGGGAATCAATTTGGCGATGCGGTCGACCGCGTTGTAACCCATGCCGAGCACGCGGCCGGAGTCGCGCAGCACGGCCTTCGCCGCCATCGAACCGTAAGTGATGATCTGGCTGACGTGGTCGCGGCCGTATTTGCGCGCGACGTAGTCGATCACCTCATCGCGGCGATCCATGCAGAAGTCGATGTCGAAGTCGGGCATCGACACGCGTTCGGGATTGAGGAATCGCTCGAACAGCAGGTCGAACTGGATCGGATCCAGGTCGGTGATCTTGAGCACCCACGCCACCAGCGAACCCGCGCCCGAACCGCGGCCCGGTCCCACGGGAATGCCGTTCTGCTTACCCCAGTTGATGAAGTCCGCCACGATGAGGAAGTAGCCGGGGAAGCCCATCTTGATGATGACGTCCAGCTCGCGTTCCAGTCGCGTTTCGTATTCCTCGCGCGTGCGGCCCGGCGCGACGCCGGCGAATTCGAGTCGCTCGCGCAGACCCTCGCGCGAGATTTCGCGGATATAGCTGGCCAGGTCGTGGCCTTCCGGCACCGGGAAATCAGGCAGGTAGTACGTGCCGAAATCCAGTTCCAGCGAGCAGCGCTTGGCCAGCTCGATAGTGTTTTCCAGTGCCTCGGGAAGGTCGGCGAACAGCGCCTCCATTTCTTCCGGCGACTTCAGATACTGCTGGTTGCTGTAGTCGCGCGGACGCTTGGGATCGGCCAGCACGCGACCCTGGTTGATGCAGACGCGCGCTTCGTGCGATTCGAAGTTGTCCGCCTTGAGGAAGCGCACGTCGTTGCTGGCGATCACCGGCAGGTCGAGCTCGCTGGCCAGGGCCAGGGCGGCGGCGTTCCAGTTTTCCTCGCCGTCGCGACCGGTACGGGTCAGCTCGAGATACAGGCGATCGGCCATTTGCTGGGCGAACGGTCGCAGGCGCGCGGCCGCGTTGGTCACGCCCTGATTCACAGCGATGCGTCCGGCTTCGCTTTCTCGGCCGAGCAGGGCGATCAAGCCACGCGTCGCATCCTCAGTCAGCCAGCTGGCGTCCACCAGCGCACGACCGCTGTGCTGGCCGTCGCGCCACGCGCGCGACACCAGACGGGACAGGTTGAGATAACCCTCGCGGTCCTGGCAGACGACCGTCAGACGCCAGGGGCGCGGATCGTCCGGCGCGCTCACCCACAGGTCGCAGCCACCGATCGGCTTGATGCCGGCGGCGCTGCAGGCCTTGTAGAACTTCACCAGCGCGAACATGTTGCTGTCGTCGGTCAGCGCGACGGCCGGGATACCCAGACGCACACAGGCTTCGACCAGTCCCTTGATGCGGACAGTCGAGTCGACCAGCGAGTATTCGCTGTGCAGGTGGAGGTGAGCGAAGCGAACGGACATGGCGCACGCGCGAGATGGATGTTCAGCCTAACGGTGCGGCAGGGGAGGGGCAAGATTGACATTGCCGCCCCTACGACTTTTCCCCATGGGATCAGGAAGAAGCCGGGCCTGCGACCGCTGCCTTCGTCGCGTCCGGCGCGGGTTGGGCGAGCAATTCGTCCACTTGCGCCATGATGGTGTCCAACAAGTCTTCGCCGTAGCCGGTGTAGATGTGGGCAATACGACCGTCGCGCCCGATCATGACCATGAAGGGCAGGCCGTTGATGGCGTACGGCTTGCCGATGCGGTTGTCGGGGGCATCGTAGGTCAGGACCACGTCGAGGTTCTGCCAGCGGCGGCGCAAGTCCTTGAACTTGTCGTACTCGTCGGCGTGATTGACGCCGATCACCTTGAGCTCGTCGGCGCCCTTGAGCTTTTGCAGCACGGCCAGCACGGGCAGCTCTTTGCGGCAGTAGGCGCACCAGGAGGCCCAGAAGGAAACGATCACGACTTTGCCGCGCATGCCCGACACAAGGACGTCGTGCCCGTCGCGATCGTGGCCGAGATAGTCGGGCGGGATATCGCCGGGTCCGGGTCGGGCCTGGACCAGGGTCGCAACGGCAAGCGCCAGCACGGCCAGCGTCGTTCGGATCGAGTGTCGCATCGCATCTCCCCCTGGATGGGCGAAGCATAGCCGAGGCCCGGGCCGGAGCCATGGCGCCGCGCAGCCGGACCTATGGCGGTTGCAGGGAGTGGCCGGGACTGGCATGGTCGAACGCTTTATCCATCTGCACGGCGGCCTGGTGCTCGCCGGGGAAACACTGATGTCACTGATCCGATCGCTGTTCACCGCCAAACCCATCGAGGCATCGCTGACCGCCAGCGACAACCTGCGGCGTACGCTGGGCCTCAAGGATCTGATCGTGTTGGGCGTGGGTGCGGTGATCGGCGCAGGCATCTTCGTGATCACCGGGCAGGCAGCGGCTGAGCATGCCGGTCCGGCCTTGACCCTTTCGTTTGTACTGGCGGGACTCGCCGCCGCACTGGCCGCGCTGAGCTACGCGGAGTTCGCCGCCATGCTGCCGGTCTCCGGCAGTGCCTATGTCTATGCGTACGCCACCTTCGGCGAATTGCTGGCCTGGTTCATCGGCTGGAACGTGGTGGCCGAATACCTGCTGGCGGTGTCGTCGGTGGCGGTGGGCTGGTCTGGTTACGGCGTGGGCCTGCTGCACAGCATGGGCATCGATGTCCCCAGCGTGCTGGCCAATGCGCCACTGGCTTTTCACGACGGTCACTTCGTGGTGACCGGTGCCTGGATCAACCTGCCGGCGCTGCTGGTGGTATCCGCCATCACGGCCTTGCTCTACACGGGAACGCGGCAATCGACCTTGTTCGCCAGTGTGGTGGTGGTGGTCAAGGTCCTGGTGGTGATCCTGTTCGTGGTGTTTGGCCTGCAATACATCGACACCTCGCTGTGGCACCCCTATGTGCCGGCCAACCAGGGCGGCGACCATTACGGCTGGAGCGGCGTGTTCCGCGCGGCGACCAGCGTGTTCTACGCGTACATCGGCTTCGACGCGGTGGCGACGGCGGCGCAAGAGACGCGCAATCCGCAGCAGAACGTGCCCGCCGGCATCCTGATCTCGCTGGCCGTGTGCACGGTGCTCTACATCATCGTGGCGGCGGTGCTGACGGGACTGGTACCGTTTGCCCAGCTCGCCACCGCCGAGCCGGTGGCGACGGCGCTGGCGGCACATCCACAGCTGGCCTGGCTCAAGCTGCTCACGCAGGTTGGCGCGGTGGCCGGCCTGACCTCGGTGATCCTGGTGATGCACCTGGGCCTGGCGCGCATTCTCTACAGCATGGCCGGCGATGGTTTGTTGCCGCGCATGTTCAGCGCCGTGCACGAGCGCTTCCAGACGCCGCATCGCACGACCGTGCTGGTCGGCCTGGTCGGCGGCGTGCTGGCGGCGGTGTTCCCGCTGAGCCTGCTCGGCGACCTGCTCTCGATGGGTACGCTGCTGGCCTTTGCCACGGTATGCGTCGGCGTGCTGGTCCTGCGTCGCACGCGTCCTGACTTGCCGCGCGGTTTCCGCGTGCCTGCCGCCGCGGTGGTATGCCCGCTGGGCGTGGCGGTCTGCCTGTTCCTGCTCGCGCAGATGAATGCCGGCAACTGGATGCTGCTGGCCGGCTGGACGGCGCTCGGCATGCTGATCTATGTCGGCTACGGCTATCGCCATAGCTTGCTGCGGGCGCGCGACTGATTTCCCATTCCAAGGCGACGATGGCGCTCCATCGTCGCCTACCTTGACGGCATCACCAGATGTGAAAGCGTTCGCTGGCGTCGTAACGGTCGAGGTAGTGCTCCAGTCCGTCCACCCTCAGCGGATGGCGGTCGTAGTCGACGTGACGGTATTCGGCCTCGGCGATCGCATTCATCTCTTCAAGCGTGAGTTGCGAGTGGGGCGTGAGGTTGGGGCTGATGTCAGGCTCGTTGGGGCGGCGGGTGGTGCTCATGACACAACTCCTGCGGTCGAATGCGCGCTTGGAGCTTGAGTGCCATGCGGCTGGGGAGACCGCATGGGCCTGCATCCCTGCATACAGGAGACACCGCACCGCGTGGAACGTTCAGCGGGTGAGGGAGCAGGCGGTGGCTTTGGCTTCCTTATCCATTCGGATGCAGCGGCGGCGAAAAAGGTTGCCTCGCCATGACTGTCGCGTGCGGGCCGCTGCTCCATGTTTCGAGCCTAGCGTAGCGCTATTGCGAGCCGATGACGTGGGTCAATGGACATGCATGTACAGCCGCTATTTGGCCTCATCGATGCATCGCCAGACGCGACTCACAAGGAGTGAGTTGGACGTCCATTCCCCTTTGGATCGTTCTAGAACAGCACGCCCTGATCCACCAGGATCTTTACCGGCGCGAAGCTGCGTCGATGATGCGGGCACGGTCCCAGCCGCTGCAGCGCGGCCAGATGGGCCGGCGTACCGTAACCCTTGTGCTCGGCGAAGCCATAGCCGGGATGCTGGCGATCGAGTTCCACCATCCAGCGGTCGCGGGTGACCTTGGCGAGGATGGATGCTGCACTGATGGCAGGCTCCAGCGCGTCGCCGCCGATGATGGCGCGTCCTGCGCAGGGCAGGTCGCGCGGTAGTGCATTGCCGTCGATCCAGGCTTCGTGAGCGCTCGGCGTAAGCCCCGCCAGCGCGCGGCTCATGCCCGTCATGGTGGCCTGGAAGATGTTGATGCGGTCGATCTCGTCGGACATCACCATCACGATGCTATAGCTCAGCGCGCGCTCGACGATTTTCTCGTACAGCGCTTCGCGTTTGGCATGCGTGAGTTTCTTGGAATCGTCCAGGCCGCGGATGCGGGGCCTGGAGGGATCCAGGATCACCGCCGCCACCGCCACCGGACCTGCCAGCGGTCCGCGGCCGGCTTCGTCGACACCGGCGATAAAGCGCACGACGGCATCGGCGTCTGGCGCTACACGACGTGTCCTGGCCTTTGCTTCAGGCACGATGCGCCTCGATCAGCTCGGCGACCGCGTCGGCCGCCAGGTCGCCGGCATGGCCTTGCAGATCGCCGCGCAGGGCAAGATGCAACTGCTCGAACGCGGCGACAATGGCGCCACGACGCTCGCTGTCCTGGAACAGCGCCAGCGTGGCGTCGGCCAGCTTGTCAGCGGTGAAATCGTCCTGCATCAATTCGGGCACCAGTATCACGTCCTCGCCCATGCCATTGGCGCGAGCCAGGATATTGGGCAGCGAATAGACGTCCGTCTTGAGCATGTTCAGTGCGCGCGCAATGCGGTAGCTCACCGGCGAGACCCGGTAACCCACCACCATCGGACGCTTGGCCAGCATCGCCTCCAGCGTGGCCGTGCCGGAGGCGAGCATCACCACGTCGGCGGCGAGCATCGCTTCGTGCGCATGGCCGTCGATCAGCTGCGGCGCGCTTTCGTCGTCGGCATGGCCGATGATTTGCTTCAGGCTGGCATGCACGCGTTCGTTCGCGGCCGGCACGATGATGCGCAGGCCCGGCATCTGCGCGGCGACCTTGCGCGCCGCTTCGATGAAGGCGCTGCCAAGTTGTTTGATTTCGGAACCGCGGCTGCCCGGTAGCACGGCCAGCACAGGAACGCTGAGCGGAATACCGAGAAAATCGCGGGCGCCTATGCGATCGGAGACCAGCGCGAAACGGTCCGCCAGGGGATGGCCGACGAAGCGCGCATCGACGCCGTGACGTGCATAGATCGCCGGTTCCATCGGGAACAGGCATAGCACGCGATTCGCGCTGCGTCCGATTTTTTCCGTGCGCTTTTCGCGCCATGCCCAGACCGAAGGGCTGACGTAGTGCACGGTGCGGATGGCGGCTTCGCGCAGGCGCTTTTCCACGCCGAGGTTGAAGTCGGGCGCATCGATGCCGACCACTACATCCGGTCGTGCAGCGATGATGCGCGCCACCAGTTCCTTGCGCAGCTTCAGCAGCCGGGGCAGATGCGAGATGACCTCGGCGAAGCCAAACAGCGAGAGCTCCTTGATGTCGTACCAGGAGTCGAAGCCGGTGGCCTGCATGCGCGCGCCACCGATGCCGACGAAGCGCGCCTCCGGGTAGCGGCGGCGCAGCGCGGCGACCAGGTCGGCGCCCAGCTGATCGCCGGAGTCTTCGCCGGCGATGATGGCGATGGTGGGAGCGCGTCGGGTCACCTGGTTTTCAAGCATGTCGCGACACCCTCAAAGCCAGAGCCCGTACCCGATGGGTTGATATGAGCGAAGCTCATATCAACGTGCCAGCGAGCGCTCGCTGCGATCAAGGAACTCGAGCATGGCGCGCACGTCATCGCTGTCGTTGGCCTGCGTGCTCAGCTGCTCGCGCGCGTCGGCCAGCGTCAGGCCGGCCATGTACAGCGTGCGGTAGGCGCGCTTGATGGCGGAGATGCGCGTGGTGTCGAAACCGCGACGCTTGAGGCCTTCGCTGTTGATGCCGCGCGGACGTCCACGTTGTTCGTTGGCCATCATCACGAATGGCGGCACGTCCGAGCCCAGCAGGCAGCCCATGCCGATGAACGCGTGCGCGCCGATCTTGCAGAACTGGTGGGCGCCGGAGAAGCCGGCCATCACCACCCAGTCGCCCACTTCCACGTGGCCGGCGAGGGCGGAGTAGTTGGAGAACACCGTGTTGTTGCCGATCTGGCAATCGTGGGCGATGTGGACGTAGGCAAGAATCCAGTTGTCATTGCCGATGCGCGTGGCGCCGCCGCCGTCGCTGGTGCCGCGGTTGATGGTGACGAACTCGCGGATCAGGTTGCGATCGCCGATGATCAGCTCGGTCGGCTCGCCCTTGAACTTCTTGTCCTGCGGCGCGCCACCCAGGGAGGCGAACTGGCTGATCTGATTCTCGCGTCCGATGCGCGTGGGACCTTCGATCACCACGTGCGGACCGATCACCGTGCCTTCGCCGACATGCACGTCAGCGCCGATCACGCTGTACGCGCCGATGCTCACGTCATTGCCAATGACGGCGGAAGGATCGATCTGCGCGGTGGCATGGATCATTTGTCGGACCTCGCGGCGCACATCAGTTCGCAGCTCGCCACTTCCTTGCCGTTGACGATGGTGCGTGCCTCGAACAGGCCCATGCTGCGCAGCAGGCGCTTGAGTTCGACCTCAAGGCGCAGCTGATCGCCCGGTACCACCGGCGCGTTGAAGCGCGCGTTGTCCACCTTGGCCAGGTAGAACAGCGGACTGCCCGTGGTGCCCTTGAGGCGGCTGGAGATCTGCGTGAGCAGGCCGGCAGCCTGGGCCATGGCTTCCACGATGAGCACGCCCGGCATCACCGGGTGGCCCGGGAAATGGCCCTGGAAGAACGGCTCGTTGATCGTCACGTTCTTGATCGCCACGGCGCTCTTGTCAGGCACCAGCTCGATCACGCGGTCGACCAGCAGGAACGGATAGCGGTGCGGCAGCAGCTGCTGGATTTGTTCCACGTTCACGGGAAGGTGGAAGGGCACGGTCAGGTCACTCATTGTTGCTGTCCTTCTCCAGCGCCGAAAGGCGGCGCACGTATTCATCGAGATGCTTGAATCGGGCTGCGTTGCGCCGCCATTGGCGGTTTTCCTGCAGTGGGACGCCCGAGGAGTATTCACCGGGCTCGCGTATGGAGTGCGTGACCAGGCTCTTGGCGGTAATGGTAACCCGGTCGGCGACTTCCAGATGGCCAAGCACGCCCGCATTGCCGCCGATCATGCAGTAACGGCCGATCTTGGCGCTGCCGGCCACGGCGGCGCAGCCTGCCAAAGCCGTGTGCGCGCCAATGTAAACGTTGTGGGCGATCTGGATCTGGTTGTCCAGGCGCACGTCTTCCTCGAGCACGGTGTCGTCCAGCGCACCGCGGTCGATGGTGGTGTTGGCGCCGATTTCGCAGTCGTCGCCGATGCGCACGCCGCCCAGTTGCGGCAGCTTGATCCAGTGGTCGCGGTCGAAGGCGAGGCCGAAGCCGTCCGAACCGATCACCGCGCCCGGATGGACCAGCACGCGCTTGCCCAGGGTGACGCGGATCACCAGGGTCACGCGGGCGACCAGGCGACATTGGGCGCCTACGGTGCACTCGGGGCCGACGATGCAATGCGGGCCGAGTATCGCCCCGTCTTCCACCACGGCGCCGTCCTCGATCACGCAGCCCGGACCGATGCTGGCGGTCGGCGCCACGCGAGCGGTGGGCGCGACCACGGCCGTGGGATGGATGCCCTGCGGCGAGGCGGGCAGGCGTTCGAACAGGGCGGCGATCTTGGCGTAGGCCACATAGGGATCACGCGCCACCAGGGCGATCACCGGGCTGTCGGCCACGTTCTCTTCGCGCATCACCACCACGCCGGCGCGGGTAGCCGTCAGTTGCGAGGCGTATTTGCTGTTGGAGAGGAAGCTCAGCTGGCTCGGGCCGGCGCCGGCAAGGGTGCCCACGCCGTCGATGACGCGGGAGCCGTCGCCGTGACACACCAGGCCAAAACGCTCGGCCAGCTCGGATACGGTGGTTTGAAAAACGCTCATGTCAGCTCCCTGCAATCGGGCCATTGTAGGGCTCCCCGCCGGGGGCATCAAAAGTGCCCGGCGCGACGCAGTCGTCGCATCAGCGATGGTGGCCACAAAAAAGAAGGCGCGGCATGGCCGCGCCTTCTGCTGTTTCAACCTTGAGCCGGTCAGCCGATCAGAACTGGCTGCCGAAGGTGAACTGGATGCGCTCCTCGTAGTGACCGTCATCCGCCTGGGTGCGCAGCGGCACGGCGAAGTTGATGATCAGCGGGCCGATCGGCGCCTGCCAGTGCAGCGAGAGACCCGTGGAGACGCGCAGCGTCTTGGCCGTGAAGCTCTGGTAATCCTGGTAGGCGTTGCCGACGTCCACGAACCACGACACGCGGGCCGTGTTGATGTCCTTGAGGAACGGCAGCGGCAGGTACAGCTCGGCCGTGCCCAGCACCTTGAACGCGCCACCCAGCGGCTGTGCGTAGCTGTACACACTGCCTTGGCAGGTGCCGTTCGGCAGCGGGGTGATCGGCACCTGCTTGCCCGTGGCCGGATCGGTCACGGTGCCCACGCAGACGCGCGGACCCAGCGTGTTGTCCTGGAAGCCACGAACGTCGCGCACACCGCCGGAGTAGAAGTTCTCCCAGAACGGGAAGGTGATCTTCTCGCCGGCCGTGTAGGTGGTGCCGCCATCGTTGTCGAAGGTCTGGCCGTAGGTCTTGCCGTAACCGACCTGGCCGTCCACGTAGAGCACGAAGCCCTTGCCGATCGGCCAGTAATGGTTCGCCTCACCCATGATCTTGTAGTACTGCACGGTGGAGCCGGGCAGTGCGATATCGGTCGACAGCGAGATCAAGCCGCCGCGGGTCGGCGCCCAGTAACCGTTGCGTGTGTCGTGGTTCCAGCCCAGCGTGGCATCCCAGGTGTGGATGGTCTGGTGGCCCAGCGCGTTCTGGTAGTCGATCAGCACCTGCGGCGAGTAGTTGGCCGTCTGCGTGACGGTGTTGCCGTTCTCGTCGACGGTCAGGTACTGGTAGCTGAGGTTGATCTTGTTGCTACTGAGGCCCAGACCCGCGCGGATGTTGTCCGTTTCGGAAATCGGGAAGCTCAGGAAGCTGGAGAACGACTTCATCGAACTTTCGTAGTTCACGAAGTCGCTGTTGGTATCGCCGTAGTTGCTCTTGGTGTAACCGGCGTTGTAACCGATACCCACGCCGCTATCGGTGAGGTACGGGTTGAAGTAGCTGGCGTTGATGCTGGTGGAGTAGTCGCTGCGCGATGCGCCCACGGTGAAGCTGTCACCGGTGCCCATGAAGTTGTTCTGCGACACCGACGCGGACAGGATGATGCCCGAGTACTGCGAATAGCCCACGCCGAACATCAGGCTGCCGGCGGACTGTTCTTCCACCTTCACGGTCAGGTCGACCTGGTCTTCGGTGCCCGGCACCAGCGCCTTGTCGATGTTGACCGTCTTGAAATAGCCCAGGCGCTGCAGGCGGATCTTGGAGCGGTCGATCGCCGGCTGCGAGAACCAGCTGCCTTCCAGCTGGCGCATTTCGCGGCGCATCACGTCGTCTTCCGTGCGGGTGTTGCCCTGGAAGATCACGCGGCGCACGTACACGCGCTTGCCCGGCTCGATGTAGAGCGTGAGGTCGACGGTACGCTTGTCCTTGTCCAGCTTCGGCACCGGCGTCACCTTGGCGAACGCATAACCGATGCTGGCCAGGATGGTCTTGATCGCGTTGGTGCTCGCTTCGATCGCCTTGCGATTGAAGGTGTCGCCCTTGTGCACATACACCAGCTGATGCAGCGAGTCCTCGGGGAGGACCAGCTCACCAAGCAGATGCACGTCGGAGATGGTGTAGATATCGCCTTCCTTGACGCTGGCGGCGATGTACATCGAGCGCTTGTCCGGCGCGATCGTCACCTGCGTGGAGTCGACGCCGAAGTCGGCGTAGCCGCGGTCCATGTAGTAGGACTGCAGCTTTTCCAGGTCGCCGGAAAGCTTTTCGCGCGAGTACTGGTCGTCCTTCGAATACCACGACAGCATGTTGGACGTGCTCGACTCGAATCCCTTGCGGATTTCCTTGTCGGTGAACGCCTTGTTGCCGACGATGTTGATTTCCTTGATCTTCGCGACCTTGCCTTCGCGAATTTCAATGTCGACGGCCACGCGGTTGCGATCGAGGTTAGTCACGTGCGGATCGACCGACACGTTGTACTTGCCGCGGTTGTAGTACTGGCGAACCAGTTCCTGCTGCACGCGATCGAGCGACAGGCGGTCGAAGGTCTCGCCTTCGGACAGGCCGATTTCCTTCAGGCCCTTGCGCAGATCCTCTTCTTTGATGTCCTTGTTGCCGCGCAGGGTGAGCTTGGCGATCGAGGGACGCTCGACCACCTTGATGACCATGATGTCGCCTTCGCGATCGATTTCGACATCGCTGAAGAACTTGGTCTGATAAAGCGCACGGATGGCGCGCTGGGCGCCATCGTTGGTCAGGCGGTCGCCACGGTTGACCGGCAGGTAGTTGAGTACCGTACCGGCTGAAATGCGGCTGAGGCCATCGATGCGGATATCGGAAACGACGAAGGGCTCGAAAGCGAGGACATTGGCGGACAGTGAGGCAAGCAGGATCAGGGCGGCGATACGCTTCATCGTCGATTCCGTTGGTTTATTCCGATAGGACGGCTTTTTAGGGCCGCCCCGATCAATACGTGAAGCCAGGACAAGCCCAGCCTTGAAAGGGTGCTTGCATCTTCCCCAGATGCACCGGGTAAACCACCGCCATGTTTCCGTAGCAAGCGCGTGATCGCGCACGCTGCAGATACGGCTGTCCGTCGGACGTCGCGCGACTTTCGGCAAAGCCGGTGCGCGTCACGAGGGCAGGAAGCGATGGATGTCGTTGTAGAAAGCCAATCCCATTAACGTGAACAACATGACCAGGCCGACATACTGACCTGCCATCATCGCACGTTCGCTGACGGGACTGCCTTTGACCAACTCAATAAGGTAATACAGCAGCCAACCACCGTCCAAGACCGGTATCGGCATCAGGTTGAGGATCGCAAGACTTAGCGACACCATGGCCAGGAAGCTGAAGAACCAGCCGATCCCCATGCTCGCCGAGGCGTTGGCCACCTGGGCGATGCCGATGACGCCGGAAAGGTTCTTGGTGGATGCCTGTCCGGTCAGCATCTTGCCGATCATGTTGAAGGTGGAGGCGGCGCTGTTCCAAGTGGTTTCCAGCGACGCACCGACGGCCTTCAGCGGGCCATAGCGAAGTACGGCCGGTTCGCGCTGGGCGAACTGCACGCCGATCACCCAGTTGGTCGGCTGACCTTCCAGCGACTCCATGCGGGCCGTGACGGACAGCGGAATGGTCTTGCCGTTGCGCTCCACCACGATGGCCAGGGTCGGCGACTTGGCCGCCTGCTCCGGCACCAGTCGCTGGAATTGCTCGTAGCTGTCCACGGCGGTGCCGTTGAGACTGATGACGCGGTCGCCGCCCTGCATGCCGCCCACCGAGGCAGGCTTGCCCGGAAGCACGATGCCAACGAGAGCTGGCGAAGGGGCCAGCTTGAGGCCGAGCTGGTCCAGGTATTGCCCGATGTCCTGACCGGCCGGCAGCTGGTTCAGCGGCAACGTGAGGTTGCGCGTGCTGCCGTCCGTGCCGCGAACTTCCATGGGCAGCGGATCGCGGCCGAGCATGGCGTTGGCGACGACATCCATGGAGTCGCTCCAGGTGGCCACCACGTGGCCACCCACACTCAGGATGCGGTCACCGGTGCGCACACCGGCGTCGGCGGCCATGCTCTTGGGCGCAGCGTCGACGACCGGCGCAACGTCCGGCTTGCCCACCAGGAACATCAGCCAGAACGCAAACAGGGTGAAGATCAGATTGAAGGCGGGGCCGGCGGCGACAATCGCAATGCGCTGCCATACCGGCTTGGCGGTGAATTCCTGGCCGGCGAGGGCGGGATCGACCTCGCCTTCGCGGGCGTCCAGCATCTTCACGTAGCCGCCCAGGGGGATCATGGCAACCTGGTACTCGGTGCCGTCCTTGCCGATGCGCTTCCAGATCGCCTTGCCGAAGCCCACGGAAAAACGCAGCACCTTGACGCCGCAACGCCGTGCTACCCAGTAGTGTCCAAATTCGTGAAAGGTCACCAGCACGCCTAGCGTGACGAGTAACCAAAACACTGAGCCAAATACACTATTCATCGGTGAGAGCTTATCAGGCTTGTCAGCAAGCGTTGCGAAGGATGCGGCGGGCGGCCTCGCGGGCCGTGCGGTCGCGTTCATTCAGGGTCTGGACATCGACCACAGCTTGCGGCGGCAGTTCCGTAAGCACGCTCTCAACGAGATCGGCGATACCCAGGAAGGGCAGCCCGCCGGCCAGGAAAGCCTCGACGGCAACCTCGTTGGCGGCGTTGAGAATGGCCGTGGCATCGCCGCCCGCCCGCAGCGCCTGGAAGGCCAGCGCAAGGCAGCGGAACGTGGCCAGATCAGGCTGCTGGAACGTCAGCGGAGCGCAGGCGGCCAGGTCCAGCGGCGCCACACCCGCTTCGATGCGCGCCGGCCACGCCAGCGCATGGGCGATCGCCGTACGCATGTCCGGATTGCCCAGTTGGGCCAGCACCGAACCGTCGACGTATTCGACCATCGAATGCACCAGGCTCTGCGGGTGCACCAGCACGTCGATCACGTCCGGGGCGGCGCCAAACAAATGGTGCGCCTCGATGACTTCCAGGCCCTTGTTCATCAGGGTGGCCGAATCCACCGAAATCTTGCGTCCCATCACCCAGTTGGGGTGCTTGCAGGCCTGCTCCGGGGTGACCCCTGCAAGTTCGGCGCGCGTACGGCCACGGAACGGGCCGCCGGAGGCAGTCAAGATGAGACGGCGCACGCCGCTGGCGGCCAGGTTGGGACGGCCGCCCGGCAGGCACTGGAAGATCGCGTTGTGTTCCGAATCGACCGGAATCAACTCGCCGCCGCCGACCGCCAACGCGTCCAGCAGCAGCGCGCCGGCCATCACGATGGATTCCTTGTTGGCCAGCAGCAGGCGCTTGCCGGTACGTGCGGCGGCGAGCGTGGAGTCCAGTCCGGCGGCGCCGACGATGGCCGCCACCACGGTGTCGCACAGGTCGCCCGAGACAGCCTGGGTAACAGCGTCATGGCCGCTGGCAACGTCACAGCGCACGCCAGCCGCGGTTAGGCGGCGAACCAGCTCGGCTTCGAGCGACGGATCGGCAATGACGGCAAGTTCAGGACGGAAACGGACGCACAGCTCGGCCAGCGCAGCGACATTGCTGTGCGCCGCAAGCACGGTGGCGCGAAAACGGTCGGGATGGCGGGCAATCACATCCAGCGTGCTGCCACCGATCGAGCCGGTCGCACCCAGTACCGCCACCTTGCGCAAGCTATGACTCATAGACCCAGCAGAAGCATGCCGGCAGCGAACACCGGCATCGCGGCGAACACGCTGTCCAGGCGATCAAGCAGGCCGCCATGACCGGGGAACAGGTTACCCGAATCCTTCACGGCGGCATGGCGCTTCATCAGGCTCTCGAAAAGGTCGCCCACGATCGAGACCACTACGACGAACACCGACAGCACCAACAGGCCAATGAGCTTGCCGCCACTGACGCCGAGCAGCGAACCACCCACGCCGGCGACGATGGCGCCAGCCACGAAGGCGCCGTAGACACCCGCCCAGGTCTTGCCGGGGCTGATGGTGGGAGCGAGCTTGCGACGGCCGAACTGGCGGCCGCTGAAATACGCGCCGATATCGGCAGCCCACACGATCAACAGCGCGAGCATGGTCCACCAGTTGCCGCGGTCTGCCGCGCCATGAATGGTCACGGCGGCGATCCACGCCGGCACGATGGTCAGCAGGCCGGCGCCCAGCTTGATCAGCATATTTTCGCGCGTGGGCGCGGCACCGAAGGCGAAGTGGCGCAGCCATTGGCCGACCACGATCCACCAGCTCACGCCGATGCCGATCAGCACCGGCCAGGTGATGCCGGCGCGCACGTACCAGCACAGCGCGAAGATCGCGGCGGTGAGCACCAGCAGGGCGGCGCGTGCGGCGTTTTCCTTCAGGCCCGACAGCCGGGTCCATTCCCACATCGCGGCAAGAAAGGCGAGAGCGACGATCGCCGCAAACAGGCCCGTCGGCGCCAGCAGGATCAGGGCGATCACCAGCGGGGCGAGCAGCAGTGCGGTCAAGGTGCGCTGGAGCAGCATGAATGTCCTTACGCCTGTTTGGCGACTTGGTCGCCGGTCTTGCCGAATCGGCGTTCGCGGCGTGCGTAATCGTCGATGGCGCTCTTCAAGCAAGCCTCGTCGAAATCGGGCCACAGGGTATCGGTAAAGTGCAGCTCCGCGTAGGCAAGCTGCCACAAAAGAAAGTTGCTGACGCGGCACTCGCCGCCGGTTCGGATAAACAGATCCAGCGGTGGCAGTTCGGCCAGGCACATGCCCTGGCCAAGCGTGGTTTCGTTGATGTCCTCGGCGCGCAGCTCGCCGCGTGCCACCGCTTCGGCGGCCTTGCGCGCTGCCTGCACGATGTCCCAGCGACCGCCGTAGCTCACGGCAATATTCAGATGCAGCGCCTCGTTGCCGGCGGTGCGCGCCATCGCGACCAGCATGCGCTGGCGCAGGCCAGCTTCGAAACTGTCCAGGTCACCTACGAAGCGAATGCGCACGCCGTTGCCGTGCAGTTCGTCCACTTCCTTGTCCAGCGCGCGCACGAACAATTCCATCAGCGCGCCGACTTCATCCTGCGGGCGCTGCCAGTTCTCGCTGGAAAACGCGAACAGCGTGAGCACCTTGACGCCCTGGCGCAGACAGCTTTCGACCACGTTGCGCACGGCCTTGCGGCCGGCGTTGTGGCCGAACGTGCGCGGTCGGTGGCGCAGCTTCGCCCAGCGACCGTTGCCATCCATCACGATGGCAACGTGGCGCGGTGTCCGCGCGGGATCGGCGCTGGTCATGGGCAGGCGCTCAGAGCGATGGCGCTTAGAGCGCCATCAGCTCCTCTTCCTTGTTCTTGACGACACCGTCGACGTCTTTGACGAAGCGGTCGGTCAGCTTCTGGATTTCGTCCTCGGCCTTGCGCTCGTCGTCTTCCGTGATCAGCTTTTCCTTGAGCAGATCCTTGACCTGCTGCATGGCGTCGCGACGCACGTTGCGGATGGCGATCTTGGCGTCCTCGCCTTCATGCGCCACGTGCTTGGCCAGCTCGCGGCGGCGCTCTTCGGTGAGCGGCGGCATGTTGAGGCGGATGGTGAGGCCCGAGGTGTTCGGCGTGATGCCGACGTCCGAGGCCATGATGGCTTTTTCGATCGGGCCGACCAGGGTCTTTTCGAACGGAGTGATGATGATGGAGCGCGAATCGCCCAGCGCCACCGTGGCCACCTGGTTCAGCGGCATGTCCGAGCCGTAGTACGGCACCTTGATGCCGTCGACCAGGGCGGTGCTCGCGCGACCCGTGCGCAGGCGCATCAGGTTGTGCTTGAGCGAGTCGATGCTCTTGCCCATGCGGGTCTGGGCATCGTTCTTGATGTCGTTAAGCATGGGAAACCCCTCAAACCGTGCAAGCCCGCGAGTATAGCAGGGGCCCATGAGGGCGGGGCGGGGGAGTGGGTCGTGGCGACGGCTCGGGGTGAGGGATGGTTGCCAGGGATGTGGGGTGAGCAGCGTCCGCGCGACTCACCCCCAGCTGCTCACTCAATTCCTCAGTCGTCTGACACCAGCGTGCCGATCGCCTCGCCCTGCATGATGCGCATGAGGTTGCCGGGCACCGTCATGTCGTAGATGCGCAGCGGCATGCCGTGGTCGCGGCACAGCGCGATGGCGGCGGTATCCATCACGGCCAGCTTGCCCTCGATCACCTGGTCGTAGGTGAGCGTGTCGTAGCGCGTGGCGTCCTTGTGTCGAGCCGGATCGGCGGTGTAGACGCCATCCACCTTGGTGGCCTTCAGCAGCAGGTCCGCGCCCACTTCCACGGCGCGCAGCGCGGCGGCCGAGTCGGTGGTGAAGAACGGATTGCCAGTGCCGGCCGCGAACAAGACGATGCGGCCCTTTTCGATATGGCGGATCGCGCGGCGGCGGATGAAGTCTTCGGATACGTCGTGGATCTGGATCGCACTCATCACGCGGGCAAAGCCGCCGCGACGCTCGATGGCGTCCTGCATGGCCAGTGCGTTCATCACGGTGGCCAGCATGCCCATGTGGTCGCCGGTGACGCGGTCCATGCCGGCGGCTGCCAGGCCCGCGCCGCGGAAGATGTTGCCACCACCGATGACTACGCCGATCTGGATGCCTGCCCTTTGGACTTCGATGATTTCGTCGGCGAGGCGGCCGATCACTTTCGGGTCGATGCCGTAGTCGGCCTCGCCCATGAGGGCTTCACCGGAGAGTTTGAGCAGGATGCGGCGGTAATTAAGCGGTGCGCTCATGGGGTCTCCGGATTGTGTGGGCAAAACGCGCGTATTGTAACGGCAGTGACGCGAACGGGTAAGGGTTGCGTGCCGTGACGGGGGAAGAAAAGCCGGCTGCACCGTGGGGGSGGGGGAGGGGCGCCGCACGCTTGGCGCGGCGGCAGGCTTTCATAAAAAAAGAAGCCGCGGTTGCCCGCGGCTTCTTCGAGGCTTCCTGCAATGGGAGGCCTTAGACCTGCATCGCCTTGGCCACTTCGGCCAGATAGTCTTCCTGCACCTTCTCGATGCCTTCGCCGACGGCCAGGCGGACCACGGCCACGACGTCAGCGCCTTCCTTCTTCAGGACATCGCCGACGGTGACATTGGTGTCCAGCACGTAGGGCTGGCCGACCAGGGTCACTTCCGACACGATCTTGTTGATCTTGCCGGAGATGATCTTCTCCAGGATGTCGGCCGGCTTGGCCTTGTCCTTGTCGGTCATCTGGCTCAGCGCGATGTCCTTTTCCTTCGCGATGAACTCGGCCGGGACGTGCTCCGGCTTGATGTGCGGCGGGTTCATGGCAGCCACGTGCATGGCGATGCCCTTGGCCAGCTCTTCCGAGCCGCCCTTGAGCGCCACGATCACGCCGATCTTGCCGCCGTGCGAATAGGTGGCCAGCGGGCCATCGTTCGCGACGTGGGCGATGCGGCGCACTTCGATCTTCTCGCCGATGGTGGCGGTCTGGGACTTGGCGGCAGCTTCGACGCTGTCGGCGCCCGGGAAGGCGGCAGCCTTGGCGGCGTCGATGTCGGCAGCGCCCGAGGCCAGCACGGCTTCGGCCACTTCGTTGGTGAACTGCACGAAATTCGGCGCCTTGGCGACGAAATCGGTTTCGCTGTTCACTTCGACCAGCACGGCGTTGCCGTTGCCCTGGGCGGTCGCGATGCGACCTTCGGCGGCGACGCGGTCAGCCTTCTTGTCGGCCTTGGCCAGGCCGGTCTTGCGCAGGTATTCCACAGCGGCGTCGATGTCGCCGTTGTTCTCGACCAGCGCCTTTTTGCAATCCATCATGCCGGCGCCGGAGCGCTCGCGCAGTTCGCTAACCAGTTTTGCGGAAATGGCGGTCATCTGGGTTCCTCAAAAGCTTTGATGCGCCCCGACCCTTGCGGGCCGGGGCAGGGAAGGCTTACTCGCCGTCCGACGACGGCTCGTCGGCGCGACCGCGGCCACCACGGCCACCGTCACGACGCGGCGCGCCAGCGCCCTTCTTGGCCGGACCACGGTTGTTGCGGTCGTCACGGCGCGGGGCAGCCTTGCGCTCGTCCTTGGCCACCGGGTTGCCTTCTTCGTCCAGCTCAACGAACTCGTTGGCGTCGCCCTGGGCGGCAGCCGGCGCAGCGGCCTTGCCTTCCAGGATCGAGTCGGCAGCGGCACGGGCGTACAGCTGGATGGCGCGGATGGCGTCGTCGTTACCCGGGATGGCGTAATCGACCAGTTCCGGGTTGTAGTTGGTGTCGACCACGGCGATCACCGGGATGCCAAGCTTCTTGGCTTCCTGCACGGCGATGTCTTCGTGACCGATGTCGATGATGAACAGCGCGTCGGGCAGACGGTTCATGTCCTTGATGCCGCCCAGCGAATTCTGCAGCTTGTCGCGCTCGCGGCGGCGAGCCAGCACTTCGTGCTTGACCAGCTTCTCGAAGCTGCCGTCGGTTTCAGCGGCTTCCAGTTCCTTCAGGCGGGCAACCGACTGCTTCACGGTGCGGAAGTTGGTCAGCATGCCGCCGAGCCAGCGGGCGGTCACGAACGGCATACCGGCGCGCGCGGCTTCTTCAGCCAACGGCTCACGGGCCGAACGCTTGGTGCCGACGAACAGGACGGTGCCACGCTTCTGGGCGATGGCCGACAGGAAATTCATCGCGTCGGTGAAGAGCGGGAGCGTCTTCTCGAGGTTGATGATGTGGATCTTGCCGCGGGCGCCAAAGATGTACGGAGCCATCTTCGGGTTCCAGTAACGGGTCTGGTGACCGAAATGCACGCCAGCTTCGAGCATTTGGCGCATGGTGACTTGAGCCATGGTGTAACTCCAATTTGTTGGGCCGGCCCTGCGAGAGGGGGAATGGCCCGGGGGTTGGGACCTCCACGCATCCCCGACTTCGACCCCGGCAGCCCGTTATGATTGGGTAGGCTGACCAAGGCACCCCGAAGACGGTGCCGATGCGTGTGTGGCGTTTAAGTGTCCGATCAAGGACTTGTGGGGGTTGCACCGCAAGGCGGTTACAATCTCCCTCGCTCTGCGACGACCGTCTGGACCCATGGAAAGGGACGCGTCGGGTCAGCAAAACTTCGAAATTGTAGCCGGTGCGCCGGCGATGCGGCAAGTCGCTGGATTTTCAGCAGGTTTGCCGCCATGTGAGTAGAACTATGGCAGTCACCCTTAAAACCCCCGAAGACATCCAGGCCATGCGCGAGGCCGGCAAGCTGGCCGCCGAAGTGCTTGCCATGCTCAAGGAGCATGTAAAGCCCGGCGTGACCACCGAAGACCTCGATCGGCTGGCCTACGAGCACATCGTCAATGTGCAGAAGGCGATCCCGGCCAACGTGGGCTACAACGGCTTTCCCAAGACGTTGTGCACCTCGGTCAACCATGTGATCTGCCACGGCATTCCGACGCCGGGCAAAGTCCTCAAGGACGGCGACATTATCAATCTCGATGTCACCGTCATCAAGGACGGCTGGCACGGCGATACCAGCCGCATGTATTTCGTCGGCACCCCGTCGGTGCTGGCCAAGCGCCTGGTGGACACCACTTATGAAGCGATGATGCACGGCATCCAGGCGGTGCGCCCGGGCGCGACGCTGGGCGACATCGGCGCGGCGATCCAGAAGCACGCGGAAGCGGCCGGTTTCTCGGTGGTGCGCGAGTACTGCGGGCACGGCATCGGCAAGGTCTATCACGATGAGCCGCAGATCCTGCATTACGGGCGTCCGAGCACGGGCCTGGAGCTGAAGAAGGGCATGACCTTCACGGTCGAACCGATGATCAACGCGGGCAAGCCGCAGACCAAGCAGTTGCCGGATGGCTGGACGGTGGTGACCAAGGATCACTCGTTGTCGGCGCAGTGGGAGCACACGATTGCGGTGACGGATGATGGGTTTGAGATTTTGACGCCTTGGCCGGATGCGGCTTGATTCCGCGTCGGTATTTTTAAGGTGTGAGGAAAGGTCGCTACGGCGGCCTTTCTTTTTCAGCTCGTCATCCTGGCGCAGGCCGGGATCCAGTACCGATGCGACACGGTTGTCGCCTTATCGCCAGCGTGCCGCCTACGCGGCGGGCGTTTCGATCGGCTGCCGCCGACCGAGTCACTTTTCTTTTGCTGGCCCAAAAGATCCCACGGGACTAGCTTCGCGTCGAAAGTAACCCAAAGAAAATGGCCTGATAACGCCCGCAGCATCGTGTTGGGAT
>NZ_JBFTQX010000017.1:0-72602 GCF_056399225.1 Dyella sp. 01N448 | reverse complement strand
GGCTTATCCCAACACGATGCTGCGGGCGTTATCAGGCCATTTTCTTTGGGTTACTTTCGACGCGAAGCTAGTCCCGTGGGATCTTTTGGGCCAGCAAAAGAAAAGTGACTCGAGCGGCGGCAGCCGATCGAAACGCCCGCCGCGTAGGCGGCACCCTGGCGGTAACGCGACAACCAGAAACCGAGGCTCTGGATCCGGGCCTGCGCCGGGATGACGAGCGAGTCAGAGCCACACCGGAAAGTCGAACAAAATCGAAACCACAAAACAAAACCACGTCCGCGAGCCAAAAAAAAACGGCCCGAAGGCCGCCTTTTTTCTAGAAGGGGGCGACACCCGCCACCTCACTCCCCCCGCAACCTCACATCCCCCGGCGCCATATCGTCGCGCTCCACGCGCGCCATATGCTCGGCCTCCAGGAAGCGCCACACCTGCTGGCACACCGGAAGCGTGTTCTCGCGCGAAATCGCCGAGACCAGGAACGACGGCTCCTTCCATTCCAACCGTGCCACCACGTCAGCCGCGACAGCCTGGCGCTCATCCTCAGGCAGCACGTCGGCCTTGTTCATCACCAGCCAGCGGGGACGCTCGAGCAGCTCGGGATCGAACTTCTCCAACTCCTGCTCGATCGCACGCACCTGCTCCACCGGATCGGAACCGTCGATCGGCGCGATATCCACCACGTGCAGCAGCAGTCGCGTGCGCGACACATGACGCAGGAACTGGATGCCCAGGCCCGCACCATCCGCCGCACCTTCGATAAGGCCCGGGATATCGGCGATCACGAAACTCTGATCCGTACCCAGACTGACCACGCCGAGGTTCGGATGCAGGGTGGTGAACGGGTAATCGGCCACGCGCGGCGTGGCGGCGGAAACGGCGCGGATGAAAGTGGACTTGCCGGCATTGGGAAATCCCAGCAGGCCCACGTCCGCCAACAGCTTCAGCTCCAGCTTCAGCTCGCGCAGATCACCCGGCGTACCCGGCGTGGACTTGCGCGGCGCACGGTTCACCGAGCTCTTGAAGTGGATATTGCCCAGGCCGCCCTTGCCGCCCTGCGCCACCAGCAGGCGCTGGCCGTTCACGGTGAGGTCGCCGATGGTTTCGTCGGTGTCGACGTTGATCACCACCGTGCCCACGGGCACGCGGATATAGGTGTCTTCGCCGCCCTTGCCGTACATCTGGCTGCCCATGCCGTTCTGGCCGCGCTCGGCCTTGAACGAACGCTGGTGGCGGAAGTCGATCAGGGTGTTGAGGCCTTCGTCGGCCACCAGCCACACCGAGCCGCCGCTGCCGCCGTCGCCGCCGTCGGGGCCGCCGAAGGGAATGAATTTTTCGCGACGGAAGCTGATGCACCCGTTGCCGCCGTCGCCGGCTTTGACATTGATGATGGCTTCGTCGACGAATTTCATGGGGTGCCTGGGGGAGCGAATAGGGGATAGAGAGTAGTAAAAGCCGGGTTCTCGGGACCGTGATGAATAGCGAAACGGCCCGGCCGATTCCCTACTCCCTATTCCCTATGCCCTGCTCTCAAAAAACAAAAGCCCCGCCGAAGCGGGGCCTTCGCTGCAACGTCGCAGGGGAATTAACCCTTGATGACGTTGACGAAACGGCGGTTGTGCTCGCCGCGCACCTTGAATTCGACGGTGCCGTCGACCAGCGCAAACAACGTGTGGTCGCGCCCCAGGCCCACGCCGGTACCGGCATGGAACTTGGTGCCGCGCTGACGCACGATGATGTTGCCGGCTTCAATAGCCTGGCCGCCGTAGATCTTCACGCCGAGATACTTCGGGTTCGAATCGCGACCGTTGCGGCTGGAACCTACGCCTTTTTTATGTGCCATGACTCAATGCTCCAGTTGCTCAGGCGTTGATGCCCGTGATCTCGACTTCGGTGAAATGCTGACGATGTCCCTGCTGCTTCTTGTGGTGCTTGCGGCGGCGGAACTTGATGATGCGGATCTTGTCGGCACGGCCGTGCTTGCGCACGGTGGCGCTGACGGTGGCACCGGCCACGATGGGCGCACCGACGGTGATCGACTCACCGGCGCCGACCAGGAGGACCTGATCGAAAGTGAAGGCGGCGCCTTCTTCGGCGTTCAACAGCTCCACGCGCAGGACATCGCCCTGCTGAACGCGGTACTGCTTGCCGCCGGTCTTGATGACTGCATAGCTCATGGGATTATCCCTTCTGTCGTTATTCTCTTGGGTTCACCGGACCCATTAGGCACCGGCGAACTCGGGAGTATAACGAAGCCCTGGCGGCCTGGTCAATTACTGACCAGTCGATCCGCCAGTCGCGGCCGCCGGCTTGGTGTCGGTCTTGGCCGGCGCAGGCTTGGCCTCGGTCTTGGCCGGGGTCTTGGCGGCTGGCTTGGCCGGCGCCTTGGCTGGCGTGGTCTTCTTCGGGGCGGGCCTGGTGGTCTTCTTGGCCGGGGTTTTGGCGTGTGAAGAGGCTTTCGCCGCCGGCTTGGCCTCGGCCTTGTCGCCGCCTTCGGTCGCCTGCCTGGGCTTGATCTTTTCGCCGTTCTCGGCCGCCTGGATCGCCGCCGCACCCTCCAGCGCCGTACCCGTGATCGGCGTGGTGGATACCTTGCCCGGGCAGCGACCCGAACCGTCCAGCGTGCCCATCTGCTTGAGCTCGCTGACCATCTGGTCGCTGCGCTCATGGCTCCACTGCTGGCCGGCCTGGTTGGCCTCGGCCATGGTGGTGGGCATCTCGTTGATGACCTTCTGGCCCAGCGGCGAACGATAGAACTTCAGCAGGCCCGACATCTCGTCAGCGGTGAAATGCTTCTGGTAGACGGGCACCAGCCGGCCGATGAACAGCTGGGTCTGGTTGGCGTCCATATAGTTCTGCCAGAACTCAGGCTGCACGCAAGGCATGGACTGCTGCAAAGTGGTCACCGCCTGGGTGTTCATCTGCAGCAGCATCTTGCCGACACCGACGACTTCCATCAGCTGCCGAACCTGATCTTCCGTAGCCGGCGCCGACGACGCCATGGCCTGTCCCATGCCCATTGCAAGCGCCATGGCAACACCCCATCTCTTCAGCTTGCCCATCCGCACTCTCTGTTCGCAGGTCGGCCGGAAACCGGCCAAAGATTCCATTAAGCCATACTCGGCCGGATCTTCTCTTAAGAGTTTGTTGGGTGGCATCCGTCAGTAATAAGCGTACTGACAAGTTTGATATAGTACAGTTTTCCCTCCCCCAACGACTCCGGGCGATATGGATACGATCCGCATTCGCGGCGCGCGCACGCACAACCTCAAAAACATCGACCTCGATCTGCCGCGTGACAAGCTGATCGTCATCACCGGCCTGTCCGGTTCGGGCAAGTCATCGCTGGCCTTCGACACCATCTATGCCGAAGGTCAACGCCGCTACGTCGAATCGTTGTCGGCCTACGCCCGGCAATTTCTGTCGATGATGGAGAAACCGGACGTCGACCACATCGAGGGTCTGTCGCCGGCCATTTCCATCGAGCAGAAATCGACCTCGCACAATCCGCGCTCCACCGTGGGCACGATTACCGAGGTCTACGACTACCTGCGCCTGCTGTATGCGCGCGTGGGTACGCCGCGCTGCCCGGATCATGGGATTCCGCTCGAAGCGCAAACTGTCAGCCAGATGGTGGACAGCACGCTCGCGCTGGATGGCGAAAAGCGCTTCATGCTGCTCGCGCCGGTGATCCGCGAGCGCAAGGGCGAGCACGTGCAGGTGTTCGATCAGCTGCGCGCGCAGGGTTTCGTGCGCGCACGCGTCGACGGCACTGTCTACGACCTCGATGCCGTACCGCCGCTGACGCTGCGCCAGAAGCACACCATCGAAGTGGTGATCGACCGCTTCCGCCCGCGCGACGACATCAAGCAGCGCCTGGCCGAATCGTTTGAAACCGCGCTGCGCCTGGGCGACGGTATCGCGATCGTGGTCGACATGGATGATGCGAAGGCGCCAGAGCAGTTGCTGTCCTCGCGCTACTCCTGCCCGGTGTGCGATTACTCGCTGCCGGAGCTTGAGCCGCGCCTGTTCTCGTTCAACTCGCCGGTAGGCGCCTGCCCCACCTGCGACGGTCTGGGCGTGACCCAGGTGTTCGATCCTGCCCGCGTGGTGGCGCATCCGGAGCTGTCGCTGGCCGGTGGCGCCGTGCGCGGCTGGGATCGCCGCAATGCGCATTATTTCCAGTTGATCCTGTCGCTCGCCGCGCACTACGGCTTCGACGTGGACACGCCGTGGCGCAAGCTGTCCACGGACGTCCAGAAGGCCATCCTGTACGGCAGCGGCAAGGACAAGATCGCCTTCAAGTACATCACCGAACGTGGTGGCCGGGTGACGCGCGAGCACGCGTTCGAGGGCATCATCCCGAACATGGATCGCCGCTACAAGGAAACCGAATCGCCGGCGGTGCGCGAGGAACTGGCCAAGTACATCAGCGACCGTCCCTGCCCCGACTGCGAAGGCCAGCGCCTGAATCGTTCTGCGCGCAATGTGTTCGTCGCCGACCACGCGCTGCCCTCGCTCACCTCGCGCTCGATCGATGACACGCTGGCGTTCTTCGAGAAGCTGACGCTCACCGGCTGGCGCGGCGAGATCGCGGTGAAGATCGTCAAGGAAATTCGCGAGCGTCTTACCTTCCTCAACGACGTGGGCCTCAACTACCTCACGCTGGATCGGCAGGCCGATTCGCTGTCGGGTGGCGAGGCGCAACGCATTCGTCTCGCCTCGCAGATCGGCGCCGGCCTGGTCGGCGTGATGTACGTGCTCGACGAGCCGTCCATCGGCCTGCACCAGCGCGACAACGAGCGCCTGCTCGGCACGCTGACGCGACTGCGCGACCTCGGCAACACCGTCATCGTGGTCGAGCATGACGAAGACGCGATCCGCATGGCCGACCACGTGCTCGACATCGGTCCCGGCGCCGGTGTGCACGGCGGCGAGATCGTGGCGCAGGGATCGTTCAAGGACATGCTTGCGTCGCCGCGTTCGATCACCGGCCAGTTCCTGTCCGGCAAGCGTGGCATCCGTGTGCCCGAGGAACGCCGCCAGCAGCTGGATGCCGATTCGTGGCTGCATCTCAAGGGTGCCAGCGGCAACAACCTGAAAAACGTCGACCTGGCCATTCCCGCAGGCTTGTTTACCTGCGTCACCGGCGTGTCCGGTTCGGGCAAGTCGACCCTGATCAACGACACCTTGTTCCGCCTCGCCGCCAGCGAACTCAATGGTTCGAGTGAGCAGGCTGCGCCGTACAAGTCGGTCGAAGGGCTGGAACTGTTCGACAAGGTGGTGGACATCGACCAGTCGCCGATCGGTCGCACGCCGCGTTCGAACCCAGCGACGTATACCGGCCTGTTCACGCCGCTGCGCGAGCTGTTTGCGCAGGTGCCCGAAGCGCGTGCCCGTGGCTATACGCCGGGCCGCTTCAGCTTCAACGTGCGCGGCGGCCGCTGCGAGGCCTGCGAAGGCGACGGCATGATCAAGGTGGAGATGCACTTCCTGCCGGACGTGTACGTGCCTTGCGACGTCTGCCATGGCAAGCGCTACAACCGCGAAACGCTGGAAGTGCACTACAAGGGCCACACGATCGCCGACGTGCTCGACATGACGGTGGAAGATGCGTTCAAGCTGTTCGAAAACGTGCCGACCATCGCACGCAAACTCGAAACGCTGCGCGCCGTGGGCCTGGATTACATCAAGCTCGGCCAGAGCGCGACCACGCTCTCGGGTGGCGAAGCGCAGCGCGTGAAGCTGTCCAAGGAATTGTCCAAGCGCGATACGGGTCGCACGCTGTACATCCTCGACGAGCCGACCACGGGCCTGCACTTCCACGACATCGAGCAGCTGCTCGACGTGCTGCATAAGCTGGTGGACCAGGGCAACACGGTGGTGGTGATCGAGCATAATCTCGATGTGATCAAGACCGCCGACTGGCTGGTCGATCTGGGCCCGGAGGGCGGCGCAGGCGGTGGTCGCATCCTGGTCACCGGCACGCCGGAAACCGTGGCTGCCACAGCGGGCTCGCATACCGGACACTTCCTTGCCCCGCATCTGGACATGAAGCCCGCCAAGGCGGCCAAGGCCCAGAGCAACGGCAAGAGCAAACCTGCACTACGGAAGAAGACTGCATGAGTTCCACCCAACCCGTGCCTGAGCAGCGCACGCGCAAGGCCACGACGCAGGAAAGCGCCGCGGCCGTGACCGATGCCCAGGCCACCGAGGCGACGAACACGCCGTTGTTCGTCGCCCCGATTGGCGTACGCTGGCGCGACCTTGACGCGTTCAATCACGTCAACAACGCCAACTACCTCACTTACCTGGAAGAAGCGCGTCTGCAGTGGCTGCAGCACGTGCCAGGCTGGTTCAACGAGCACTCGATGCCGGTGCTGGCCGCCAGCGAAGTGAACTATCGCCGCCCGATCGAATGGCCTGCGCAGTTGAACGTGCAGCTGTTCTGCGAGCGGCTCGGCAACAGCTCGATCACGCTGGCGCACCGCATCGTCGACGCCAGCAACGATGCGCTCTATAGCGACGGCAAGGTCGTGCTGGTATGGATGGATCCCGCCACCGGCAAGCCGGTGCCGTTGCCGCCATCGATCCGCGACGCCGCGCAAGCCGGCGCTTGAACGACCCAGCCGGCATTCGGGGTTAAGCCCACCGGCACCACGGATGCCGCAGCTTCATGCGGCATCCGTACTATCAGCGGCGACCACCCGAAAGGAGTTCGACCGTGATCCCTGTTTCGCTTCGCACCCTCGCCCTTGCCATCCTCGCCAGCACCAGCGCGGGCGCCCTTGCCGCACCGGCGGCAACCTCACTGACGCTCTATCGCAGCGACGACAACGCGCTGTACAGCGCGGGCGACAACGGCTCCGTGCCATCGGGCCATGCCGTGGCGCGCGAAACGCGCCAGCTCGAACTCAAGGCCGGCACACAGGACATAAGCCTCGATGGACTGCCGCAATACGTCGACCCGGAAGCCATTGCACTGACCGTCGACGGCGACGCCGCCAAGGTGCTGTCGCAACGTCTACGCCTGGGCCAGGGCCAGTACGCCGCCTTGGGCAGCCTGATCGGACAACCCGTCGACGTGTATGGGACGAATGGCGAAGTATTGGCCAGCGGCACCCTGCTGCGCGCCGACGCCAGCGGCCTGATGGTGCGCGACACGTCCAGCGCCAACGAACGCGTTGCATTGATCCACGAATACGGCGCGGTCAAGGCGCGAGGCGTGTTCCAGGTGGGCTCCGGCCTGCAACTGCGCGTGGATGCCAGTCGCGCCGGCAAGGCCAATGCGACGTTGAGCTATTCCACCTCGGGCCTGGGTTGGCGCGCCGCCTACGTCGGCACGCTGGCGCCAGGCGACGGCTGCAAGATGCAGTTCGAATCGCGCGCCAGCATCGCCAACCGCAGCGGTCGCGACTGGAACAACGTGCAACTGATGCTGGTGGCCGGCGAACCGCAACTGGCCCAGTCCTCGGGACCGCGGCCGATGATGTTCAACGCCCGCGCCAAGACGGCCGATGCCGCGCTGCCCGAGCAATCCACGCTGGCCGACTACCGCACGTACAGCTTGCCCGGCACGGTCGACCTGCCCGATGGCAGCGTGAGCCAGGTACCGCTGTACGACACGCGGACCATCGCCTGCGAACGCACGTCGCTGTTTGAAACGGGGACCGCCTGGGTGCCACCGCAGCCCATGATCGGCCAGGATGTCTTCACCAACGGCGGCCCTGAAGGCATTTCCAGCACGCTGCAATTCCGCGCATTCGACAGCATCCCCGCCGGCAACCTGCGCGTGCTGTCGATGGATCGCAACGGCACGCCGCAACTCATTGGCAGCGGTCGCGTCAACGACACGCCCAAGGGCAGCGACGCGCATATCACCCTGGGCATGGCGTTCGATTTGCGCGCCAGCCGCGAGCGCACCACTTTCACCGTGGACAAGAACGGCCACCGCCTGGACGAGGCCTTCCGCATCACGCTCACCAATGCCGGCGACACGCCGCGCGTGGTCACTGTGCGCGAGCATCCCCAGCGCTGGCGCCAGTGGACGCTCGCCTCCTCCAGCATCAAACCGAGTGCGCAGACCACCGACACGCTGGAGTTCAAGGTGACGGTGCCGGCCAACGGCAAGGCCACGCTCGATTACGCGGTGCGCTACCAGTGGACGGCGGACGAGCATCCGCAAGGGTGAGCTGCCAGTGAAGAGGCGCGAGTAGCAAGGGAAAGCGGCGGCCAGCCGTCTTTGCTACTCTCGTCCTCCACTCCTGCCAACTCATCCGGCCACTGCCATGCTCAACCTGATCACGCACGACGCCATCGTCGAAATCAACCTGGCACGTCCGCCGGTAAACGCACTCAATGTCGACTTGCTTCGTGCGCTGCGCGATGCGGTGGACAACGCTGTTGCCGGCGGCGCGCGCGGCATCGTGCTGTCCGGCCAGCCGGGCATGTATTCGGCTGGCGTGGATGTGCCTTCGCTGCTGGGTCGCGATCGCGACGGCGTGCGTGAATTCTGGCGCGAGTTTTTCCAGACAACGTCGACCCTGGCGATGTCGCCGATTCCCATCGTTGCGGCCATCACCGGCCACAGTCCAGCCGGCGGCGCGGTGCTGTCGCTGTTCTGCGACTACCGCGTGATGGCCGAAGGTCCGTTCAAGATCGGCCTCAACGAAGTGCAGGTAGGCCTGGTGGTGCCGGAAAGCATCCAGATGGCGCTGCGTCGCATCGTTGGACCGTATCGCGCCGAACGCCTGATGGTGGCGGGCGCCATGATCGAATCCAGCGAAGCGCTGGCGGTCGGCCTGGTGGACGAACTCACCAATGTCGAACAGGTGGTGACGCGTGCCGTGGTGTGGATGCAGGGCATGCTCGCCCTGCCCTCCAACGCCATGCTCAAGACGCGTGCGATTGCGCGTGCCGACCTTACGGCCGTCTGGGCGCGTCCGGAGGAACTGCCTATCGATGGATTCCTCGATGCGTATTTCCATCCGGAAACGCAGGCTGTGTTGGAAAAGCTGGTTGCGCGGCTGAAGAAGAAAGACTGACCTTGTAGGAGCGCACCCTGTACGCGAACGGCGCCATGCGGCGCCGGGTCGCGCACAGGGTGCGCTCCTACAAAAACCGAGGCTCAGCCGGGCTCAGCGCCCTTGGCCACGGGCCGACTCGCATCGCTCACCCAGCCGCTCCACGACGGCGCGTAAAGACGCGAGCCGGTGAGTCCAGCGTGTTCCATCGCTAGCAGGTTGTGGCAGGCGGTGACGCCCGAGCCGCACATATGCACGACGTCGCTGGGCGCATGCGCGCCGAGCAGTGTCTGGAATTCCTGGCGTAGGACATCGGCCGACTTGAAGTGGCCATCCTCTTGCAGATTTTCCGAGAAGGGCCGATTGAGCGCGCCGGGCACATGGCCACCTACCGGATCGATGGGCTCGACCTCGCCGCGATAACGCGGAACAGCACGCGCATCGAGCAACACGCGCTGCGCATCGCCGCGCAGCGCGGCGTGATCGACGATGGCTTGTTCGGCATCGAAATAGAGGCTGACCGGTTGCGGCTCGCGAACCACATCGCCCGACTCGACCGGCATGCCCGCAGCCACCCAGGCCTGGAAACCGCCATCGAGCACGGCAACGTCGCGGATGCCAGAGAGGCGCAACAGCCACCAGAGGCGAGCGGCAGCGAGCGAACCGTTGGCGGCGTCGTAGCACACGATCTGCATGCCTTCGCGCCAACCCCAGCGCGACAGGGATTCGGAGAACGCGGCTTCCAGCGGCAAGGGGTGTCTCCCCAAACCCAGCGGTTTGCGCGAGAGATCGGATAGATCGCTGTCCAGACTCGCGTAAACCGCGCCAGGGATATGCCCTTCGCGATAATCACGCTCACCCTTGCCGACATCACGTTCGCCGCTGCCGGGCGCCATCAGGTCGAAACGACAATCGACGATCAACACATCGGCTGGTGCAAGCGCCACCAGTTCCTTGACGTCGATCAAGGTGGTCTTGAGTGTCATGCGCGTCCCATCCTCTGCAGGAGATTGAACACCATGGCGGCGGTGGCACCCCAGATGCGGTGGCCGCCATGCACGAATTCCACCATGTCGCGGCGGTGACCGCGGAAATCCATGGTGTAGCGCTTGAGATTGCGCGGTTCAAGGAAGAACGACAGCGGCACTTCGAATACTTCGGCCACTTCGGCCGGCGCGGGATACAGGCGCGCGTCGCCGTCGATGCGCGCGACCACCGGCGTGACGCTGTAACCGCTGATGGTTTCGAAGCGATCGAGAAAACCCAGCGGTGTCACCAGGCGGCTTTCGAGGCCAATTTCTTCTTCGCTTTCGCGCAAGGCGGTGGCAATCGCGTCGGCATCGCCGGGGTCGGTGCGACCGCCGGGAAACGCCACCTGCCCCGCGTGATCCTGCAGATGGTCAGTACGCACGGTCAACACCAGTCGCGGCTGCACGCCGTCGCGTACACCAACCAGTACGGCGGCCGGGCGACGCGGCGTGTCGCCGATCAACTGGACCATGTCCGAATGATTCCAACCCCGGCCCGTTGGCGGTGACGACAAGGGCAATACTGCGTGACTCAAGTCGGTCAGCAGCTCACCCATCACGGTCGTTTCCGGGGAGGCAGCACGTCGCGCATGTAGCGAAGTCGCTCCTGGTCATCCATGGCCCGCCATCCGGCGATTTCAACACCTGTGCGCAGGCAGCCGATGCAATAGCCGCGTTCGTCCAGCCGGCAGATGCCAATGCAAGGACTGAGGGGATTGCCGGATGGACCAGGGGTGCCGTCTGCCGCTGTCATGCTGCGAGGAACTATCAGCGCGGCACGGAGTGTGCCAGCGAAGCCCCCATTCTATCGCAAGGGGCGCAGGCCGTCATTCGAACGCCGCCATGGGCGGCAGCGCTCAGGCGGATGCCATTACTTGATCTCGAGCAGCTCGATTTCGAACACCAGCGCTTCGTTCGGCCCGATGCGCGGCGGATCGCCCTTGATGCCATAGGCCATGGCAGGCGGCACGGTGACTTTCCACAGATCGCCGACGTGCATGCGCTGGATCACTTCCTGCCAGCCCGGGATCACCTTGTTGTTCACCACGAAACTCACCGGCGAACCATGCGCCCATGAGCTGTCGAACTCGGTGCCGTCGATCAGCATGGCGCGGAAGTTCACGGTGACCACCGAGCCTTCCGGTACCTGCCTGGTGCCGGTGCCCTGCTTCACCACTTCGTACTGGATGCCCGACGGCAGCTGGATCACGCCCGGCTTGCTGCGGTTGCGCGCCATGTAATCGGCGCTCTTGCGCGCATTGGTTTCCGCCACGCGCTTGAATTGCGCCAGCGCCTGGCTATGCATCTGCTCGTCGAGTTCGCGCAGCTGGTCGTGCATGTCGCGCATCGACACGGTGGGATGCTTTTTGGCGTAGGCGTCCTGGATCGCGCGCAGCAGCGTGGGGATATCGACGTCCGGATCGCCGTTGGCGAACTGGCTGCCGATCTGGAAACCGATGGCGTAGGACAGCTTGGTCTTGTCCAGCTTGACCTGCGACTGATCCTGCGGGGCGCCACTGACCTGAGCATGCGCCAGACCACCCCAACACAGGATGCCCAGAGCTAGCCAACGCAGTTGTGCCATGCCTTCCTCCATTGCGGCTGCAACCTGGCCATCGTAAGCGGTCCGGGCGAATCGTGCAGCGACGCCGGTCCATCCGGCGTCTGTGCCTTCGAACGCCGGAGGCGGCAAAGGTTCCCGCTGCTACCATGGCGCCTTTTCCGCCGGAGTCGAATCATGGCCTATCGCAACCTGGAAATCGCCAACCGCGGCGCGGTGCGCACCATCACCGTCAATCGCCCGGACAAGCTCAATGCGCTCAATCGGGAGACGCTCAACGAGCTGACGCTGGCCTTCACCCAGGCCGCCCAGGACGATGCGGTGCGGGTAGTCGTGTTGGCCGGCGCGGGTGAGAAGGCCTTTGTGGCCGGTGCGGACATCGCCGAGATGAATGGCTATACGCCTGTGCAGGCACAGAGTTTCTCGCGCACCGGGCAGCGACTGATGAGCCTGGTCGAGCGACTGGGCAAGCCGGTGATCGCGCGCATCCAGGGCTTCGCCCTCGGCGGCGGCATGGAGCTGGCGATGTGCTGTCACCTGCGCGTGGCCAGCGAAAAGGCCAAGTTCGGCCAGCCCGAAATCAACCTGGGACTGATCCCCGGCTTCGGCGGCACCCAGCGCCTGCTGCGCCTGGCCGGCCGTGGCGCGGCGTTGGAGCTGTGCCTGCTGGGCGCCACCATCAACGCCCAGCGCGCCTATGAGCTGGGCGTGGTGACCCGCGTGGTCGCGCCTGAGGCGCTGGATGAAACGGTCAACGCCATGGCCGATCAGTTGGCCGCCGCCGCGCCGCTCGCCGCTGCCGGCATCCTGGACGCCGTGCTGCAGGGTGGCGAAACGAGTATCGATCAGGGTCTGGAGTTTGAAACGCAGGCGTTCGCGCTGGCCTTCGCCACCGAAGACATGCGCGAAGGCACTACGGCCTTCCTGGAAAAGCGCAAGGCGGACTTCAAGGGTCGCTAACGCAAAAAGCGACGGCCAGCGCAGGGCTGGCCGTCGTTGTCATGGCGCGGATCGGGCAGCGCTCAGTGATGGCTGCCGCGGTAATTCTTCTCGCCCGCGGTCACGGCCAGATCCAGACGGTTCTCCGGCGGCGCCAGCGGACAGGTGGCGTACGGCGTGAATGCACACGGCGGGTTGTAGGCGCGATTGAAGTCGAGCACGACCTTGCCGTCCTTCGGCAGATCCGCATACATGAAACGGGCTGCGCCATAGGTGTCCTTGCCGGACGTGCGATCGGCGATGACGAAGAACAGCGAATCGGGTTCTTCCTGGATCGGCATCAGCTCGTAGGTGTGGCCGTCGCGATGGAACACCGCCTTGCCCGGCACCTTTTCCTTGTTGACCGTGCCCAGCACCGAGCCGATCTCCAGCTCGTGCGGCGGGTCGAACGGCACCCAGTCAGCCTCGATGCGCCACGACGGATCGGGCGTGTAGTAATCCAGCCCCAGGAAGTGCGTGCGCGTGTCGGCGTTGCTGTCCTTCACGCGCAAGGCCTTGCGGCCATCGCGCTCGATCACCAGGAAGCTGGCCGAACCGAACGCCACCACCGACGGCGCGCTGTCACCGGCGTGCATGTCGTCGACCAGCGCCGCTTCGGGCACGCTCTTGCCATCCACGGTGGCCGCGCTGTGCTTGTCGAACACGATGTGCATGCTGCCGTCCTTGGCCAGGGTCACCACACCCAGGTGGGCCGGACCGGCTTTCAGCACGATGTCGTTGTCGGCCGCGCTGCCCACGCGATTGGCGCCTTCCTTCAGCCACTCCAGGCCGATCAGGCTGAGCCAGCCATTGGGTGCGGTGAGGCCGGCAAGACGCTTGTTCTGCCAGTTGACGTTTTGCTGGGAGAAATCCGTCGCCGCAGCGGAGGTAGGGGTCTGAGCTTGCACGGTGGCAACTCCAAGGCTCAAGGCAAAGGCAAGAACGGCGGTACGCAACATGGCAGGCCCCGTCGGAATGAAACAGCAGTATGGCCGTCCATTTACAAACCGGGCAAGCGCCGCTCGGTACAGAAACTCGTCAGCGACCGCGCAGGAACAACTTGTCCAGCTCGGGCAGGCTCAGCTGGGTCCAGGTCGGACGTCCGTGATTGCACTGCCCGGAGCGCTCGGTCGCTTCCATTTCGCGCAGCAGCGCGTTCATTTCCGGAATGGTGAGGCGGCGCCCCGCACGCACCGAGCCATGGCAGGCCATGGTCGAGAGCAGCTCGTTCTCCAACTCCTGCAGACGACGCGAACTGCCGTGCTGGGCCAGCTCGGAAAGCACGTCGCGACAGAGCTGCGCCACATCGGCGCCTTCCAGCAGGGCGGGAATGCGCCGCACCACCACACCGGACGGACCGCTGCGCGAGAGCTCCATGCCCCACTCCGCCAAGGCCTCGGCGTGTTCCTCGGCCGCGGCGGCCTCTTTCGCACTCACCGCCACATTCATCGGCACCAGCAGCATCTGCGAACGCAGGTTGCTGCAGACGCGACCAGCCTTGAGCTTTTCGTAGGTGATGCGCTCGTGCGCGGCGTGCATGTCCACCAGGATCAGGCCGTGCGCATTTTCAGCCAGGATATAGATGCTCTTGAGCTGCGCGATGGCGAAGCCCAGCGGCGGCGCTTCCTCTTCGGACGCGTCCGGCATCGGCGCATTGGCAGCGAACGACAACGGTGCGGACACTGTCGAGGGTTCGCCCAAGAGAGCGGCGTAGCCAGCGAGCGGCTCGTCTCGCACGCCCAGGCTCAAGCGGCTCTGGCTCAAGGCATTGGGCCATGCGGGCGCGGCGCTGGCCGATCCCGACGACGGGGCCATGCTGTAACTGTACGACGGCGCCGCTCCCGCCATCGGCGACTCGGCAGCAGGCAGACCCACGTTGCCTGCGCGCGTCTGCGCGAGCGCTTCGTGCAGCGTGCGAAACAGAAAATCGTGCACGAGCCGCTGCTCGCGAAAGCGCACTTCACTCTTGGCCGGATGGACATTCACATCCACCCCGACCGGATCCAGTTCCAGATACAACACAAAGGCCGGATGACGGCCATGGAACAGCACGTCCGCATAGGCCTGGCGCACCGCATGCGCCACGATGCGATCGCGCACCAGCCGGCCGTTGACGTAGAAGTACTGCGAATCAGCCTGCGAACGCGAGGCGGTGGGCAGACCCACCCAGCCCGACAGATGCAGCCCGGCCGCTGCATGATCGATACGCAGGCTTTGCGCGGGGAATTCCTCGCCCAGCACTTCGGCCACGCGCTGCAAGGCGGCGCTTTCGTCGCGCGCGGCCTTGAGCATGCGCACCGGCTTGCCGTTGTGGCTCAGGCGAAATTCCACCGAGCCGCGCGCCAGGGCGAGCGATTTCAGCAGATCGTCGATATGCGCGAATTCGGTGCGCTCGGCGCGGAGAAATTTGCGGCGTGCGGGCACGTTGTAGAACAAGTCGCGCACTTCCACGCTGCTGCCCTGCGGATGCTGCGCGGGACGTGCCGCCTGCAGCTTGCCGCCATCTACTTCGATGCGGAACGCCGTATCCAGTCCCTGCGCGCGCGAGGTCAGCGCAAAGCGGGCCACCGACGACACCGAGGCCAGCGCCTCGCCGCGGAAGCCCATGCTGGCCACGTGCTCCAGATCGTCGAAGCTGCCGATCTTGCTGGTGGCGTGCGAGGCCACCGCCAGCGCCAATTCGTCGGGCACGATGCCGCAGCCGTCGTCGCGTACGCGGATCAGGCGGGAACCGCCTTGTTCGATATCCACTTCAATGCGCGTGGCGCCGGCGTCGAGACTGTTTTCGACCAGTTCCTTCACGACGGAAGAAGGCCGTTCGATCACTTCACCGGCAGCGATCTGATTGATGAGTTCGGGAGGCAGGGGACGAATGACTGGCATCGGCGAAGCTTAGAACCTGACGGCCCCCGGCGAAAGCAGAACGCCGCCCGGAGGCGGCGTTGTTGGTGATTCGTTGAGCAGCCGCTTCAGCCGGCGGGTATGGCCAACATCATGCCCACGCGCACCGAACTGTCGCTTTCCAGCTTGTTCGCGTTCTTGATCGCATTGACGCTGACGCCGTACTGCTTGGCGATGCTGCGCAGGCTTTCGCCCCGCTCCACCCGGTGCAGGTCCTGCACACCGTCATCGGCGCGACTCCCGGCACTGGGCGTGGAGGCCATCGCCTGTGCCACGGCACGTGTGGCCTTGGCAGCGGTCTCGTCGTCGCCCTGCGAGCTGGCGACATTCGCCATGCCGTTGCGACGCGAGGCTTGCGCGGCAAACCAGCTGCCCGGCGGCGGCGTGGCTTCGAAATAGCCGCGCACGCCCGTCATCACCGCCGCGGCGAGACGCGACTGGTGCGAAGGATCGCGCAGCTTGCGCTCTTCGTCCGGATTGCTGATGAAGGCCGTCTCGACCAAGATCGAGGGCACATCCGGCGAGCGCAGCACCACGAAGTTGGCGCGCTCTACGTAGCCGCGATGGGTGGGGCCGAGATTTCCCAGCGCCTTCAGCACGTTGCCTGCCACCGATTCGCTGGCCTGCATGGAATAACCCTGCTGCAGGTCGAGCAGCACGGCCGCCAGGCCGTCGTTCTTGTCGTCCAGCGTCACGCCGCCGATCAGGTCGGCCCGGTTCTGGCCGTCGGCCAGCCAGCGCGCAGCCATGCTGGTTTTGCCGCGTGGCGAGAGCACCCACACGGACGAACCCTTGGCGTCGCCGTTGATGAAGGCGTCGGCGTGGATCGAGACGAACAGGTCCGCCGAGTTGTTGCGGGCGATCTGGTAGCGCTGCGCCAGCGGGATAAAGAAATCGGCGTTGCGGGTCAGGACGGCACGCATGCCGGGCTGCTGGTTGATCTGGTCCGCCAGCTGGCGCGCCACCGCGAGGGTGACGTTCTTCTCCAGCGTCCCGCCCGGACCGTGAGCGCCCGGGTCATCGCCGCCGTGACCGGCATCGATGGCGATCACCACCTTGCGCTCGCCATTGAGCAGGCTGGCTGCCGCACGCGTCGAGGCCATGCCGCTCTGGGTCGGCTTCAGCGAGGAGCGGGTCGAGCTGCGCGACTCGGGCATGGGTGCCGGCGGCGGCATGGCAGCCGGCGGCGGAGCAGCTTCGGGCGCTGCGGCAGCCGAGGCGGAGGCGGAGGCGCTGTCGCCGTCGTCATCCGATGGGGCGGCAGCCGGGATGGGAATATTCGGTACAGGCCGCTTTTCCGGCGACGAGGCCTTAGCCACCGAGCCGCTGCCCGGATAAAGATCGACCACCAAGCGGTAGCCGTACTCCGCCTGCGGCTTGAGCAGGAAGCTTTTGACGTTGCTCGAGGGATCGACCTTGGCGGTCAGGCGGACGTTATTGCCCTGCTTGGCGCCGCTCATGCCCTTGTACAGGCCCGTGGCCGCCGGGTAATTGAAGCCGCCAACGACCGAGCTGCCGTTGATGTCCACGGTCAGCTCGTCGCCGTCCTGGTCGACCTTGTAGGTAACCGGGCCGGAAACATCGAGCACCACGCGGGTGTATTCGGGGCCTGCCCAGACGCGGGCGGACTTCACATCGGCCGCGCGCGACGCGCAAAAAGGCACCACGGCCAGCAGGGCCACGGCACTGAGCAGAGCAGGATGCGTCCTATATCCCTTCATGGAGCGGAATTGAAGCCCACCCGCCCGGGGATTGCAATAGGTTTTCCCTTGAATATCCATAACCTGCGTAAGTTTTGTCAGGCGACATCCAGCTATCGGCCGCAAGCCACGCAAACTGAAGGCGAATTCCCTTATGCCTGCCGAGGGAAAAATCTCAGCAAGTACCGATACTTAGGTGATTCGGGCCGCGTTTACGTCAGGCCAGACGCGAGGTGACCGCCGCGCCGCGGGGGGTGCGCACTTCCATGCGGGCATGGCGCCCGCTCCCGGCATAACTGAGGTGCACGACCAGGTCAGGGGCCGGCAAGGCGCCCGCACCACGCTCGGGCCACTCCACCAGCACTAGGGCCGAGGGATCGGACAGCGCGTCCAGACCCAGCCATTCCAGCTCGCCGGGATCGGCGATGCGGTAGAGGTCCAGATGCCAGGCCGGCCGTCCGTTGGCGCGATAGGACTCAACCAGGCTATAGGTCGGGCTCTTGATGCGCTCGCCGACGCCCAGGGCGCCGAGCAGTGCACGGGCAAAGCTGGTCTTGCCGGCGCCCAGGTCGCCATGCAGATAGACCACCAGGCCATCATCGAGCGCGCCGGCCAGGCGGGTGGCCAGCGCGGCGGTGGTGGCTTCGTCGGGCAGATTCCAGCTCGGTTCCGTCATGCGTCGATTCCGTTGAGCAGCCGGCGCAGCGGCTCCAGCAAGTCGCTGGCGATCAAGCCACGCTCACCGCCGTGACGGGCCGCCAGATCGCCCGCGCGGGCATGCAGGGAGACACCCAGGGTGGCGGCCTGCCAGGCGTCGCAGCCTTGCGCCAGCAGCGCGGCGACGATGCCGGTCAGCAGATCCCCCATGCCGCCGCTGGCCATGCCCGGATTGCCCCAGGGACAGACGGCAACACGCCCCTGCGGATCGGCCACCAGGCTACCTGCGCCCTTCAGCACCGCGACGACCCGATAGCGCCTGGCCAGTTCGCACACGGCCGCAAAACGGTCGGCCGCGATGGCCTTGGTATCGCATCCCAGCAGGCGCGCTGCCTCGCCGGGATGCGGCGTGATCACCGCCGGGCGGGAGAACTCGCGCGGCTCGAGCGCGAGCAGATTCAGGCCGTCCGCATCGAGCACCAGCGGCAGATCGGCGTCGAGCGCGGTCAACCACAGTGCATGCCCCCACGCTCCCTGCCCCAGTCCGGGTCCCACGGCGAGCACGCTGGCACGCGGCAGCAAGGCCTCCAGCGCCTGCGGCCCGTTTACCTCATGGGCCATCAGCTCTGGCCGGGCGCTGTTGAGTGCGATCAGATGTTCGGCACGGGTCGCGACGCTGACCAGTCCGGCGCCACCGCGCAGGGCCGCTTCACCGCACAAGCGGATCGCACCGGCCGTGCCGTGATCGCCGCCGATGGCCAGCACGTGCCCGTTATTGCCCTTGTGCGATTGTCGCGGACGCGGCGGCAGCGTCCACGGATGCATCAGTTCTGCAGCCGCACGGGCGTGCTGCCAAAGCGTTTCCGGCAAGCCCAACGACTCCAACTGCACGGTTCCCACATAGCCCGGCGCCAGCCCCGTATAGAGCCCGCGTTTGGGCGCGATGAAGGTCACGGTGACGCTGGCCTGCACCGCCTCGCCCGGCACATCACCGGTATCGGCATTGACGCCCGAGGGCACGTCCAACGCCAACACCGGCGCGCCGGTCGCATGTATGTGCCGGACCAGCGCAGCGACCTCGGTTGCCAGCGCGCGTTGCAGGCCGGTGCCGTACAAGGCATCGACATGCACATCGACCGACGGAAGCGCGACGGCGTCGCTCCACACGTGCACCGTACCGCCGCCGTGCTCGAACTCGCGACGCGCGCGACCAGCGTCGTCGCCACGGCTCTCGCCCAGCGCAAAAACGTCGGCATGCAGTCCGGCCTCACGCGCCAGCGCCGCCAGCAGGAAGCCGTCGCCACCGTTGTTGCCGGGGCCGCAGTACACCGCGATGCGCCGCGCCTGCGGCCAATGCTGGCGCAGGCAAACCAGCGCCGCAGCGGCGGCGCGCTGCATCAGTTCGTAACCGGGAATGCCGAGCTCTTCGATGGCGCGGCGATCGAGCGCTCGCACCTGTTCGACGGTATAGAGCTCGTGACGATGGGGGTGGGCAGTCATGCGGGAATTATAGGCATGCCAGCGCAGGCCTTAGCGCACGGACCGCCTACAATAGCCACATGTCCCCTGTTGCCGCCCCACCTGCCGACTACGCTGCGCTTGCGCTCGATATCAAGCGCTGGGCGCAGGAGCTTGGCTTTGCCGATTGCGGCATCGCCGGCACCGAGCTGGGCGAGGACGAGGTGCACCTGAAGCGTTGGCTGGACGACGGCCATCACGGCGAGATGGATTACATGGCCCGCCACGGCGACAAACGCAGCCGCCCGGCGGAACTGGAACCGGGCACGCTTCGCGTCGTTTCCGTGCGCATGGATTACATTCCGCCGGGCACGCGCAACGCGTGGAATGTCCTGGGCGATGCCGAAGCCGGTTATGTCGCGCGCTATGCGTTGGGCCGCGACTATCACAAGCTCATGCGCAACCGCTTGCAGAAGTTGGCCGAGCGCATTCATGGCGCCATCGGCGACTTCGGCTATCGCGCCTTCGTCGATTCGGCTCCCGTGCTCGAAAAAGCGCTCGCCCGAAATGCGGGACTGGGCTGGATCGGCAAGCACACCGTGCTGATCAACCGCAGCGCCGGTTCGTACTTCTTCCTCGGCGAGCTCTACACCAATCTGCCACTGCCGGTGGACGCACCTGCCAGCGCGCACTGCGGGAGCTGCCGTCGCTGCATCGATATCTGCCCTACCCAGGCGATCGTCGCGCCATACAAGCTCGATGCGCGACGCTGCATTTCGTATCTCACCATCGAATTGCGCGGAAGTATTCCCGAGGAACTACGCGAGCCGATCGGCAACCGCATTTTCGGCTGCGACGATTGCCAGCTGATCTGTCCCTGGAACAAATTTGCGCAGGATGCGACTGAACCGGATTTCGCGCCGCGTCATCGGCTTGATGGCGCGAAGCTGGTGGAGCTGTTCGGCTGGAGCGAGCAGGAATTCCTGCAGCGCACGGAAGGCATGGCCATCCGTCGCACCGGCTACGAAGGCTGGCTGCGCAATATCGCGGTGGCGCTGGGCAATGCGCCTCATTCGGATGAGGTGCGGGATGCGCTGCTAGCGCGCAGCGATCATCCGTCGGAGATCGTGCGCGAGCATGTAGCGTGGGCGCTGGCGAAGCATCCTGCCTGACACGCACAACAATGCTTATCCTGTGGGAGCGCACCCWGTGCGCGACTGACGCCTCGCGAGGCCTGTCGCGCACAGGGTGCGCTCCCACAGTGGCGGCTCAGACCTTGCGGCGCTCGTGGATCGCCTCGATCAGCGCCTGCGTGGACGAATCCAGTCCTGCGACCTTCTTCGCCCCGCCCTCTTCCAACGCCGGCAGAATCTGCCGCGCAATCGACTTGCCCAGCTCCACGCCCCACTGATCGAACGCGTTGACACCCCACAGGTGGCCAAGCATGAACACCTTGTGCTCGTACAACGCGATCAGTGCACCGAGGCTTTCCGGCGTGAGCGCGTCCAGTAGCATCACCGTGCTGGGTCTATCGCCCGGGAAAGTGCGCTGCGCGGCCAGCACGCGACGCTCTTCGTCAGTACCCGACTTCGCTTCGGCGAGCGCTTCGTCGAACGTCTTGCCCAGCGCAAGCGCAGCCGCCTGGGCGAGCAAGTTCGACAACAGCGCCTCGTGGTTTGCGGTGAGATCGTGCGCCGGCTTCACCACGCCGATGAACTCCAGCGGCACCACATCGGTGCCCTGGTGCAGCGACTGGAAATACGCATGCTGCGCATTGGTGCCCACGCTGCCCCACACCACCGCCGAGGTCGGTTGCGCGACCGGCTGTCCCTGCTTGGTGACCTGCTTGCCCAGGCTCTCCATTTCCAGCTGCTGCAGGTAGGAGGTGAGATCGGTGAGCAGGTCGGCGTAAGGGATCACTGCGCGACTGCCGCGGCCCTGGACGTCGCGGTTCCAGTACTCCACCAGACTCAGCAGCACCGGCAAGTTCTCCGACCAGGCCGCGCTGCGGAAATGATCGTCCACCAGCGCCGCGCCTTTGAGCAGCTCGTGGAAGTTGTACGAGCCGATAGCCAGCGCGAGCGACAGGCCCACGGCCGACCACACGGAAAAGCGGCCACCGACGAAGTCCCACATCGGATAAACCTGTGCCGCCGGAATGCCCCACTTTGCCGCCTCGGCGACATTGGCGCTCACGGCAAGAAAGTGGCGCGACACGGCAGCCTGGTCGCCGTCGTAGGCGCGGCTGATCCACTCGCGCATCACGTTGCCGTTGAGCAAGGTTTCCTGCGTGGTGAAGGTCTTGGAGACCACGATCACCAGCGTGCGCTTGGGATCGAGCTGATGCATCAGCTCGTAGGCGGACTGGCCGTCCACATTGGTGAGGAAATGACTGCGCAGCCCCGGCACGTGATACGGCGTGAGCGCGCGGGCAGCGAGGCGCGGCCCGAGGTCCGAGCCGCCGATGCCGATGTTCACGATGTCGGTGATGCCGGGCGCCACGCCGAAGGCGCTGGCGTCGCCGAGTTCCACGGCCTTGACCAGCGCATCGATGCGCTTGAGCGTGGCGTCGATTTCCTTGAGCGCATCGCGCGGTGCGGGCGAAGGCAATTGCGAACCGCCGGCGCGCAGCGCGGTGTGCAGCACCGCACGGTCTTCGGAGGTATTGATGGGCTGGCCGGAGAACATCGCATCGCGCGCTGCCTGCCAGCCGCTGGCTTCGACGTGCGCGCCGAGAGCGTCCAACGCAACCTGGTCGAGCTTCTGGCGACTCAGGTCCAGCAGGATTGGCCCGAGGCGATGGCGCAGGCGCTTGCCGCGGGCGGCGTCCTTCAGCAATTCCCGCAGGTGCGTGCCTGCGAGCCGGTCAACGTGTTCTGCAAGAAAAGACGGACGGCGCTCGGACGACATGGGAACTCATGCTCGGCGAAGGGGGACGTCGATCTTACGCAGCTTCGCGCACCCTTTGCCAGCAGATTGTTGCACCGCACCCAGGCCCCGCCCTGAGGCGAGGCGCAAAGCTTCAGGCCGCGGCCATCTGCTTGGGAATCGAGCGATTGGTGTGCGAGATGGCGTTGTTGGCGTCCACGTACACCAGGGTCGGCTGGAACTGCTCGAGCTCGGCCTCGGACAGCTGGCAGAACGCGGCAATGATGACCAGGTCGCCCGGCTGTGCGCGGTGGGCGGCGCTGCCGTTCACCGAGATGATGCCCGAGCCTTCCTCGGCACGCAGCGCGTAAGTGACGAAGCGCTTGCCGTTGTTGATGTTCCACGCATGGATCTGCTCGTACTCGCGAATGCCGGAGGCATCGAGCAACAGGCCGTCGATGGCGATGGAGCCTTCGTAATGGAGCTCGGCATGGGTCACCGTCGCACGGTGGATCTTGGCCTTGAGCATGTTCAGGTTCATGACTTCAGTTTCCGGCAGGAATTGCCCGCGTAGCCCACTATTATCCCGCCGAGACGCGCCGCGTCGCAACATGGGGTCCCGGCAGGCCCTTGATGGGGTCGGTCAGTCGAAAGGCAAGTTGTCGATCAGCCGGGTCGAGCCCAGCCGGGCCGCGATCAGGGCGACCAGGCCTTCGGTCTCGCCGTCGACCGGTTCAGCCAGGTCTTCGGAGCGCCGAATGACGGCGTAATCAGGGTCGAAACCGGCCCGGGCAAGCTTGGAAGCCGCCGCCTGCTCCACCACCGACCAGGCGTGCCCCTTGGCGATGAGATCGCGCATCTGCTGCAGGGTGGCGTAGATCTGCGGCGCCAGGGTGCGGTGTTCGGCCGAGAGGTACTGGTTTCGCGAGCTCAAGGCGAGGCCGTCCTCGGCACGCAGCGTGGGCGCCGCAATGATCTTCACCGGCAGCGAGAGATCGCGAACCATCCGCTCGATCACCTTGAGCTGCTGGAAATCCTTCTGGCCAAACACGGCCAGATCCGGCTCCACCAGGTTGAACAGCTTGCACACCACCGTAGCCACGCCGTCGAAATGCCCCGGGCGGTGGGCACCCTCGAGCGTTTCGGTGAGTTGCGGCACATGGATGCTCACGCTGTTCTGCGCGCCGAACGGGTACAGCGTGGGCACTTCCGGGGCAAACAGCAGGTCGCAGTCCTGTTCGGCCAACCCCACCTGATCCTGCACCAGGGTGCGCGGATAACGCTCGAAGTCTTCGTTCGGGCCGAACTGGGTGGGATTGACGAACACGCTGGCCACTACCCGATCGGCGCGGGCTCGGGCCAGTTTGATCAACGAATGGTGACCGGCGTGCAGGTTACCCAGGGTGGGCACGAAACCCACCGTAAGGCCCTGGCCGCGCCAGCCGCGGATGGTGGCGCGGAGCGCCGCGGCATCTTGCACAGTCTGCATGTCTTTGAGCTCTGCTGCCTCAGTCGAAGCAATGTTCCGGCGCCGGGAAGGCGCCACTGCGCACATCCTCGGCATAGGCCGCGATCGCCGCAGCCACAGAGTCGCGTCCTGCGAGGAAATCCTTGCTGAACTTGGGTCGCTTGCCGGGCGTCACCGCCAGCATGTCGTGGATCACCAGCACCTGCCCGTCGCAATGCGGGCCGGCGCCGATGCCAATGGTAGGAATGGACACAGCCTGCGTGATGCGCTCGCCCAGTGCGGTGGGAATGCCTTCCAGCACAAGCAGGTCGGCGCCCGCGGCTTCCACCGCCTTGGCGTCCTCGACCAGGCGGTCGGCGGCGTCCTGCGCGCGGCCCTGGATACGGAAACCGCCGAACTTGTGCACCGATTGCGGCGTCAGGCCCAGGTGCGCGCATACCGGAATGGCGCGTTCGACCAGCGCGGTGATCACTTCGAGAATATGCGGCGAGGCGCCCTCGATCTTCACCATCGCGGCGCCACCCTCGCCCACCAGCTGCGCGCCAGCTTCCAACGCGTGGGCGACATCGCGATCGGCCATGAACGGGAAGTCGGCGATGAGCAAAGTGGCGTTGAGTCCGCGCGACACGATGCTGGTGTGATAGACCATGTGGTCCAGCGTCACCGGCAGCGTGCTTTTGTGCCCCTGGATCACCATGCCGAGCGAGTCGCCCACCAGCGCCACGTCGACGCCAGCCATTTCCAATTGCGCCGCGAAACTCGCGTCGTAACAGGTGAGCATGACGATGCGTTGGCCTGCTTCCTTCATCCCGCGCAACGCCGGCACGGTGACCGGCTTGCGCGTGGGGGCGTTCGCTTTTTGCGAGTACACGACAATTCCCTAGAACGGAGGCAGGCGCGGATTATCCCGCGTGTGGCGTGAAGGGCTCAAGGCAGACGCTCGCAACCGGTGGTTTCGATGCCTGCCAGCAGATCCGCCACCTTACCCTGGCCCGGCAACTCCAGCGTCGGCGCCAGGTCGTTCAGTGGCAACAGTACAAAAGCACGCTCAGCCATGCGCGGATGAGGCAGCGTCAGGCGATCGTCCGATAGCACGACGCCGTCCATGTGCAGCACATCGAGATCAAGCGTGCGCGGGCCCCAGCGCTCGCCATCGCGCACCCGGCCGGCATCGCGCTCGATCTTCAGCAAGGCATCGAGCAGCTGGTGCGGCGTCAGTCCGGTATCGATCTGAGCGACCGCATTGATGAAAGCAGGTTGATCGAGCACGCCCCAGGGAGGCGTGAGATACAGCGCTGAGCGGGCGAGCAAGCGGGTTTGCGGGAGTGCATCCAGCGCGCCGAACGCGCCCAGCACGTGTCCTTGCGCGTCGCCTAGGTTGCTGCCCAACGCAATGAACGCAACCGTCACGCGGGATCCGACTTGTTGCCCGACTTCGAGCTCGGCTTGCGACGACGGCGCTTGCGCGGCTTGGCGGCCGGCGCAGCGCTTTCCACTGCCGAACCCGACGCGCTGCCCGACAAGGCCGCCGCCAGCGTTTCGTGCGGCAACTGCTGCGCGTGCTGCCACCATGCGCCGAGCTCGCGCACCGCGGGGGATTCCTCCGCACGCAGCAGCAGGAAGTCGAAGGCGGCACGGAAACGCGGATGCGTCATCAGGCGGAATACGCGCTTGCGCTGCACTTGTTCAAAGCGCGGCTGCATGCCCCAGATTTCTTCCATGGTCAGCGTGAAACGACGCGGGATCGCCACGCGCTGGCATTGCTCGACGATGACGTGGGTGGCGGCGCGTTCCCACGCGGCCACTGGCTCCATGCCCTTGGTGATCCAGGTATGCGCCAGGTCGCGCACTTCGCCCCACAGCAGCACGGCGAACAGGAAGGCCGGCGTCACCGACTTGCCTTCGGCGACGCGTGCATCGGTATTGGCCAGGCCCTGCTCGATCAGCGCACGCAGCGCCTTGTCGCCGCGCTTGAGCGCGCGTGCCGTGGCCGGAAACATGAACTTCAGCAGGCCGGTCTGTTCGAGCATGTGGAAGCTCTTGAGGCCATGCCCTGACAGGAACAGCTTGAGCGACTCGTCAAACAATCGCGCCGGCGCAGCGTCGGCCAGCAGCGGCCCGAGCTCGTCGAACGGCGCCGCGGCGGCCGCGTCGATGCGGAAATTGAGCTTGGCCGCGAGGCGCACGGCACGCAGCATGCGCACGGGATCTTCGCGGTAGCGCGTTTCCGGATCGCCGATCAGGTGCAGCACGCGGTCCTGCACGTCCTGCATGCCGCCGACATAGTCGCGCACCGAGAAATCGCTGATGTCGTAGTACAGCGCGTTGACGCGGAAGTCGCGACGGATCGCGTCCTCTTCGATCGAGCCCCACACGTTGTCGCGCACGATGCGGCCGTCGACGATGTGGCGATCGCCCTCGCCTTCTTCTTCGCCGGTGCCACGGAAGGTGGCCACTTCGATGATTTCCGGACCGTACACCACGTGGGCCAGCCGGAAACGGCGGCCGATCAGGCGCGAATTGCGGAAGAGTTTCTTGACCTCGTCGGGCGTGGCGTTGGTGGCCACGTCGAAGTCCTTGGGATGACCGCCCAGCAGCAGGTCGCGAACGGCGCCTCCCACCAGATAGGCCTGGTAGCCGGCCTCGTTGAGGCGATAGAGCACGCGCAGCGCTGCCTTGCTGATGTTCTTGCGCGAAATCACGTGCTGCTCGCGCGGGATGATGCGCAATGCAGGCGTGGCGTTGGTCCTTGCGTCGTGATTCAAGCGGTCTGGATCCTTGCAGGCGCTTAGCGCCATTCAAAGCGATCAATGCGGCATCGTTCCGCCGCCTCCACATTCCACCATGCCCCATCGGGCCGGTGGCCGTCCGCCCGGTCGGTCCTTGAGCCCCTGAGGGCATTGCCGGGCGAAGCAATTCCGCTATACTAGCGCGCTCCGGTGCATTTCGCTCCCTTCGTCTAGTGGCCTAGGACACCGCCCTCTCAAGGCGGGAACACGAGTTCGAACCTCGTAGGGAGCGCCACTTCCGGCCTGGCACGGGCCCCGGCTCATTCAAGACAGGCACGAGAGCGTATGACTTTTGTCGTCACCGACAACTGCATCAAGTGCAAATACACCGACTGTGTCGAAGTTTGCCCCGTCGACGCCTTCCACGAAGGCCCCAACTTCCTCGTGATCGATCCGGACGAGTGCATCGACTGCACCTTGTGCGAGCCGGAGTGCCCGATCAACGCGATCTATCCGGAAGACGACGTGCCCGCCGGACAGGAAAGCTTCACTGCCCTGAACGCGGCGCTGGCCAAGAGCTGGCCGGTCATCACCGAGCGCAAGGACGGCCTCGCCGACGCCAAGGACTGGGAAAACAAGCCAAACAAGCTCGACCTGCTCGAACGCTGAACGCCATCCCGGACGCTGTACCCCTCCGCAGGACACCCCGGTTCGCGCATAAAAAAACGCCGCCCTTGAGGCGGCGTTTTTATTGGCCGTAAGGCAACGGATCAACCGCCGCCCATGCGACCCTTGAGGGTATCGATCACCTTGGCCACCGCGGCGGCATCGCCCTGGGCGCGCACTTCGCTGGCCTTCTCGCCGCTGGTGCCCACGGTCAGCAGCACCTGGCGCGGCTTGGCGCCCGGGGCATCCGCAGACTCCTTGGACTTGCCGTTGAACATGCTGCTGAAGAAGCCCTTCTTCTGGGTCGGCTGATCCGATGCGACCACGCTAAGCGTATAGGTGTGCGCGTCATCGTCGTGCCCCACCACCTGGCCAATATCACCATTCTCCAGGGCCTGGCCCACGCGGCGATAGGTGTTGTCGATGCTGTCGTTCAGCACAAAGCCGTCGGCGATCTGGGCGCTGCTGTTGCCCACGCGCGCGGTCGCACCATTGGAGGTCGGGTTGTTGGCGCCCGCTTCCGGAATGACCAGCGCGGCGCTGGTGGAAGGCGTATCCAGGCCCGGCGGAATTTCCAGCGGCGACTCCTGTTTGGCCGTTTCCCAGGCCTTCTGCGAACGGAACATGCCGCAGCCAGAGAGCAGCAAGGCAGACAGGGCCAGTACCGGCAGGGCCACGACAAGCGGGGATTTCTTCATGTAAGCAGATTCCGTAGGAGTATCAGTTGCCCGAAATGTCAGGCCGCATTCGCCAAGGATGCCAGACCCGCCAGCGCTTCGCGAAGTCGCGCGCGGTCCGGACCATCCTCCAATTCAACCAAAGGCAGGCGTGGCGCCGCCAATCCCAAGCCCAGCGGCGGCAATCCGGCCTTCACAGCAATCGGGTTCGGCGCGCAGTTGAGCGCCGAAACCAGCGGCGCCAGCACGGCGTCGCAACGCTGTGCTTCAGCCCGATCGCCTGCCGTGGCGGCATCGCACAACATGCGAAACGCGCGAGGCACCAGATTGGCTACCACCGAGATCGTCCCCGCCGCGCCAGCGAGCATCGCCTTGCAGGCCGTGCCGTCGTCACCGGACAGATAGACGAAATCCGGCCGCGCAAGTTCCGCGATGGCGCGAATCCTTTCATCGGTGCCCAGCGCTTCCTTGAGGCCCACGATGGCCGGGTGGTCGCGCAGTTCAGCCACCGTTGCCGGCAGCAGGTCGCAACCCGTGCGCGCCGGCACGTTGTACAGCACCACCGGCAGGCCGCCATGGTCAGCCACTTCGAGGAAATGGCGACGCAGGCCTTCCTGGGTCGGTCGCACGTAGTACGGAGCCACCACCAGGGCCGCATCAGCACCCAGCGCTTTCGCACGCCGCGTGAGCGCCACGGTCTTGGCCGTGCCCGCCTCGCCGGTCCCGGCAAGGACCAACATGCGGCCGGCCACCCGTTCCACGGCAAACGCGAGCAGGCGCTCGTATTCGTCGTGCTCGAGCATATGGGCCTCGCCGGTTGAACCGGCCACGACCACGCCTTCGGTTCCGCCGTCGATCTGGTAGTCAAGCAGCTTTGCGAAAGCCGCAAGATCAAGCGCCCCGTCCGCCGCGAACGGCGTGACCAGCGCACAGATGCTTCCGCGAATGTTCAAGACCGGCTCCGCCTGAAACTCAAACCCGGCATGTTACCGGAAAAGCTTGTTCAGCCAATACAGAGCCCTGGGCCGGCCCTGCCAGCGCTATCCCGCGTCCGAATTCACCCTGGACAGCCCGCCCAAGTCCATGGAGCGGGCGCAGTCCTGGATTCCCCCTCAATGGGCGTTCGGACCGATCAGCAGGGGTTTCGGGATGGTGGTATGCAACATCTCATCCTTCATCTGCATCGTGGCCGCGCGATCGCGCTCCATATCGCTGTACTTGCGACAGGTGGTCTTCGGAAGATGGGACCCGGTGGGTTGTTCGTGTACGCAGATCTCTTTGTCGCCATCGCGGCGGGTAAGGATCGCATTGATCTCGGACTGGTCGTTGTAGAGCTGGATCTTGGACTTGTCGTCCATGGCGTCGACCTTGGTGAACCGATCCAGGAGCGACTGCATATCACCAAGGTCCTTGGTGACGGTGCCGCGCTCCTCAGCGTTGACGAACTCAAAGCGGCCGCCTGCCTGCATCTGTTCGCGCACATGGTCGGCCACAGGGGCGAATGTATCCCTCGTATCGGCCTTGACGTCAGGCGGTGGCGGGCTCTTCGCCAGCAGCGAAGTCGCAGGAACAAGAAACACCAATACCGCAACAGCAAGCTGCGCACGCACCAACTTCATGATCTAACCCCCTGGTTGTCTTAGCCGAAACAAACGCCATCCCGATGCGTCAATGCGTACCCAGCGCCGAGGACGGAGCCGCCTCTCGCATCGTATGCAGCATGGCATCCTTCATGTTGAGCATGTCCCGCCGCTCGCGCTCTATCTGGGCGTAGTTGCGGCAGGTGGTCTTGGGAAGATGAGATCCCGTCGGCTGCTCGTGCGTGCAGATTTCGCGTTCGCCGTCGCGCCTGGTGAGCAGCGCGTTCACTTCCGACTGATCGTTGTAGAGCTGGATCTTGGACTTGTCGTCCATCGCATCGACCTTGCCGAAGCGGTCGAACAAGCCATGCATGTCATTCATATCGTGCTCGACCGTCTCGCGCTCTTCCGCGGTCAGGAACTCGAAACGTCCGCCCGCGCCCATCTCCTGATGGACATGGTCCATGACCCCTTCGAACTTCTCTTTGGTATCTGCCTTGACGTCCGGCGGCGTTGGATTCTTGGCATACGCCAGCGCCTGCGAAAACGGGATTGCCATGGCGGCAACCATCAACCACGCATGCACGTGCTTCATAATCCGCTCCCCATTGATGAGCCCCTAGGACGGCGGCGCGACCGCCAAAATGTTACGCCCGGCCTGGCAGGCAGTCAAAAAGCGACTTTCAGCCGGCCAGAGGACTTACTTGCGGGTCTCTGGCAGCGGCAAGTAAGCTCAACCGACGTGCTTTCTTGACCCGCATCGTGCGGGAGCGCCACAGGTGGACTCCTTGAATCGTTCTTCCGCGCGCACCGGCAGCGACAACCAGCTGCTGATCCAGACCCTGACTCCCTCCACAAGCGCGCCCTTGCTGACGCTGGCCAAGCGTATTGCCGAAGCCGGCTGCAACCTCGCCGATGCGCGGGTGTCGGCGATCGGCGCCGATACCTCGCTGACCCTGCTCGCCACCGGCGCATGGGACGCCGTGGCCAAACTCGAAACCGCGCTGGCCAAGACGGCCCGGGACGAAGATCTGCGCCTTTCGTTTTATCGCACCGGTCCGCGCGAGCACCACTCGCACCTGCTGCCGTATCTGATCGAGGTGATCTCGGCCGATCGCCCGGGCATCCTGGTGAAGATCATCGACTTCTTCGACCGCCGCGACATCGTCATCGAGCAGCTGAGCTCGCTGCGTTACCAGGCGATGCAGACGGGTGCGGACATGTTCCAGGCACAGATCACCATCGGCATTCCGGCGGCCACGCATATTGCGGCGCTGCGCGATGACTTCCTGGAGTTCTGCGATGGCCTGAATCTCGACGCCATCATGGATCCGGTGAAATTCTGAGCGGCGGATGTCGCGCGGAAAACCGGTTTTCCGGCGTGCTCGCCGGGTCCTTGAGCATGCTCCCTGAGGCGCCCTGCTGCAAGGACTGTCATTCCCTACACGGCAAGCGCTAGTCTCTGACCTCAAGAGCAGTACCGGAGAGATGGCATGCAGCAGGCGGGTCGATTTGCACCGATCGCAGGGCGAGCCCTGACCGCCTTCGCACCCACCTCCGCTGTCTCGTTTCCCTTGATTGACGACACCCAGTCGAAGCCGGCCGCGGCCTCGCAGGAGAACCTATGCCCGAAGTTGGCAAGAAAGTCCCCAAACTCAAAGGCCTCACCGGCGATGGCAGCGAACTGAAGCTGGACAGCCTGAAAGGCCACTGGGTGGTGGTGTACTTCTACCCGAAGGACAGTACCCCCGGTTGCACCAACGAGGCCAAGGATTTCCGCGACCTCTATCCGAACTTCAAAAAGCGTCACGCGCAGATCATCGGTGTTTCGCGTGATTCGGTGAAATCCCACGCCAACTTCGCCACCAAGCAGGAACTGCCGTTTCCTCTGGTTTCCGACCCTGATGAGACCTGGTGCAACGCTTTCGACGTGATCCACGAGAAGGTGCTGTACGGAAAACGTCATATGGGTGTTGTACGAAGCAGCTTCCTGATCGATCCCGAAGGCAGGCTGGCCCAGGAATGGCGCAACGTGAAAGTCCCAGGGCACGCCCAGGCCGTGCTCGACGCCATCCCCGCCCAGTGACCCGCGATCTCCTTTTTCGCCATGCCGCTGCCCGTCCCGCCGGGACGACTCCCTATCGTGCATGGCATCCCGGCCCATCGGCCGACTTCCCGCGGCACGCCGCATGCCGCGGTTCTTCCACCTCGCACTCTCAAGAGGTTTCTTCCGTATGACCGGAAGCAAGCGCATCTACGCTCTCGACACCAATGTGTTGCTGCACGATCCGACTTCGCTGTTCCGCTTTGAAGAACACGATGTCTTCATCCCCATGACGGTGTTGGAGGAACTGGACGAAAAGAAAAAGGGCGCCTCCGAGGTTTCGCGCAATGGTCGTCAAGTCAGCCGCTTCCTCAATGAACTGATCGTGCGTGGCAACGGCCACGGCATCAGCAACGGCCTGGAGTTGTCCAACCCCGAAGGGGTCAATCTCAAACGCGGCGGCGCGGTAGGCAGGCTGTATTTCCAGCAGCGCACCACCAACGGCCACGGCAAGGCAGACAACCTGATCCTGTCGGCGGTGATCGAACTGCGCGACCAGAATCCCGACCGCTCGGTCGTGCTGGTCAGCAAGGACATCAACCTGCGCATCAAGGCCAAGATCTACGGCATCGATGCGGAAGACTATGAAAACGACCGCGCGCTGGATGACTTTGCGCTGCTCTACACCGGCTCCACCGAGCTGGGCGAGGATTTCTGGGACAAGCACCCCGAAGTGCAGTCGTGGAACGAACGCGGTCGCACCTTCTACAAGCTCGACCGTCGCGACGACGAAGACTGGTATCCCAATCAGTGCCTGTTTTTGCCTGGCGACAACAGCGTGGAACTGCGCGTGCTGCACGTGGACGACGCCAAGGCCACGCTGGTGTTGCTGGATGATCACAGCCACGCCAATCACGCCGTGTGGGGCATTGCAGCGCGTAACCGCGAGCAGAATTTCGCGCTCAACGTGCTGATGGATCCGGATGTCGATTTCGTCACCCTGCTTGGCACTGCCGGCACCGGCAAGACCTTGCTCGCCCTTGCCGCCGGCCTGGCGCAGGTGATGGACCAGCAGCGCTATCGCGAAATCATCATGACGCGCGCCACCGTCTCGGTGGGCGAAGACATCGGCTTCCTGCCCGGCACGGAGGAAGAAAAGATGACGCCGTGGATGGGAGCGCTCACCGACAACCTCGAGGTGCTCGCCAATCCGGAGGAAGGCGGCAGCTGGGGACGCCAGGCCACCAACGACCTGCTCGCCTCACGCATCAAGATCCGCTCGCTGAACTTCATGCGCGGCCGCACCTTCCTTTCGCGCTATCTGATCATCGACGAAGCGCAGAACCTCACGCCCAAGCAGATGAAGACGCTGATCACGCGTGCAGGTCCCGGCACCAAGATCGTCTGCCTGGGCAACGTCGAGCAGATCGACACGCCCTACCTCACGGAAACCACTTCGGGCCTCACTTACGCGGTGGATCGATTCAAGCACTGGGAGCACTCGGCGCATATCACCTTGCGTCGCGGTGAGCGTTCGCGCCTGGCGGATTTTGCGTCGGAAGCGTTGTAAGAGAAACCGAGTTGCTCCGACGACCGTCGGAGCAACTCCTCTGTGGGAGCGCACCCTGTGCGCGACGGCACGCTGGGCGTCACCGCTCCGTAGGCTTGTCGCTCACAGGGTGCGCTCCCACAATTAGCGCCTATGATGCGCTGTTCTTCGACACGCCCGTCATTTGGCGCGCAGCAGAATTCGAAGACACCCATATCCAAATCCAAGACACACCATGCCCCACATCGCCCCGCCCATCGCCCTCACCATCGCCGGCTCCGATTCGGGTGGTGGCGCCGGTATCCAGGCCGATCTCAAAACCTTCCACGCCCGCGAGGTGCATGGTCTCTCGGTGATCGCGGCGATCACTTCGCAGAACACGCAGGGTGTGACCGCGGTGCACACGGTTCCGCTGAAGCACATTCGCAGCCAGTTGGACGCCGTGTTCGACGACTTCGCGATTGGCGCCGTGAAGACCGGCATGTTGGGAAGCGCTTCGGTGACCAGGCTCGTGGCGAAGGAGATGCGCGCACGTAAGCCCGCATGGCTAGTAGTCGATCCCGTGATGATTTCCACCAGCGGCGCGCGACTGCTCGATGAGGACGCGGTTGAGGCCATGGTCGAAGAACTGATTCCGCTGGCCGACGTGCTCACGCCCAACCTGCCCGAGGCCGAAGCCTTGCTGGGTAAAAAATTGCGCAAGGCGCAGGATTTCGACCGTGCCGGCAAGGCCCTGCTGGCCCTCGGCGCACGGGCCGTGCTGCTCAAAGGCGGCCATTCGGACGAACGTCAGGTGATCGACCGTTTCTACGACGAAAGCGGCGTGATGGAGTTGCGGCACCGACGCCTCCCCATCGAAGGTCATGGCACCGGCTGCACGCTGGCCTCGGCCATTGCGGCGGAGCTGGCCAAGGGCCATGCGCCGCGCTCGGCCGTGCGTCGCGCCGTGGCCTACGTGCAGCGCGCGCTCGAACGCAGCTATCGCCCGGGCGGCGGCGAGGTTCATGTGCTCGGCCATTGATGCGGCCAATCCGCACGGTCGCTGAATCGGCGTCCGGGCGGGCACGGCCCCAGGGAGTAGAATGGCGGCTTCCGCTCGCCGCCATGACTCGTCCATGATCCTTGCCCCGCGCCTCGTACTGTTGATCCTGTTCGCACTGTTTGCATTGTGCGTGCTGCTGGTGCATCTGCGCGGTCGCGCCAGGCTGCGCTTCGATCGCCAACTGGTGGATCACTCGGCGGTGTTCGCGCCGTACAACCTGCTGATGTACGCGTTCTCGGCAGTGCCCGCCACCCCCATCCTCGATCGCCGCGGCTTTCCCCAGCTCGATCTGCTGCAGGCCAACTGGCAGGCCATACGCGAAGAAGCACTGCACCTGTTCGACGAGGGCTTTATCCGCGCCGCGGAAAAGAACAACGACGCCAGCTTCAACAGCTTCTTCAAGCAGGGCTGGAAGCGCTTTTATCTGAAGTGGTACGGCGAGCCGCTGGCCTCGGCCGAAACGCTGTGCCCCCGGACAGTAGCCCTGCTCAATGCCATTCCCAGCGTGAAAGCGGCGATGTTTGCCCTGCTCCCGCCCGGCAGCAAGCTCAACCCGCATCGCGACCCGTTCGCCGGTTCGCTGCGCTACCACCTGGGCCTGATCACACCCAACTCCGAAGACTGCCGCATCTTTGTCGATGGCGAGATGCACAGCTGGGGCGATGGCAAGGACGTGGTGTTCGACGAAACCTACGTGCACTGGGCGGAGAACCGCACCGACCAGACGCGCGTGATCCTGTTCGCCGACGTGGAACGTCCGTTGCGCACGCGCTTCATGAATGCCATCAATCATCGCGTGGGTGCCTTCATGGGCAAGATCACCGCGTCCCCCAACACCGAATCGCCGGAGGAAAAAACCGGCTTCGTCAACCGCATGTTCGCGCTCAACCAGCGCAGCCGCGATCGCAATCGCGCGTTCAAGAAGAAACATCCCAAGCTGTTCCGCACGGCGAAATACATCGGCATGCTGGTGCTGATCTGGATCATCTTCCTGGCGCCCTGGCCGTTCTTTCGCTGAGCGGTCACGAATCGCGATACTCGCGCGTCCTTGAGGTGTCTTCCTGTCGGAGAACGTCATGGACGCTGCCACCACCACCTTCCAGCACCACCGCCCTCGCCTGCTGGGCCTGGCCTACCGCATGCTCGGCACCCAGGCCGATGCCGAGGACGTGTTGCACGACGCCTGGCTGCGCTGGCACCAGCAGGACGCCACCGCCCTGGACGACGCCGAGGCGTGGCTGGTCACGGTGACCACCCGGCTGTCGCTCGACCGCCTGCGCCGCGCCAAGACCGAACGCCAGCACTACACCGGCCCCTGGCTCCCCGAGCCGCTGGTGGAAGAGACGCAGCAGCCGGAAGCGGTGCTGGAGCGCACGGAAAGTCTCAGCCTGTCCTTCCTCGCCCTGCTAGAACGCCTGAGTCCGGAAGAACGCGCCGCCTTCCTGCTGGTCCAGGTGTTCGATTACAGCCACGGCGAAACGGCCCAGATGCTGCAGATCGGCGAAGACGCCTGCCGCCAGCGCGTCCATCGCGCACGCCAGCGCCTGCGCGAAGGACGCCCGCGCTTCACCCATGCGCCGGACGTGCAGCGCCGCCTGCTGGCCAAGTTTCGCGATGCGCTGGAAAGCGCCAGCGTCCAATCCCTGCAGGCGCTGTTTGCCGAAGACGCCGTCCACCTGGCCGATGGCGGCGGCAAGGCTCGCGCCACGCTGCGCCCGCTGCATGGCGCTGACCGCATCGTGCGGCTGTACGCCATCATCGCCCAGCGCTATCGCGACTATTCGATCGTGCACCGGCTGCAGTGGCTCAACGGGGCGCCCGCGCTGCTGACCTGGGTGAATACCAAGCTCTCGACGGTCGCGTGGATCGAAACGGACGGCGAGCGCATCACCAGCATCCACTCGCTGCGCAACCCGGACAAACTCGCGCGCCTGGAAGCTGTCACGAATCCGCAGGCTGGTACGTCTTTGTCATGAGCGGCCACGGTGGCCGCATGCCAAGGAACCCGTCATGTCCAAGCGTCTTTCGTTTATGAAGTACCCCCAGGCCCTCAAGCCGCTGCTCGACTTCAGTGCGGCGATGCATGAAAGCGGCCTGGAAGCCCCGCTGGTGGAGCTGGTGTTGATGCGCGTGTCGCAGATCAACGGCTGCGCCTATTGCATGGATATGCACAGCAAGGATGCGCGCGCCGCCGGCGAGACCGAGCAGCGTCTGTACGTGCTGGCGGGCTGGCGCGAAGCGTCGTTCTACAGCGAGCGCGAATGCGCAGCGTTCGAGTGGGCCGAAGCAGTCACGCGCCTCGGCGAGCATGGTGTGTCCGACGCCGTCTACGAGCGCGCCCGTGCCTCGTTCAGCGAAGCGGAACTGCTGAGCCTCACCCTGCTGGTAGGCCTGATCAACACCTGGAACCGCATCAACGTAGCGTTCCAGACGCCGGCCGGCAGCTATAAGCCGGCGGCGAAACAGGTGGCCTGATATCGAGCAAAGAGGGCGGGAGGCATTCCCGCCCTCTCAGGATGCGCCCGAAAATCTAGGCCTGGCCCATCGACCAGCGAAGGCGCCATCGGCTTGGCCACCCCTTGAATGCCAATGCCGGTTTCTCGACGAAATGCCATGAGAGCACGGCCATCGCACATGCCAGCGGCCAGGCCAGCAACGCGTTCAAAGCGACGATCGACCCTGTTGCATGGCTGGCAACCAGCTGCTGCATGGGGAATCCCCAGAGATAAATCCCGTACGAATAGTCGCCAAAACGGTTGAAGCCGCGCCAGGGTGTGAGATAGGCAAAGGCAAAGACGAAGGCGACCAAGGCCAGTCCCATCGCAAACGGATAGAACATCGTCTGACGCAGCAGGACAGCCATGATCGCCAATCCGATCACCCACCACCAACTGATGCGCAACCATTGCCGGTTCACGTAGCAAAAGACGCCCGCAGCGAAATAGGCGGCCAAACGCACGAACGACTCCAACGGAACCAGCGGCAGGCGACCCGGTGCGAGGATGCCGCAGACAAACAAGGCAAACAGCAGCAGGTTGCACCAGCGAGGTCGCGCCAGTAAGCCGAGCACACCGGCGATCAGCACCCACAAGTACATGCGCACTTCGGCAGGCAGCGTCCAGATCGAGCCGTTCACGACGCCAGCCAGGGGATTGCCAGTGAATACACCCGGCAGATACCAGGCCAAGCCCTTGCCCAACTCCAGATTCTTGGTCACATAGCGGAGCGCACCGTGATCGGCAAAATACGCCGACGGAGCTAGGGAAGTCATCAGCGGCCCGAGCACGAATGCTGATGCCAACAGGCAGAAAACATAGGCCGGATAGATGCGCAGCACGCGCGCCCAGAGGAATTGGAACGGGCTGCGGCGGCGCAAATAGCTTCCCGCAATCATGTATCCGCTGGTGACGAAGAATACGTCGACCGCCAGGTCGCCGGAGTATGTCCCCCAGCCAAGCCAGGTAAACAAATCAGGCCACACGTTTCCGCCGCCGATGGCAGGCCCGTGACCGTAGATCACCAGGCTCGCGGCAAGGAAACGCAGCAGCAGGAAGTTGTCCTGCCCCAGCTCCAGCGCTTCCGCCAACGTCCTTGTACGCAGCACGATTTCCCCTTGCGCAAGACGGCTCGAGCCGTCACAGCGTCTTGCATCAGACGCACCCCGGTGCGGGATGCGCCTGATGGTACGAGAGCCAGAGCCCTGGGGCGAGCCGCAAGAGCTCCGGCGGTGCCGGTTATTACGCCTTGACGCGCTTGACGATGGCGTCGCCGAAGCTCGACGTGGTGCCCTTGCCGCCGATGTCCGGCGTGACGCTGTCGCGGTCGTTGGTCATGGTGTCGCGGATGGCGTTGCGTACCTTGTCGCCCTTCTCCACCATGCCCAGGTGATCGAGCATGTCGGCCGCGGCGAGCAGCAGCGCGCACGGATTGGCGATGCCCTTGCCGGCGATGTCGGGCGCCGAACCATGCACGGCTTCGAAAATCGCAGCTTCCGTGCCGATGTTGTCGCCCGGGGCCAGGCCCAGGCCGCCGACCAGACCGGCGCACAGATCCGAGAGGATGTCGCCGAACAGGTTGGTGGTGACGATCACGTCGAACTGTTCGGGCTTCATCACCAGCTGCATGCAGGCGTTGTCCACGATCATCTCGTTGAACTCGATCTGCGGGTATTCCTTGGCGATTTCGCGCGCCACGTTGAGGAACAGGCCCGAGGCGGTCTTGATGATGTTGGCCTTGTGCACGGCCGTGACCTTCTTGCGGCCCTTCTTCACGGCCAGGTCGAAGGCGTAGCGCACGATGCGGCTGGAGCCCTTGCGCGTATTGCGGATCATCGAGATGGCGGTTTCGCCGTCTTCGGAAATCGACTGGCCTTCGGACAGGTACGCGCCTTCGGTGTTCTCGCGCACCGTGATGATGTCGATGTTGTCGAAGCGCGCCTTGGTGCCCGGGAAGCTGATCGCCGGACGCACGTTGGCGTACAGGTCGAAATGACGGCGCAGGGTGACGTTGATCGAGGTGAAGCCACCGCCCACCGGGGTGGTCAGCGGGCCCTTCAGGGCCACCTTGTGCTTGGCGATGGCGTCGAGCGTCGGCTGCGGCAGCAGGTCGCCGCTCTTTTCCAGCGCGACCATGCCGGCATCGACGAACTCGTAGGACAGGCCGCAGTCCAGGGCGTCGAGCACGCGCAACGTGGCGTTCATGATCTCGGGGCCGATACCGTCGCCCGGAATCACGGCAATGGTCTTGCTCATGGGGACACTCCTTGGGATATGAATCGAGCAACCCTGTGGCGGGGTACGACAGGGTTATAAAACCCGTCGATTATCCCCGATGCGTCGCCAAGCGGCCAGAGCACAAGCCCTGGCCGCCGTTGCAAATCCTCGCACGCAGCATTGAATAAACTCGCATGCGTCAACGGGGCGGCAAGGAGGGAGCCGCCCCGAAGCAATATCAGGCGTGGCTGGCGCAGTCCGCAGCCGGCGTGGCGCCCTGGTCCGATTCCAGCTGATCCAGGAAGTCCACCGCCCGGCGCAGGTGCGGAATCACGATGGAGCCGCCCACCACCAGGCCGACGCTGAAGGTTTCGAAGAATTCCTCGCGCGTGACGCCCGCTTCTTTGCACTGGGCCACGTGGTAGCTGATGCAGTCGTCGCAGCGCAGCACCATGGAGGCGACCAGGCCGAGCAGCTCCTTGGTCTTCACGTCCAGCGCGCCGGGCTTGTAGGTCTGCGTATCGAGCGCAAAGAAGCGGCGGACGACCTGGTTGTCCTCCGACAAAATGCGCTCGTTCATGCGCTGGCGAAACGCGGTGAATTCGGCAACGCGGTCCTTGCCGGCCTCGTCCTTCAGGTGGCTCATGCATTGATCTCCAGCAGTTGGGCAAGCTTGCCGCTGCGGTCAGCTGCGACCAGATCGTCGAAACCGCCCACATGGTGGTCGTTGATGAAAATCTGCGGCACGGTGCGACGACCGCCGCTGCGGGCCAGCATGGCGTCGCGCTGCGCCGGGTCGGTATCGATGCGCACTTCGCTCCACTCCAGCCCCTTGGACTTGAGCAGGTTTTTGGCAGACACGCAGTACGGGCATACCGCCGTGGAATAGACCTCAATCTTGGGCACAACACACCTCGAAAATCCGGGAACCCTACGGCAGCCCTACATGGGGTCCGCCAGGGGCGTAAACAACAGTGAACTGACACCGTAAGCTGGTGTCACTAATGCTATTGTCGCTGACCTATGCGCATGGCACCACGCCCCGCCCCGGAGACAATCCGTTTCCCCGTAAAACGGGGGCGGAATGCCGCAGGGCGGGCTAACGAAAACGGAACAATGACGACGCACAGCCCGCGGGCGGGACGCCCATGAGCCGCTTCACGCCCACCCGCCTGCTGGCCGCCCTGCTCTGCGCCGGCCTGACGCTGAGCGCCGCCGCGCAGGACAAGGACGTGCGCCTGCCCGACCTGGGCAGTTCGGCGAACGCCCTGATCTCGCCGCAGGAAGCCCAGGACTACGGCGCTGCCATGCTGCGCCAGATGCGTGCGCTGAACATGGTGGTCGACGACCCCATGCTGGACGACTACATCAACGACCTGGGCTACCGCCTGGTCTCCGGCAGCGAGAAACCGAAGGAACATTTCCAGTTCTTCATCGCCAATGACAACGTGATCAACGCGTTTGCCGCGCCTGGCGGCTATATCGCGGTGAACTCGGGCCTGATCATCATCACCAACAGCGAGAGCGAGCTGGCCGGCGTGATCGCCCACGAAATCGGCCATATCACGCAAAACCACCTGCAACGCGCCTTCGAAGCCTCCAAGAAGGACACGCCGTTGATGGCGCTGATCCTGCTGGGCGCCATTGCGGCCGGCGCCGGCGCCGGTGCGGGCGATGCGGCGGGTGCGATCATGATGGGCGGCCAGGGGCTGCTGATGCAGCGCCAGATCAATTTCACCCGCAAGGACGAAATCGAAGCGGATCGCGCCGGCATCCAGACGCTGGCCAACGTTGGCTACGACCCCAACGCCATGGCCTCGTTTTTCGGCCGCATGGAAGACACCTTGCGCGTCGGTTCCGGCGGCGACCTCGGCGACGTACCGGCGCTGCTGCAGGACCATCCGGTCAGCATGGACCGCATCAGCGACGCCAAGGCGCGCGCCGGCACCTTGATCGCCCAGCAAAAGCAGCGGCCGAACGGCCCCACGCTGGACAAGGCGCAGTGGGAAAAAAGCACGGCGCCCATCTCCTTTGTCAAAGACCCTACCGCGATCGCCTCCCGCGACAACAAGGGCGGCCTCGACGTGTACCTGCTGATGCGCGAGCGCGTCCGCGTGCTTTCCGGCGACGCCGGCCAGCTGTCCACCTACTACGCCACCAACCTGCAGAACGAGCGCAGCTTCGATACGCCATCCAATCGCTACGGCTATGCCTTGGCCCTCATCCGCAGCAATCGCGGCGCCAAGGCCGTGGACGAACTGCAACCGGTGCTCAGCGCGCATCCCGACAGCCAGGTGGTACGCCTGGCCATGGCCGACGCCAAGCTGCAGGCGGGCCGCCGCGCGGAGGCCCTGACCCTGTATGCCGAGCTCAACCAGCAATCGCCGCGCAATCGAGCCATCGCCATGGCTTATGCCAAGGCACTGACCGAGGGCGGTTCGCAGGATGAAGCCAAGCAGGCGGCCAGCATGGTGCTGCCGATGCTGGACAACAACGACGAGCCCGAGCTCTACCGCACCTATGCTCGTGCGGCGGATAAAGCCGGCGACAGCGTGCGCTCCGGTGAGGCCTATGCCGATGCCTCCTACCTGTCCGGCCGCCCCTTCGACGCCATGGAACAGCTCAAGAACCTGCTCAAACGCCCCGATCTGGACTATTACGCCCGCGCCCGCATCCAAGCCCGCATCAACGATTTGACGCCCCTGGTGATGGAGCTGCGCAAGCGGCGCGTGCAGACCGACGACAACCCCGACGGCCGCAGCCAGCAGCTGCAAAACAACGAGAATTGCCGGGGCCGGCTCTGCTTTGGCGCCACCAATTCGGTGCGCTGATTTCAGCCAAACCTGAGACGCCAGACACGCCATGTTGTTGCGACCGCGTGAAATGTCATCCGGGCGTAACATTGGACCGCTGCAATAAATGCGTCACAGCCCCTCCCCCAGCGGACCTCAAGCGTGCATAAGCGCATTCTGATTGTCGAAGACGAAGCTTCGATCCGCGACATGGTCGCCTTTGCCCTGCGCAAGTCCGGCATGGACGCCATCCACGCCGCTGACGCGCGTGCGGCACAACTGGCCATTGCCGAACAGGTACCCGACCTCATCCTGCTCGACTGGATGCTACCGGGTACCAGCGGCCTCGAACTGGCCCGCCGCCTGCGCAAAGAGGAGCTGAGCCGCGAGGTTCCGATCATCATGCTCACGGCGCGCGGCGAAGAAATGGACCGCGTGAACGGGCTGGAGGCCGGCGTCGACGATTATGTCGTCAAGCCTTTCTCCACCCGCGAACTGGTGGCGCGCATCAAAGCGGTACTGCGCCGCAGCCAGGGCGACGACGGCTCGGGCATGGTGGAGCTGGGTGGCCTGCGCATCGACGGTCCGGCGCACCGCGTGTTTGCCGGCGATGAGCCGGTGACCATCGGGCCCACCGAATACCGCTTGCTGTATTTCTTCATGACGCATCCCGAACGCGTGTACTCGCGCGCACAGCTGCTCGACCATGTGTGGGGCGGCAGCGTGTACGTGGAAGAACGCACCGTGGACGTCCATATCCGCCGCCTGCGCAAGACGCTCGAACCATGGAAGCTCGATGACATGGTGCAGACCGTGCGCGGAGCGGGTTATCGATTCTCCGCCAGCGTCTGACTTTCCTATTGCGGGATCGCAGGCTTTTGCCGATGCTGGCGCACCGCCAGCCCGGCACGACTGAATCCTCCCTATGCCAACAACCTTCGACCGACCCTGGAAGCTGCCGGCCGCGCTGAGCGCCGGACTGCTGCTGGGCGCTGTCGCCGGCTGGCTTGCGGGAGGCCACGTAGCCACGGGTTTGGCGCTGGTCGCCGTCGTGGAAATCGTCTTTTTAGTGACCCGAATCCGTCATCAAGCGCAGCTCATGATGACGCAAGATCCTAGGCTGACCTCTCTCCAGCATGACCGTTTCATGACGCGCTCCCGCCGAATCGCTTCCAGTTTGCGCGACCTGCGCAGTGCCGCCGGCAGTCTGCCGGATGCGGTCGTCTTGCTCGACAACGAGCAACACGTCCGCTGGTTCAACCATGCTGCCGAAGACCTGCTCGGCCTGCGCCGTCCGCAGGATCGCGGTGCGCATCTGGACGAACGCCTGAGCACCACCGAACTCGCCACCTGGTTGAAGGAAGGCGCACGCGAGCCGCTCAACGACGTGGCCGCGCCAGGCCATCCCAACCGCCACATCAACGTGACGCTGCTGCCGTTCGGTCGTCGCCAGCGCCTGCTGCTGGCACGCGACATCAGCCATCTCACGCGCCTGGAACAGATCCGCCGCGATTTCGTCGCCAACGTGTCGCACGAATTGCGCACGCCGTTGACGGTGATCCACGGCTATCTCGAACTGATCGATCCGGAAGACGTGCCGGAACTCGCGCCCGTGCTCAACGAAATGCGTGCGCAATCCAAGCGCATGGGTCAGATCGTCGAAGACCTGCTCACGCTCTCGCGCCTGGAAACCCAGGAGCACGTGCAGGACGAGCGCGTGCAGATGACCCCGCTGCTCGCCACCATCCGCAAGGAGGCCGAGGCGCTGAGCCAGGGCCGCCACCAGATCACCATGGAATCCACCGCCGAAGCCGACTTGCTCGGCTCGGTGAAGGATCTGCACAGCGCCTTCTCCAACCTGGTGAGCAATGCCGTGCGCTACACGCCCACCGGCGGCCGCATCACCATCCGCTGGCGCCGCACGTCCGAGGGTGCGGTCTACTCCGTCACCGATACCGGCTACGGCATTCCGGCTTCGCACCTGGCGCGTCTCACCGAACGCTTCTACCGCGTCTCCTCCAGCCGCTCACGCGAAAGCGGCGGCACCGGCCTGGGCCTGTCCATCGTCAAACACGTGCTGAACCTGCATCAGGCGCGCCTGGACATCCAGAGCGAACCGGGACAGGGCTCGACTTTTGCCTGCTGGTTCAGCGCCGAACGCCTGCTTGCGCCGGGCGTGGGCGACCCTGAATAAGCGGTATCCGCGGGCGCCCCGGCGTCTCAGCTGAACGGCCGTCACACTACGCGGCACTGCGCCATGTAACAAAGTGCGGGATCGGCCAGAATGCACGAATGCGTCGCAAGCCTGCCACCCCTCCTCCCGTCATCGACCGCGCTGCTCCCGAGCTGTTTCTCAGCCGCGAGCTGGCTGCGCTCGAATTCAATTTCCGTGTACTGGCGCAGGCGCGCGACGAGCGTATTCCGCTACTGGAACGTCTGCGCTTCCTGAGCATCGTGGCGAACAACCTCGACGAGTTCTTCGAGGTGCGCGTGGCCATGCTCAAGCACCACCACATGTTCGGCTCGGCCGCGCCCGGCCCGGACGGCATCTCCTCCGGCGAGTTGCTCACCTGCATCCGCAAGCGCGTGCTGGATCTGGTCGACCTGCAGTACGAAACCTGGCAGGCCGAACTGCGCCCCGCGCTCGATGCCGAGAACATCCACTTTCTAACGCGCGATCGCTGGACGCCGCGCCAACGCTTGTGGCTGCAGGGCTACTTCGAGAATGAAGTGATGCCGGTGCTGTCGCCGCTGGGCCTGGATCCGGCCCATCCGTTCCCGCGCATCCTCAACAAGACGCTCAATATCGCCGTGGTGCTGAAGGGCCGCGATGCATTCGGTCGCGAAGGCCATATGGCACTCGTGCGCGCGCCGCGCTCCTTGCCACGCATCATCCGCCTGCCCAGCGAAGTGTGCGACGGCGGCGAGCACTACATTTTCCTGGCCGAACTGCTGCAGGGTTTCGTCGATCTGATGTTCCCCGGCTTCAAGGTGGCCGGGTCTTACCAGTTCCGCGTCACCCGCAACAGCGAGCTCATGGTGGAAGAGGCCGAGGTGGAAAACCTCGCCCGGGCGCTGAGCGAAGAATTGATCGGCCGCGGCTATGCGCGACCGGTGCGACTGGAGATCGGCAACGACTGCCCCAAGGCGATCGTGGCCATGCTGATCGCCAACTTCGAGCTGGAAGAAACCGACGTCTATCGCTGCGACGGTCCGGTCAACATCATCCGCGCCGGCACCATCTATGACGGCCTGGATCGCCCGGATCTGAAGTTCCCGCGTTTCATCCCGCAGCTGCCGGCCGCCTTCAACGGCAGCCGCTGCAAGTTCGAGGTGCTGCGCCAGCGCGATGTGCTGCTGCATCACCCGTACGAATCGTTCGCCACCGTGGTCGATCTGTTGCGCCAGGCGTCGCAGGACCCCGCTGTGCTGGCCATCAAGCAGACGCTCTATCGCGCAGGCGCCGACACGCCGCTGGTGGACCTGCTGGTGGAAGCGGCGCGCAACGGCAAAGACGTGACCGTGGTGATCGAGCTGCGCGCGCGTTTTGACGAAGAGGCGAACATCCGCCTCGCCACGCGCCTGCAGGAAGCCGGCGTGCAAGTGGTCTACGGCGTGGTGGGCTACAAGACGCACGCCAAGATGCTGTTGATCGTGCGCCGCGAAGAAGAGGTGCTGCGCCGCTACGTGCACCTTTCCACCGGCAACTATCACCAGGGCAATAGCCGCAGCTACACCGACATCGGCCTGATGACCTCGCATGCGGGCATCGGCGAGGATTTGCACAAGGTGTTCCAGCAGCTCTCGGGCCTGGGCCCGATGATCGAGCTCAAGCACCTGCTGCATTCGCCTTTCACGCTCTACCGCTGCGTCCTGGCCAAGATCGAGCGCGAGACGGCACACGCCGAAGCGGGGCGGCCGGCGCGCATCGTGGCCAAGCTCAATGCGCTCAACGAAGCCCATGTCATTTCGGCGCTTTATCGCGCCTCGCAGGCAGGGGTGGAGATCGACCTGATCGTGCGCGGCGCGTGCACCTTGCGGCCTGGCATCCCCGGTGTGTCCGAACGCATTCGCGTGCGCTCGATCGTGGGTCGCTTCCTCGAGCACAGCCGCGTCTACTGGTTCGGCAACGATGGTGCGCCCGAGATTTATTGCGCCAGCGCCGACTGGATGGAACGCAACCTCAAGCGTCGCATCGAAGTGGCCTTCCCCATACTCGACCCGGTGCACGCCGCGCGCGTCTACGACGAAACCCTGGCCAACTACCTCGCTGACAACACCGAGGCATGGCTGCTCGATGGCGACGGCCGCTACACCCGCGCGCAGCCCGGCGACCAGCCGCCGCACAGCGCGCAGCAGTCGCTGCTGGAGAAGCTGACGCCCGGCACGGTGTAGCCCAACGTAATTTGCGCTACTCGCCCCGGTTCCCGCGTGAGAGAATTCACACTCTGCAGCCCGGAACGAGCCCCGCATGAGTCAAGGCGATCAGATCCAGATCAAGGACGGCGAACTGATCGCTGCCGTCGACATGGGCTCCAACAGCTACCACATGGTGGTGGCGCGCGTGGAACACGGCGAGCCCCGTGTGATCGATCGCCTGCGTGAAACCGTGCGCATGGCCGCCGGCCTGCGCGCCGACGGCACCCTGGATGCCGAGCATCGCGCCCGGGCGCTCAATTGCCTTGCCCGCTTCGGCCAGCGCATTGCCGGCGTGCCGTCCAGCCGCGTGCGTGCGGTGGCCACCAATACCGTGCGCCGGCTCGCCTCGCCGCAAACTTTCCTCACCGCCGCCGAGGCCTCGCTGGGCCATCCGGTGGAAATCGTCTCCGGACGCGAAGAAGGCCGCCTGATCTTTCTCGGCGCATCGCACGACCTGCCCGCTTCGCGCGAAAGCCGACTGGTGATCGACGTGGGCGGCGGCAGTACGGAATTCATCATCGGTCGTGGCTTCGCGCCCATGCACACCGAAAGCGTGCAGGCGGGCTGCATTGCCTCGACCCTGCGCTTCTTTCCTGGCGGCAAGCTCAACCGCAAGCGCTGGCAGCGCGCCAACAATGAAATCGGCGTGTTGCTGCAGCAGTTCGCCGAGGATTACCGCGAGTCCGGCTGGGTCGAGGCATTCGGCTCGTCGGGCACCGCCAAGGCGATTGGCTCGGTGGTGCAGACCATGCGCTTTTCCGATGACGGCATCACGCCGGCGTCGCTGGCCCAGCTGCGCGACGCCTTGCTCGCCCAGGGTCAGATTGAAACACTCAAGTTGCCGGGCCTGGCGGACGATCGCGCTCCCGTCATCGCCGGCGGCGTGGTGATTTTCGAAGCGGCCTTTGAAGCCCTCGGCATCGAGCGCCTGCGCGTCTGCGAAAGTTCGATGCGCGAAGGCCTGCTGTGGGATCTGCTCGGCCGCGCCGGCGGCAGCGATCCGCGCACGGCGAGCATCGACGCGCTGGCCAACCGCTACGGCGTCGATCGCGCGCAGGCGCGTCGCGTGGAATCGACGGCCTTGATGTTCTTCGACCAGATCGCACGCATCTGGAAGCTCGACGCCGAAGCGCGCGAGTGGCTGTCGTGGTCGGCACGCGTGCACGAAATCGGCCTCGCCATCGCGCACAGCCAGCATCACCATCACGGCGCGTATATTTTGCGCAACGCCGATCTCGCCGGTTTCTCGCGACAGGAGCAGCAACTCCTTGCGGCCATCGTTGAGTCGCACCGCCGCAAGCCGGACAAGGCCACCTTCTCGGCGCTGCCGCAGCGCTACCGGCAGCTGGCGCGCTATATCACCGCCCTGCTCCGCCTGGGCGTGCTGTTCCGGCGCGCACGCCGGGCCGAATCGCTGCCCCAGATGCAGCTGGCGGCCACCACGCAGCGCCTGCGCCTCACCGTGCCGGCCGCCTGGATCGACCAGCATCCGCTGAGCGAGGCCGACCTGGACCAGGAACAGGCTCCGTTGAACGAGCTCGGTCTGCTGCTCGAAGTCCATCCATCCTGAGCTCTGCTGGTACGGGCCGCCGGTCGGCCCGGCCATGGAGCCTCTTCGCCGCGTATGATGTCCTGATGCCACACGCCGCCCGACCTGCCATGACCCGACTCCTGCTCGCCGCGCTCCTGCTGCTGCCCTCGTCCCTGCTGCTCGCCCAGGCCAACAAGCCTGCCGTGGCCGCACCTGCCGTCACGCATCCGGAAGTGGTGCTGCATACCTCGCAGGGCGATATCACGCTGGAGCTCTACCCCGACAAGTCGCCCAAGAGCGTGGCGAACTTCCTGCAGTACGTCCGCGACGGCTTCTACAGCGGCACCGTGTTCCACCGCGCCATTCCCGGTTATCTGGTGCAGGGCGGCCTGTATACGCGCGACCTGCAGGCCAAGCGGACCCACTCGGCGATCCCAAGCGAAGCGGACAACGGCCTGTCCAATGTGCGCGGCACGGTTTCAGTGGCGCGCAGCGCCGATCCGAATTCGGGCACGGCGCAGTTCTTCTTCAACCTGGTCGACAACCGCCGTCTCGATTTCGTCGGCAACCAGAGCGGCCTGACCTGGGGCTATGCCGTGTTCGGCAAGGTCATCAAGGGCATGGACGTGGTCGACAAGATGGCTGCGCTGCCGACGCGCGGGCTCGGCCCGTTTGCCGGCGACGTGCCCAATCCGCTGGTGGTGATCGACAGCGCCAACGTGGTTGGCGAAGAAGCGGCCGCCGCTCCGGCCACCCCGCCCAAGCCCGCCGCGCCCGCCACCGAGCCGGCCAAGAAGCCAGGCAGCAAGAAGGGCTGACGCAACATGGCAACACTGTTCATCGCGGATCTGCATCTGGACGATAGCCGTCCGCAGATCACTCGCCTGTTCGAAGATTTTCTCGCCAGCGACGAGGCGCGCTCCGCCGACGCCGTCTATATCCTCGGCGATCTGGTCGAAGCGTGGATCGGCGACGACGACGATGCCGAACTCCCCAGCCGCATCGCCCGCGCCACCAAGGCGCTGCGCGACCATGGCGTGCCCGTATATTTCATCGTGGGCAACCGCGACTTCCTGCTCGGCCAGACCTTTGCCGAACGCGCTGGCATGACGCTGCTCGAAGACGGTACCGTTCACGAACTCTATGGTCGTCCCACCTTGCTGATGCATGGCGATGTGTTGTGCACCGACGACCTCGCCTACCAGGCGGTACGCAAGCAGGTGCGCACGCCGGAGTGGCAGGCGCAGATCCTGGCGATGCCGCTGGAAGCGCGCCGCGCGTTTGCCGCCAAGGCACGTGCCGACAGCAAGGCGCATACGGGCGCCACCATGGAAACCATCATGGACGTCAATGCCGATGCGACGGCGGACACCATGCGCAAGGCCGGCGTCTCGCGGCTGATCCACGGGCATACCCATCGCCCCGCCATCCATCGATTCGATCTGGACGGCCAAACGGCGGAACGCATCGTGCTGGGCGACTGGTACGAGCACGGCTCGGTGCTGCGTGTCTCGCCTGAAGCCGTGGAGTTGCGGGGACTCGCACTCTCCTGACGTCGAACGATCACCCGCCGCGCGCGGCGAGTGATCGTCCCTCTCCCGCCATCAGGGCGCTTGCATCGCGCTCCGGAAACCCTGGCTGTTGAGCATGCTGTTGCTGAGCTTCAGTACGGCGTTGGACAAGGTCTCGTAGTAATTGTCCGCCTTGTACGAACGACCAAAGTTGTTCGCGCCGCCGCCAGCCACGCCCTGCCACAGCACCTTGCCAGACTGGTTCGTCATCGTGATGTAGACGGTGACATTGCCCACGTACTGCTCGGTCTCGTTGACGAAGAAGTCGCGGATCTCGCCCGACACGATCACGTCACCACCGCTATCGACCACGTTGATGCCGGCCTTGCTGAAAGTATCTTTCACGTGGTCGGTAACGAATGCCGCCACGTTGTCCTTCGTGGTGACCTGGCGCGCCGGTTCCTTCTCATGGTTCTCGGCGATCAGTGGCGGATTCTTGCGCACGTCGGTGAAGCCGTTGAACTGCACCTTCACCTTGCCGATGCCGTTCAAGTCCACCGCACCAAATTCCGCGAAGCTCTGCGTGGGCGACCACACCAGCGGAATATTGCTCGGATCCTTCGACGCCATGGCGCTGCCTGACGCCACCAGCAGCGCTGCAAATACGATACGTTTGAACATCGACTCCCCTCTCCTTGTTTCGATGGTTTTGTGGAACGGCTACTCCCGTATCCGTTCGCGGTCCTGGAGAACCGCACGCCATTCTAGGGGCAGGAGGCCATCATTCCTCGCTGTTTGCGACGTAGGACGCCGGCTAAAAGAAGCAGCTGGCGTTTTTCAGATTGTTCCCGCGGCCGGCCGGTCAGCGATGTTCCGGCCCACCATGGGGCGCCCCTGCCGGCGCATGCCCCTGGGGATGCGGTGCGGCGACCGGACGAGCTGCCTGCGGGTGATAGGCCGGCATCGGCGACGCATGCGCTGCGTAGGCCGGCTGGGGGCGACTGCTTGCGTGATAGCCCGCCGGAGGATTGGAAGGCCCACGCGTATACGCCGCGTGGCTCGTCGTCGCTGATGGATGGTAGGCAGGCGCGCCGCCAGCTGCTGTCGTCCCCCTGCTGCCATGCGGCGCGAAGCCCGCCGAGTGCAGCGCCATGGGATTGTTCGATGCGGCCGCCGGCGCAGCAACGCGCGCTGCATGGGCAGCAGCCGGCGCCGCCTGGACTGCCGGCGCATGAGCCGCTCCGCTCGCCGCATTGAAGGCGCCCGCGCGCGGCGTGGCGGCTACTGCAGGCGCACCGTGGTTGAAGGAGGCACGCATGCCCTGGTTCTGGCTCGCCAGCGTCCGCTGCTGCTCCTGCGCGGCAACCGGAGCGACGTGTTGCTCATGCGCGTAGCCCAACTCCCGAGATGAAGGTCGCGCGGCGATGCCGCCCTGACCGCCGTTGAAACTGGCCCGATTGAAGTTGTTGTTCACCACCGTGCGGCTGTAAACGTTGGTGATGTGCACGTTGTCGATGTGGTTCACCGACCGGTTGTAGTAGAACGCGCGGCCTCGCCAATAGCCGCCAGCGTAGCCGACGCCCGTGTAGCCATAGCCATAGTTGATGCCGCCGTAGAAGCCCACGTGCGGGCCCCAGTAGCCGCGGTGGAACACGTACACGCCACCGCCCCAGCCCCAGTAACCCGGGGTCCATAGCGCGCCGACGTAGGGCGGATAGACCCAGGTGCCAGGCACCCAGTAATAGCCGTCGCCATCCCAAGCCCAATAGCCCGGCACCCAGATGTAACCGGGTGCGGGAATGTCTGGTTGCACGTAGATCGGCAGGGGTGGTGGTGCGATGCCGACGGAGACGCCGACCGAGACTTCGGCGTTTGCATTCAGTGGGAGGGCGGCTGCCGTGGCGAGTGCCAGGGCGGCGAGGAATAGGCAGCGTTGCGACGCTGCGCGTCGGCGGGGTTTGAGCCATTCCATAACGCCACTCCCAGTGCGGGGACCTGCTGACCATAACGCGGGAGATGGTGAGAGGTTATACGCGGTGGTGAGGGGTGGGTTCGTTAGGGTTCAGAAGGTGAGACGGGAGATGAATGCGATCTTGAGTGGGAGTCTCAAGCGGTGTGGCTGCGCGAGAAGCTCTACCTTCGTTGCGAGGCGCGGTCGCTGGAAGGTGGGATGGTTTGGCCCATCCATGGCGCTGCGCGCTACGGGGGCCAACCTTCGGCTGTCCAAATTTGTTCCAGACAAATTTGTCGAACCCTGGAGGGTTCGTCCACAACTCTCTTTCCGCCAGATACGCAAAAAGCGTCTGCCTTCGTTGAAGGGCGCGGTCGCGTGGAGGGTGGGATTGTTCGGCCCATCCATGGGCCTCACCCTTCCGCGCTGCGCGCTCCAGGGCCAGCCTGCGGCTGTCCAACTAGTTCCAGGCAAATTTGTCGAACCCGGGAGGGTTCGTCCACCACCTCTCTCCGCCAGATACGCAAAAAGCCCCGCGAGGGGCTTTTTGCGTATCTGGCGGAGAGAGAGGGATTCGAACCCTCGATAAGGCTTTTGACCCTATACTCCCTTAGCAGGGGAGCCCCTTCGGCCTCTCGGGCATCTCTCCGTTTTTTGTCCGCATCTCTGCGGAGCCGGCAAGGATACTAACCGGCGCGCTCGAGGTAAAGCGTTTCTTGCCTGTCAGTGTTCGCCAGTGCCGCCGGAGGCTGTGCCGTCCGGCTCGTGCTCGTTCTTGATCCGCTGATAGATCTCTTCGCGATGCACGGCAACGTTCTTCGGCGCATTAATACCAATGCGCACCTGGTTGCCCTTGACGCCGAGAACGGTAACGGTCACCTCGTCACCGATCATCAAGGTTTCACCGACCCTGCGGGTCAGAATCAACATGTTTGCCACTCCATGAATACTTTGGTCACAGGCCAACAGACGGTTATGCCTCACCCCTGAGCTTCACCATCTGGACATTTCGACGATGCTACCGCCGAAGGCCCTACCGCCTTCCCGGTTACACAGACGAGGCATCCCCTGTGATGCCATGTCAAGCGACACCGGCGCAACCATCGGTGTCAGCAGTATTTGGATACTAGCCGAGCGTCCGATGGCAGCGCAATGCGTAAACGGCAACGGACTCCCGGTGGTTGACCCGCTCAGGACGCCAGGCGCTGACCGATCCAGTCGGCCAAGCCCTCCAAAATGCCGGGCAATTCGGCAGTGTCGTTGCCACCGCCCTGGGCCATGTCGGGACGACCGCCGCCCTTGCCGTCGATCTGGCTGGCGACATGCGCCACCACGTCGCCGGCCTTGACCCGACCCAGCGCCGTACCGCCGACGCCTGCGACCAGAGAAACGCGGCCGTCAGCGGCACCGGCCAGCAGCACCACGCAATCGTTCAGCTGCTGCTTGAGCTGATCCATGCTGTCGCGCAGTGCCTTGGCGTCCAGGCCTTCCAGGCGCGCGGCGATGACCTTGATGCCGGCCACGTCCTTCGCCGTGGAGGCCAGATCCGCCGTCGCCGAACCGGCAGCCTTGGCGCGCAGCGACTCCAATTCGCGCTCGAGTTTTTTCTGCTTGTCGAACAGCTGGCGCAGCTTCTCCACAGCATCGTCACCATTGGAGGACAACAGCTGCGCAAACTCGCCCAGGCGACGCTCCTCATCAGCCACATAGGCCAACGCGCCCGCACCTGTAACAGCTTCGATACGGCGCACGCCGGAGGCTACGCCCGCTTCGCTGACGATCTTGAACAGGCCGATGTCGCCAGTGCGACCGACATGCGTGCCGCCGCAGAGCTCGGTGGAGAACTCGCCCATCTTGAGCACGCGCACTTCGTCGCCGTACTTCTCGCCGAACAGCGCCATCGCGCCGAACTCGATCGCCTCGTTGTAGCCCATGTGATGCACTTCGGCGGCCGCGTTGCGGCGCACTTCGGCGTTCACCTGCGTCTCGATCTGGCGCAGTTCGTCCGCGCTCATCGGCTTGAAATGCGAGAAGTCAAAACGCAGGCGCTCGGGGGCGACCAGCGAACCCTTCTGCGTCACATGCTCGCCCAATACCTTGCGCAGCGCTGCGTGCAGCAAGTGCGTGGCCGAGTGGTTGAGCACGATGGCCTGACGGCGCGAGCCGTCGACATTGGCATCGACCACGTCGCCGACGCGCAGTGCCTGCTTGCCGTTCCAACGGCCGGCATGACCGAAGAACACGCCGCCCATCTTGAGCGTGTCGGCCACCGCGAACGAGCCCGTCGTGTTCACCAGCACGCCGGTATCGCCCACCTGGCCGCCGGACTCGGCGTAGAACGGCGTGCGGTCGAGCATGACGAGGGCTTCTTCGCCCTCGCCCAGCTGGTCGTACTGCTTGCCGCCGCGCACGATGCCGACCACCTTGCTGCCCTGGCTCATCAGCGCGTCGTAGCCCAGGAAAGCGGTCGGCGGCAGCTGGCTGGCCAGCTCGGCCGGCATCTGGCCCTTGGCTTCAAATTTGCCGCCTTCGCGGCTGCGTTCCTGCTGTTCCTTCATGGACTGCTCGAAGCCATCCATGTCCACCGTGAGGCCACGCTCGCGCGCGATGTCGGCGGTGAGGTCGACCGGGAAACCGTAGGTATCGTACAGACGGAAAGCATCGGCACCGGGAATGCTGCCGTTGGACTTCACTGCGACCGCATCGAACAGACGCATGCCGTTTTCCAGCGTTTCGCCGAAGCGGCGCTCTTCGGTGCGCAGCGCTTCTTCCACGAAGGCCTGCTTTTGCGCCAGTTCCGGATAGGCCTCGCCCATTTCCTCGACCAGCGGCTGCACCATCTTCCAGAAGAAATCGCCGCGCACGCCGAGCATCCAGCCGTGGCGCAATGCGCGACGGATGATGCGGCGTAGCACGTAACCACGACCTTCATTGGACGGCAGCACGCCATCGACAATCAGGAACGAGCACGCGCGGATGTGATCGGCGATCACGCGCAGCGACTTGTTGGCCAGATCCTTGGTGCGGGTGAGTTCGGCAGCGACCTTGATCAGGTGCTGGAACAGGTCGATCTCGTAGTTGGAATGCACGTGCTGCAGCACGGCCGCCAGGCGTTCCAGGCCCATGCCGGTATCGACGCACGGCGCCGGCAGCGGCGACAGCGTGCCGTCGGGCGCGCGGTCGAACTGCATGAACACCAGGTTCCAGATCTCGATGTAGCGATCGCCGTCTTCATCGGGCGAGCCCGGCGGGCCACCGGCGATGTCTTCGCCGTGGTCGTAGAAGATTTCCGTGCACGGACCGCAGGGACCGGTGTCGGCCATCTGCCAGAAATTGTCCGAAGCGTAAGGCGCGCCTTTGTTGTCGCCGATGCGCACGATGCGCTCGGCCGGCACGCCCACTTCCTTGTTCCAGATGTCGAAGGCTTCGTCATCAGTGTGATAGACGGTGACCCACAGCTTGTCCTTGGACAGCTTGAGGACGTCGGTCAGCAGCTCCCACGCATAGGCAATGGCATCGCGCTTGAAATAGTCGCCGAACGACCAGTTGCCCAGCATTTCGAAGAAGGTGTGGTGACGCGCGGTATAGCCCACCGAGTCGAGGTCGTTGTGCTTGCCGCCCGCACGCAGGCAGCGCTGCACATCGGCGGCGCGCACGTACGGCAGCTTTTCGCTGCCCAGGAACACGTTCTTGAACTGCACCATGCCCGAGTTGGTGAACAGCAGCGTCGGATCGCTGGCCGGCACCAGCGAGCTGGACGGCACGATGGTGTGCCCTTTCGAACGGAAATAGTCGAGGAAGGTCGAGCGGATTTCGGCGGTTTTCATGCGACTGGGGAGGACCTGGCGGATGGGTCACGCCGGGAAGCACCGCCGAAGCGACACTCTCCCGTCCCAGCAGTGGGGAGGTCAGGCGTCGTCGGCTGCGTCGTCCACGTCGGCGTGGGTAACACTCCGTACTGTGGCGGCGGGAAAGCCCCGGCGCAAGAGGAATTGCGCCCGACGTGCCTTTTCTGCGTGATCCGGCGGCGATTTGCCGCCAAAACGCCGCCGCAGCACGTTCAGGGCGTTGGCGTCCCAATCCACGCCTGCTTCGTCCAGAACGGCCCGGATGCGGGCGTCGGACAAACCGTGACTCTTGAGTTCGGCACGCACGCGCATGGGTCCGTAACCCTGGGACGCTCTGCTGCGCACCAGCGACCCGGCGAATCGTTCGTCGTCCTGGTAGTGCTGCTCGCCCAGCCGGTCGATGGCCTCGCCGGCTTCGTCGCCCTCGTAGCCCTTCTGCCGCAGCTTGAGCTTCAGCTCACGCCGGGAATGCTCACGGCGCGCAAGCAACCCCAACGCCCGGTCATAGGCTGAGGTTTTGGGTTTGTCACCGGGTTCTCGCGGCATGCGTGACCTATGGTCTTGCCATCAGAAGGGCGACGTGCGCCACCCTCCCGGCTGATCTGGAACGGGTACCCGCTAAAGCGCGCATGGGCGCGGCCCAGCGGGTGCCCGATGTCCGATCAGGCTTCCTCGGTTTCCACCGCCGGCAGCGGCGAAGTGCCGTTCGACACCAGCAGACGCTTGCGCAGTTCGGCATCGACTTCATTGGCAATGGCCGGATTGTCGCGCAGGAACTGGCGCACGTTCTCCTTGCCCTGGCCGATGCGGTCGCCCTTGTAGCTGTACCAGGCGCCGGACTTGTCGATCAGGTTCTGCGCCACGCCCAGCTCGATGATTTCGCCTTCGCGCGAGGTGCCCTCGCCATAAAGGATTTCGAATTCAGCCTGTCGGAACGGCGGCGCCACCTTGTTCTTGACCACCTTGACGCGGGTTTCCGAGCCGATCACCTCTTCGCCCTTCTTCACCGCGCCGATGCGGCGGATATCCAGGCGCACCGAGGCGTAGAACTTCAGCGCGTTGCCGCCGGTGGTGGTTTCCGGGCTGCCGAACATCACGCCGATCTTCATGCGGATCTGGTTGATGAAGATCACCAGGCAGTTGGACTTCTTGATGTTGGCGGTGAGCTTGCGCAGCGCCTGGCTCATCAGGCGGGCGTGCAGGCCGACGTGCGAGTCGCCCATTTCGCCTTCGATTTCAGCCTTGGGCGTGAGCGCGGCGACCGAGTCGACCACCACCACGTCCACCGCGCCGGAGCGCACCAGCATGTCGGCGATTTCCAGCGCCTGTTCGCCGGTGTCGGGCTGGGAGACCAGCAGGTCCTCCACGTTGACGCCCAGCTTGGCGGCGTAGGTGGGATCGAGCGCGTGCTCGGCGTCCACGAACGCCGCGGTGCCGCCGTTCTTCTGGCAGTTGGCGATGACCTGCAGGGTCAGCGTGGTCTTGCCCGAGGACTCCGGACCGTAGATCTCGACGACGCGGCCGCGCGGCAGGCCACCGATGCCCAGCGCGATATCCAGGCCCAGCGAGCCGGTGGACACGGTGTCGATGGCGTCGTCGACGCGATCGCCCAGGCGCATGACGGCGCCCTTGCCAAATTGCTTCTCGATCTGGCCGAGGGCGGAAGTGAGCGCCTTGCGCTTGTTGTCATCCATCGTCTTGAATCCCGGAGTGGCAGTGAATGAAGACATGATGCCCGCGGTTTGTCTCACGGGCTGCGATCTGTGACTGACGAGTATCCCACACCGGTCAAGCGACCCAGTGGCCGGCTTTCGACTCAGTCCGTCAGCGCCTTGATGACGCCATTGAGCGCCGCGGCCACGGTCTGACGGCGCACCGCTTCGCGGTCGCCGGCGAACTGGAAGAGGCTGGCGTGGGCGTAGCCGCCGCGCCGTTTCCAGCTGATCCAGACGGTGCCGACGGGTTTCTCCGGAGTTCCGCCGGTAGGTCCGGCAATGCCGGTGACGGCTACGGCCATGCCGGCGCCAAATCGGGCCAGCGCGCCCGAGACCATTTCCAGCGCGGTTTCCTCGCTGACCGCGCCAGTGCGCTCCAGCGTGCGCGGATTGACGCCGAGCAAGGCCTCCTTCGCCCCATAGCTATAGGTGACCACACCCGCGTCGAACCAGGCAGAGCTGCCCGACAGGTCGGTGAGCGCCTTGGCGACCCAGCCGCCGGTGCAGGACTCGGCGGTGACCAGCATCAGGCGCCGCTGGAGGGCCGCAGCGGCCACCTGTTCGGCCAGGGCATAGAGATCGGCATCAGTGGGAACAGACAAGCTCATGGGGATTCCGGGGGGGACAGGCGGAAGTGGACTCTTCTACCGCGATGGGGGCACCGCGCCAAGAGTCCAAGGATCGATGGGCTGGCCCGTCCGGGAGGATGGAGGCGCTCAGCTGCCCCAGACCAACTCGGCGTAGCGCAGGAAATTCAGGCCCAGGATCTTCTCGATGCGCCCCGTCGAATAGCCCTTCTGGGCAAGCAGCTGCGCCAGTTTGTGGAATTGTTGCGGCCCGCGCAGATCGACCACGAAGGGATAGGTATCCGGCCGCTCGCCCGCCGCGCTGATGCCGGCCGCCTGACGCTGCGCAATCTCTTTGGCCAGCGTCGCCTGATAGGCATGCAGATCATCGATCTGGGTCACCGAGCCGTCGGTGCCAATGCCCACATGATCTTCGCCGCAGATGTTCACCGCGTGGTCGATATGGGCGACCACGTCCTCGGCATGCGCGTGTCCCGAGGCGTTGACGAAGGGCATGAAATAGATGCCGATGAAGCCGCCCCGCTCCGCCACCAGTTTCAGTTCGGCGTCGGTCTTGTTGCGCGGCAGGTCGGTCACCGCGCGGCAACCGGTGTGATTGATCGAGATCGGCGCGGTGGATACGCGGGCGGCCTCGAGGCAGGTCTGCTCGCCGCTGTGCGACAGATCGACCATCACATGACAGGCATTGAGCCGCGCCACTACCTCGCGACCGAAGGGCGTCAGTCCACGGTTTTCCTTCGCCATCGAGCCATCACCCAGCTGGTTGGCCGGGTTATAGGTGAGCTGGAACACGCGCACGCCAAGGTCCGAAAAGATGTCGACGCGTGTGGCGTCCTTGCCCATCATGGCGCCGTTCTGGAAGCCGTAAATCAGGCCGATCTTGTGCTCGGCCTTGGCGCGGCGAATGTCGGCGGCAGTGAGTATCTTCAGCACGTCGCGCTCGTGCTTGCGCACCAGAGCATCGGTGGCGGCGATATCGCGCACGCTGGCCTCGAATGGATCGTCGGGGCCCGAGACATAACCCAAGGTGATGTTGACCGCCGTCAGCCCTGATGCATGCGCTTCGGCCAGCACGCGCGGGGTGAGCTCGGGCACCAGTGCGTCGGACGCGCGATTGGGATCTCCCAGGCCACCCAGCGCGTTGATGATGATGCCGCCATCGGCCGCGGTTGCACGCGGTGCCTCTGCGCCGCGCGCATCCCACGGCAGCATGGAAGCGGCGGCAGCCCAGCTCAGGCCGGTCAGGAAGGTTCGCCGATCAATCGTCGTCATTGCCCATTTCTTCCTTGGTCACTGGTCGATAGTCGGCACGCGGATACACATGGCCGCGTTTTACCGTCATTCGGATGCTGCGCAGGTTGCCGATGTTCTTCAGCGGATCGGCTAACAACACGGCGAAGTTCGCCAGCTTGCCTGCCTCGATCGAACCCATGTCGTTTGCCTGCCCGGCCGCTTCGGCGCCGATCAGCGTCGCGGAACGAATGGCCTGCAGCGGCGGCATGCCCACGTCGTGGGTGAGGAAAAAGATCTCCTCGTAAACGGACGGCCAAACGTCTTTGAAACCCGGGTCGCTGTCTGTGCCGGTCGAGATCGGCACGCCCGCCTGCCACGCCTGGCGGACCAATCGGATGGTGGTCGGTCCGGTGCAGCGAAGTGGCTTGCGCCCGGGATGCGTCTTGCGTTCGGCGTCGTAGCGCACGAACAGGCTGCCGGTGGCGTCGAGGATGGTGCCGTGCTTGAGCATGTCCTGGTAAAGACCGGCCATCACCGGATCGTCGCCGTCCTTGGCCAGCAGGTTTTCGTGGAACGGCGTGTGATCCTCATAGGCCTTGAGCATCACCGGTTCGAGCTGATAGGCCTGGTAGCAGGCGTGGCTGACCACGTCGACACCAGCGTCGATCACATCCACCGGCCTCGTGGGAAACACGGCGCTGTGCGCCCACACCATCAAGTGCTGGCGATGCGCCTCAGCCGTGATCGCCTTCACCAGGTCGGGCGGAAGGTCGGCATAGACCTTGAGGGCGGTCGCCGATGTGCCACGCGCCAGCGTCACCGCTTCGCGCAGATCGGTCTTCTCGTCGATGGCCTGCATCCATGGGCTCGTGCCCGGCTTGACGCCGTAGCTGGCGGCGGCCACGCGTGGATCGGCAAAGAACTCCGGACCGGCCATCACGGCGGCGTAGTAGATGTCGGGCGAGGGAATCTCGCCGGCACGCGCCTGACGGGCCAGCTCGCCGACCGAGCGCAGATCGTCTGCCATGTCGCGCACAGCGGTCACGCCGGCGTAGAGATTGCGACGCAGGATGGCCTGTGCACGCTTGGCATCGGGCGGCGTGGCCATATGCACGTGGCTGTCGATCAGGCCGGGGATCATGTAGCGGCCGTGCAGGTCGACGGTTTTCACCGCGGCGCCCTTCGCCTCCGCCAGCGACCCGTGCGGCCCCACCGCCAGGATGCGTTCGCCGCGCACCAGGATGTCCTGATCGGCACGTGGCGCCGCTCCCGTGCCATCGATGACGGTGGCGCCGGCGTAGAGCGTCAGCGCATCGGCAGGCGACGGCTTGGCCTGCTTGTCGGCGGCAAACGCGGTGGACGCAGACAGCGCGACCAGCAGCGCTGTCACCAGTGAAGTCGCGGATCGTGGGCGTCTATGCATGGCGGTCGATCCTACACAGCCGATTCCGCCCATCACAAGGACGCCCGCGGCAAGCACCGGCGGCCGGCCAAGCTCAGGAGTCGCGCTGCGTCTCGCGGGATACTTGCCGGGCCAATTCGGTTATCTTGGCGAGCATTTTTCGTTGGCGCGCAGCGCCTTCCCGCCACGGCCGGTTTCAGCATAAGGCCCGACAGAACAGCACGTTATGGTCGCCCAGGATTTCGAAAGCCACACTCCCTTCATGCGCCAGTACCTTGGCGCCAAGGCTCAGCACCCGGATGTGCTGCTGTTCTTTCGCATGGGCGACTTCTACGAGTTGTTCTATGACGACGCGCGCAAGGCCGCGCGCCTGCTGGACATCACGCTGACCCAGCGCGGCCAGTCCGGCGGCCAACCGATCCCGATGGCAGGCGTGCCCTATCACGCTGCCGAGAACTATCTGGCGCGGCTGGTGCGGCTGGGCGAGTCGGTGGCGATCTGCGAGCAGATCGGCGACCCGGCCACCTCCAAGGGTCCGGTGGAACGCAAGGTGGTGCGCATCGTCACGCCGGGTACGGTGACCGATGCCGCGCTGCTGGAAGAACGCCGCGACAACCTGCTGATGTCCATCGCCGCCGGCGCGCACGGCGCCTATGGCCTGGCCTGGGTGGATCTGGCCAGCGGCCGTTTCCTGCTCAGCGAAGTACCCAGCGCCGAAGCGCTCGCTTCCGAACTGGCGCGCCTGCAGCCGGCGGAAACCCTGGTGGGAGAGGACGTGGCGTGGCCGAAACTGGTCAGCACCCTGCCCGGCCTGCGCAAGCGTCCACCGTGGCACTTCGACGGCGATGCCGCCAGGCGCGAACTCAACCGCTTCTTCGGCACACGCGATCTCGGCGGCTTCGGCGTCGATCGGCTCCCGCTCGCGATTGCCGCCGCAGGCTGCCTGCTCGGCTATGTGGAAGAAACGCAGAAGAGCGCGCTGCCGCATCTCTCCGGCATGTCGGTGGAAAGTGCCAGCGACACCATTGCGCTGGACGCCGCCACGCGCCGCAATCTGGAACTGGATACGCATCCCAGCGGGCGCACCGAGCACACCTTGCTCGGTGTACTCGACGAAACTGTCACCCCGATGGGCGCACGCCTGATGCGCCGCTGGCTCAATCGCCCGCTGCGTTCGCGCGAGCTGTTGCGCGCACGCCATCAGGCCATCGGCAGCCTGATCGATCAACGCCAGCACGAGCCCCTGCGCGAGCAGCTGCGCGGCATCGGCGACCTGGAACGCATCCTGGCGCGTGTGGCGCTGCGTTCGGCGCGTCCGCGCGATCTGTCCACACTGCGCGATGGCCTGGCCGCTGCACCTTTGCTGCGTGCGTTGATCGCGCCGCTCGACAGCCCGCTGCTGCATGCGCTGGTCGAGCGCATCGGCGATCACGCCGACGCGGCGGCGCTGCTCGGCCGGGCCGTGGTGGAACAGCCGCCCGTCCTGCAGCGCGACGGCGGCGTCATCGCCGACGGCTACGACGCCGAGCTCGATGAACTGCGTCGCCTCGCCACGCATGCCGACCAATATCTGGTCGAGTTGGAAGAACGCGAGAAAGCCGCCAGCGGCATCACCACGCTGAAGGTGGGCTACAACCGTGTGCACGGCTACTACATCGAGATCAGCAAGGGCCAGTCCGACAAGGCGCCCACGCATTACACGCGTCGCCAGACCACCAAGAACGCCGAGCGCTATATCACCGAAGAGCTGAAGAACTTCGAAGACAAAGTGCTCTCGGCCAAGGAGCGCTCGCTGATGCGCGAGCGCGCGCTGTACGAAGCGTTGCTCGACACCCTGATCGCGCAACTGGAACCGCTCAAGAGCGCCGCGACCGCGATGGCCGAACTGGACGTGGTGGCCACGCTCGCCGAGCGCGCCATGACACTGGACTGGAGCGCGCCCGAACTCACCGACGAGCCCGGCATCGCGATCGAGCGCGGCCGCCATCCGGTGGTGGAGAAAGTACGCGAAGAACCGTTCGAACCGAACGACCTGATGCTGGACGACAATCGTCGCATGCTGGTGATCACCGGTCCGAACATGGGCGGTAAGTCGACCTATATGCGCCAGAACGCGCTGATCGTGCTGCTGGCGCATATCGGCAGCTACGTGCCGGCGTCGCGTGCGGTAATCGGCACTATCGATCGCGTGTTCACGCGTATCGGCGCGGGCGACGACTTGTCACGCGGCCAGTCCACTTTCATGGTGGAAATGAGCGAAACCGCCAACATCCTGCACAACGCCACCGAGCACAGCCTGGTGCTGATGGATGAAGTCGGCCGCGGCACCAGCACGTATGACGGCCTGGCGCTCGCACGCGCGGCGGCGGTGCATCTGGCCGCCAGCAGCCGCTCGTACACGCTGTTCGCCACGCACTATTTCGAGTTGACCGAGCTGGCCAACGAATACGCCACGATCGCCAACGTGCATCTGGACGCGGTGGAATACGGCGAGCAGCTGGTGTTCATGCACGCGGTGAAGGAAGGCCCTGCCAATCGCAGCTTCGGCTTGCAGGTGGCCGCGCTCGCCGGCCTGCCCAAGTCGGTGATCGCCGATGCGCGGCGCACGCTGGCCGAGCTGGAACGTGGCATGTATCAACACGCCTCGGCGACGGAAACCAAGACGCCAGCGCAGGAGTCGCCGCAGATGGGCTTGTTCGCCGCGGCGCCGTCCGTGGTGGAACGTGCACTGGAAGGCATCGATCCCGATGCGATGACGCCGCGCGACGCGCTGGAAGCGCTTTATCGGCTCAAGTCGCTGGCCTGAGAGGCAGCGGACATCGGCTCGCCGGAGAGCGAGTCGATATCACACAGCCGGATCTAGTGCGGATATTCCGACTTGCGGGCGTTGCCGATCGCTTCGAGCACCGGCGTCGGCAAATGATCGAGGTCGAGCACGACCTTGCCTGAATGCACGGCGCGCACGGCGCTCACCGGTATCTCGAAGTCGCCGCCGTTCTCGATATAGACCAGCAGTGCATGGCCGCCTGCCAGCAGCCGGCGTACCGAGCCGATGCCATCTTCGCCGTCGGCCACGAAAACCATGTCGCCTTCCTGGATGTGCTCTGCCACGACGACTCTCCGCTGGGATCAAGAGGCAGGCATCGTCAGACAGGCATGGTGGTGTGTGCGTGAAAGCCGTGATGCAACGTCATCGGTGGCCCTGCTTCCACTGTCCAAGCCAGCGGGTACACGGCACGAGCCTCTCTCCATAGGCCGCAGCTATGGGCGACATCAAAACTATCGAATTCCACAAATGGGAGCAGCTACCTAGAGTCGGGTGCACGCAGCCATTCACCCACGTGCAAGGAGCCACGCATGACCGACCGCCGCAAGACCCTCACCACCTCATCCGGTGCAGCCGTCCCCGATAACCAGAACGCCTTGACCGCCGGTCCCCGCGGCCCGCTGCTGGTGCAGGACCACCAGCTGTTCGAGAAGCACGCGCACTTCAATCGCGAGCGCATTCCCGAACGCGTGGTGCACGCCGTCGGCTCCGCAGCGCACGGCACGCTGACCATCACGCACGACATCACCAAGTACACCCGCGCCAAGTTGTTCAAGCCCGGCACGAAGACGCCGTTGTTCCTGCGCTTCTCCACCGTGGCAGGCGAGCGCGGCGCCGCGGATGCCGAGCGCGACGTGCGTGGTTTCGCCATCAAGTTCTACACCGAAGAAGGCAACTGGGATCTGGTTGGCAACAACACGCCGATATTCTTCGTGCGCGATCCATACAAGTTTCCCGATTTCATCCACACCCAGAAACGCCATCCGCGGACCAATTTGCGCAGCCCCACCGCCATGTGGGATTTCTGGTCGCTGTCGCCCGAGTCGCTGCACCAGGTCACCATCCTGATGAGCGATCGCGGCCTGCCGGCGACGCTGCGCCATATGCATGGCTTCGGCAGCCACAGCTTCAGTTTCTGGAACGACCTGGGCGAGCGCTTTTGGGTGAAGTTCCACTTCAAGACCCAGCAAGGCATCGAGAACTGGACCAACGACAAGGCAGCCGGCGTGATCGGACGCGATCGCGAGTCGCACCAGCGCGACCTTTACGAAGCGATCGAGCGCAAGGACTTCCCGAAGTGGACGATGTACGTGCAGGTGATGCCCGAAGCCGAGGCGCAGAACACGCCGTACAACCCGTTCGACCTCACCAAGGTATGGCCTCACAAGGACTATCCGCTGATCGAAGTGGGCGTGCTCGAGCTCAATCGCAATCCGGACAACTACTTCGCCGAAGTGGAGCAATCGAGCTTCTCGCCGGCCAATGTGATTCCCGGCATCGGCTTCAGCCCGGACAAGATGCTGCAATTTCGCATCTTCTCTTACGCGGATACGGCACGTCATCGCCTGGGCACCAATCACGAAGCGCTGGAAATCAATCGCCCGCGCTGCCCCGTGCACAACTACTACCGCGACGGCCAGATGCGCTTCGGCGGCAACGGTAGCGGCAGCGTGAATTACGAGCCGAACTCGTTCCATGGCCCGGTCGAAGACAAGTCGGTGCAGGAGCCGCCGCTGGCCATCTCCGGCGATGCGGATCGCTACGACCATCGCGATGGCAATGACGACTATACGCAGCCGGGCGATCTGTTCCGCTTGATGAGTCCGGATCAAAAGAAACAACTATTCGGCAATATCGCCGCGTCGATGCGCGGTGTGCCGGAGGTAATCATCCGTCGTCAGATCGCCCACTTCAGCAAGGCCGATCCGGCCTATGGCGAAGGCGTCGCCAAGGCGGTGGGCATCACGCTCTAAGCTGCTGGAAAAAACGAAGGCGGCGTCTCTTGCGAGCGCCGCCTTCTGTTTTGCTTGCGAAGAGAACGCTCAGGCCGCCATTTCGGGAACGGTCACCAGGACCGGTTCGTCCGTGGCATTGGCCAGCAGGGCTGGAATGGTTTCCACCGGCACCGACACCGGCAAGGACACCACCTTGGCCGCTTCGCGCGCGGACAGCCGCCCGAAGCCCACCAGGCGATCGATGCTGCGCGCGACTTCTGCCTGACCGAACGGCTTGCTGATGAAATCGTCCGCGCCAAAGCGCTGCACGTAGAACTGCTCGGTCGCCTGCTGGTTGCCGCTGATCATCACGATCGGCACGTGCTGCGTGGCCGGGTCGTGGCGCAGCGCGCGCAACACGGCAAAGCCATTCATGCCCGGCAGCACGATATCCAGAAAGATCATCGCCGGCGGCTCGGCGCGCGCCATTTCCAGCGCACTTTCGCCATCAGCCGCTCGCACAACATCGTAGCCGTCCACTTCCAGCATGCGGCCGAGCACGGCACGGATCGTCGCCGAATCGTCCACCACCAGTATCCGTGCACCATGCGTGGTCTTGCGCCACGTCTGCTCGACCTGCCCCGGCGTTGCGCTCGAAAGCAGTCGCTTTAGAAATCCCATCCCCGCCATTGTCGCCCTCCCACCTCAATTCCTAAGGGAAAACCACGCGCCCGCGCAGCTTTCCTTGGAGGACATGCTTACCCAGAACGGCGCTGCGTTCTGAGATGGGTGACTCACATGGAATCCTTAAGCCGTCGCAATTCTCGACGTGCCTGCTTATCCGGACGCCCTGGAGGAGCCATGGTGCCCAGTAACTTACGCTGAGCCTTCGCCGCCTCACGCGCGGCGATGCTGGCCTCGCTTTCGCGATACAGCGCCTGCGCAACCAGAGCGGGGCCTCGTTTCTCGGAGAGCGCCAGAACTTCCACTTCCAGCCGCTCCTCGCCCCGGTTGATGCGGAACACGTCGCCCACATGCACCGCCTTGGCGGGTTTGCAGCTGCCGTCGTTGAGGTCGATCCGACCGCCCTCGATGGCCTGCTTGGCGAGGCTACGGGTCTTGTAGAAGCGCGCCGCCCAGAGCCACACATCGGCGCGTAGAGGGGCTGCAGAAGAAGATTCGGGCCGTGACATGCCCTCAATTATCGCGCATCCGATCCCCTTGTAGGAGCGCACCTTGTGCGCGACAGCCTTGCGCGAGGACATCCAGGACTGAGCTAAACCGAAGCGTTGCGGTCGCGCACAAGTGCGCTCCTACAACCATCCACGCAGCCCTTTTTGTAGTTCGCGACAGCCTTTCGCGCGGACATCAAGGACTGAGGTAAACCGAAGCGCCGCGGTCGCGCACCGGGCGCCCCCAATCACCCGCGCCCTCTGTGGGAGCGCACCCTGTGCGCGACAGCCTTTCGCGAAGACCTTCAGGACTGAGCTACACCGAAACGCTGCGGTCGCGCACAGGGTGCGCTCCTACAAGGGGGTGCCTTGGTGGAAGAGCATCTGCCACTGGCCATCGCGCAGGCGCCAGATCGAGCTGCGCAGCGAATCCGACGCCGGGCGCTGCGGCGTGGCGAAGCGATGCCCACGGTAGGTCACCAAGGCCACATCCGCAGCCAGCATCGTCAGCCGAAAATCGCTGACCTCACGCGGCGAAAACGATTCACCGCGCAGCGCTTCCACGACCGCATCGCGTGACCAGACGGTGCCCGAGACACCGAACTCGAAGAAGTCTTCGGCGATCAGCTGCCGCAGCGCCGCCTCATCGGCACGCACGTCCTGTCGATGCAGCTGTGTCTCCAGATCCAGCAGATGCGCGGCGAGATCCATGCGCGTTCCTCAGCTGCCCAGCAGCAGATTGCCCAGCGGTATGGTGATCAGCGACAACACGATGCCGGCACCCAGCAAGGTGTTGGCGAGCGACGGTTCCAGCTTGTACTCGTCGGCAAGAATCGCCGCGGAAATCATCGGCGCCATGCCCGCCTGCAACACGCCCACGGTCAGCGTAAGGCCACCGACGCCCGCCGTCATGCCCAGCAACAAGGCTGCGATGGGCGCGAGCAGCAGCTTCCAACCCAGACCCAGCAGCAACGGCGGCAGCTGGCGCTCGCCCAAGTGGAACTTGATCTGCAAACCCACCGAGAACAGCGCCAGCGGCGTCAGCGTGGCGCCTACGGGCAGCAGAACCTCATCGACGATCGGCGGCCAGCCACCCAGCGCGCCGACGATCGCGGCGAGCACCAGGGCCAGGAAAGACGGGAAGGTGAGGATGCGACGCGCAATCACGGCCGGCTGCGGCGATCGCCCGGCATACAGCGATGCCACCGCCACGCCGGCCGAGGCCAGCAAGGGAAAACAACCCAGCTGATCGGCCACCACGGCGAGTGCCAGGCCCTCCTTGCCATGCAAGGCCTGCATCATCGGATACCCCATGAACGAGGTATTGCCAAGGCCGCAAACCAGCGTGAGGGCGCCGATGCGTTCGCGCGACCAGCCCAGGATTTTCCCGAGCACCGCGAACAGCAGCCACGCGCCAAAGAAGGTCACCCACATGGACGCCACGGGAAACCATAGCTGCGTGTCCACCTTCACCTTGGGCACCAGCGCCAGAACCAGCGCCGGCAGCGCGATATTGATCACCCACCAGTTGATGCCATGGACGAGGCCGGCCGGCGTTCGGGCGAAACGCGCGACCAGTACGCCAAGCAAAAGGCAGGTGAACAACAGTAGCAACGCGCCCATGGGCTTCCTGGAAAACGAAACGGCCGCAGTATAGCGGCCGTTTGTTGGGGGGCTTGGTGACGTCGAACAACGTCACGCCACCCCATCGTCATTCCGGCGCAGGCCGGAATGACGAGCCCTGGATCATCACCCCACGATCAGGCGATTCAAACGCTGCACAAACGCCGCCGGATCCGGCAACTGCGCGCCCGCCGAAATCTCGGCCTGGTCAAGCAGCAGGTTGGCGAGATCGGCGGACTTGGCCGGATCGCTCTCGCTCTCCACACGCTGGAGCAAGGGATGGTGTGGATTCACTTCCAGCGTCGGCTTGGCCAGCGGCACGTCGTGGCCGGCCTCGCGCAGCAGGCGTGCCAGGTGCGGCGCCATCTCGTAATCGGACAAGGCCAGACACGAGGGCGAATCGGTGAGGCGCGCCGACACGCGCACGTCGCCGACGCGGTCGCCCAGCAACTCCTTCAGCTTGAGCACCAGCGGCTCGGCTGCCTTGCTCGCCTCTTCCTGCTGCTTCTTGTCCGCCTCGTCCAGCGGCAGTTCGCCCTTGGCCACGTTGCGCAGCTTCTTGCCGCTGTATTCGGTGAGGCTGTTGAGCATCCATTCGTCGATGCGGTCGGACATCAGCAGCACTTCGATGCCCTTGGCCTTGAATGCTTCCAGCTGCGGGCTGCCGATGGCGGCGGTGTAGCTATCGGCGGTGATGTACCAGATGGTGTCCTGGGTGAGCGGCATGCGGCCGATATAGTCGTCGAGCGATACGGTCTGCGCGGCGCCATCACCCTTGGTGGAGGCAAAGCGCAGCAATTTGGCGATGCGTTCGCGATTGGCGGGATCTTCGGCAATGCCTTCCTTCAGCGTATTGCCGAAGGCCTTGTAGAAGGTGGCGAACTTCTCCGGCTCATCGCGCGAGAGCTTTTCCAGCAAGTCGAGCACGCGCTTCACGCAGGCCGCACGGATACGCTCCAGCTGGCGATTGTGCTGGAGGATTTCGCGGCTCACGTTGAGCGGCAGGTCGTCTGCATCCACCACGCCTCGCACGAAGCGCAGGTAGTTGGGCAGCAGTTCTTCGGCCGCATCCATGATGAAGACGCGCTTGATGTAGAGCTTGAGGCCCTTGCGCTCGTCGCGGCCGCCCATCATCAGATCAAACGGAGGTTGCTCGGGGATGTACAACAGCGTGGTGAAGCTCTGGCTGCCCTCGACGCGGTTGTGCGTCCAGGCCAGCGCATCGTTGAAATCGTGGCCGAGCGACTTGTAGAAGCTCTGGTAATCCTCGTCGGAAATCTCGTTGCGCGGCTTGGCCCACAGCGCCGAGGCGTCGTTGACGGTCTCCCATTCGTCGCCCGGCTTGCCGTCCTCGTCCTTGGGGCAGCGGATCGGGAAAGCGACGTGGTCGGAATATTTGCGGATCAGCGAACGCAGCTCCCAGCCCTTGAGGAACTCGTCCTCGTCGGCCTTCAGGTGCAGGATCACCGCGGTGCCGCGCTCGGGCAGATCGACCTGGGCCAGGCTGTATTCGCCCTTGCCGTCGCTCTCCCACTTCACGCCTTCGCTCGCCGGCAGGTCGGCGCGACGGCTCAGCACGGTGACGCGATCGGCCACCACGAACGAGGAGTAAAAGCCCACGCCGAACTGGCCGATCAGACGGGCATCGGTTTTCTGCTCGGCGCTCATCGCTTCCAGGAAACGGCGCGTGCCCGAGCTGGCGATGGTGCCGATGTTGGCCACCACTTCATCGCGGCTCATGCCGACGCCGTTGTCGCGCACGGTCACGGTGCGTGCCTGCGGGTCCCAGCTCACATGGATCTGCAGCTCGCCGTCACCGCTGAGCAGGTCAGGATTGGCGATCGATTCGAAGCGAAGCTTGTCGCAGGCATCGGAGGCGTTGGAGATCAATTCGCGCAGGAAGATCTCCTTGTGCGAATAGAGCGAATGCGTGACCAGGTGCAGGACCTGGGCCACTTCGGCTTCGAATTTGCGGGTTTCGGGCGCGGTAGTGGTCATGCGGAGAGACTCATGCAAAGGTCAGTCGAAGGAGTAACAAGCGAAGGGGCCGACGAATCGGCCCCTTATGATGCCCGCTCTGCGTGGGAAAGCGGGTGAATTCAGGCGTTGGCCGAAGGATTCTGCAAGGCGGCAATGCGCTCTTCCAGCGGCGGGTGGCTCATGAACAGCCGCTTGAAGCCCATCGCCAGGGGACCGGAGATGCCGAACGCGGCAATCGTCTGCGGCAGCGTGCTCTCGCCGTGCTGCACCTGCAGGCGCTGCAGGGCGGAAATCATCGCGCCGCGGCCTGCAAACTTGGCGCCGGCGGCGTCGGCGCGGAATTCGCGCCAGCGCGAGAAGGCCGCCACGATCATCGAGGCGAACAGGCCGAACACCAGCTGCAGCACCAGCACCGACACGAAGTAGCCGATGCCGCCGCCACCCTCGCGGTCGCGACCGCCGGACATCCAGCTGTCCACCAGGCGGCCGACTACCCGAGCCGCGACGATCACCAGGGTGTTCACCACGCCCTGGATGAGGGTAAGCGTGACCATGTCGCCGTTGGCCACATGGCCGATCTCGTGACCGAGTACGGCGGAGACCTGCTCGCGGTCCATCTGCTGCAGCAGGCCGGTGCTCACCGCCACCAGCGAACTGTTCTTGGTCATGCCGGTGGCGAACGCGTTCATTTCCGGTGCGTCGTAGATCGCCACCTCGGGCATGCCGATGCCGGCCGCCTGGGCGTGGCGGCGCACGGTGTCCAGCAGCCAGCGCTCGGCTTCGTTCTGCGGCTGCTCGATCACGCGGGCGCCGGTGGACATCTTCGCCATCCACTTGGACATGGCCAGCGAGATGAAAGCGCCGCCCATGCCGAAGACCGCGGCGTAGAGCAGCAAACCGCCCATGCCACCGTAACCACGGGCGGCAGCCCACTGATCGATGCCGAACAGGCGGCAGACGATGCTCAGCAGGAAAAGGACGGCGATATTGGTAAGCAGGAACAATGCGATGCGACGCATGGCTGTCTCTCGGGCAGTCATGAAAGGGGATGCGACTTTCGCCGCTGTGAAAGGATCGTGGCGAATTCTTGCGGTTTCAAGGGCTGTGAGCCGGGAATCTTCTTACCCGACGTCCAGCTTTCAACTGCGCGTCAGCTAAGGACCCACTCGCCGACCGCGCGCCAAGCGTTCCTGCGGGCCATCGACGGCCCGTAAAATGGCCCGATGAACTACCGCGGACGATTCGCCCCTTCTCCGACCGGCCACATGCATTTCGGTTCCCTCGTGGCTGCCGTGGGCAGCTGGTTGTGCGCCCGCCACGCCGGTGGCGCGTGGTTGCTGCGGGTGGAAGACATCGATCCGCCGCGGGAGATGCCCGGTTCGGCCGAAAGCATCCTGGCGGCCCTGCCCGCCTTCGGGCTGGTGGCCGACGCGCCCGCCCTGTTCCAGTCCCACCGCCAGGCGGCCTATGACGCAGCGTTCGAGCGGCTCAAGGCGGCCGATCTCGTCTTCCCTTGCTGGTGCAGCCGCAACGATCTCGCGGGCGGCCTGCATCTGGACGGCCACTGCCTGGCGCCGCCCATGGAAGGCCGAACCCCGGCCTGGCGTCTGCGCGTGCCGGATATCGAGCTCGATTTTGTCGATGCCTTGCAGGGCCCGCAGTCCCAGAATCTCCGCCTGGCCGCAGGCGACTTCGTGATACGCAGAGTGGAGGGCTACTACGCCTACCAGCTCGCCTGCGTGGTCGATGACGCTCACCAGGGCATCACCCAGGTGGTACGCGGCAACGATTTGCTGGACTCGACGCCGCGGCAGATCTTCCTGCAGCGCTGCCTGAAGCTTCCGACGCCCGGATACCTGCATCTGCCGCTGGCCCTGGATGACGACGGCCGCAAGCTGTCCAAGTCCGAGCGCGCCCATCCGGTGGACCCTACCGACCCGCTGCCCGCACTGCGCCGCGCGCTGGCTTTTCTGGATCTGCCGGTGGCGCCGGCGGCACGTGAGCCCTCGGCCCTGCTAGCGCACGCCCTCGCCGAATTCACGCCGGATCGACTACCGCATTGCAGCGAACGCGCGGCAGCCTAAACGGCCATCAACGCATTCATCGTCCAACTGCCACACAGAAGCGCAAGTCGGCGTACTCTGCGTAGACGATTTGCCACGTATGGCGTGGTAGACATGGCAGCGTCCCGGTTGCACGATCGGGGTTGAATGGTCACTCGCATCCTTGGAGAACAGGCATGACGCAACGCACGGCATTGGTCACTGGCGGCACGGGCGGTATCGGTACGGCCATCATTCGCTACCTCGGGCGCCAGGGACACCGGGTCGCCACCAACTATCGTGACCAGTCCAAAGCCGAAGCCATGAAGGAAATGATGGCGAAGGAAGGCATCGAAGTGCTGCTGGTGCCGGGCGACGTGAAAGATCCCGATTCCTGCGAAGCGATGGTGCGCATCATCGAGAGCGCGATGGGCCCGGTGGAAATCCTGGTCAACAACGCCGGCATCACGCGCGACACCACCTTCCACAAGATGACCTATCCGCAGTGGATGGAAGTGGTCAACACCAACCTCAACGCCTGCTTCAACGTCACCCGCCCGGTGATCGAAAGCATGCGCCACAACAAGTGGGGCCGCATCGTCCAGATCAGCTCCATCAACGGCCAGAAGGGCCAGTACGGCCAGGCCAACTACGCCGCCGCCAAGGCAGGCATGCACGGCTTCACCATTTCGCTGGCGCAGGAAAATGCCAAATTCGGCATCACCGTGAACACCGTCTCGCCGGGTTATGTCGGTACCGATATGGTGATGGCCGTGCCTGAAGAGGTGCGCGAAAAGATCGTCGCGCAGATTCCTGTCGGTCGACTCGGCAAGCCTGAGGAAATTGCGCATGCGGTGGCGTTTCTGACCGGCGAAGAAGCGGCGTGGATTACGGGCGCGAATTTGTCGATCAATGGTGGGCATTACATGGGGTGGTGATTTGCCACCCGCCATCTTCCCCTCGGGCGGATTGAAGATAAACGCCCGTGCTGAGAAGGTTGGTTTGAAGAACCAGATCAAAGCTCGCTCAGTCGATGCCTCCCCGCGAGCACCCGCCCCTCACCCCAGCCCTCTCCCCGCAGGGGAGAGGGAGAAGTGGCGTGCACCGCGAAACCCGATAGCCGATAGCCGATAGCCGATAGCCGATGCGCAGCGTGGCCCCGCTTTAAGTCCTCAGGGATTCGGGCGCGTTGCGCAACGCTTTGAAGTATCCCCTCTGTACCCTCGGAGGTTGTCCCACGACGGCGCGCCTCGAGCGTTCGGGCTTATCCCAGCACGATGCTGCGGGCGTTATCAGGCCATTTTCTTTGGGTTACTTTCGACGCGAAGCTAGTCCCGAGGGATCTTTTGGGCCAGCAAAAGAAAAGTGACTCGAGCGGCGGCAGCCGTTCGAACGAA